>CAZMUM010000020.1:0-3638 GCA_964569385.1 uncultured Acidimicrobiales bacterium
AAACCACCCAACCCCTATAAGACAGCACCATCAACCAAACCCAATGCAAACCCCTACGAACGCGACCTCCGAATCGTGCGTCCAACCACACCGACGCCGTCGAACTCGTCCGAGTGCTGTGGCCCCACCCGTCAGCTCGGGCCTGGCCATACAGTTGGTGATGTCCCATAACCAAACCTGGTTCGGTGCCATAGCGACCAGCTCCGCAAAAGAACTCACCGACGTCGCGATCACCGGCCAAACACATCAGCCGAAACCCGCTCGCGCTGCACGCCGACCGCGGAACGTCGATGACCTCGAAACCTGTCTTTCAGCTCCTCATCGATCTCGGCGTGGCCCGCCGCGTCTAACCGCCTAGGCCAGCAAGTATCTCTTCCACTGCTGGGGCCAGCGCCGCGATGTTGGCTCCGCCGCTGGCGCCTCCGACGTTTAGATCAGTGAGTATGGCCAGGTTGTTACCTGTCTTGATGACCAAGACGTCGCTGTCGATTGGGAAGCCATTTGCATCACCGGCGACGCCGTAGCCCGCCGAGGTATCGCCAAACGAGCCAAAGTCGCGAACTTCCCAACCAAGGTTGAGAACTGTGCCGTCGTCGAGGGCATCGGTGTATGTGGCACAGTCGGCCACAGCTTGCGCGTACTTCGCGAGGACAACGTCGGCGTCGCCTTCTGCGAGTTCGTAGATACGAATTCCTACGAACGGGCCAAAGGTCGGGACACCGTCGTAGTTCTGGTAGGTAGCGCTGATGAACTCAACGTCTTCGAACGTGGTGATGCCAGGACACAGCGTTTCGAGGGCTTCGGTACCGCGAGCCTTGGTGAGAATCCCTGGAGGTGCATCGGGCATCGCTGCCGCGACATCATCGTTGGGACCGCCAAGTTCTGGCACGGCCGTCGTTGCGGGCAGCTCGACCGGACCAGAAGCGATGTCAATCGGCTGAGCACCTTCGAGCCATACCTCGGCCCACCACACACGGCCTCCGCTACGCCGTGCCCCAACGGAGCCGTCGGCATGGGTATAGGTCTCGACGCCCTTGATCTCGGGCGTCGTGAGCAGCAAAGTTGCCCCTGACGAGCCCCACCTGATTGGCATTTGATTTGCGGTGATTCGGGTGATGTCTTCGGTGGCGGCCTGGCGACCCTCTTCGGTGAGGTCGGTTCGGAGAGTCTCGATCGCCGCGTCGATGCTCGGGTCGGTGAAGTTGGTCCAGTTGAGAACCTGACCGTCGCCGTACCGCGTGCGGAAGATCTCAAGGGGATCACTCGAGCTGCCGTCGGCCCAACAGGCTGCCTGGAACTCGCCGGTAAAGGGGACTTCTTCGTTTGGGCCGCCGATAATTTGGGTGATGTAGCTCGACTGTTCCTGGGACTTGATCTCTACCTCGAACCCGATGTCGCCCCACTCTTGTTGAAACAGTTGAGCGGTCTGAATGTTCGAAGGCTCAGAAGTGCAGTCGTAGCTGAACGAGATTGGCTCGCCAACGGCCTTGCCGTCGCTGCGTCTCGGGTCGTTGATGTACTCGGTGCTGAGGCGGATGGCTTCGTCGGTGTCGAAGAATGCGTAGCCGGCGCCAGCTTCTTCGCTGAACCACGGGCTAGTTGAGTTGAAGTAGCCGTTGCGAAGGTCGAACACGCCAGCGAGCGTGGCGGGGTTTATTGCGTTGGATTGGTTCGGGTCGAGCGCGTGCGAGGCAGCTCGGCGCATGCGGACGTCGTCGAATGGCGGAACTGAAGTGTTGAAGATGATGACGCCGGCGCCGTTGCCGATGTATTCGTATGGCACGAACCCGGCATCGACTAGATCTTGGCCACCGGTAACTCCTCCTTGGGTAGCCATGTCGATGTCGCCTGCTTGAAGGCTGGCCCTTCGGGAATCGCCATCGGGAAGCACACGGAAGCGGATCCGATCGAGGTATGGCAGCGTTCCGCCATCGGGAGCGGCCCGCCAATAGTTGTCATTGCGACGCAGTGTGAGCTCGCTATCGCGTGTCCATTCTTCGAATACGAATGGCCCGGTGCCAACCGGGTTCTCGACGGATGCCTCAGGGCCAAACGACCGGGCGGCGGTTGGGGAAAATACCGCTCCCGAGCCGATACCCGCAAGCACACCTTCGAAGGCAGGATTGGGATCTTTCAATATGTACTTGACGGTGAACTCGTCGACCACCTCGGCCGACTCGATTGAGGACGTGGCGCCGAAGGGGCCCTCGTGCCACAACGCAACCATGTCGACTGCGGCCTCAGCGTTGACGTCAGTGCCATCGTGGAACTGGATTCCTTGGCGGATCGTCATCGTCCATTCCGTGGCATCGGCGTTGGGCGTGGCCCGAGCTGCGGCGACCTCGGGGAGAAGTTCGCCGGTGCCGGTCTGCACAAACCAACGGTCGTACAGAGCATCCATCACCAGGAATCCAGCCGAGAATGCGGTCTCAGCGCTTGGCGGGTAGAAACCGGTGTTCGTTTCCGAAACCAGTCCGATGCTGACTTCGCCGCCGCGTACGAGTTCATCGGCGGTTTCATCTGGTGCCGCGACGGTGGTTGCGGTAGCGATGTCTTGGGTTGTAGCAGTGGTGCCGGTAGTGCCGCTGGTCGAGTCGTCTTCGGTCTGGCTGGTGCTGTTGGAGATGTCGCCAGAACTGTCGGAATCGCCGCCGGTACACGCCGCGGCGAACAAAGCGACAACAGCCAGAATGGCTAACAGCCGCGAGCGGTGCCTTATTGTTGATTTCCCCATTGCATTTCCCCTTTTTGCGCGAACTTGGTTTGCATGTCGATTAGATCCGTGAGTCCCTGACCGAGAACCGTCTTCTTAGCCCATCACCGATCAAATTCAGCGACAGGATGGTCATAAACATCACGGTTGCCGGCACAAGCGTGGCCGAGAGCGAGTCGTTTAGATGCGGTTTACCGTCGGCGATCATCCGACCCCAGCTTGCCTGAGGCACCGGAATCCCGAAGCCAAGAAAAGCCAAGGTGCCTTCGGCCACGATGACTCCGCCAAGTGCTAACAGCCCGAATGTAATGAGAGTCACCAGTACGTTTGGCAGGAGGACCCGAGTAATTAGTCGCCGATCGGTGGCGCCCATGACCGACGATGCGGTGACCCACTCCTGCTGCATTAACGAAAGCGTCGATGCTCGAGCAAACCGGATGTAGCCGGGGATGGCGAGAATCGAAAAGACCACCGTGAGTGTCACCAAAGAAGAGCCGACCATGGCTACGACCCCGAGTAGCAGCACGAGGCTCGGGAACGAAAGAGCGACGTTGACGGCGCCCATCGTGAGCCGCTCCACGGTGCCTCGGTAGAAACCAACTGCCGTGCCGATGAGCCCGCCAACGACGATGCCTACAGCCACGGTGACCACGCTGATGGTGACCGAGACCCGCGCCCCTTCGACCAGGCGTGCCAGATTGTCGCGGCCGAGGGCGTCGGAACCGAGCCAATAGTTGAAATTTCGGACCGGCAGCAAACGGTCGGCCGGGTTGATTCGGTTGGGATCCTTTAGACCAGGCAGGTCAAAGCTGACCCAGCTAGCCAGCGATGCTGCCAGCGCAGCGGTCAACACCACGACGATCCAACCAAGGCTGACCCAGAACAAGATTCCGTAGCTGACTCGCCGAGCAGTGGCGGCCTTGCT
>CAZMUM010000020.1:3738-39302 GCA_964569385.1 uncultured Acidimicrobiales bacterium
GGCTGACCCAGAACAAGATTCCGTAGCTGACTCGCCGAGCAGTGGCGGCCTTGCTCGGCGGTGCAGGTGCTGGGTGTTGGTCGATCGGAGGTGCTGCGGTGACGTCAGCCATGGCGCAACCTCGGATCGGCGAACTGGTACGCCACATCGACCACGAAGTTGATGACAACGTAAGTGGCTGCGACCACCAGGACCGTGCCCTGAACCAAGACAAGATCGCGGGTTCCGATTGCGGTCAGCAGCATCGAGCCGATACCAGGTAGTGAGAAGATCGATTCGAGCACAACTGCTCCGGTCATCGCTCCAGCAATCTGGAGGCCGATCAATGTGAGCAACGAAAGTGATGCTTGCGGTAGGGCGTGACGCAACAGGATCCGCCGGTTGGATAACCCTTTGGCCCGGGCTGTTTCGATGTGGTTGCTTTGCAGAACTTGCAACATATCGGACCGTAGAACTCGCGTGAGTATCGCAACTTCGGCCATGGCTGTAGCCGCGACGGGAAGGATGACGTTGCGGAGGTTCTGTAGCGGATCTTCGGTGAAGGGCACCCACGCGGGTGCAGCTGGCTGCCAGCCTAACTTCACGGCAAAGATGATGATTAGCCCAATAGCGACAATAAAGCTCGGCATCGAAAGCACTCCGAAACTCAGAGTTGTGACGACGCGGTCGAAGCGGCTCCCTGCCTTCCAGGCCGAGAGTGTTCCGAGCGGAATCGAAATCAGAACTCCCACGACCAGGGTCAGAACAACGAGTTCGATGGTGATTGGCAGCCGCTCGGCCAGGGTGTCGACGACATCTTGGTTGAGTCGTTTGGATCGGCCAAGGTCTCCCTGTAGAGCGTCGCCGAGCCAGTTCACGTAGCGAACAATCAACGGATCATTCAGGCCAAGCTCGGTCTGTAGCTCTGCGATGGACTCTGGAGTGGCATTTTCGCCAAGGATCACAAATGCAGGGTCACCGGGGACAAGGCTGAGGAGCGCAAAACTGGCGAACGACACGACCAGCAGCACCAAAACCAGCTCAACAAATTTGAGACTTAGCTGTCTCGCCACTCTGCCCCCTGGTCATTGTGCGATATTGCACCGTAGTTGGGATCGAGCTGCTAGTACCAACTTGTGTCGTTGGCCAAGATCGGGCAACACTGCTGTATGGTCGAAACTGTATGAGCGAAACCGCTGCCGTGGATAACACCATCCCACTCGTCGACTATCTGGTGCTCGGCGACTCCCCGCACCTAGTTGTGAATCAGTGCAACGGCTGTGGCGCCCGCTACTTCGACCGCCGCAACGCGTGTGCTGGTTGTTTCGGCACTGAGTTCTCCAAGACCGACGTCGCCACCGAAGGCGAGGTGGCATCGTTCACAATCGTGGCGTTTGCTTCGCCTGGCGTTGACGTTCCGTTTGTGGCCGCAGTGGTCGACTGCGATGGCACCAGCGTGCGGGCCAACCTGATCAACGTCGAAGCCGACGATGACCACGTGAAGCTTGGCATGCAAGTAAAACTGACCACGTACTCAATGGGCTTCGACTCGGCCGGCGTCGAAGCCATCGGGTTCGGATTCGAACCCGTCTGACCTTTCCACCAACTCTGACCTGCTCCTACTGGGGGAACATCATGGCTAACGATGACAACATTTGGATTCTTGGCATCAAGATGACCAAGTTCGGGAAACATCCAGACAAAGACGTTCTTGATCTCGGATCCGAGGCCGCGATGGCCGCGCTCGCCGATGGCGGAGTGACCATGGCCGACATTGGTGTTTTGGCGGCCGGAAACCTTCGCGGCAACGGCGGATTTGCCCAGCAGCTGCAAAAGCAGATCGGCCAGACGGGAATTCCCGCCTACAACGTCACCAATGCATGCGCCACCGGGGCCACGGCGCTGCGAACCGCCATCATGGCAATCAAAGCTGGCGAATGCGACATGGGTCTGGCCGTGGGCGTCGAGAAGCTCAGCGGCGTTGGTCTCCTTGGCGCAACGCCCCAAGCCGATGCCGACGAATGGACTCCGTCGGGTCGTGTGGGGGCCGTTGCTTCTACCGATGGCCGGATCGGCACGGCCAACATGCCAGGCACCTTCGCCCAGATCGGCATGGAGTACGGCCACAAGTACGGAGGCGTCGACTTCGAGCTGTTTGCCCGCATCAGCGAAAAGAATCACGGGCACTCCACGCTCAATCCTCTTGCCGCGTACACCAAAGCGATGTCGGCCGAACAAATCATGGGCGACCTAATGATCGCCTACCCAAACACTCGGCCCATGTGTTCGGCCAACTGCGATGGGGGAGCAGCTGCTGTTGTTGTGTCAGGAGAGCGGCTCCGGTCGCTTAGCTCCGAACAGCAACGACGAGCCGTGAAGGTGTCGGCGTCGGTTCTTACCAGCGATCCATACACCGAACGTTGTCAGGTGCTTCCCGACGTAAACACGCTCACCCGCGGCGCGGCCGAGATAGCGTATGAACAAGCAGGAGTGAGCCCCGACGACCTCGATCTGGTCGAGCTGCACGATTGCTTCGCCACGGCCGAACTCGTTCACTACGACAACCTCATGTTGTGCGAAGAGGGCGGCGCTGTCGACTTCTTCGAATCAGGAGCGGCGCACCGCGATGGGTCTATGCCGGTGAACGTGTCTGGTGGGCTTCAGAGCAAGGGCCACCCCATCTCGGCCACTGGCATTGCCAACATCTGGGAGGTCTGTCATCACCTGCGCGGCGAGGCTGGCGATCGCCAGATCGAAGGAGCCAAAGTTGGCTTGGCTCACGTCATTGGGCTTGGGTCGGCCTGTGGAGTTCACATTCTCGAAAAGGCGGCGTGACCGCCACGCGATTTCGCCCCATCGTGGGCACCTTGGTCTACGTACTCGATCGCACGACCGACCGAATTCTTCTAGTTCGGCGCGACGCTCGACCCGATGATGACCATTTCGGAAAGGTCAATGGCTTAGGCGGAAAGGTCGAGTTCGACGAGGGCGTGGCCGAGTGTGCCCGTCGCGAACTCCGCGAAGAAGCGAGTATCGAGCTCGATTCGCTCCAGCTGCGGGGCACGATTACGTGGAGTAACTTCGGACCCAAAGGCGAAGAGTGGCTTGGGTTCATCTTCTTGTGCGATGCCTGGACTGGCGTGGTTCCCGAAGCCAACGAGGAAGGAACTCTGTTATGGGTGGCGCGCAGCCGCCTGTTGCAAGCCTGCGATGGCGACCCTGAGGTCCGAACACTGGCCGACCTCCCCATGTGGGCCGGAGACCGTCATTTCGTGCCCTTGGTTTTCGACGAAAACCCTTATGCCTTCCACGGCACGATGCCCTATGACAAAGATATTCCGCTTAGTTGGAGCTTCGAACGCCTTCCTTAGCGCCCGCACTTCTCGATGCATTATTTCCAGCGCCGGTACCAGAGTAAGTAGCCAACCAACAAGCCAAGCATCATGGCGAGCAGTAAGTAGATGATTAGCTCGCCGATTGCGAAACTCATGTCAGTTGCTCCCGTTGGTTAGGTTGAATTCGATGCGTCGGTTCTCGGCTCGGCCCGCAGCCGTTGCGTTGTCGGCGACGGGCTGTGACTCTCCGAACCCGGTGGCCGTCAGCCGATCTGTGCCAACGTCTTTCGTGATCAGGTAATCAACAACCGACGTGGCCCGAGCTTCGCTAAGCGCCTGGTTGGCGGTGTCGGCACCTTGTGAGTCGGTGTGGCCCTCTACGGCGATGCTCACATCCGGATTGGCAATGAGTATTGCTGCGATTTCATCGAGGACGGCTTGGCTTCCAGGTGTCAAACTTGAGCCTCCACTCGAGAAGCTGATGCCTTGAAGCGCTGTCACGGCCTCGATCTCGGCCTCGATCGCCGCAGCCGCGATCGTTGTTGGCGGTGCTGTAGCAGGTACTACCGTGGTTTCAGGCGTGGTGGTCGTAGAAGGTGCTGCGATGGTTGTCGGCGGCGCCGCGGCTGCTGTGGACGTGTCACCCGTCTCGACGTTGAGCCTGAACACGTCGTTGAAGAACGACTCCTCGAACTCGGTGTCGAGTGTGGCTCTGACGTCGTCCTCCGATCCGGCCGGAACCCGCACAGTGCCGATCCGGCCAGAGAAGTCGATCTCCTCGTACTCGATTCCAAGCTCATCGAGGTTGGCGGCGGTTCGTTGCTCGAGCTCTCGTTCGAGGTCTGGAATAGTGTCGACAATCGCAACGAGTGCGAGTGCCAAGAGCGCTATAGCTGCGCCGATAACGATGTTGCGATTTGCCATCTCGCCGTCCTCCGTTTGAGATACATGTGCTTGAAACTATGCGATCCTGAAGGGGTGACGCACCGCGAATCGGATAACTCGCGAAGAAATGGCATCGAGTTGTCACCGCGCCTCGCCGATCTTGCCGGCGTAGCGGCCTGGTCTGGTGGGCTAATCGAGCGACTTGGTCCGGTTGTTGCGCGCTCGGCCTATGGCTTCACTCAGCGAGCGAACTCTGCAACAGTGGTCGATCACGACTATATCGCCACGTGCGGTGGTGACGAGCTTGATGCTCTGGTCCGACAAATCGAACGCTGGTACGGCGCTCGTGATGAGCAGATTCGATGGCAGGTCTCTGGGCAAGATAGCGCCATTGCGTCGGCCATGAGTAGGGCCCGATACATCGCCGCAGAGCCGACGTTGGTTTATGTGCGGCCGGCGAACCTGGCCGCCCCCGCGGTTACCAATCGAGTTCGCATCGATGCGGGCTGCTCCGACGCCTGGTTCGACACTTGGTACGACGTGTCTGGACGCAGCGTTGATTCTTCGATCAGTCGAGGTTTCCTCGAGCAGATTCAGGGTGGACAGTGGGTCTCGGCCTCGACCACGACCGGCGATTACCGGGACCGTGGTTCTGTCGGTTTAGGCATCGATGTCGAGCTTCCGGACGCGCGAGTGATTTGTTGTATGGCGACCCGCCACGGCTCCAGACGTCAAGGTCTAGCTGGCAGTGTGCTCGACGCATTGCTCGACACCAGCGCTGTCTGCGTGCTCCAAGTTGGACAAGACAACCTGGCTCGACACCTATATGAAGCTCGCGGGTTCGTCAAGTCGCACGAGTATCGCTACTACGAACCAGCGCGCAGGTACCCCTTATAGCGGTCGACACCTGATGCATGCCTCGCAATCTAAACCTCACCTTGCCAGCGGCAGCTCCGGCCCCAGTGCTCGAGCCCCAACCTGGCGGGCTAGTCGCCCGTGCTTGTCGCGTTTGTGAGGTCACGTGGTCTGGAATCGACACCGACGACTGCTGGTGTTGCGGCGACGATGGCAGCAACGGTCCGCTCCGGCTGTTCACGGCCCTTCGGCGCTAAGGAGCGAGCCCACACTGCCGGTCATATCTGACTACTACATCGCCGGTCATATCTGACCTCTCTCCGCATTGGCGACGTCGCGGCGGGCGGTGAGCAGGATCGGAATCGCGATCACGAACCAGAACACGATCGCGCCGAATATGTCACCCAACGTTCCCACTAGGGAGCGACGCCCACAACGTCGACAAAACCCGAAGGCTCGTGGGCTCCAATTACAAGCTGTTCGAGAATTCCAACACCCACTCGGTCGCCCCAGCGGGCGCTGACCAACTCCTGGATGTGGAAGCGCCTGAACTCGGTGCGGTCCACCTCATCTGTACGCCACGAGTCGCCAGCAACCGACAGCTCTCCATGCCACGAGCCATGACCGCGTTCGGCGTGAAAGTAGCCAGCGCCATTCATAAAGAAGGTGAGCATCGGGGTGAGTTCGATATGTTCGGCTCGACCGTCAGCGAACCGAAGTTCTAACGAGGCCGACTCAGCATTTCTGGTACCAGACTTCCACACCAGACTGTGGTCGACGGCTGCTGCAACATCGATTCGACTCGGATCAATAGTTGGCTCTGACGGCGATTCGAGTGTTGGCACAATCGCGCCGAACCCATGCCAGCGTGACCCATCAGCACTTTCTTGCACATCGACATGAACACAGCAGTCGTCGAAGTTGAGCGGCGACCACAACCAGAAGAACTGAGGAGCTTCGACGCTAGGGGCCTGTAGCTGTTCGCCCACCGAACGGATACCCCAGGACCGGTCGCGACACCCCCGATGTATCTCAGGGCTGATCTCGATTCGGACCCCATCGATTTCGATATGACCGGCCCATGTGCCCCATTGGGTAAGGCGGGTGTAGTCCATCGTCGTTCGCCCGCGAGTCACCCGTTCGAACCGAGGTTCTTCGACCACGAGGCTTCTGGCCCCAAAGACGAGCTCGGCCGATGGTCCGTGTTCGTTTGGAGCCACCGAGACTCGGAGTCGTCTCATTGGTTCCTCAATGGTGATCGTCATTGGCCCGATCGTGGTTCTGGTTCGATCCATCGGGGCTCGCCCCGCGGCGTACACGTTTTGCTGAACTCCGTTCGTGACCACGGAGAAGGCGGCGTCGACGATTCCCTTGTTCGGGTAGACGCCGAAGGCGGCTGCGAAGAAAACTTCGCCGGCAGCGTCGTAGCCGTTGAAGAAGTATCGGTCGTAGTGGTTGAGGTCGCCGCTGGCCGGCTCGTTGATGGGGCGCGACGTCTGGTGAATTGGGTAGTCATCGAACGAACTGAGCATTGTGTGGGTCCTTCGGTACCGTTTGTGTTGGATGCGACACCAGAAACAACCCAACGAGCCAACCCGCCGCCCGAGTTGGGTTCGCGTGTTGCTGGTTGGTGCTGCGTTCGGAGTCGCCGTCGCCTCAGCTTCGCAGGCCCGAGCCCAGACCGTCGAACCGAACAACGCCGCGGCTGGGGCGCAGCGACCCACCGGGTCTTTAGCGGGCCTGGTCGCGGCCCAGCATCTCTTCGCCGCCGATGCTCAAGGTTCGCCCCAGACCAGCTGTACCGCGATGCTGGATGACACCACCCTTATCGGCCAGATCCTCATGCCTGGTGTGCCATGGGACGAGACATCATCGATCATCGGTCTGTTGGCCGAAGGGTCGATCGGCGGCTGGGTTGTTATGGGGGTGCCAGACGGGTCGTTGGCGAGCCGCCTAGCTGAGGCCAGAGGGGTTTCGGAGATAGCTCCGCTCATCGCTGTGGATGAAGAAGGTGGCCGGGTGCAACGCCTTAGGCAGATCTTGGATCGTTTGCCTTCGGCCCAAACTCAAGCCGCCGAAAACACTCCAGACGAACTCAGATTGCTGATCGCCGAACATGCCCGCAACATGGTCGAACTTGGTTTCGATGTCGCCCTGGCGCCGGTGGTCGATGTCGGCGGAGGCCCCGGAATCGGCGACCGTGCATACAGCGACGATGTCGACGAAGTCATCGAATACGCCGAGGCGGTTCGACTTGGGTTCGACGATGGCGGGTTGCTTGGCGTTGTGAAACACTTCCCAGGCCATGGTCGTGCATCGGCGGACTCCCACCTCGAGCTGCCGACAACTCCAGGTATCGACGAAATCCGGGCCGTCGACCTCGAGCCATTCAGAGTCGCCATCGACAATGGCGCCGCTGCCGTCATGGTTGCTCACCTATCAGTCCCTGGACTTACCAACGGAGCGCCCGCATCGTTATCGCCGGCTGCTGTCACCGGCCTGCTGCGCGAGGAACTCGGCTTTGACGGGCTGATCCTCACCGATTCGTTAGACATGCGAGCCATAGCCGACCAGTGGACTACCCCCCAGGCGGTCGAACTGGCCTTGGTAGCGGGCAACGACATCATGTTGTTGGGCAACGCGTCCGAAATCGCCGACATCCACGCCCGTCTAACGGCCTCCATGGCCAGCGGTCAGCTCGACCGAGCGCGACTAGTCGACGCCGCGTCTCGGGTTCTCACCGCGAAGGCCGTGTTCTCGTGCAGTCGCGTTCTCTTGTAGTCGCATCGTAGGGTTCGGTTACCGAGCAGAGGAGAGTTCGTTGACGTCCGTTGCTCATGACCGTTGAGTGATCCAACCTGTTGAAGATTGTGCACGCAGCGACGACGTGTTCTATTGATATGACCGATCGATTCGAGCTTCTCGCAGACGCATCCCGCAGGGCCCAAAGATACCTGGCCGAGATCGACCAGCGATCCGTAGCAGCGGACAGCGAGGCTCTCGCTGCGCTAAAGAGATTCAACGAACCCCTTCCGGACGATCCAAGTGACCCCGCCGCGACGGTAGCGAACGCAACGTGTTTGGCCGCAGCCAGGGATCGGCAACTTGCCGCGGCTGGCTGGGACGCTCCGAACCGTGGCCTATTCGGAGCGCCCGAAGTCACGGTGGTTATCGGCGAGCAGGCCCACACAACTCTTGTCAAGTCGCTCTCAATCGTTGGGCTCGATCGCGACAGGGTCATACGCGTGCCGGTCGACGACCAGGGTGCCATGTTGGCCGATGCGCTACCCGACGTTGACCCTCCTGTCATCGTGTGCGCTCAGGCCGGGGAGGTGAACACGGGCGCATTCGATCCATTCGGGTCGATCGTCGAGTGGGCACGTGATCGCCAAGGCTGGGTTCACGTCGATGGTGCGTTCGGTCTGTGGG
Organism: uncultured Acidimicrobiales bacterium; assembly: GCA_964569385.1. GTDB lineage: Bacteria > Actinomycetota > Acidimicrobiia > Acidimicrobiales > Poriferisodalaceae > JAADHX01. The sequence goes on from CAZMUM010000020.1 coordinate 12,222, forward strand.
CCCTCGCCGATCCCGGTCGGGCGGCGCTCGTGGAAGGACTTCGAGGCGCAGACTCGTGGGCAACCGACGCCCACAAGTGGCTCAATGTCGCCTATGACTGCGGCATAGCGTTCGTCCGACGGGGCGAAGACCTCCGTCGTACATTCGCGGCGCATGCGGGATATTTGCCCATCGACGGCGGCTACGACGCGATGCATCACACACCTCAATCAAGCCAGCGAGCCCGCCAAATCGAAGTATGGGCCGTCTTGCGGAGCCTCGGACGAAGCGGAGTTGCCGATCTCGTGTCGCGACTATCTGCACATGCGTCAACGATCGCCGAGAGCTTGAGCGCAGCCGGTCTCGAGGTCATCAACGAAGTGGTGTTGAACCAAGTGCTTGTTCGAGCACACAACGATGCGATTACCGAAGCCTGGATCGACGCAATTCAGAACGACGGAACGTGCTGGTGCGGACCAACCCAGTGGCAGGGCCGATTAGCAATGCGTGTAAGCGTGTCTAGCTGGGCGACGACCGACAAAGACGCTCAACTGAGCATCGACGCCATGGTCGACTGCGCTCGCTCGGTCGGAGCCTTGCCCAACTGATCAGCTGAGCGGAACGTATTGCCGGACAGACACCAGTAGGTCTTTGCCCTATGGCGTGGTCGCGGCATCGGGATCCGCAACTTCGGGCTCAGGTTCTGTTGCTGCTTCGATCACTGCTTGGTCCCATGCCAGCAACAGGTCCTGGACGAACATGTCGTCGACCATGGGGTCGATCACAGCAACGTCGACGTCGGACCCGTATGCGTCGACCAGTTCGGGGATCACAAGGTCGATCCTGGCTGGTCGCGAGCCGCGATCGTCGCCCAAGAAGAACTGAAACTCTGGCGTGACGATGGCATCGATAAGCCGCCCGGCGTCGCGTCGTTGCAGTGTGCCTCCGATGATGCCCGCGTAGTTGACAACGCGTAGGCAGGCATCGTCGATTACCTCGGTTTCCAATAGCTCTGGGGGTTCGAATCGGAGCCTGGCCGTCACCGCCGGCATTCCCGCCGAGGCTAAGACGGCCCTCCGTTCGCCGGTGGCGCTTCCTTGTGTGAACTCACCGAAGTATGCATCGTCCCATGTGTCGGTGATCAACGCTCCATTACGTAACAGATCGACCGCCACGTCTCGCCAGGTCGGGCCGGCTTCGCTGTCGTCGCCGAACCGCTGCCAGAGGGCCACCAGGAAATACTGACCCATCCGATCTGTGTGGGGGTCGGGTATGACCAGCTCGTCGGCGTGGTCAGCGGTGGTGAAGTCGAGGAGCGAACGCGGTTGTGTCGGACCCGCATCGACCTCGTGTTCCTCTTCTTCGGGGACGGCTAACTCGGCACCCTCTGGCAGAGCCGCTTCCCGCACTGCCAGATCGTCGAGCTCGGCTTGGGTCGGAGGTTCTGGCCTATAGAACTCGGCATCGACGTTAATGCAAACGTCGAGGGTGCTGACCGGTGTTACGCGATCATTGTCGACCATCAAAACAGGGTCGAGTCGATCGGCCGCGATCGGTCGATACGGCGTGACCAGTCCTTCGTCGACAAGCCTCGTTAGCGACAAAGAATCGACACCCAGAACGACATCGGCAATAGGACGATCGCGGGTTCGAGACAGTAACTCGACCACCGCTTCTGGGCTTGGTTCACGCAAAATGGCCACCCTGATGCCCGTCTGGTCGGTGTAAACGTCGATGCTCTCCTGCGGTACGACGAACCCGTCGTGGGTCAGCAGCCTGATGGTTCTTGCGTCTGGTGCTGAGCCAGCACAGGCTCCGGCAACGAGAGCCACGGCCACGACTGCTAGCCAGAATCGCATGGGTTGTGGGGTTGTCATGGAAGCTGCATCTGGTTGTAGCTGCGCAAAGGATGTCAGTTGACGAGAGTGTTAGTTGGAGAGAATGGCAAGTAGACGGCCGGTTAGGCACGAAATCGTCTGGCGCTCCACCTCGGACACGTTACTAAGGGCCAGGCTGGATCCGGGTGTCAGCACTGCATCAACGAGTGGCCACCTCATCCCGGTGACATTTACGCCCGTAGCGTCGCCACCGAGTGGATGCAACGAAATGGTGGTGCCAACCGGCATCTGGAGCCCAACGGGCCCAGACCCACCGACAACGATGCGAATCGTGCCGCGCCGCTCGACGATAGTCACGTCGTCGTGAGCGGCGGCCCAGGCTCCGACTACAGCGATGTTGATGATCTCGTGGTCCCAGCGGCCGCCAGCGGTTCCGACGCAGATAACGCGCCGAGGCGCGGCGACGTGATCGCTGACCCAGGTGAGGGCGAGCTCGAGGTCTGACTCGTTTTTGTCGGCTGCGAACCTCTCGACTCTGGCACCCGCCTCGGTGGCTTCTTCGAGCGCGTTCGTAGAAACCGAATCCATGTCTCCGACAACTACGTCGGCCACAAGGCCCATGTCTTGGACATGATCGAGGCCACGATCAACAGCAACGACAACCATTGGGGTGTTGTCATTACTAGCGTGGGATTCGATCTCGGCCGTTAGCCACCGTGTTACCTCGGTGGCCGGCGGCTCCCCTCCACCCACCACGACCACTAGCGATTCGTGTTTCGTCACGAGCCCAGCATGCCGTATCTGAGGGGTGTGACGATGATTGTGGGCGCCTCAGCACTACCGTGGAGGATCTGTGGGTGCCTTTGTCAAACTCCTGAGCTGGCGGGCTACCCGTGTTCTCGGCATCGTTGTCACCATCGTGATGGCAACCGGTGTTGTTTATGCGGCCGGATACGCCATCGCGCCCCACAGTGAGGCTGCACTCACGCCCATCGACCGGGCCAGGCTCGAGGTCGACTTCGACTTGACGCCAGGGGCCCAGCGAACCGAGGTCTACGATTCGTTCAACACCCAAATGGGTGTGCTAAACACGTCGATCGATCGCGAGATCGTGCCCTATGAACGCATTCCCGACACGGTCATCGAAGCTGTCACCGCCGTCGAAGACGAGAACTTCTTCAACCACCGGGGCTGGGATTTCCGGAGCACCATGCGGGCCTTGCTGTCGAACGTCTCTGCTGGAGACATCAGCCAGGGCGGCTCCACAATCACCCAGCAAATCGTCAAACTGCGCGTTGTCGGTAGCGAACGCACCCTCAACCGTAAGATCCGCGAGGCCGTGTTGGCCTCACGGATCGAAGAAGAACTCAGCAAAGAAGAGCTCCTCGAGTTCTACCTAAACGAGATCTATTTCGGTAACGGCGCCTACGGTATTCAGGCCGCAGCCGAGACCTACTACGGCAAAGATGTTGAGAACCTCGACCATGGCGAGGCCGCGCTCCTCGCCGGGCTCATTCGCCAGCCCGCTATCTTCGACTTCTTCGAAGATGTCGACGTAGCCATGCGTCGACGCGAAGTTGGCCTAACGAGGCTGCTCGATCTCGATTACATCAACCGCAATGAGTTCGACCGTTATTTGGCCAGGCCTCTGCCTACTCGCAACCTCAGCCCGCGCTTCACTGATGCCAGCCTTCAGCGCGACTACTTCCTCGACGAAGTCGTCAGCGCCGCCCTCGACCTCGAGATTCTTGGCGATACTGCCGAAGAGCGCTTTAGTGCTGTCTATTCAGGCGGGCTGCGGATCTATTCCACCTACGACCCGGGCATGGAACAAGACATGCGCGACTCGGTCGACGCCTTCTTTGCCGAGCACGGCGACCGAGGTCAATTCGAGGTTTCGATGGCTACCGTCGAACCCGACACTGGCGCTATCAGAGCCTTCATCGGCGGCCCAGACTTTGCCGACTTCGAGTTCAATCTCGCTACCCAGGGCAAACGACAGCCTGGCTCCTCATTCAAAACGTACGTACTGACCACTGCTATTGAGCGGGCTGGCTTCTTGCCATATGACACAGTCAGTGGGCTCGGTCCGTGTTCCTTTGACGATGGCCCGCAGGGTCTGTATACCGTTAACAACTTCGGCCACGGACCCGGCCGGCTCGGCACTATCCGGACAATGACGACGTCGTCATCAAACTGCGCGTTCGTGCGGCTCGGCATCTTGTCGGACCTCGACGAGGTGGTCGATGTTGCCAGCCGCATGACGGGCCGCGAGGGCGACGATCGCTTCTTACCGTTCAAGTCGATGTCGTTGGGCGCCCAGGAAGTCACTCCACTTGAGCAAGCGGTCGGCTATGCCGTGCTTGCAAATGGGGGTGTCCGAATGGAGCCGTTCTATATCGAGCGCATCGAGGACCGCGACGGAAATGTCATTTACCAACACATCCCCCGCGGCGAGCGGATCGTCTCTGAAGCCACCGCGGCGTTGGTCACCCAGATATTGGAGGCTAACGTACTCGCCGGAACTGGACGGCGGGCACAGCTGTCAAACGGCCAGGCTTCGGCAGGCAAGACTGGCACCGCTCAGGACTTTGGCGACGCATGGTTTGTGGGTTACACCCCGCACTATTCAACCGCTGTATGGATCGGTGACCCCACCGAGATCGTGTCCATGCGCAACCTTTGGGGTCTCTCAGGTGTTACCGGAGGCCGGGTCCCTGCCCCCATATTCGGCGACTTCATGAGCAAAATTCACGCCAACCTGCCTCTGGTTGAGTTTCCTGAACCGCCGCCAGGCCCACGGTCGGGGCGTTTCTTGTTTCTGCCCGACGAAAAGTGCGACGTCGAGGTCGAGCTCGACGACGGCACGAAGATCGAATTCGAACTCGATTGCGCTGACGTAAGAGTCGACCTTGAGCCGACTAGGGGTAAGTTCATCCCTCGCGACAATGCGCTTTGCGAGATTCAAGTAACCGACGAAGATGGCCTAACTCGCAACGAGAAGGTCCGGTGTAGCGAAGTCCAGGAGCGACTGAACACCACGACCACCACCACCGAAGAAGAGACAACCACTACTTCTGAGGGTGATGGCGGTGGTACGACGACGGCACCTGGCGATGGAACAACCACAACCACCGCTGCTGCTAGCACCACCACGACGGGGTCGACTACTACCACCGCGCCGACCACAACTACCACCGCCGCTACAACCACGACGACGGCGGCAACGGCCACGACCGCGGGCGGCTAACTCTTGGGTTTTCGAGAATTCGACACCGACGGCGCCGAGATGACCATGCGTCGACTATCTGGTGATAGAACGAGGTTCATGCCCCCAACCTTGTCAACTGTTCGGAGGTGGTCGTGAGCAGCCTCGATTCGTTGCTGTCAGTCCAGGATCTAGATACCAGGCTCGACCAGATCGAGCACCGACGTGGTCATTTGCCTGAGGACGAGAAGCTGACCGAGTTGGCTTCGTCGTTATCGGCGTTGACCGAAGATCGGTCCGGAGTTGCTTCTCAGCACCACGATCTCGAACGGGAGCAGAAACGTATCGAGGACGAGGTTGCCAGCCTCGATGCGAAAGCGACGGCCGATAACGAGAAGCTGTACGACGGATCTATCACATCGCCTAAGGACGCTGGTGCGCTTCAGGACGAGATCGCGAGTCTTCGACGTCGCCAGACTCAACTCGAAGACGACGTCCTCGAGTTGATGGAGCAAGCCGAACCACTAGCAGCCACGCTCGCCGGTTTCGATTCTAAATCGGCCGAACTCGATGCCGAGCGGGGCCGAGTCGATGCTAATCGAACTGTTGCACTTGCTGAACTGGATGCCGAGTGCAGCGCGGTTCGGACCGAACGAGGGTCCCAAGCGGCCAAGGTCGACGTCGAACTCATCGAGCGGTACGAGAAGCTCCGCAGTCGATCACGAGGCGGCATAGTGATCGGCCGGATCGAGGCCGGCCGATGCACCGCGTGTGGTCTTGGCCAGTCGTCGATGTTTCTCGATCGGGTTAAGGGGTCCGACACCGACGAGATTCATCAATGCGAAGAGTGCGGGGTCATGCTGGCAGCACCCAGCTCCGACTCGTGATTCGCAGTTAACAACTGGCCATGATCATCTGGTTTGCGGGCATGTCGCTGGTCTTGATGTGGATCGTGTTCCGCGATCCTGCAATCGATCACCGACTTGTGGTTGTCGGCGCGTTGCTCCCCGACGTGGTCGATGGGCCGGTAGGCCACCTGGCGATTGGTCACACGTTACTTTTTTCGGTTGTGCTGTTGTTCGCCATCATGGGTGCCACCGTTGGTCATCGTCGCCTGCGACGTCGACTTCTGGCCATTCCGATTGGCTGGTTCTTTCACCTTCTGTTGGACCCGGTCTGGTCAGAAACCGCGATCTTTTGGTGGCCAGCACTTGGAACATCGTTCGAGGACGTAGCCATACTCGCCTTCGACCGACCGATCGTCCTCACTGCTCTACTTGAGCTGGCGGGGGTCGTCGCCCTTTGGTGGGCCTGGAGTCGCTTCGGCCTGAACGACAGCAATCGGCGACGGGTGTTTGTGCGTACTGGTCGAATCGACCGCAGCCTCACCGGCGGAGAGCCACCCGCGTGTTGACTCTGTTGCGCCACGGGCGGACCGCGGCCAATGCCACTGGGTTGCTCCAGGGCCGAATCGACAACCCTCTCGACGACTACGGACTTCTGCAGGCCAGAGCTGCGGCCAACGCCCTGACCAGCGTCGACTTGGTGATCGCCTCACCGCTGATTCGGGCTCAAGCAACGGCTTCGCTTGTGGCGACGGCAAACAACATCGAGGTGCAGACCGACGATCGCTTCATCGAACTCGACTACGGCGAGTACGACACGTTGCCATTGAGCGACATTCCCCCTCACGCCTGGAAACAGTGGCAAACTGATCCCGACTTCGCTCCGCCGGGCGGTGAACGCCCGCGAGATCTCCAACTTAGGGTCGTTGAGGCCCTTGAAGATCTTTCCAATGTCGCCAGCGAACGTCACGTCGTAGTTGTTAGTCACATGTCGCCGATAAAGGTGGCCGTGCAGTGGGCGCTAGGGGTCGAGACCTACCAGATGTTTCGCATGACATTGGCACCGGCGGCAATATGTCGGATCGACTTCAACCGAACTCGCCCGTCGCTGTCGGCTTTCAACGACCTTGGTCATCTAGCCAACATCTAACCAGACGCTCGGCTAGACGTCGGGCGTTACATCGACCGCAGTTGTTGTGGTGTCGGCCTGAGTTGTCGATGTGCTCGAAGTGGTCGTAGTCGAAGTGGTGGTAGTGGTCGTGGTTGTTGTTGTCGTCGTAGTGGTTGGCGGTTCGGTGGTGGTTGTGCCTGGCGCAGGTGTTGTCGTGGAAGTGCTAGAGGTGGTGGTAATGCCACGACGTTCGTTGGACAAGCGGCGAGCTTCATCGGGGTCGGTGGTGAAGGTCCCCTGGCACGCACTCTGGCGGATTCCACTGGCGACCGCACCGTTGGAGAACACACAGATTCCAACAATCGCGGGATCAAGGGCGTCGACTGTTGTGGTGGTGGCGTCGGGTCCTAGCGTGGGTTGGGGGCTCGCGACTGTCGATCCGGGGGTGCCCGCAGTGGTTATCCGTGGGGTTTGGAGCGATGTGGTCGAACTCAAGGGCACCACAACGGAACCAACCTCATTGTCGGCGACAGCACTGCTGCTGTCATCGTCGTCAGATGACGGGGGTGAGCCAGATCCGGCGCTTGGGGAAGGCGACTGGGCCGGATCCGGGGATGCGGCTACCGCGGCAGCGGTTGGCTCGATGGTGATCCCGTTCAGCGTCGCGTTGGCGCCGCTGGTCACCGACGTCGCTTGACCACCTCGGGTCGCGATGATGATCAGAAATGGAGTCAGTGACAGCAGTATGAGTGCGGCTGTCCCGACGCGTCTGGCGGTCACGGGGCAATCTCGTCTTGTTAGTCGGTCGAGCATCGTGATGTTATGTGCTCAGACAGCGCGATGGGGCTCGGCCAACCCCGATTTCTTTGCGCTCAGAGGGCCCAACGCTGGTCGCGACAGCTGTGTTGTTATCCGGTTCGGCCGAACGTGACCGATAACGAGACCTGTTCGCCGTCGCGGATAACGGTCAGCGTGCTTGTCGAATCGGGTTTGCGTACAAGAACCGCCGCTCGTAGATCGCTGCTGCCTCTGATTGGTTGTCCGTCGATGAAGATCACTACGTCGCCGCTCTGGAGCCCGCTGAGGTAGGCGGCGCTGTCGTCGAGCACCTCTTGGATGAGCGCGCCGGGAGTGCCGTCTAACGTAGACGTTGTGCTCACGCCAAGCAGAGCGAGCTGAACATCTTCACCAGCAACGATTTGGCTGGCGACCAGCTTGGCTAACTCGATCGTGACGGCAAACCCGACGCCCGAGTTCTCGCCGGATTCGGTGAAGATTTGGGAGTTGATGCCAATTACCTCACCAGCGAGGTTAACGAGCGGGCCGCCCGAGTTACCTGGGTTAATGGCGGCATCGGTCTGCACCATGGGCACGTTGTTTGGTCCGTTGGACAAGATCCGGTGGGTGGCGCTCACGATTCCGGCGGTGACCGTCTGGTCGAGCCCGAACGGACTGCCAACAGCAACTGCTAGTTGTCCGACGGCTGTTTCTGAGCCGTTGGCTAGGACTGCGAATGGGAGTTCTCGGTCGACGTTGATTCGCACAACACCAATATCGGACAAAGCATGACTGCCGACTACCTCGCCCTGAACAGAGCTACCGTCGGCGAGCCTGACGATTACGGTATCGACGTTGTCGACTACGTGAGCGGCGGTGAGAATGAGCCCAGAGCTATCGTAGATGACGCCAGATCCGAGTCCCGTACCGGTGTCGAATTGCACGACGGCCGGGCCAACTAGCGCGGCCGCTCGGGCGAACGGCTCGTCTGTGAAGTCCATGCCGACGCTGATGGGTGGGGCCGTGCTTGTGGTGGGTGCAGCAGCAACTTGCGTTGGCGCTGGGGTTGTCGTGGCCGGTGTTTCTAACGTTGATCCCGTTGTTCGGTCGGCGACCACGTAAGAAACTCCAGCGGCGGTAGCCACGACAATCGCAAAACCGGCCAGCGCAGCCAATCCAGCCAGGAGGCGCCTGCCCCGTCGCCGAGGCGGAGTTGGTGTTGGCGCCGCGATGGTCATCGGCGTGCTGCCAATAACTGGTGAATTGTGGCCGAAGGGCCAGGTAGCGGTCATTTGTGACGGCGGAGTTGGGTCTTGATCGTGCATCTCGATCTTTGCTCCAGAGGGGTAGTTGTCTATACAACGCCCCAAGTACTCCTGGTGTTCCTGAAAGTTCCTGAAGTCCCACTCGATGTTGCTAGAGCAGCAGAGATGGTGCGGTGAGCCGACCGCCGTAGGCGGGGTTCTGTCCGGCGGCACTAGCTGCCGCTTGGGTGGCCATCCATCTATGCGGTCTACCCGGGATCATTGGACGGGCTGTCCGATCCCTGCTCGACCTTGCTCCGGGTGGGGTTTACCTAGCCGCCCGGTCGCCCGGGACGCTGGTGCGCTCTTACCGCACCGTTTCACCCTTGCCTGTGACCGGTTTCCCGGCCCATCGGCGGTTTACTTTCTGTTGCACTTTCCGTCGTCTCGCAACGCCTGGCTTCACGCCAGCACCCTGCCCTATGGAGCCCCGACCTTCCTCGACGCCGTCGACACTGCTTTGACACAGAGTCCCAACGCCGCGGCCACCTGGGTCGACTCACCGCAGCCCGAACCTTACTAGCAAATCAGATCGGTGAGGCCTGGGTTCCAGTAGCGTATGACGTAGCTGTCGCCGATGGTTCCGTTGGTGTCGGTGTAGGTCTGGCCGACGACGCTGGCAATCCAGCCGTTGTTCTTTCTGACTTGGAAGCTAGTGACGCCACCTACCGCCGACCAACTCAGCTTTATTCCGCCGCCAACCAGGGCAGTAGCGGTGCACGAGGGTGCAGGGTTTCCGCCAACGTTGGCGCACGGAACGTCGGTGATCGTGCCACCGACTCGATAACGAATCTCATAGACGAGAGCTTGGTTGCCACCCGCTGTGGTGTCAGTGAACGTCGTGCCAGCCGTGGATCCAATCCAGCCATTGTTTCTGCGGACGTGATAGGTGTTTACGCCCGCTACGGCGTCCCAGACGATGAGAGCATCGCCGTTGCCCTGGAACGTCGCGGTACAAGCTGGTGATGGTCCACCAGCCTCGTTGGTACACGGAATCTCGGTGGGGCTGCCGCCGGTCCAGTAACGGATGACGAAGACATCGGCCATGGATCCGCTAGTTGTGTGGTTCGTAGCGCTGACCGTTGCGACCCAGGACCCGTTCCTACGAACTTGATACGAGTTCTGGCCTGGGATTGCATCCCAGACGAGGTTTGCTGAGCCACCCTGGCTGATCGTCGCGGTACAGGTCGGAGCGACCCCGCCCGTTATGGTTACGTCTCGCTCAGCCCATTGCAACGAGATGTTGTTGCTGGCGTCGAGCGCCCGGACGTCGATCCGATAGTCGTCTGCTGTAGCAACAGCCACATTGGTGTCTAGATCGCCTGCCCCATTGGCCGAAGTGGTGAACACATGTGGGTTCGTACCCAGAGTGCTGTCGGCCTGTAGCCATTGCCCGTTGTCGGCTTGCAGCCGGTACTGGTAGTCGGTGACCGCCACATTGTCGCCCGCAGTCGCTTTGACATTCACCGGAGTCGCGACGGTCGCTCCTTGGCTTGGCGCGGTAATAGTCGCGGTGGTCGGAGGCAATGTGTCGCCGACCGGACCGAAGTCGAACACGGCGGTTGTTCCAACTTCGAATCCGTTTGTACGGTCGCCGTCATACCCGACGAGCAGACCCCGCTCGGTGACTCGCAATTCTTCGGCGCCACCGAAAGAGTTGTTGCCTGGGTTCCACGTAAGGGGTGTGCCGTCAGAGATCCTGAGCGCGGCCAACTGACTCCGCCACACACCACCAGCAAAGAAAACACCTGTGCAGAAGTCGAGTGTGTTCGGCGCCATGAGCTGGCTGGCTCCTGGGCCAGCATCGATCTTACAGAAGTGACCCCCCACGTAGACCGCTTCGTCCGATATGGCGACGCTGAAGTTCGAGTCGCGCATGTATTTAGTCCATAGAGGCGTCTGTGGCGACTCTGTGGTCGGTACCAGATACACATAGTCAGAAACCGTGGCTGTGCCATACACGAGAGCGATGTACTGACCGTCGGGGCTGACGCCGGCGTCTTGAAGATCGATGGTTGGTGTTGGTATCGACGACCGGTGGGGGGTGAGGCTTGGCGTGCCAGGAGTAGCGATGTTGATGACAGCGGTCGGTCCAGTAGCGACACCACTAATTGAGCTCCAGCGTCCTCCCGCGATGAGCCGAGTTCCGGCCGGATTGATCGCTAGTCCTCGAAACGTTGAGGTGCTGTTCGAGGTTACGTTGAGGTTGAACGAGGCGAGGTTGCCTGTCGTCGCATTGACCTCAGCCAACCTCGGTTGCGAAACCGCTCCGAGGGTGGTGTAGTCGCCGCCGATGAACAGGCGTGAACCGACAAGGGCCATGTGGTTGATCTTGCCGTTAGCGGCGCCCACCTGAAAGTCGGTGTCTACTGCACAATCTGGCATGTACATCTTGACTATCTTGCGTCTGGTGTGAGTAACGCCATTTGCGTCGGTGACGTTGTTGAACCGACCAGAAACAAACATCGAGTTCGGCGTATCACCAGGAATAATGTCGAGTACGTCGCCATCGAAGGTGATGTCTGTGCACACGATCTCTTTGGTATCGATATGCCAAGCGGTGAAGTAGGGCTGGCCGATCGTCGTGCCGTTCTGGAGTCTCACCTGGGCGAAGTTGCCGCCAGAAACGATGAAGTTTCCGATCTGGTTTGCGGCGAAGGTCTCGCGGCCGGGGGTATAGACGATCCTCGGGTAGCCGGTCACCGGCACATCGGGCACTAGGCCGGGATGATTGATGGCGGCACCAGCGCTGTCGATCGAACTGAGTGGAATCGGGGCAACACCCACCACAGCAGCTACCGCGAACGTCACTACAGCTATGCGCGCCACGCGACGACGTAAACGACTAGACATTTCAAACCTCGGGAATGGGCCATTTTGGGACCTGTTCAACTTGAGAGTCAACCACCTACAGTGGTTGAAAGCAAACATCTGCGTCGATCAGTCGATCAGCGAATGGCCGCTGTCGACCCGTCGTGCTGCAACCACGCCACCGATCGTCGCGAGACTAGTGCCGATTACGATTTGGCTCAGAACGAGGATCGGGTCAAAGTCGATATCGCCGATCAGCGCCAACAACAAGTGTATGAACGTCAGTAACAGCAAACACGGAAGCGCGGCTAAGGCGCCGTGAAGCCCGGCCGTGTCTGGCCGAATTCGCCCCGCGACGGCTCCGCCAAGCACGAACGCAGCAAAGATCCCGATCGTGACCACAAAGTTCCATGCTGAACCGTCGGCGAGAATCCGTCCGGCGACCACTCCAAGTGGTACTGCGAGGATTGTCGTGAGTAACGCGCCTCGCGCAATCGCGTCGGTGCTGATGTCGTATCCGAGCAATTTCGGTCTGGTGTTGCTTGCCACGCGGCCCAGTATTTCAGAGTCTCGCCCTCGCGTTGAGCCAGCCTCCATAGAAACGATGCTTCATTGGGGTGGACATACACGGTTTGGCGCGGGAGAATCTGACGCCAACCAAATGCCAAGGCAGTATTCCCCCACAGCTCAGCCTGTATCTATCCAGAGTGTATTTGTTCAGACAGTAACTATTTCGTTTGTTCCAGGAGAGTGAACGTCCAAGTGACCACTACATGGCAGACCTACGCTTCGTGCCAAGGCCTTTCCGCAGAGATCTTCTACCCGACCACCGACGAAGAGACTGCCGAGGCCAAGATGGTGTGCTCGCGGTGTCCCGTGTGCGAGCCATGTCTCGAGCATGCGCTCTACGTCCGCGAAAAGGACGGAGTATGGGGCGGCGCCAACGAAAAGGAACGACGCCGGATTATTCGACAGCGAAGGCGGGCTGCGGCCAAAGCTCGCCTGTTGGCCGACGCCTAGTTTTCGCGACCGGGGTACAGTCACCTATGTCCAACGTTGAGACTCATGGCGGTTGGCCCGCAGTTCTCGGTGCGCTGATTGCTGGCCGCGACCTCACCCGCGATGTGGCCAGAGATGCGTTGTCTACTGTTCTGAACGGCGACGCAAGCGACGCGCAGATAGCGGCGTTCATCTTCGGTCTTCACCAGAAGGGCGAGAGCATCGACGAGATCTCTGGTCTGGTCGATGCCATGCTCGACAACGCCGCGCCGCTCCAACTGCCCGACGGGGCCATCGATATCGTCGGAACCGGCGGCGCTCCGTCCAGGCGCATTGCCGCTTTGAGCGTTTCGACAATGGCGTGTTTTGTTGCTGCCGGTGCCGGAGCGTGTGTTGCCAAACATGGCAACGTCAAGGCTTCTGCTACCAGCGGTGCCTTCGACACGCTCGGAGCGCTTGGCCTTACCACCGGGCTCGACGGCCCCGGCGTCGAGCAGTGTCTGGCCGATGCTGGCATTGCGTTCGTTTTCGCCAAAGCCTTTCACCCCGCGATGCGACATGCCGGTCCTGTTAGGGCCCAGCTTGGGGTCCCGACCGTGATGAACATTCTTGGTCCTCTCTCACACCCTGGGCGTATCCGCCGCCAGGTCATCGGGGTGTCTGACCCCGGACTCCAGGACCTCATGGCTGGGGTGCTGGCCAACCGAGGGTCAGAGCACGCGTGGGTCGTGCACGGTCATGGGCGGCTCGATGAGATTGCGCTCACCGGCCCTTCCAGAGTGGTCGAGGTAAGAGACGGTTCGATCTCGGAGTTCGAGGTTGACCCCAAAGATTTGGGAATTGCTAGGGCCAGCCTCGACGACATCTCCGGCGGCGATGCCGAGGCAAACGCCAACATCGCCCACGCCATATTCGGTGGCTCAGAAACGGGGGCCCGGCGTGATATTGTGGTGCTCAACGCAGCCGCTGGACTGGTTGTGGCGGGAATCGCCGACGACCTACCGACGGCAATAGAGGCGGCATCGACAGCGGTGTCGAACGGCTCGGCGGCCGAAGCGCTTCGTAAGGCTGTTGTGGCCAGCGCGGCTGCGGCTGAGTCGAATTAGCGGCGTCCTCGGCGGGACCCGCTAAGCGCACTGGGGCTCGCATCGAAGTCAGCCAGCCGCGGCAACTTTGAGCAGAGCACACCGTCGAGGTCTTGCAACCGCAGCTCGCTAGCGTTGGCATCGAGCCACGACGCGATACAGCGAAGCTCGTCGTCGGCGGCTCTGGCTTGATCGCCGCTGTCGACTGGCGGTGTCGTAGGGCCGAACAAAGGGGCTGTGCCGTACTCGGTCCAGGATCGAACTAGACGTCCCTGGTTTATCTCAGCTCCCCCAACCCCGGGGAGCTCGACTTCGAACCGCTCGGCGAGTTCGAGGCGCTCGACCACACGCTGGCGGCCAAGTGCAGTGGCTAGGGCTGCGGCACGGTCCCGAGTGTCGGCGGCCTCTTCGAACCGTTCTTCGGTAGCCAGGGCATCCATGCGATTCCGTAGGCGAGACAAGATGCGGTCAGGATGGGTCTTTAGCTCTAGCACCACAGTCGAAACGATCTGTTCGTACACCGTGGCCGGAGTGAAGCCTGTGCATGGGCAGGCCGACGCCCCCAGTTGGGCTGTGGCGCACGGCCCACAATCGGCCCTGGCCGCGGGTCGGCTGGTACAGCGACGTAGTTGTGTAACCGAGTGGATCGCCTCCACAACGGCTTTGGCCTGGCGCCGCGATGAGATCGGCCCGAGGTAGTAGCCATCGTCTTGTCGTTTGGTGACGATCGACAACCGAGGGAATTGTTCTGTGAGGGTGACCTTCACGAACACCGGCGCAGCGCGAGACGTGCCAACGCGGTTGAACCTTGGGCGATGCTGACGGATCAGGCGAAGCTCGGTCACGTCGGCTTCGAGCGGTCCCGGGCATTCAAGATGACTCAGGTGATCGGTTTCGCGCAACAGCTGAGCAACTTTCCGGCGCCGGTCGCCAGAGAAGTAGCTCCGAACGCGGCTACGAAGATTGGTGGCCTTGCCAACGTAGAGGACGCGTCCGTCGCGGTCGTGGAACATGTAGACGCCACGAGTCCGTGGAAAGCCGTCGGTGAGCTTGAGTTTCGAAGCTTGTGGGTGAGCGTCGATCTTGGGCAGGGCGAGCAAATCGTCGAGACCCATTACCCCAAAACAAGCTGCCCGCTCGAGGAGCATGTGGAGAAGGTCGCCAGTAGCCAGAGCATCGTCGAGGGCCCTGTGGCTCGGTTGGTGGTCGAGCCTAAGCCGGTCGGCCAAGGTGCCAAGACGCAGGTTGGGTACTTCGTCGATGATTAGCCGCCGAGCCAGCGCCAGAGTATCGACCACCCTGTTGGGCAGTCTTGGTCGGCCGGTCGACTCGACGCAGCGCTGCAGAAACGCCATGTCGAACAACACGTTGTGCCCGACGAGGACGGCATCGCCAACGAACTCGAGAAACGACGGCAGAACCTGATCGAACTTCGGAGCTCTAAGGACCATGGCCTGGGTTATGCCGGTCAGAATCGTAATCTCGGCCGGAATGGCGATTCCGGGGTTGATCATGGTCTGGAAAGTGCCGAGGCATTCGCCGCCACGGAGTTTGACCGCGCCAATCTCGGTCACCTCGTCGAGCTTGCGGTTACCGCCCGTGGTTTCGACATCGAACACGCAGAACGTCACCTCATGCAGCGCGACGCCGAGATCATCGAGCGAACGCTGGTCTATTCGCTCAGCCCAGCGGCCGCTGGTGATCGAGTCGGTGGCTATTCGTCTACGCCCAGTAACAGCCGCTGTGGCGTCGTCGTCAGTCGCGTCATCGAATAACGTTCGCGCCGGTGCTTGGGTGGTTTTGGCTGTGCCTGCTGGCAAATTGTTCACATTGACGAAAGGTACGCACCCGGTGGGACAGAAGAGGTCTTTCGGGGTATCGCTCGAACGAAGTGAGAGGGAGAACCCGGTTAGCAACCGAAGGTTGCGGCGGTGACAGAGAGGTTTTTAAACCAACGGGTGCGAAACTTTGGTGATGGGATCGGATCGAGGGAAATCGGCTGGAGAGCCGGGAGTGGGGGAGTTGAGGCACCTACTCGAGTTGGCTCACTCTGTTGCCCGGTCAGACGCTCGCCGATCAAGTGGTGCTGCCATCCCTGATGGGCTCGAACGCGTGGTGCAGCTTGATCGACTACCTCGGGCTTGGCTTGGGGCAGTTCGGTCAGCCCTCGACGTCGACGCTGATTTTCGCGAACGGGTCGCGCTGCTGGCCGATCAGAGCGAAGTTGGTGAGGTGGCTTGGCTTTGGGTTAGTCGTCCCGACCACTGGACCGATCGAATCCGCGAGTTCTACTTGAATGAGATCGCCACCGAAACCCAACTCGACGAGATCATGCTCGAGCTCCAGACGGTGAAGTCTCAGTTGGCGAGCGTCACCGCCAAACTTGCTTCGGCCGAAGTTGCGTTGAAACAAGAGCGTCGCTCGGCTGCTGAGTTAGCGCAGCTGGTCGAGGTCGCAGAGGCCGAATCCGAATCCAAGCGAGTCAGGGCCGTCGAACTCGGACAACGGGCAACTCGGGCCGAACAACTCCTTGGCGACGAACGTCTGGCCCACAAACGCACGGCCGTCGCGCTCGCCAACGCAACGTCGAGGAGCGAAGACCCCGTCGTCGATGCAGGTGGCTCCGCAGCTCCGAGCACCCCGCCAGACCAACCGGTGACCGCTCAACCTAAACGGCGTAGACCACATCGCTCCGCCAGAGGCGTTCTCGACGACTCGCCGGCGGGTGTCGACGAACTGATTCGTGTCCCGCGTATGCAGATGTTGGTCGATGGTTACAACGTGGCTAAAACCGGCTGGCCAAACGCTGATCTGTACACCCAACGTGAACGTTTGTTGTCGGCTATGGCAACCCGGCTAGGCGGTCGCCTTGTCGCCACCGTCGTATTCGATGGCGCCGATGTAGTTGGCGGTGGCCAGAATCGGTACCAGTCGCAGGTGAGAGTTACGTGGAGTCCGGCTGGTGTGACGGCCGACGATGTGCTGCTGGCAATGCTCGACCGCATCGACAGCGCCGTGCCGGTACTCGTGGTCTCGACCGATGGCGAGGTTCGCGACGGCGCCGCCGCACGAGGCGCCAACGTCGTTTCGAGCTATTCATTCTACAGTTGGCTTCGCTAGTTCGCGACACCGCAGGTTTCGCTCATACGCGTTGGGCTCCGCTAGTTCGCGACACCGCAGGTTTCGCGTCCCACCCCCTGGGTACGTTCATCGTCGACTCCGAAGCGCTCTTGGCTTCGGTCCAAGTCCAACAGTCCAGCCACTTCCCCTGGAGTCCTCATGTCGTTCGATACGCCAGTAAGTCGTTCACCGTCAAACCAAAGAAGTTCGCGTCGTTTCGTGATCGATTGCGATGTCTGCATTGCTCGCTCTACTGAAGCTTGCAATAGCTGCGTCGTGACTTTTCTCGTCCGCGACGAACACGACAGCGC
This sequence comes from uncultured Acidimicrobiales bacterium, assembly GCA_964569385.1. GTDB lineage: Bacteria > Actinomycetota > Acidimicrobiia > Acidimicrobiales > Poriferisodalaceae > JAADHX01. Next base: position 29,610 of record CAZMUM010000020.1, read on the forward strand.
GGTCATCATCGATCTGGCCGAAGCGCGTGCTCTGAAGGCTCTTGGCGATGGCGGGCTGGTGCCACGCCTGAGGCATGCAACCATGAGGGAGTGATTTCAGCCGCGCTCGACGACGTTGCCCGCTGGGCCGCCGCGGCCGGTCTCGATGCTCACGGCGTTACAGACGCAGCGCCGTTCGACGAAGCAAGGATACGAATCGACGCGCGCAAGGGTGCCGGGCTGCATGCCGGCATGCACTTCACCTACGGGAAACCCGAACGCTCGACCGATCCCAGCCGTGTTCTCGCCGGAGCTCGGTCGATCATTGTGGGGGCCTTGTTGTACCGACGCGACCAGGTCGAACAGATACCTAACGGGCCTCGCGCCGCCGTTGCCCGCTACGTATGGGAGCCCTACTACGACCAGTTGCACGATCGGCTAGAGGCCGTCGCGGCCGAGCTTCGGTCAATTGGGGCGACGGCAGTGGTGGTGCTCGACGACAACCGAATGGTCGACCGGGCTGCTGCCTATCGAGCTGGGCTCGGTTGGTTTGGCAAGAACACCAACCTGCTTTCGGACGATCTTGGTAGCTGGTTTGTACTCGGATCGGTGGTGACCGATGCCGTCATCGAGCCTGCTGATGGGCCAATGGCCGACGGCTGCCTGAGTTGCAACCGTTGCCAAGTCGCGTGTCCGACCGGCGCGCTGGATACGGCGGGGGTTTTGGATGCCCGACGGTGCCTTGCATGGCTCGTTCAAGCGGCCGGAACCTTCCCTCCCGAATTTCGCGAGGCTCTTGGCGATCGAATCTATGGCTGCGACGATTGTCAGGTGGTTTGTCCCCCGAATGTGCGCGACGAGCGGTCCCGATCGGTGCCTGTGGTGGCAGGCGATGCCACCACGACTGTGGACTTACTTGAGCTTCTAAGGTCGAGCGACGACGAACTGGCTGCTCGATACGGGCAGTGGTACATCCCTCGTCGCCGGCCCGAGTATCTCCGCAGAAACGCCCTGGTTGCGCTCGGCAACGTGGCCGAACCGCGACGCGAGCTCGCTCCCGGTGGCGGTGCCGACGTCGACGAAGTGCTCGTCCGGATGCTCCAAAGCGAACATGTGGTCGAGGTTGGCCATGCCATATGGGCCGCGAAACGCCTCGGCCGCGACGAACTCGTGGCCCGGTGCGTAACCGACGGTGCGGCTTTGCTCGACTCAGCCATTGTGGCCGAACTCAATCGGTCCGTTCCGCCTCGTTAGGCGGTAGCGTCGAGCCCCGTGGTTCGCCACCTGCTAGTCACCAACGACTTCCCGCCCAAAGTAGGCGGTATTCAGGCCTACCTATGGGAGCTCTGGCGTCGGCTTCCAGCCGACGAAGTCACCGTGTTTACCACCCCGTATGCGGGGACGGCCGAGTTCGACGCCAACCAGGCGTTTCGCGTCATCAGGGCGCGTGATAAGTGGCTCGTGCCAAGACCGGGGTTGGCCGCCCAGATTGACACCATCGCCGATGAGGTCGGGGCCGAGCTGGTAGTGATCGATCCTGCGCTCCCCCTTGGCGGAATCGGTCCCAGACTTCACCATCCATACGCGGTGATACTCCATGGTGCAGAGGTCGCGGTGCCGGGACGTTTGCCGATCAGCCGGCAGGCGTTGCGAAAGGTTCTGACCGAAGCCAGGTTGGTCATCGGTGCCGGCATGTACCCAATGGACGAAGGCAACAGAGCCGCCGGACGTACCCTTGACTCGATTTATGTTCCACCTGGTGTCGACACCGACCGATTCCGTCCGCTTACCGACGATGAGAGGAGAGCGGCACGACAAAGGTTCGATATCGACATCGATGCTCAGATGGTGCTCGCAGTCTCGCGCCTCGTTCCGCGCAAGGGTTTCGACGTTGCCATCGAAGCCGCGGCGAAGCTCTCCAAGTCGTACCCTCGGCTCTTGCTCGTGATCGGTGGCACTGGTCGCGACGAACGTCGGCTTAAACGTAAAGCCGCGGCGCTCGAGGCTCCGGTGAGGTTCCTAGGATCCTTTAGCGAACAGGACAAACCCGAACTATTCGGTGCCGCCGACGTATTCACGATGTTGTGTCGCACTAGGTGGGGAGGCCTCGAACAGGAGGGATTCGGAATTGTGTTTGTCGAAGCAGCTGCGGCTGGGGTACCTCAGGTCGCGGGCGACAGCGGTGGTGCTGCCGAGGCTGTTCTCGATGGCGAGACTGGTGCCGTCGTGGCCAGTCCAAACGATGTCGACGCAGTTGTCACCGCGTGGCGGTCGATCCTCGACAACCCTGACGGCGCCGCCGAAATGGGTCGCAGATCCCGGGAGCGAGCAGTCTCGGAGTTCTCCTACAAAACGCTGGCCTTGCGGCTCCACGCGGGCTTGGCCGAAGCGGTCCAATGAGCAACATTGATCGGCCAGATGCCGACGACCCAGAACCCGACCAGCGAGAACCCGATCCGCGCCGAGGTTGGGTTCTCGTCAGAGCCAACTGGGTTGCAACGGCTGTTCTAACGGTGAGTCTTGGCCTCGGGTTGGCAGCCCCGAGCTCGCTTGGAGTCGTCGCGGCATTCGTGTCGATCGCAATGCTCCTAGCCGGGATCATGGCGTTCCTCTATTCGTTCTTCGTCGCCCTCGACCGCAGTCGCACCGAAGAAATCTCGACCGCCGGTCTCTACTTGTTGGCCGAAGGCGCCCCAGCGGCAACGCGTTGGCACATGATCGGAGCAATTGTCGCTCAGTCGGCGGTGGCGGTAGTCGCGGCATTGATCGAACCAACCAGTGCACTCATATTCGGTGTTCTGGCTCCGGTGCTCGGACTAGGAATCGCCGGAGTTTGGTCGGCTAAACACGGTGTGTTTCGGCCTCGGTTTCGGTGAGTTGCGCTTTTCGAATCTACTTGATTCACTCGGGTTTGGAGGGGTATGCAACATCGTTGGGTGCTGACGGTGGCAGAATCAAGCAAACGAAACGCGCCAGCTAGCCCCGGAGGAACGACGATGCTCGATGAAGCCACCGAAGTCAGAGTCATTCAGGCGTCCCCAGAGCGTTGTTATCAACTGGCGGCCGACGTCACAAGTTATCCAGACTGGACAACCGATCTAAAGGACGCCACGGTTCTCGAAGTCGACCACGAGGGACGACCGTTGTTGGTCGAGTTCCGCGCCGCGGCCATGGGTCGGTCGGCGGCTTACACCTTGCGATACAACCATTCCGAGGCACCCAGCCGCATCTCGTGGGTTCAGACGGCGGGCGACATCACCAAACGTCTCGACGGGTGGTACACCTTCGGCGCCGTCCCAGGTTCACCCGACGAATGCGAGGTCACCTATCACCTCGAAGTCGAACTGCTCGTGCCTCTGCCAGGGTTCGTGAAGCGCAGGGCCGAAGGTCGGATTATCCACACCGCTCTCGCCGATCTTCAGGCCAGAGCCGAAGCTTGACCCCTTGAGTGGCGCGAACGTGCTGCTCTTCACCGGCAAGGGCGGTGTTGGAAAGTCGACGATCGCAGCTGCGACGGCTGTTCGGGCAGCAGAGTTGGGCCTTCGGGTTCACGTCGTGTCTACTGATGCCGCTCACAGCCTTGGTGATGTGTTTGGCATCGAGATCGGCGACGCTGGCGTCGAGGTCTGTGACGGTCTTACCGCAAGCGAACCCGACGCCAGGATAAGGCTCGAGGCCGGATGGGACACGATTCGCTTGACCGTCGCCGCCATCGCAGGTCAGTCGGGAATCTCGGCGATTCAGGCTGGCGAACTCACGGTCATCCCCGGTGCCGATGAGCTGATTGCACTGTCAGTGATTGGCGAGTTGGCCGACCGCACCGATCTGGATCTTGTCGTTGTCGACTGTGCACCCACCGCTGAAACCATCCGACTGCTGTCGGCGCCTCAGGTCATCAACTGGTGGATCGACCGGCTAGCTCCAGTGGCGGCTCCATGGATTGGCATGGTTGGGCCAATACTTGAGCAGACCGTTGGAGTCGAGCTACCCAAAATACGAGCGCTCGATGACTTGCGTCGATTATCGGACCGCTTGAGCGCCACCCAACGGCTTCTGACCGATACGGCCAGAACGGGTGTGCGCCTTGTTTCGGCCCCAAACCCGGTTGTGGTAGCTGAAACCAGAAGAGCACACTCATACCTGTCGTTGTTCGGTCTGCGCGTCGATGCCGCGATCATGAATCGGATCTTGCCAGCGGCCGTGGCCGACCCGTTCTTCGAGCGGTGGCGAAAGGTCGAGGCCGAACAGGTCGAACGCCTAACCACCGACCTAGACCCAGTGCCGGTGTGGCCAGTCGAACTCGCTGGGGCAGAGATCGTCGGCGTTGAGGCTCTTGCCGCGCTTGGTCGCGCCATTTACGGCGCTGAGGATCCGACCGCCCGGTCGACTACTTGCCCATCGCTGGTATGGGCTTCCGATGGAGACCGGGCCACGTTAACCATGGCTATCGGAGCCGTTGACGGGTCGTCGATCGATGTCGGACGTCACCGGGGCGAACTCATTATCACCATAGGTCCGCATCGGCGGATGGTCGCTTTGCCAGATTCGTTGCTCTCCCACGATGTGGCAACGGCGAGCCTCGAACAGGGATCTCTCAACATTGGCTTCGAACTCGTTCGGAGGGTTTGATGTGCCAGTTGGCGGTGGTGTGCGGCGCGGGTCTTTCAGCCCGTTAGTTTTGACCCGATGGATAATGCCGACGACAACTCAGGGCCCGGCGACGACATCGTTGGGCAACTGTCTGATGCCGCCCGCGATCTAATCGGCGCGGGCCGGGCGTTGCTCGACGGTGCCGAACGCTTACTCGACCAGTCCGGTCAAAGGACCGACGGCGCCACCGTCGAGCAGACGGTCCAGCGCTGGGTACAACTCGGTCAGGCTGCGGTCGCCGGCTTTGTCGAAGAGTCGGGTTCGAGCCCCAAGCCGACCACATCGGACCAGAAAGTGCCAGCCGATGAGTCACAGCCCATCGTGGGTATCTCGATCACCGACCTACGCGACGATCCAAACGACGGAGGTGGGCCATGACGTCGATCGGGCTGACAGCCGGTGTTCATATAGCCACATCTAAGTGTGTTGCTGTTGTTATCGATGGTGATGGGGCGGTACTGGCCCAGAGCCGGGTCGACACACCACGCGGAACAACAGAACTACTCGACGTTGTTGAGGCGATCTGTACCGAGTTGATCACCGTTGTTGGTGCTGTCGACAGCGTCGGGGTTGGTGTGGCCGGACAGTTGGACCTCAGCGGTCGCATGGCCTTTTCACCAAATCTCGATCTTGGCGATGTGCCGCTTCTTCAGCTGTTGGAGACCCGCCTGGACCGACCAATTGTTATCGACAACGACGCCAACCTCGCGGCGATGGCAGAGCTCGAGTGGGGTATTGCCCGTGGCATCTCCAACGCTGTTCTGATCACGGTTGGTTCGGGGTTTGGCAATGCGCTCATCATCGACGGTGCCGTGAGACGCGGCGCTTTCGGCATGGCCGGCGAACTTGGGCACACGATGATCAACCCATCAGGGCCGGAGTGCAGTTGCGGCAGCCGTGGTTGCCTCGAGGTGTACACCAGTGGGCGAGGACTCGACTGGATGGCACGCCAGGCCGCCATCGCTGGGCTAACGCCACAGCTATTGACCTTGGCTGGCGGCGACGCCGAGAATGTGCAAGGCGAACACGTTATGCGCGGCGCCAGAAACAACGACCCCGGAGCGATATCGATCCTAGATCAGTTCGCGTTCTGGATGGCCGTGGGGCTCTCCAACGCGGTAGCGCTTCTCGATCCAGAGCTCGTGATCCTTGGCGGCGACATGGCCGACGACTGGGACCTATACGGCCATCTGGTGCGGGCTCACCATGAACGCTTGGTCCTCGCCGGCAAGCACCGCCCGCCGTTACGCATCGAGATCGGCGCTCTGGGCCAACAGGCGGGTGCGCTCGGCGCGGCTCTACTGGCCAGGACGACGGCATTAGCGAGTTCTGGGTAGCACAGGAGTTCCGACTATGAGTGGATCTAATGGACGGCCATGGTTGTGGATAGCGGGTGGAGCAGTGGTTGCGCTGGTTGTGGCCACGGGTGTGTTGTTAACCGTTGCGCTCGTCGCCGCGCCCCGTTCGATCGAGGAATCGTCGGTCGAGGTGGAGTTCGCCGCGACTACTACTCCGACTAATGCAGGCTCGACCGACAGTGGACCATCCGGTGGCGGTCAGAGGCTCGATACCTGCGGCGACTACCACGTGGAAGATATTGGCTTTGGCGATCTTGTGCCGATGTTGTCGACGTCTCGTTTCGGCCCTCCTACCGAGCTGCTACTTGCCAACGACGACGAGTTGGTGACGGTCACTGGCGCTCAACCAGTTAGTGAACGACGGTTGTTTGTAAGTCCCGATGTTTTGGTCGACCGTAGGTGTGAGGCCGAGGTAGTGGTCGTTGTGCTCACCGTAACGAGTGCAGTCCGAACCAATGAACTCACCACTGGCGATCGCGTCGAGGTGGTGTTGTCGCCTCTGGGGCGTCGGAACCTCGAAACGATTCTGGCTGGAGAAGCGAAGGTTGTCTTGAGTCTGTACCGCGCCACGACCGATGGTGCCGAAGGCTTGTGGGGTGTGCGTTTTGAGGAGTTTGGAGTTCTAGCCGTCGATGGAGTCAATGTCGCTGCTGTCGAGACGCTAAAACCCAGATATGCGTCGGTTGCCGACCTGCGTCTGGTTGTCGATGAGGGCTCAGTCCTCGAATCTCGGGCCGTGCCGTATTCGCTCGATCAGCCGCCAGTCGACTCGATTGTCGAGGGCGACATCGATGTTCCAGGCGATCTTGTCGTCGGCGAACTGACTCCCATTGTGGTAAGTGGCCTCGGTGGTGGCACGGCGTGGTTGGTTACCTGTCGCCAAGATGCTCCAGATGGAGCTTCGATCAACGAAACCTGTGATCTGGCAACGATCCAGCACGAGTTGTCGTACCTAGGCCCAACGACTTTGCCTTATCGGCCGCCAGCTTCGATCCAGCTGTCGGACGGAGCGTTTTCGTGTGTTGACGGTCCTGGGTGTGCCGTAACGGTGGCGCTGACCCAGAACATTGGCGTGAGAGCTACGGGCATTCTCGATTTCGCCGGGTAGCGAATCGACGCAGGGGCGTACAATCACGCCTATGCCAGAGCTTCGATCCAAAACGACTACTCACGGCCGCAACATGGCCGGAGCCCGCGCCTTGTGGCGGGCCACGGGAATGACCGACGACGATTTCGATAAGCCGATAATCGCCGTAGCCAACTCCTTCACCCAGTTTGTGCCCGGCCACGTTCACCTCAAAGACATGGGCCAACTCGTTGCTCGCGAGATCGAGGCCGCCGGTGCGGTAGCTAAGGAATTCAACACCATCGCTATCGACGACGGCATTGCTATGGGTCACGGCGGCATGCTTTACAGCTTGCCAAGCCGCGATCTCATCGCTGATTCGGTCGAGTACATGGTTCAGGCTCATTGCGCCGATGCCCTTGTCTGTATCTCGAACTGCGACAAGATCACCCCAGGCATGCTCATGGCGGCAATGCGACTGAACATCCCGGCCATCTTCGTGTCGGGCGGCCCCATGGAAGCTGGGAAGACTCGGCTGGCCGGAACCGAGGTCAAGGTCGATCTCATTTCGGCCATGATGTCGGCTGGTGACCGCGACGTGTCCGACGAAGACGTGGCCTCTATCGAACGCTCGGCGTGTCCGACGTGTGGGTCGTGTTCGGGAATGTTCACCGCCAACTCCATGAACTGCCTCACCGAGGCTCTCGGGCTGTCTTTGCCTGGCAACGGAACAATGCTGGCCACACACGCCGATCGCGAGGGGTTGTTCCTCGAAGCCGGGCGCACCATCGTCGACGCGGCCAAGAGGTATTACTTCAAAGACGACGACTCGGTCTTGCCTCGCAACATCGCCACCAGAGGTGCGTTCGTTAACGCCATGGCAGTCGACATTGCCATGGGTGGAAGCACCAACACCGTTCTGCACCTACTGGCTGCGGCCGAGGAGGGCGGCATCGACTACACAATGACCGACATGGACGAGCTGTCTCGCAAGGTGCCAAACCTTTGCAAGGTGGCGCCTTCTACACCTGAGTACCACGTCGAAGATGTGCACCGTGCCGGCGGCATTTTTGCCATTCTTGGCGAACTCGATCGGGCCGGCCTGATCGACACCTCCCAGTCGACCGTGCATGCCGACACCCTTCAGGCGGCGATAGATCAGTGGGACATCATGAGGCCCACTGCTACTGACGATGCCCGCAACTTCTTCCTCGCGGGCCCGGCTGGAATCCCCACCCAGGTGGCGTTTAGCCAGTCGACCCGATGGCCTTCGCTCGACACCGACCGCGTGGGTGGATGTATCCGTTCTATCGACAACGCCTACTCAAGCGAGGGCGGGCTGGCGGTGTTGTCAGGGAACGTGGCCGAGGCCGGCTGCATTGTCAAAACTGCTGGCGTCGACGAGTCGATCTGGAAGTTCACCGGTCCGGCCAAGGTGTTCGAAAGCCAAGAGGCTGCCATGGAAGGTGTGCTCGACGAAGCCATGGTGGTTGCCGGCGATGTGGTGGTGGTGCGCTACGAGGGGCCAAAAGGCGGCCCGGGCATGCAGGAGATGTTGTACCCGACCACCTACATCAAGTCGCGTGGTCTCGGTGCGGAGTGCGCCTTGCTGACCGATGGCCGGTTCTCGGGAGGTACGGCCGGCTTGTCGATCGGTCACGTCTCGCCAGAGGCCGCTGAGGGTGGCCTGATTGGTCTGATCGAAGACGGCGACCAGATCGAGATCGACATCCCAAACCGGTCGATCAACCTGCTGGTCGAAGATGCCGAGATCGACCGCCGCCGCCAAACCCAAGCCGACCGTGGTGCCGATGCCTGGACGCCAATCGACCGCGAGCGCGTCGTATCGCCCGCACTCCAGGCCTATGCGGCCATGACCACGTCGGCGGCCCGAGGCGCAGTGCGCGACGTCAGCCAGATCAACCGCTGAGGTCTGTGACCTGAGCCGATTCGATTCATCTGCTGATGCAGTTTCGATCGACCTTTTCGCGTGTGTATGTCGTGGTCAGCTTCGTTGATGCGGCTGCTCTTGCTTGACAGCTTCCCGTTGGGCTTGGTGTCGAAGAACATGATGGCCGCGGTGTCGTCGCCACCTCGATTGTTGTTCAGAAGGCGCTAAGGCCCGCTTGGGTTCCAGCGCGGGTTGGCCTGTCCGCGGTGTTTGCAGAGCACCTGGCGTTCGTCGAGCGGCCACGTGAGGTCGACGTTGTACGGCAGGGTTTCTCGCTGCTGCACATAGCGTCGCCGTCGCTGTTGTTTCGTGTCGGGTCGCTTGTTTCGCCGTACCGGGTAGAGCGGGCGTCGTGTTCCATTGTGGATACTGCTGACGGCATCACGGTCACGGGTGAAACGTCAATGAAGTTGAACCGAGGGCCGGAGCTGCCATCGAATTGGGCTGACACTGCAAGCCTCCGAAGGGTCCGTTTGCACAACTTTGTGCCGCCGAAACGAACCTCTGGCCCACTTCGGGTGTATCGGGGGGTGCTCAAGAACTGGTCGCCGGAACCGCTGTTCATCGACTCGTTTGGCAGCGGCCTGCTCGGAGAGGGGTTAGGCGAACTCGAGCCGGTAACCGCGTTCGAGGTAACAATTGCCGTGTTGGCTCTTGGCATCTCGGGAACTGTCGCTCCTGCGCCGTGG
>CAZMUM010000020.1:39402-89703 GCA_964569385.1 uncultured Acidimicrobiales bacterium
AACAATTGCCGTGTTGGCTCTTGGCATCTCGGGAACTGTCGCTCCTGCGCCGTGGAACGCTGTTTGCTGGCTCTTGGTTGGTCTTGTTCTCGTGCAGGTGCTGATAGCACTGCTTGCTGTGCACGTGGCCTACGACCGGTCTCGGCTGTACCAGGCCTTCTGGATAGGTGAAGATCCATGTGAACTTCTTCTCGTAACCGCTGGATTCGATCGAACGACGAAGCATCTCCTAGCGGCGGGACATTCGGTGAATGTGCGCGACCTGCACAGCGAGTTGCCTTCTCTCACCCGTTCACTGCGGCGGGCCGTCCGGAGTCACGCCGACCGCCCTGCCGCTTCTGGAATGGGCGACCCCGGAGGAGCCGACCTTGTTCTGTTCATGCTGTCGGCCCATGAGTTGCGCGACTCGGCCATGAGGGTCGATGAGTTCGAGCGGGCCAGAGAGTGTGTTGGCCCGAACGGTCGAGTTCTTGTGGTTGAGTACATTCGCGGTTTGGGAGTCTGGCTAGCGTTCGGACCAGCAGCGGGGCACTTCTTTGCGCTGAGAACGTGGGAAACCACGGCTGCGCAAGCCAGCCTTCGGATTCACGCCATCGAGCAGGTTGCTCCATTCGTTTCATGCTTGGAGCTCAGACCAGGCGCACCTGCGGTTGCGTAGCTTGCCGCGGGCCACGCGTTCGGCGGCGCGACCTTGGCTACTCGATGCCGTGCTCGAGCGCGTAACGGATCAGCTCTTGTTTCTTCGACAGGTGGAGCTTGGCCAGGATGTTTCTGGTGTGGTTCTCGACCGTCTTTGGCGAGATGAACAACACTTCGCCAATCTCGCGATAGGTCGAACCCTTGGCGACCTGGCGCAACACCTCGCGCTCGCGGTCGGTGAGTGCCCCGTCGGCGCCGTCAGCTTGTTTGAGCCGTCGGAACTCAGACAAGACGAGCGATGCCAACGAAGGCGAAAACACCGGTTCACCGGCTGCGGCCCGAACCAAGGCGCTGCGTAGCTCGTGCGAATCGGTCGACTTGGTTAGATACCCAACCGCGCCGGCAGCAACCGCCTCCAGAACGTCGCGTTCGGCCTCCGACACAGTAAGGATCACGATCTTGGTGGCCTCGCCGCGCTCGGTAACGACACGTTGGCCGCCACCGTCTGGCATGTGCAGGTCGCACAGCACCAGATCGGGTTCGGCCCGGTCGATTTCGGCAATCGCGTCTGGCGCGTTTGCGGCTTCGCCAACCACCTCAAACTGGTGGCCTAGGTCGGCTCGAACCCCTGACAGCCAGATCGAGTGATCGTCTGCGATTACGACGCGGATAGGTCGTTTCTCGTTTGCGTCACTCGCAGCGGCGTCGGTCATGGCACCCACAGTTCTACTTCGGTTCCGTGTCCGGGCTTCGAGCTGATGGTGACTCGACCGCCAACCTCGGTGATCCGTCGCCGAATTGAGTGCTCGAGACCGCGGCCGTGGCTCGGTTGAGATACATCGAAGCCAACTCCATTGTCGTTCACGGTGCAGTAGACGCCAGATTCATCGGGTTCGGCGAAAAGACTGATCCGATCGCCGCCACCGTGTTTGGCCGCGTTGGTTAGCGCCTCCTTCGCGGCGCCAACGATGGCTTCGCCAACCGATGCCGATGGTTCCGGCAGGTCGTCGGCAAGCACAACCGCAACCTCGACCTTCTCGCGACGCTCGATCTCGGCTGCCGCAGCCCGCAACGATGCGACAAATCCGGTTGGCGCGCTGGGCGCATCGTAGAGGTAGCGGCGGAGATCTCGTTCCTGATCCTTGGCCAAAGAACGAAGGTCGGCATCTTCGGATCGGCGCTGCACTACTGCGAGGGTCTGAAGAACGCCGTCGTGCAGGACCCTGCCCATCTCTTCGCGGGCTCGGGCCGATGAGATTTCGGCCTCGGCTTGGCGCATGACCCGCGCCACGGCAGCGCCCGAGATAGCGGCCAGAACCAACAGCGCACTCTTCGACGCACTCGACACAGTCCACTGAAAATCATCACGCAACAGGGACTCTCCGGCGAAGCTGGCCACCGAAAGCAACACCGCAGCTGTCACCGCGTGTGTCAGCCCGTAGGCCAGTGCCACTGCGATGACACCCGCCGCAGGCCAGGCCCACGGCAGTGACTGCTCGCGACCCACGTTGTAGACCCAGGCATCAGCGATTAACAGGCAGCCCCCAAGGACGACTTCGACGCCGGCGAGCCTGCGCCGGCGTGCCGGAGTGAATGCAGCGCCCAGGGTCCGCAGCGCTGCGACTGTAAGCACCGTCGCCAGCCCAAGGCCCACGATGCCGACCCACAGCTGGTCGCTGTGGTCTCTTTCCACTACGAGACCCACCCAGGCCCACACCAGGGCCCACGATCGAAAAGCGACGAGACCTCTGGCCATGCCCTGGTCGAGAGTTGCCACAGGCGTCGTCATCCAGATCAGCGTAGGGCAGGCTGGTCGGTTCAAGCAGAGGTCGTAGAGCGACTCGGGCTCAGCACCAGGTGCCACGCAACTACGAGGACGATGCAGCCGATGAGAGCCGTTGACGCATTGCCATCCGACCAAGCCTTGAGCGCCGTAGATACAACAAGCGCCACTCCGACCGTTGAGGCTGGGCCGAGGCTCCACGGAGCGACGCCCCCCAGAAGGGCTCGACGCTCGACTCGACCAAACATGGCCACAAGCCCAACGAGACTCACGGCACTTATCGCAACGTGAGGCAGCTTCTGAACCCACCACGAGCTGGTGCCGACATCGGCGGTCGGTATCCAACCCAGCTTCCATACCGCAGCAGTACCAATCACGGCGGCGGTCATATGCCACAGGTACACCGACATGGCCATCGAATTGCCACCGACAACACCGGTCCAGGCGCGTTGACCGGCGCCCTTGGAACTGAGGAATCGAGTCACCGCCGGAGCCGCCCAGATTGCTGTGGTGCTGTAGGCGAAGCCAAACAGAAGCAGGGCTAACGAGGGCGGATGAGTGGGGGAGTTGGCCAAGCCTGGAAAGTGCACCATGGACACGGGCCAAGGGCCAAAGGCAACAGCAGACACTGCCGCTAACCACGAGGACGCGGCAACGGCGGCCATGGTGCGGCCCATCGGGAGTAGCCCGTCACGCCACGCGAAACCGAGAGTCTGGAACATCAACCAGCCAAGTACCCAGTTGAGCTGAGGAAGCAAAGGAACCTCAGCGAACCTGGCGACTTCGAGGCTCAGGAAAGTTGCCACCATGATGGCGCCGACTCGACCAGGGCTACGACGGAAGTGGGGGAGAAGATACGGGGCGATGGCAGTATCGATCGTGTAGTTCGCCAGAAACCACAACGGGATGGCGGCGCCAACCAATCCTGCGCTCGCCAGAGCCATTTGGCCGCTGATTGCCCCAACCGTCATGAGGACCAGCCAAGTTGTGGCCAGTGCGACGGCGGGGGCGACCATGCGTCTGAGGCGGATAGCAATCCACTCAGCCGAGTTGCCCGAGCCGCGGGTGTTGTGTGAGTCGAGCGACATAGCCGACGCGAACCCGCCAACCACGAAGAACAGAGGCATGACCTGGAAAAACCAGGTGATCCACGCCATCGACGGTGCTAGCTCGAGTGCGTTGCCGCCGACAATGTTTCCGTCGGAATCGAGCCAGATGGCGATGGCGGCCCAATGGCCAAGGGCAACGGCCAACATCGCGAGCGCCCGATAGGCATCGACGGCCCGATTGCGATCTGGGCGAGCCGCGGCCGCCAGGTCGCTAGCTTTTGGCCGGGTGGCCGAAGTGTTTACGTGAGTCGGAGCAGTGCGGTTTGTCATGCACTCATTGAGCGACATCACGACGCCGAAGTCTGTCGGGGAAACCCCCCAAATGTATCTAGGGGGACCCCAGGCGGCTACTCAGCGGGGCGGGTTGTGATGCTCGAAAAGCACATCTCGTCGCCGGTGCCCTCAGACCAAGTGATGTACTTAGGGTTGGGGTCGAAACGAAGACCGCGATCCCAGTAGCACTCGATTCGGATGGTGTCTTCAGTGGTGATGATGATGTTGTCGACCGGTTTGTAACCAAGCTGCCAGTCGAAACTCCACCTCGGAATGTCGAGCAGAACAATCTCATCGTCAGTATCGGGGTTGAGGGTGAGCCTAATAGCGGCTCCGATCTCGTGCATATGGCCAGTTACCGAAACGATCTGGCCCGGGTTTTCGACGGGTAGATCGCAGCTCGAATACGCCGTGCCGTCGGTCTGATCGGCGAACTGCGCTGCCGTCTGGCCGCATTGGCCGAGCAGGAAATCGGCGATGAAACGCGAGATCGAGCCGTAGTCGCGGCCGATGCGGTCAAGCTCGACCGAACGCAAACATTGCGGACTGTCGGCAGTCGGTGCATCGGCTGGACAGGGGATTTCGGCCGGGCCAAGGTACAGCTGGCCGTCGAGGCTTATCAAGGACCCACCGGCAGCCTCGACTACCTCTGGCGAATGGAGGTCCACGATAAACGTTGAGTTGTCGACCGGTGCGTGGTGGTCGTAGTGGTAGTGCATCTGAACCACGAAAAAGTCGCCGGGTTCGAGAATTTGGCCGGCATCCTCACCGAAGTACGAACCCTGTCCACCAGGTGCCCAGCCGGCTGCTGCTTCGGTTGGACCGTCCAACGAAGAGCCACCGGTGTAACAGGTCCAGCCGGCACCGTCTTCTTCGGCGTCGCGGCGGTCGGCGTCGGGGCGGGCCTCAGCGCTGGCCTTGGTGATGATGGCGTGGTGGGCAACGTCGATTTGGTCTGGCTCGAACCCATAACCCCTGGCCCATACGGTCTCGGTGATTTGAGGATCGAAGATTAGGCACCGATAGTCGTCCTTGCGGTCGGTCGAGCCTTGGTACGGCTCGATCGAGTTAACGACAAGATCGCGTTCTACCTGGCGAAAACTGCCAGGGGTGGCGACGATCGCGGTGTCGGGTTCGACGTCGATCGTTGCGCCTTCGGCAACCCACGCGGCAATTTCGGCGAGTTCGTCTTCGTTAAGGCTCCAGTCGTCTTGGAAGTCGACGCTCTCGTCGGACGCTGGCCACGGTGGCATGTACCTGGAGTGAGTGATGAGGTTGATGTCGGAAGCGATGTCGGCGATGTCGGCCGCAGTCGATAACTCCCATGTGCTCGAACCAGGGCCGCCGATGGTGTGGCAGCTAGCGCAGCGGTTGGACATGATGGGCATTATCGCTTTACTGAATCGATTCGAGCCCGACGCATCGAACACCACGTTGGTAACAATTGCCAACTCGACAGGTGCGAGCGGTTCGGTTCGTTCGGTTACGTCGATAGCAACGACGTCGATCGTCAGGGTGAGCTCGTCGTCGGTGCTGACGAGGCCCGCGATACTGATTGGCCCGACGTCGTATGTGGACATCAGGATCGAAGCCGAGACATCGACTGCGAGGTTGTCACCGGTCAGACTTGCCGTACCGGTGAACGTTTCGGTGGATGTGGTTTCTTTGACCGTGAGGTCGCCGGTGAGCGTGATGTTGTAAGCCTCGCCGTCGGCGATCTCGGTCGGCCAGCCGTTTACAACCTCAGGAGTGAACTCGGCGAAGCGGTAGAGACTCGATTCGAGGAAGTCGTGCCTGATGCGCTTATCGCGCAGCGATGAATCCGAAGTTAGGGTCTCGACGTTCACGATGATTGTGCCCACTGTCGAGAGACTTGGATCGACCATGTCGAGAACAATGTCGCCCGCCACCGCCGATGTAGAGCCGACGGCCGTGCGACTAGTTCCGGCCAGGCGTTCGGCTACCGAATAGCCAATGCTTGACTGGTCGGAGTCGATCGAAAAGCGGCGCTGCTCTTCGGTTTCGATTACGAGCTCTGGGGCGGCCGGTAGCTCGAAGGTGACTTCATTGTCGGCTAGTAGCCAATCCCACTGGTTCTTGGTGGCGAGCCCCAGACCACCAACAGCGAGTACGCCCACGAACAAAACCAATACACCTCGCGGTAGTCGGCTCACCCGTTTAACAATCTTCGGTACACCCACGATTCGCCCCTTTCAGGACCAGTCTGCCCTAGGTCAGCTCGTTGCCCACCCACGGCTGCGATCTAGGGCCCTGTTCCAGTCGACATATTGAGCATCAGCGTTAGTGCGATCGGGATTTGGCGACGTGCGCACATCGAGTTGCCATGCAGCCGCGACATCGTCGGTGCTCGACCAAACACCTTCGGCCAACCCGGCCAGGAACGCCGCACCTAGTGCAGTGGTTTCTGTGATCTTGGGACGACTCACATCGACGCCCAACTGGTCGGCTTGGATCTGCATCAACAACGCCATGACCGATGCGCCGCCATCGATCCGCAGGTCGGCCACTTGGTGACCGGCCGCACTAGCCATAGCTTCTACGACATCGCGGGTCTGATACGCCATTGCTTCTACGACTGCTCTGGCGATCTCGGCTCGACCCGTGCCCCGACTGATGCCGACGATTGTTCCCCGTGCGTACGGATCCCAGTGGGGCGACCCCAACCCGACCATCGCCGGAACAAAGAAGACACCGCCGGTGTCGGGAACCGATTCTGCTAGAGGCCCAACTTCGGCGGCCGATTCGATGATGCCTAGTCCGTCGCGTAACCACTGAACCGCCGCTCCTGTGATGAACACAGCTCCTTCGAGGGCATAAGTCGTTTCGCCATTGGCGAGAGTCCAGGCGACGGTCGTGAGTAGACCCTCAGTTGGTTCAGGGCAGGTCTGGCCGATGTTCATAAGCACAAACGAGCCGGTTCCGTATGTGTTCTTGGTCATTCCAGGCTCGAGGCAGGCTTGCCCAAACAGGGCCGCCTGCTGATCGCCCGCTATGCCCGAGATCGGAATACCCGCTCCCGCAGCACAGTCGTCTGATGTAAGCCCGTATCGGCCACTCGATGGTCGCACTTCAGGCAGAGCCGCTAGCGGCACACCGAGTAGGTCGCAGAGTTCTGGGCTCCATTGGAGTGAGTGGATGTCGAACAGCATGGTTCGGCTGGCGTTGGTGGTGTCGGTGATGAACGTCTGGCCACCAGTCATCTTGTAGACGAGCCAGGAATCGATGGTGCCAATGGCCAGGTCGTCGTCGATCGCGACTCCGCCCTCGGTTAGCAGCCATTCTGCTTTGGTGCCGCTGAAGTACGGATCGAGCACCAAGCCTGTTGTAGAGCGAACCATGTCGAGATGCCCGGCCGCGGTTAACTCATCGCAACGAGCGGCGGTCCGCCGATCTTGCCAAACGATGGCCCGATGCCTTGGTTTGCCAGTCCGACGATCCCATGCCACGACTGTCTCACGCTGATCGGTGATACCGATGGCGGCGATCGGTTCGGTGAGGGTGGGCACCAGATCGTCCAACGTGGCCTGTACTGCGGTCCAGATCTCGTCGGCGTCGTGCTCCACCCAGCCTGGTTGAGGAAAGTGCTGAGTGAACTCTCGGTAGGCCAGCCCTACCGGTCGACCCGTTTCATCTATAGCGAACGAACGAACGCCCGTCGTGCCGGCGTCGATTGCTACAACAATTGCCATACCGACAGACCGTAATGGGCGGTACGGTCCCAGTCTGAAACTAGAACAGTCTGAAACTAGAGTTGTAGGAATCTGCATGGGGGTAGCCAGATGAAAGTGGGAGTGCTAACCGGGGGCGGAGACTGCCCAGGCCTTAACGCGGTCATCAGAGCCATCGTCCGAAAGGCCGAGCGAGTCTTTGACGATGAGGTCATCGGTTTCAGAGATGGCTGGGCCGGAGTAATCGACAGCGACTACATGACCCTCAACGTCGAGACCATGCGCGGGTCGCTTCCTAAGGGCGGAACAATCATTGGCACTTCGCGGAGCAACCCGGCGTTGTACGACGGAGGGTTCGAGACAGCCAAGCAGAACCTGATCGACCTTGGCATCGATGCACTCATCGTGATTGGCGGCGATGGAACGTTGAAGTGCGCCGACCGGTTAGCCCAACTCGGCAGCAACGTGGTCGCCGTCCCGAAAACAATCGATAACGACATTGCCCTCACGGAGTACACGTTCGGATTCAACACGGCTGTGCAGATTGCCACCGACCTCATCGATCGGCTACACACAACCGCCGAGTCACACAACCGAGTTATGGTCGTCGAAGTAATGGGCCGGCACGTCGGGCACGTTGCTGTTCACGCCGGAATCGCCGGTGGCGCGAGTGTGATTTTGGTTCCGGAGTTCCCATTCGATATCGACGACGTTTGCGCCCGTATTGTTCGTCGCCACGGGCGGGGCCGATACGCGTCGATTGTTGTAGTCGCGGAAGGAGCCAGACCAGTTTCTGAGACGGTGAGTTCGCACACCACCGAACTCGACGAGTGGGGCAACCCCAAAGTTGGCGGAATCGGCGACCTCATTGGTAAGGCAATCGCCGAACGGACCGGGTTCGATTCGCGGGTAACGGTGCTTGGCCATGTACAACGGGGAGGAACCCCTACCGCGTATGACCGAGTCCTGTGCACCCGTTTCGGGGTGGCGGCTATCGACGCGGTACACGATCAAGATTTCGGTTCGATGGTGGCGCTGCAATCTGATCAGATTGTTCGGGTGCGACTGGCCGACGTGGTTGGAGTCGAAAAGCCAATTCGACCCGAGTTGTATACCGACGTAGCTGAGGTGTTCTTCGCCTAGCAGGTGAACGCGAATTGACCGGCGGCATACGGCTGGTGGCCTAAGCTGGTTCAAATGCGTGTTCTCGTGGTCGGCGCCGGCGAGGTTGGGTCCTATGTGGCCCTCCGACTTAGCCGTGAAGGCAATGATGTTGTGGTTATCGACAACTCGAGGCGGCGGCTTCGTGAGATCGACGAAACTCTCGACGTAATGACGGTGTTAGGCAGTGGCAGTAGCCCCCTGGTCCTCAGCGAAGCCCAGGTCGACCGGGCCGACCTCGTTGTTGCGCTAAGCGACGACGACGAAGTGAACCTGCTGGTATGCATGCAAGCCAGACAAGCCGGCGTCGGTCGGACCGTCGCCCGATTGGAGGCCGCCGATCTTCGCGACCGGGCAGGCCTCCAGGTGCGAAAGGCCATGGGCGTCGACCTGGTGATCGACCCCGACGAAGAAATTGCAACAGAGATACTCGAACTGGTCGGCTACCAAGGCGCATCAGATGTTCACGAAATGGCCGGTGGTGAGGCGTTACTGATTGGCGCCCGCTTACAAGCCGACGCACCGATCGTGGGTCGTCGAGTTTTCGACCTTGCTCGCGAGTATGGGCCTAACTGGGACTTCATCTTCGGAACCATTACCCGCGACGGCAACACGATCGTTGTCCGTTCTGACCACGTTTTGGCCGAAAACGATCTTCTTCGAGTGGTGTGTAAGCGGCGCGGCAAGGCCGAGTTAATGCAACTGCTTGGCCTAAAGCGCAACCGCCTCCGCAAGGTGATGCTTCTTGGTGGCGGGCGAACGGCCGAGATTCTGGCCGGCCGACTCGCCGCAAAAGGCGTCGAGGTGGTCATCGTCGAGCGCAACATCGAGCGCTGCCAAGAGCTCTCGGAACACCTGCCTTCCTCGCTCGTTTTGCACGGCGACATCACCGAAGTTGAGCTGCTGGTCGAGGAAGGCATCGGCACCTTCGACAGCGTTGTTGCTCTTACAGGCGAAGACGACGCCAACATCCTCGCCTGTCTGTTTGCCAAGGCCGAGGGAGCGAGCGAGACGATCGCAGTCGTTCACCGACTTGGTTTGTTGTCGTTGCTCGACCAAGTTGGTATCGACGCCGCCTTGTCACCCCGAACCGCATCGGCCAACAGTGTTCTTCGTTTCGTCAGAGGCGACGTCGCCCAGGTAGCCACGTTCCTTGACGGCGACGTCGAGGTCATTGAGTTCGAGGTTCAACCCGGAACCCAAGCGGTAGACGCGCGGATAGCCGACCTGCACCTTCCTCAAGATGTGCTGGTAGCGGCGATCGTGCGCGACGGTAAGGCCGAGATAGCGAGAGGTAAGTCGACGCTGCGGGTTCGCGACCATGTCGTGGTGTTCGCGCTTCCGCACATGGTCGATCGCGTTCACGAAGCATTCGGATAGCGGGTCCATAGAAATTGTTCGCCGATGCCGCATGGGACAGGTTCCTAGCTCCGTCATATAGGCGTGTGTTAAGGGTCGTCAACACCGGCAAGCGCGATTCGGCTCCCGCAGTCACCGCTGGAGTGGTGCTGTTCCTCGGTGGTGTCGCGGCAATACCGGCTGCGGTCGTCGACATCGGCGTCGGTGGCGGACACCCGATAGCGCTCGCACTCGCGTCGGTAACTCTGATGCTGATCGGGTTTCCGTTGGCTCTCTATTTTGGCATCCCCATGCGTCTCACTACTGAGGAGTTGTACGGGTCGTTAGTGGTCGGGGCGCTGGCGATGCTCGCGGCCGGCGCCGCAGTCATGCTCGCTACGGGTGCGGTCACCGGAGTGATCAACGCGATTGTCGAGGCCACCGCTGGGGTCAGTACTACTGCGGCATCGGTGATCGATGATCCCTCGGACTTGTCGAGGGGTGAGCAGCTGTTTCGAGCCATGCTGCAATGGGGCTCCGGTGTAGTGAGCTTGGTGGCAATTGTCCGAGTGTTGCCGCGACTCGGAATTGGAGGGCTCGAGGCCGGCGGGGGAGTGGCTACCAGGTCGGCGAGCCGGCTGTCTCCTACCACGGGCGGAAACCTTCGCCGCCTTGGGTTGTTGTACGGGGTGTTCACTGGCCTCACTGCGGTGGCCTATCTGGCAGCGGGGATGCCAGCGTTCGATGCCCTCAATCACGGATTGACGGTCGCCTCGACGGGTGGTTGGTCTACTCGGGCTGGGTCCATTGGTGCCTTCGACTCTGCCGCGATCGAGTGGGTGTCGATCGCGGCGATGTTTTGCGCGGGAGTGAGCCTGCCGTTTGTGTTCCAGATTCTGCGCACTGGGCGAGTCCGACTGCTGTGGACAGGCATTGAGTTTCGCGTCTATATGGCGGTTGCTGCGGGTGCGTGGGTCGCACTGACGCTCTTGGGCGATGACCGATCTTTGGAAGGTATCCGCAGCGCTGGATTCGCCGCAACTTCGGCCGTGTCCACTACCGGTCTGGTCGCATCGAACCCGAGCGAGTTCGGCGGTCAAGGCGCCGCGCTACTCATCACAGTTGCCGCGGTCGGAGGCATGGCCGCTTCGTTAACCGGCGGACTCAGGCTCGCGCGCATACTGGTGGTGTTCAGCGTCATGAAGCGCGAACTCAGCAGGCAGCTGCACCCACACTTGGTCAAGCGGGTGTGGGTCGGACGGTCCACCGTCGGAGAAGGCGTCGTCAGTCGCATTCTGGGCGAGGTGATGCTGAACATCATCGTCGCCGCCGTCGGGTACTTAGCGCTTGCGTTCTACGGCGAAAAGGTCTTCTCGGCTATCGGCTCGACTCTCTCGTTGTTGGCCACCGCAGGACCGGCCTATGGATCGGTCGACCCCGAGACCACGCTCACGGCTCTCGAACCCACCGGTCGCATTGTCGCAGCAATGCTGATGTTGTTCGGTCGCATCTCGGTCCTCCCGGTGTTGGCGGCTATCGCGGTGGTCACCAAGCCCGTGAGGGCGTGGATGCGCCGCAGCCGCTCACGGATCCTTCGACCGGTGTTAGGTCGATGAAAGCAACCGCCAAAGGTCCACCGGCGCTCATCTCGTCACGCACTGGTGGCCGTTTCGAGAGCGGCACCATTCACGTGATTGGCATCGCCCTCCTACTGGTGTCTGTCGGGATGCTTGTCTCGGCGCTTGTCGCATTCATCGATGGCGGCTCCGATCGAGGAACAGATGTGCGGGCCATGTTGGGATCGGCCGCAGTGTCAGCATCGATCGGGTTCGTGGCCTGGTGGAGCACCGCTGTGCCCAAGAGACAACGAGCCTCTATGGCATTTTCGGCCGTCACCTGGTCATGGGTGTCGGTTTCGCTTATAGGTGCTTTGCCCTTCCTGTTCTCGGGCACGTTCGATTGGGCTCATGCCGATAACGCGATCTTCGAATCTGTCTCGGGGTTTACGACCACTGGCTCGACCGTGATCCAAGACCTCGACTCAGTGCCCAAGGGCGTCAGGTTCTTCAGGCAGATGACCCAGTGGTTTGGGGGGATGGGCCTGATCGTTCTGGCGGTCGCGGTGCTACCGGCGTTGAAGGTTGGTGGTCTCGAACTGATCGCAGCCGAAACTCCTGGCCCGAGGCCGGATCGACTGACCCCGCAGGTACGCGAAACGGCCAGGCGCCTATGGCTGCTTTACGGAGCAGTTACGGTTGCTATAACTGTGGCGCTGATGCTGTTCGGCGGCATGGATCTATACGACGGTTTAGCACATGCTTTTACTACGGCCTCGACGGGAGGGTTCTCGCCCTATGGTGCCTCGGCGGGGTATTTCGATAGCGCTGCGGTCGAGATCGTGCTGATCATCGGCATGCTCGTGTGCGGTGCAAGTTTTTCGTGGCACTGGCAAGCAGTACGAGGCAACCCTGGTGTGTATCTGCGGGTCAGTGAGTTCCGCGTATACCTCGCGTTGTTTGTCGGTGCTACGGCCCTGCTGTTCGCGGTTAACAGCGAACTGGGCGATTCGGCTGGGCGCACCTTGAGAGATGCGGCATTTAACGTCGCTACGGTTCTCACCAGCACGGGTTTCGGAACCGCCGACTACACGGAATGGGGTCCGCCAGCTCAAGTATTGCTGCTGCTGATAATGATCCCCGCCGGTACTACCGGTTCGACGTCTGGCGGAATCAAGACACTTAGGCTGCAGGTGATTGCCAAGTTTGCCGCACGCGAGGTATCTAGGGCCAGGCATCCCCGAGCCATTCGCACTATCCGGCTGGGAAACACTGTTGTTTCCGACGATGTTGTGAACCGAACCATTGGGTTCGTTCTGCTCTATCTTTGCGCCACCCTCGTCGGCGGAGCGTTGGTTACCGCACTGGGCGCCGATCCTGTAACCGGATTCTCAGCGGCCGTATCGGCCACCGGAAACATCGGGCCGGCGCTTGGTGACGCTGGCCCAGCATCGACCTTCTTGGAACTACCGCGAGCGTCGAGGCCGGTTCTTATGTTCCTGATGCTGTTCGGCCGCCTCGAGGTCTTCCCGACCGTGCTTGCCATCGTCGGCCTCATGTCGCACCGAAAACGCATCCCGCTGCATCCCCTGCGCCCTCATTAGCCGCTTTGGGTGGTGTTTGGGTACCGTGGCGGTGGACGATTGGCACCGAAAGTTAGGGGGCGAGGTTTAAGAAGTCGGCGTTGGTTAGCGGTACTGGAACACCGTCGGCGTCGAGTTGCTGGACTTCGCCCTCACCGTTGGCGACGGGCTGGAAGACTTCGTTTCGTTGGAAAAGGACACCAGAGACGCCTTCGAAGTCCATGCCGGTAAACACAAGTTGAGCGATGGCCTCAACACGAAGTTCGCCCTCGACGCCGAGGAATGAAGATGCCTCGGGGTCGAGATCATCGATGAAGTTGAGCACCAAAACGCTTCGATCACTGATCAACTCCCTCGTCTCAGCTACTAGATCGGGGCCGAGGCGACTCTCGATGCTGAGTGCTCGTTCGTCCTCGTCCGGGCCGGCCAGGAGGGTGTCGATGAGCTGCTGAACGGTGATGTTGTCGGCTAGTTCCCGAGTACGAGGTGTGACGCGACCGTCAAGGATGAAGAACACCCGATGGAAACGTGCGCCTTCGGCGTCTGGCACGGTGGTCGAGGTGGTAGTGGTGGGGTTGAGGTCGAATTCGGCAGGTAGAGCGACAGGGATTGGATCGTCATCGATTGGTACACCGCACGCTCCGAGTAACAGGAGTCCGGCTATGAGAGTTGCACCAGCTCTGATCGACTTCGCTGCCCGGGAGCGGTTCATTGTTCGCGGCTCCGTGGCAGTTCCACCACGAACCGAGCGCCTTGGTGCTCCGGTACTTCCTCGACCCATACTCGGCCATGGTGCAGCCGCACATGTTCGGCTACTAGGGCCAGCCCGAGCCCGGCTCCACCACCGGTTCCGCGCCGGCGGGCCGCGACACCGCGGGCGAAACGGTCGAACACCAGGCGTCGTTCGTTCTCAGGGATTCCTGGCCCGGCATCGTCGATTGTCAGCCGAATGTGATCTTCGCTACCGCCAAGCACGATTCGGACCGGGCCATCAGCGTATTTGTCGGCGTTCTCCAACAGATTTGATACGACCTGAAACAGTCGTCGCTTGTCGCCGAGAATCACCGGACTATTGAGCGATTTCATGACTTGCACGTCGATGTCGACGTGACCCGTTGCGACCCGTACGTGCCTCAGAAGTTCGACGATGTCGATGGAGTCGAACGAAGCATCGATCGAACCGGCATCGGAACGTGAGATCTCGAGCAGGTCTTCGACGAGGCGTTGAAACCGGGTGACATCTTCTGACAACAACGACAAAGCAGCGCCTGAACGCTCGGACAGTTCGTCCTTCCTTGCGTCGAGAACGTCGACTGAGGCTCGTAGCGTCATTAGGGGTGATCTGAGCTCGTGGCTGACATCGCTGGCGAACCTGGCATCGCGTTCGATCCTGGTTTCGAGCGCGCTAGCCATGTCGTTGAACGATCCGACGAAGGCATCGAGGTCAGGGTCGCCGCGCTCGTCGATACGCGTGGCGAGGTCGCCAGCGGCGATCGACAAGGCCGCCTCGCTAACGGTTGCCAACGGGCGCAGCGCCCTACTGCTGGCCCATGCGCCAAGCAAAACCGCTATAACAGTGGCACCGATAGACGCCGCCGCGAGCGTTGTACGTAGTGATGACAGGTTGCTTTCGATCTCGCTTAGGGTCACTATTTCGAAGTAGCTGACGGCAGTTTCGCCAACCTGAATTCCGATTGCCAGCGAGTGGTTGCCGTTACGCGAGTAGCGCATGCTGTACGCACCCTCACCGGTTGCGACCTGCTCAATCAGTTCTGGGGGTAGGTCCTCTGAGGCCAAGCGGGGAGCGACCCACAGATTATCGTTGTCGGGGATGCGAGCTATAGGCGATCCGCCTGCAACCTGGGGAAGGTTGTCGAGGATGTCGCCGAACGAGGCACCCTCAGTTAACGACGCGGTGCGCACGAACGATGCGTTGTTGAAGAACTGTCGCTCGACGGCCTCGGCCCGCTGGTCGAGGCTCGTGGTGCGGGTAACGCTGTAAGCGGTGAGCGAAAGTAACGCTGACACGATCAGCCCGCCAAGACCAAAAGCAAAGGCGATTCGTGCACGTAGCCCAAGCCCAAGTCGTAAGAAACTCAACACGTCAGAAGCTCAACATTGGTCAGCTCAGGACTGAATCTTGTACCCCATGCCGCGCACGGTGACTACATGACGAGGGTGGGCCGGGTCGGCCTCAATCTTGGTGCGCAACCGGCGAACGTGAACATCGACCAGGCGACCATCGCCGAAATAGTCGTAACCCCAGACCTTTTCGAGCAAGGTCTCCCGTGAGAACACTTTGCCTGGGCTCGACGCCAACTCACACAACAGGCGGAACTCGGTTTTGGTTAGGTGAACCTCTTCACCAGCTCGTTTGACAACTCCCTGCTCGGCGGCAATCTCAAGATCGCCGATGCGCACGGTGGACGCATCGGAGGTCACCGGACGGTTGCGGCGCAGAAGCGCTCGAATTCGGGCCGACAGTTCTTTCGGTGCGAACGGTTTTGTTAGATAGTCGTCGGCGCCGGCTTCGAGGCCAGCCACAACGTCATGGGTGTCGTCGCGAGCGGTGACCATGATGATGGGTACGTCGCTGTTTCGACGAAGGGTGCGGCATAACTCGAAGCCATCGATGCCAGGAAGCATGATGTCGATGAGCACCACGTCGGTTTCGCCGCGACTGAATTGCTCGATCGCAGACTCGCCGCTGTCGGCTTCATCGACCACCCAGCCCTCGTCTTCTAGAGCGAAGCGGACTGCTGTTCTGATGCGTTCGTCGTCTTCGACGGTCAAGATGCGTGTACCCACAGATCAGATCATGACCTATTTTGGGGTGTAGGGGTCGGCATACCCGCCTTTGACTCTGCTCGCGTGATCATCGAATCAAGCATCTCGAACACGGCTGGTCCCGATGCGAGCACGCGTTTGGCGCTCTCGTC
The DNA here is from genome assembly GCA_964569385.1 of uncultured Acidimicrobiales bacterium. Classification (GTDB taxonomy): domain Bacteria; phylum Actinomycetota; class Acidimicrobiia; order Acidimicrobiales; family Poriferisodalaceae; genus JAADHX01. The sequence goes on from CAZMUM010000020.1 coordinate 55,473, forward strand.
ATAGGTCGCGATACCACCGGCTTCTGACACGATCAGCATCCCCGCGGCGACATCCCAAGGGTGCGGGCCCGTTTCGTAGTAGCCGTCGACTCGGCCCGCGGCCAAGTGGCACAGGTCGAGGGCGGCTGACCCGGCCCGGCGGATATCGCGCACGTTGGGCAGGATCTCCGCGAGAACTTGGCCTTGGCGGGCGCGAACATCGCGGTCGTATCCGAACCCAGTCGCCAGTAGGAGGACATCGGTCGAACTGACGTTGTTGACCTCTATTGGTTCGCCGTCAGCGAACGCGCCTCCGCCGAGTACAGCTGAGTACACAACATCGCTAGCGGTGTCGTGAACAACCGCAGCCACCGTGACGCCGTGGCTGCGTACCCCAATCGACGCTGCGTATTGAGGGAAGCCGTAGACGAAGTTGACGGTGCCGTCGAGCGGGTCGATGATCCACTCGACGCCCGATGTCCCGCGAACGTTGGTGCCCTCTTCGCCCAGAATTGCGTCGTGAGGGCGATGGTGCCTGATGCCTTCGACGATTAGAGCTTCGCTGTCGCGGTCGACTTCGGTAACCGGATCGGTGGCGGTCGACTTGGAATCGACCACACCTGAGTTCCCTTGACGGTGACGGACAGCGGCCTGGGCAGCTAGGTCGACGGCAATCGTGAGCAAGTCTCTGACTGTCTGGGAGGTGTGATCGGGGTGGGGGTCGTTCATTGGGCCTCGGTGGGAGGTTCTGTTGATCTACCGACGGTGTCGGATCGACGCTTGCTGATTCCACTCGGCCATGGCTCGAAGGGTGAGCACCGCGATCACGGCCACACCGCCCGCGGCTAGAAGGGCCCCGGCTACCGCGCCGATTGTGGCCGGGGTACCACAGTCGCCGGTGCATTGAAGGTCGGTGACGGCCCAGCCAACAAGACCGCCGCACACACCAGCGACGATTACCGCGGCGAAGGCAAGAGCGCGGGCCAGCGTCGACGGAAGCGCGGTGGGGGCGAGGCTGGTATCAGGTAGTTGAACAGTGGCCAGATCGACCGGTTCGACCACCGTTGGGTGCGAGGTTGGCGACTCTGTTGAAGGCGGTTCCATCGAAGGCAGTTCCATTGAAGGCGGTTCCATGTTGTGGATGTGTCGATCGTATTGGGTCGCATCGTAGTGGGTTGCATCGTAATGGTCTGGCCGTATTGGATCTACTGGGGCAAACCGGCTGGGCGATGGCAGACTGAGCGTCGTGAAGCGATGGCAGGTTGCCGGAGGCGTCCTCGAACATGACGGCCGTGTGTTGCTGGTGGAGAACCAGCGACGCGGTGGCGCGTCAGACTGGAGCCCGCCTGGCGGCGTGGTCGATCCGGGCGAGACGTTGCTCAGCGCCCTCAGCCGCGAGGTCGTCGAGGAAACCGGGCTAACGGTAAGCGTCTGGGAACGCCACCTTTACTGTGTCACCGTCGAGGCCCCCGACATGGAGTGGACGATGTCGGCCGACATCCACCTAGCAGCGTCGCATTCGGGCGAGATTGCCATCGATGATCCCGACCAGATAGTCACCCAGGCTCGGTGGGTCGATCGGTCCGAGTCGGCCCAACTTATGGAAGCGTCGCCTCAATGGCTACGCGAGCCGTTCTCGGCGTGGGTCGACGATCCATGGTCCACGGGCACCCGGAGGTTTCGATATCGGGTCACCGGAACCGACCGAGCGTCCTTCCGTGTCAACCGCACCGACTGAACATGGGTGGCCCCAGATCGCACCAGCCCGAGGCGGCGAGCATGCAACAGCGCGCCCACGAAGTAGGAGCAGACGAAAAGCGGCTGCGGGTTCTGCACCTCGACATCGATGCGTTCTTCGTCGCGGTTGAAGTACTTCGCGACCCGTCACTTCGTGGGCTTCCCGTCATCGTTGGCGGTACCGGCAAGCGGGGTGTCGTAGCCGCTGCTTCATATGAGGCCAGGGCCTATGGCGTGCACTCGGCCATGCCCACAGCAATCGCTCGCAAGCGGTGTCCGAAGGCAATATTCCTTCACGGCGACCACGGCCGATACGGCGAGGTTTCGGCCCAACTGCACGAGTTGTTTCGCACGGTTACACCCATCATCGAACCGATAGCGCTCGATGAGGCCTTTCTCGATATTGGGGGAGCGTTTCGGTTGTTCGGTGATGGCGCTGCCATCGCGACAACGCTCAGGAATCGAATCCTTGACGAGTTGGGCCTGGCCTCTTCGGTTGGCGTGGCTAGAAACAAACTTTTGGCCAAGCTGGCGTCTGAGGCCGCCAAACCTAAAGCTAACCGAGGTGGTACTCGCCCCGGTCGGGGGGTAGTGGTCGTCGCTGTCGAAGACGAGCTCGACTTTCTTCACGCGCACCCGATCCGTGGTCTCTGGGGTGTTGGGCCAAAGACTCATGAGCGGCTCGCGGCCATCGGTGTTCACACCATTGGAGATTTAGCGAAGATTCCGGTCGATGCGTTGTGTACGACGCTCGGCCGAACGTCGGGGCGGCATCTGTCACAGCTTGCCATGGGGATCGATGACCGACCGGTCGTTTCTGGCCGTGGTGCCAAGTCGATTAGCCACGAGCAGACGTTTCCCACAGATCATCACGATCTCGATGCGCTTCACGGTGTCGTGGTACGTCTGGCCGACGCCGTGTCGACCCGAGTTCGAGCAGCATCGCTCGCGGCATCGACGGTGCAGATCAAGCTGCGGTTTGGCGACTTCCAGACCATCACAAGGTCGGTAACACCCGAGGGCGAACTCACCACCGCTACACAGTTCATCAAGGCCGCGTCGGCCTTACTGAACGACCCGGAACTAGTTGCCGCGATCGAAGAACGAGGCGTCCGTCTCCTTGGGCTTGGTGCTGCCAACCTGGCTTCGCCTGTTGGCCTTCAGCTGAGCTTCGATGCCCAACTCGACGTGACGAGCAACGTCTCGTCGACTGTTAGGGGCGGCAGCGATGCCGACTGGGCCGAGGTCACCGAAACCCTCGATGACATCCGAGCCCGATTTGGGGACGCTGCCATTGGACCCGGCCGTCTGGTTAACACCCGAGAGCCTGGGCCAGGACGCGAACTCTGGGGACCAGAAGCCGACAAGCGATAGTGGGAATCGGCGGAGCCCGCGCGTGGTTCTGACGTCTAGCTGTGACAGACTATTGATTCCAGCGTTGCTGTGACCGATTGATGAGGCATAATGTGTGCCGTCCGTGAACTGAACGAAGGGTTGGCTTAATGCCGCTCTCTGAAAATGAACAACGGATCCTCCAGGAGATCGAACAGGACTTCTATGAGTCCGATCCCGACTTCGCCCGCGAAGTCGGCGAAACGACGTTGTATCGACACTCCTGGCGCACCATCAAGTGGGCTCTTTTCGGAGTAGTTGTCGGCGTGGGCCTGCTGATAGCGGCCTTATCTTTTCACTTCGTGTTGTCGTTCGTCGGGTTCCTTCTCATATTTGGCTCGGTCATCATCATCGAACGCAATGCCCGCAAGCTGGGGCGGGCCGGTTTGGCTCAGGTCACCGGCAACATAAGGGCCACTAGCGTCCGCGACGTGGTCGGCGGCATTGGTGACAAGGCCCGTCAACGCCGCAACGACAAAGACGGCAAAGACTCTTAGCTCATCAAGCTCCGGGGGTTGAGCCTCCGGCGGATCTTGTCGCCCGCATCGCCGCGGTCGTACAGAGTTGAGATGATTTCGTCGCCGAGCTCGCGTAACGATTCGATCTCGGAGTCGGTCGGTTCCGCGGCGCCGTATTGCGAGTCATCGGTTGATGTTGCGAGTGCGTCGAGCTTCACCGATGGAACCCACGCATCGACTCTGAGCCGATCGATGAACTCGCGGCGGGTTTCGTGGGGCTTGATCATCCGGCCGTGGGAGCTGTATTCGTTGGTGACGTCTCGCCAGATTTCGAAGACGCGAGCTCGGGAGTCGGCGGCGGCACCGTGCCGACGTCGGCGCCGCAGAGCTACGAGCGCTGGCAGTCCAAACCACCAGCCGAGGCAGAGCATTAGCACAACGGCGACGATCGACAGCAAAGGGACAAGCCAACTTGGGACGCCACCGCCGTCACCGGTGGCTGCTCCGTCGGCAGTCTCGTCTTGGTTGAGGTCGAGTAGGTTGTCGTCGACGTCGAGGGTGGTCGATGGGAGGGCCAGCTGGCCGCCTTCGTTGACCTCTTCGTCGTCGGGAGCCGTTTCGAATCCACCCGCTTGCGCGGGCTGGACGTCTGTCCAGGCGACAGCTTGTGGCGATCCGCGACCAGGTGTCGGCTCGAACGACACCCATGATCCGTCGATCCAGACTTCAGGCCAGGCGTGATAGTAGGTGCCGCGAACAATAAACTCGTCGCCAACCCGTTCGCCTGGCGTGAACCCGACGGCCACACGGGTTGGAAGGCCTATGGATCGGGCCATTACTGCATATGTGCCTGCGAACTGTTCGCAATATCCGACTCGCTCGTCGAATACGAACGTCTCGAGTCGATCGTTGTCGTGACCGGGGTTCACGTCGATGCTGTATGTAAAGTTGTCTTGGAAGAACTGCTGAAGCGCCAGCGCCCTGTCGAAGTTCGTCGACAGATCGGCCGTGAGTTCTCGAGCTAGACCGGTAACCCGCGAGCTGACATCGGTGGGGAGCGCGGTGTAGCGGATGCGGATGTCGTCGGGGATGAACCCAGACGCGGCGCGCAACGATGCCGGTGTGTAGGTGGGAATAATCGCCCGGACCGAGTATTGGGTGCCAGGCGTGGTTCGTCCGCTGGCGGTGACCAGACTCGATGATTCGTCGTCCCACGAGGCGTCGATGCCGCTCACCGAGACAGCCTCGTATGGGGTCGGCAACCAAATGTCGCCAAGGTTGGTGATGGTGATGTCGGCTTGAATGATCACACCCTGGGACGAGTCTGGTTTGGACAGGGTGCCCTGGGCTGAGGTGTAGGTGTACTTGGAGCCCCATACTCCGTTCTCGTACGAATCGAGCGAGGTTGTTCGCCAATAGGCACCAGTCTCGAGATCGGTTTTGACCCGGAACAACTCGACGTCAGACTGCTGAACCAGCCGGCCTCTGGCATCGACGAGCGGCGACAATGTGACCCGCGAGCCGCCGCTACCGTCGAGGTTCTTCCAGTCGATGACGGGTTCGCCCCCGACTCCGGGCAGGAGTGGTCCCGCTACGACACCCAAGAGCAGAGCTGCTGCGACGATGGCCACTCCAGCTCGTAACTGCACAAGAGGTTGCGACGAGGATGCCCTGCCCACAGGAACCGCGGCCGACAGAGGGAATGCAATGCGCGAAGCCAGAAGAAACAGACCAGCCGCAGCTAGAAAGCCTGCTGTGGTGAGCACCCGACCATCGTCGACGCCGAGCAACGCCGTGAACACGAAGATGGTCGTCGCTGGCAGCAGAGCTTCGAGGACGGTTCTAACTCTGAACGCGGCCATGTCTGAGATCGTGGCCACAACCCACATCACGACCATGAGTGCTACAACAAAACCTTCGAGGGCGGGAGCGGGAGCTTTGACGACGGCAAACTCGTCCCATGCCAAACTCATGTGGTCGCCGAGAGCACGCCAGGTGTCGGCCGTGGGGATGAGCGCTGCGGTGGTTGAGCCGTAACGAGCGTTGGCAATGAAGAACACCATGATGACCATGGACGTGACCACCGAGACCAACATGCTAAGCCGTGCCCTGCGCATCAGCCAGGCCAGGAGGTGGGCAGCCCCGAGTGAGATCGCCGTGGGGCCGAAATAGTCCCATGAATCGAAAAGTCGGCGCAAGCCGAACACGACCGCGATATTGACCAGCACGACGGCGAATTCGGTGAGGCTGAGTGGCCAACCGCTGACCTCGCGGACCGGTCGGGGGCGGTTCATGATTCGTGAGGTGTCACTCATTTCAGACCCATGCTGTAGATTTCCGGCGTCCGCGTGCTGCCGCCCAGCCGTCGACGAACGCGGTTGCGTCGTTGGCATTGATGACTGTTACCCCCGGAACTGGTTGGGAGACGACGTCGTCGCGGGGCGCAGTGTTGCAGGCCACGACTGTGACGCTCGGGTACCTGAGCCTCAGACGAATCGATTCGTCGATCTCGCTTTGTGTTGGCGTGGCCAACACAATAACTAGTGCTCCGCCACCTGAACCTTGCAGTAAGGACGACAGCGCCGCCTTCAGTGTGCCTGCCGGTGTTGTCTTGACGATGGCGAGGAACTCAAGCATGGAATCGAGGTGAAGACCCCCGGCCGCCCCTCCAGAGTCGCCACCGGCTGTGGTGATGAGGCGTGTCAGGTCGCGTCGTCGCGAGCTTGCAGCCAGCAGGCTGGCGGCCACCTCTACCGCTAGCTCGAACGGCTGATCGTCTTGGGTGCGGCGGCGATTATCTAGCATGACCGTGAGCCGCCCGTTCCAGGGAAGTTCCTGCTGGCGGACCATGAGTTCGCCGTGACGAGCCGTCGACCGCCAATGGACCCGACGCAGATCGTCGCCGACTGTGTACTGGCGAAGGGCGTAGAAATCGTCGCCGGTTCGGCCGAGCGCGTCGGGGCTCGGCGCCGCGCCTGCGATTTCGTCGCCGGTGGTGAACGGCACTGGCACGATGTCGTGCAGTTTTGGGAAAACGGTGAGACGGTTGGCACTAGCTGCCGACACGTTGAGTTTGGCCAGTCCGAACGAATCGGTGACTTGAATGTCGAGCGGGCCGACGGTCAAGATGCCGCGGCGCGTCTTGGGGAGTTGGTAGGCAGCGCCAGCCTTTTCGCCGCCGTAGAGAGGGCCAAGAATCACGTGAGCGCCGCTTGTTCCCTGGACTGGGTCGAGCAGGTGGAGTAGCGGCGTGCGTCCGCCTCGATTCGTGACTGCCAAATCGACTCTGGCTGGCTCGCCAGCGTGCAGACGCGATGGTTGGATCTTTCGAGCTACTCCAAGCCGTAGCCGTGAACTAGCAACTGAGAGCGCGGCGACAGCAACGAGTGCCACCAGCGCAGCGCCGAGAACGTACAGCTCCCAGATAGAGAAGATGCGTCCTGCCAGCACCAGGGCGGCGCCGACTACGGTCAGCAAGACACCCTGGCGGGTTAGCCGCATAAGAGTTACGCGTCGTGGCCGGTCGGGACCGGCACCGCGTCGGCTATGTCGTTGATGACCGCGGAAACCGAACGTCCTTGTAGCTGGGCGTCCGAGGTCAGAGCGAGCCGGTGGCTCAGAACCACGTCGGCCAACTCTTTGATGTCATCGGGGACTACGTGGTCTCGGCCTCGCGAAGCAGCAAGGGCTCTTGACGCGCTCTGAAGCGCAACGGTGGCTCGGGGCGATACTCCTAAAGCCACGGCACTGTGCTGACGTGATGCGTCAGCCAAGGCCACGATGTATCCCTTGATTGAAGGGGCAACGTGCACGCCGCGGGCCGCGTCGATCATCGAAGACACTGTCGCGGCGTCGATGACCGATGAGATTTCGACCCGAATCTGGCCGTGACCATCGAGGATCTCGATAGCTGCGTCGCGGTCTGGGTATCCGACCGATACCCGCATCAAGAACCGGTCGAGCTGTGAGTCTGGTAGTGGATAGGTGCCCTCGTGCTCCATCGGGTTCTGCGTCGCCAGCACCATGAAGGGTTGTTCGAGCTGATGGGATGTGCCGTCGATGGTGACCTGGCGCTCTTCCATAGCTTCGAGCAGTGCGGCCTGAGTTTTTGGCGAGGCTCGGTTGATTTCGTCGCCGAGAACAATGTTGGCAAATATCGGGCCAGGCTGAAACTCGAACTGGTGCTGTTCTCGTTGCCAGATGCCCACGCCCGTTACATCGCTTGGCAGGACGTCAGGGGTGAACTGCACCCGTCCGAACTTGCAGTCGATTGAGGTTGCGAGGGCCTTGGCCAGGCTGGTTTTCCCCACTCCGGGCACATCTTCGACCAACAGGTGGCCCTCGGCCATGAGGCAAAGGACCGATCGTTCGATCACCAGGCGTTTGCCTCTGATGACCTTCTCGATATTGTCGACTATTCGATCGAAATGATCGGCGAATGTCGTAGCGGGCGCGGGCGACGTCGTGAGGTCGGTCACAGCGTTGGAGCCTAGAGTACGTAGCAATGTTTCCCGCATCGGCCTCCGATCAAGCTGATCAACTAGTTAACCCATCGGCGCACCAACTTCGTTCCCCGAATGCGAGTGTGATTGCGATCGACATCGGCGGAACCAAGATCGAGTGTGGCGTTGTGGCTGGCGACGGCCGGGTCACTATTCGTCGCCGAGTTCTCACCGGTGGCGGCACCGAGGAGGATCTCTTCGAGCTGGTCGCCTCCACCGCCGAACGGGTGCGAGACGAAGCTGCGTCCCTGGCCGGTGCGACGACTCCTGTCATGTGCGGGGTTGGATGTGGCGGGCCCATGGACATGCGCGCCGACACGGTTTCGCCACTGAACATTGCCCAGTGGGATGACTTCCCGCTGCGCTCGCGGCTGGAAGCCAGGCTCGGACTGCCTACCCATGTTGACAACGACGCTAAGGCTCTCACCTTGGCCGAAGGCTGGATTGGTGCCGCAGTTGGTGAGCCCAACTTCTTGGCGATGGTCGTTTCGACCGGTGTTGGGGCCGGCATCGTGAGCGATGGCCGGCTTCTCGACGGCAGGAGCGGCAATTCTGGCCATATAGGCCACGTGGTTGTGGTTCCAGATGGACGTCTGCATGCCGGTATAGCGGGCACCCTTGAAGGGGAGGCATCAGGTACGGCGATAGCCGCGCATACGGGCCGACCTGCCAAAGACGCATCCGTTGAATGGCAGATTCGCACCGGGAAGCTGGTTGGACGCGCGGTGGGCAGCGTTTGCAATCTTCTCGACATGAAGTTGGCTGTAGTGGCCGGTTCTGTTGCGCTCGGTTTCGGCGCCGTGTTCTTCGATGCGGCCAATGATGAGCTTGGGCGCGTTGCGCTTCTCGACCACAGCCTCGGCGCCAGAATCGTTCCGGCAGGTCTGGGGTCAGACGGGCCGCTCGTTGGTGCCGCTGCGGTTGCCTGGTATCGCTCGGGATATCGCCTAGGCGATCTTCAGTTGCCAACCCATTCGCGCAGCGGCGGCCACTAGCGTTCGGTGATTGTGTCGCTCTGCGGCTCAGCGAGGGCTGATGCGGCGGCTGCGATCGCATCGAGAGTGGTTCGCATGCCACGGTTGAGGCGGTCTCTGCGTGCGGCCACGAGCTGAAGTTGACGTTCGCGACCGTGTCTGTCGAGGATCGGTTGCCAGCCCGTGGTGTTGCGATCCCATGCTTGGCTAAGAACAGTCCACGCGAAGTCCACGGGAGGCTCCGCGGTGACTACTTCGCACGCCATGTCCCACTCCCACTCCCACTCCCACTCCTGACCGGTTGCGATGTTCTGTTCGTAGTTCGTGCCAACGAACGTGCTACCGACTTCACCGGGGATTCCGCTGGTCCACGCCGACCGCAAGCACTCAGGACTCCACTCGCCCATCCGGGTGACGTCTGAAATCATCGCATAGACAGCCAACGGGACTGCCTCAACCAACACAGATTCCTGGAGCTCGATCGTGTGAAACGGAAGTGACGCCACTGGAAGAAACTCTAGTCCTATCCTCGATCGCGGGCGCTAGAAGATACGTAACATGGGGCTTGTTTGATGGCCCCGCGTCGGGCCTGTTCAGTGCACGCGACCGAGTTTTGGGCACTCACGGGTCCTCAGATCGAGATGATCTCCACCGACGTGTCGAGGATGCCCCGCAGTGGTGTGAGTTCGCCTACTGGAACGCCGTTTCGGGTAACCACGAACGATTCCCCCTGGTCGAGGCGAAGCATGATTTCTCCGCTGCCATTGCGAAGCTCTCGCTGTGTGTGGGGCGGCCGGTCCTGCGGGAGCTGTCTGGGTCAGTTGAGTTTGGCGACGTTGGCTATGCGGTCTTCTGCCATCGAGGCAACCATGGACGCTTCGTCGGGATACGCGGCAGGATCTACCCGATCGAGGCGGAAAGGGGTTGGGTCGGTAAACGGTGTTTCCTCCATTATGAGTTGAGCCACAAGTTTGCCCATGCCAGGTGCGTGCGTAATCCCAGACTCGTTGTCGCCGGCGAGAGCCCATAGCCCCTCGATGCCTGGCACTGCACCAACGTAAAGCCCTCCATCAACGGTGTAGACCGGGATGCCTTGGATGGTTTCGGCAGTGGCACGCCCCGAGAGGGCGGGGAAGACTTCAGCGATCTTCTCCTGATGCGCATGTTGGGCATCGAGCAGCACCGACGAGACGGGGCGCCCGTACTCAAACTCAAGTCCGTCTTCGGTCAGCGCCGACAGGAGTCGATATGCGAAGCTTCCACCCCATGAGAACGCGCCTTGCAACTCGCGTAGCCACAGGTTGAGTTCGAGGCACTGAACCGTCGCCATGAGCGGGGACAGGCCTGCTGGTTCGGATACGAAGCGGGTTGCAACCATCGGTATGAGCGGGAGGCGACGATCGACTGACTCCAGAAGCGTTTGAGTCCACGTCCCGGCCGCGAACACGATGGTCGACGCGTCGATGGTCCCTTCGTTTGTCTCGACTCCGGTGACAGCGCCATCGACGATTCGCACACCCGTTGCTGGTGTTCGCCAGTGGAACTGCACGCCCGCATCTTCGAGACGAGCGACAATTTCCTGCTGTGCTAGCGCGGTGGTGAGCTGGATTCCTTCTGGCATGTACACGCCACCGACGACGGCTGCCGGGTCGACTGTTCCCAGCATCACCTCTGTGACACCGTCGGAGTCGAGCAAGCGCGTGCCGGGGGCTGCTTGGGGATGGGCCAAGATGCCGTCGGCCAGAGTGTCCAGCGAAGTCTGGGTGAGGGCAAGCACCAAGTTCCCGTTGCCGGCGTATTCGAGATCTGCTCCGGACTCGTGCAGATGGCGGTAGAACGCGAGACCATAATCTTGTAGTGGGATTGTGGATGCACCGAGGCGACGGTTGTGGTCAGCGCCAAAACGGGCCACGAAACCGGCACCGGCCGGTGTTGTTCCGCTCAGCGGCTCACTGGCATCGATGACGATGACGTCACGCGCGCCGCCCTCGACCAGGTGGAGTGCGGCGCAAGCGCCCATGATACCGGCGCCAATGATGCAGATCACGACGCGTCAACCAGCAGTGTTCTCGGTGGCATCAATGATGATTTGAGCGAGTTGTGGCGCGGCGTCCTCTTGGAAGAAGTGGTGGGCGTTGGCGACCGTCACGTGTGGTTGTCCGAGTGCGCCCGGTACCAACTTCAGGAACGGTTTGTCGCCACCAGCGGTGACGGGGTCGCTGTCGCTGAAGCAGGTGATGAACGGCCTATGCCACTGCTTGAAAACGTCCCAAGCTGCATTGTTGGCCGCGGTGGCCGGGTCATCTGGCCGAGTCGGGACGAGCGACGGAAGGATGCGAGCACCCTCGGTATAACTGTCGTCGGGGAACGGGGCGTCATAGGCGGCGATCTCGGCGGTTGTGAGTTCGGTGATGATGGCTGCTTGCATCCACGCCACCTGACGCTCATAGGAGTAGTCGGTCTTCTCGGTTGGTTTGCCGCTCTTGCCGAACCCGACGAGGTTGGGAGCGAACCGATAACCAGGAAGATCAGCGAAGCGCTCACCTGGCGTACGCAGTTTGTTCATGGAGTGGTCCTTTGAGCGGGTCAGATCGTCTGTGTCGGCCTAGGTCGTTGTTCGGAAGACCCTTACCGGCAGGTAGGTGTATCCCCTAACGAAGGAAGACAAAGTTCGTTCTGGCTCGGCTTGGACTTCTATGCGTTCGAATCGTTGGAGGATTTCCTCCCAGAGAATGCGCAGCTGCAGCTCGGCAAGACGGCTACCCATGCAGAAGTGAACTCCGTAACCGAACGAAAGGTGTCGGTCGGCGTTCTCGCGTTCGATATCGATGTCGTCGGCATTGTCGCCAAATACTGATTCGTCACGATTGGCCGACACGTACCACATCAGTACCTGGTCGTCTTTTTTGATCTGTTTGCCGCCGAGTTCGGTATCGCGGGTGGCGGTCCGCCTCATGTAGGGGAGCGGGGTTTGCCAGCGAATAATTTCCGACACCATTTTTGGGATCAGGGTGGGGTCCGCAATGAGTTTGTCGTACTGCTCGGGGTACTTGTTAAGTCCATACACGCTGCCAGACATGGTGTTGCGAGTTGTGTCATTGCCACCGACGATCAACAGAATCAGGTTGCCCAGATGTTCAGACGTGGGGCTGTCCTTGGTCGCTTCGCCGTGAACAAGCATCGACACCAGGTCATTGCCCGGGTTCTCTCGGCGCTCTTCCCACAGCCTCTCGAAATACGTCACGCACTCGAGGAGTTCAGCTACCCGCTGTTCGTGGGACTCGATGATGCCGCCCGGCTCTGGGATAGCGAAGACGATGTCGGACCAGCGGGTCAGCTTCCGGCGGTCTTCGAATGGGAAGTCGAACAACGTGGCCAGCATCATCGTCGTGAGCTCGATCGACACTGTGTCGACCCAATCGAAGGTCTCGCCTTCTGGAAGCGAGTCGAGCACTTGAACTGTGCGCTCGCGGATGAGTGGTTCCATGTTGCGCAAATTGCCTGGAGCGGCCACCGATCGCACTGTCTTTCGCTGCGCGGTTTGTTCGGGTGGGTCCATTGCAATAAAAGACACTGACCGTCCAGGTCCCTCTGGCTCTGGAGAGCCTTTCTTGAGACCCAGTGCGATGCCTTCTGCCGACGAGAACGTTTGCCAGTCGCCATCGACGGTCCGGACATCGTCGTACTTGGTGATGTTCCAGTAACGGCCGGCAGTCTGGATTTCGTTGAAGTGGACCGGATCCTCGGCGCGCAATCTGGCAAAGTGACCTTGCCAGCGGTCTTGCTGAAACAGGTACGCGTTGACCGGATTGATTTCGTGTAGCTCCAACTCGTCGGCGGCGGGGACCTCCGCACCGAACTCGGCTTGTTCCTGCTCCGGAGTGCGGAGTTCGCTCAAGGGGATGGTCTTGGCAGTGGTATCGCTCACGAGTGGCCCTCCTCAGTGGCTCACCCTCCACCGTAGACCGAACCTGGCCACAACCCTAAAGGCGACGCGGCGCTGGAGTTATCGAGCGTACGCTCTGGTATCGAGCAACACCGAGGAAGGCAGGCGTCGTGAAGGCAATTGTTATACAAGAGTTCGGTCCACCGCAGAACCTGAAGGTCGTCGAAATGGACGACCCCGTTCCTGGCATAGGCGAGGTCGTGATTGCCGCGAGGGCGGTTCCGGTCACTTTTCCAGACTGTCTGATGCTCGAAGACAAGTACCAGTTCAAAGCGCCGTTGCCGTTTGTGCCCTGCGGCGAAGTGGCTGGGGTAGTCGTTGAATTTGGAGAGGGCGTCGAGGATCTATCGATTGGTGACCGGGTGATTGCGAGCACTGGGGTTGTCGGTTCTTTGGCCGAGTTTGTAGTCGTCCCGGTTGCCGCGGTTCGCCGATTGCCCGAAACCGTTGGGTTCGCCGAATCGACCGGACTCATGTACGCCTACGGCACCAGCTATTACGGCCTCAGGTATCGAGGCGAGTTGCAACCTGGCGAGACGGTGCTCGTACTTGGAGCTGGTGGAAACGTGGGCCTGTCGGCAGTTGAGTTGGGAAAGCTGATGGGTGCTCGCGTCATTGCCGCTGCCTCTAGCCAAACCAAACTCGACTTGTGTCGGGGCCGCGGTGCCGACGAGACGATCAACTACGACGAAGAAGACTTAAAGGAGCGGGCAAAGGAGTTGACCGGCGGCCGAGGTGTCGATGTCGTAGTCGACTGTGTCGGCGGCGATTACGCCGAACAGGCACTGAGAGCAATGGCTTGGGGTGGACGGTTCTTGGTCGTCGGGTTCACCGCTGGCATTCCGCGCCTGCCGCTCAATCTGGCGCTTCTTAAGGGTTGTCAGATCGTCGGGGTGTTCCTGGGGGGATTGCAGCGCCACGACCCCGAACTGGCCCACAGCATCCTTGAGCAGCTGCTTGAATTCACTGCTTCTGGCCAGCTGAAGCCGTATGTGTCGGGGCGCTACAGCCTCGCCGAGGCACAAAAGGCGTTCCAAAGTCTCATCGACCGCCAAGCGACCGGCAAAGTAGTAGTCGAACTCACGGCTGCGCGCTGACGAAGTCGGGCGGTGGTATTGCCGCCCGTGGCTTAGCTGCCACGCGGCCATGGGCGCTTGTGAGCGGGATCAGCGCTCCACAGCGGAACTACGTTGCCGCGATGCGCTTGAGAAGCTCGTTTGCATTGCCCTCTAGAATCGCGTTCTGATCGGCTTCACCGAGACCGCTATCGCGTACAGCAGCGAGGCCACGAGAGGCGTCGAACACGGGATCGTCGGTTCCGAACAGTACCCGGTCGGCACCGTACAGGTCGACGGCTAACGCCAACGCCCGAGGCCCCATGGATGCCGTGTCGACGTACACCGGTTTGAGGCTGCTTGAGGGCAGCGGTAGCTCCGGGTGGCGCAGGCTGTAGACGTGATCCATGCGCTCGATGATGAAGGGCAGCGAGCCGCCAAGGTTGGCGATCTGGACGGGCACATCGATGAAGTCGTCCAAGAAATCCGATAGAGCCAAGGTGATCATGATGTCGGTGAGTCGGTTCTGGATGTCGACAGTGGCCCGTCGGTGAACAACGTTGTCTCCATGAGACGTTGGTGCATCAATGTGGCCGTTGTGTTGGTCGAGCGGTAGTGGACCGGGATGGACGAAGATCAGGCCACCGATCTCTTGGGCCAACTCGAACAACGGTTTCATGAACTGAGCTGACGCGACGCTGGCAAAGGCATCTCCGGGGAGAATCATCCCCGCGAGGCCAAGCTCGATGCGGGCCCGGCGATACTCCCGCATCGAGGCGGCCTGGTCAGCCACCGGCAGCGATGCCAGGCCAACAAAGTGGTCCGGGTGGTCTTCGACCAACAACGAGACCCCATCGTTGAACGCCCGCGTGAGCCCCACAGATTCAGCTGCGGGAAGGCTATCGATGCCGAAGAGGCCAGGTAGCGACAGCATCTGGCGGGTGATGCCGAGCTCTTGAAGGCTTGCAATCCGAGAGTCGATGTCGTCGAATGCCCGGTCATAGGCGATGCGGGTGCGGTAGATCCCTATGGTCGCGTTCCCAGCGTCGTCTACCAAGATGTTCGGGGCACGGCTTCGGCCTTCTAGAGCCGTCACCAGGCCGGCCGGGAGGAAGTGGGCGTGCATATCGATCACAGCGCTGCGATCACGCCATTTCGATGGGATCGAACTGGAAGTAGTCCGGGGCTGGCGCGCCGGCGAGGCGACAGTAGGTATCGATGTTGCCTATGTGGTAGTTCCGGTGACCGTAAATGGCCCACAGGAAGCCCTGAACTGTCCATTTGCGGTCGCTGAACCAGACCGTTTTGGTCATATGGTCCTCATCGAAGCTCTCGATGATCGCCAAGTTGTCGGCGTGCATGCTAAGTGATGCCGCGAGATAGTCGGACTTGGCCAGGTCAGCGGTCATGGCCTTGTCCAGCGGCAGGGGAATGACCTCGTCGTCGCTGCAGTCGCGCAGATTCCGAATCCACAGATGCTCGCCGACGACAAGATGTATGTAGAGGGCCTCGATGGTGACGTCTTCAAGTCGCTCGCCGAAGCTCACGGCGGCTGTCTGGGACGGCTGCCAGTGGAGCATTTCTTGGGGAAGTCGATGCACGCATCCGTGGGTGAAGTTGACCAACCGGTCGTAGAAAACCAGGAATCGTTCTCTTTCGCTCTTCATTTATTCAGTATCCTTCGCGGAGAAGTCAGACACAGACAGCACGAGGTTGTCCCATCAATCGCACCATCTTGAGCCGGGACTGTCGCATTGTGTGTATCCGGGGTGGTCGTGGTTGTTGTTGGCGGCCGTGAGGCGGTCGCTGTAGTGGACAACCTGCTAGTAGCGGTTGGTCGGCTTCTTCTTCGGTGGAACCTTGAAGGGTGCCTCGATGAGCGCTTCGAATCGAGAATCGTCAGGCTGCTTCGGCTCATTGAGACGGCGCATGTAGTCCTTGAGCGCTGCACGGGCGGGAGCTACGTGGTCGCCCTTCATGCCGACCGAGCGTTTGAGGGCGTCATTCGCCTTTTCGATGCGCTCTCTGTAGGCCGCCTTCTCCGCGTCTGAGCGGACGACAGTCTTCTTGTTTTTCTTGGCTTCCTCAGCTGCAATTCGGCGAGCTTCTGACTCTTGCAGTGGGGTGAGCTTTCTTCTTGCCACGACGGTTGATCTCCGAAACTTGTTGACGGTTGGCCGGGACTCCCGTCCCTTGGTTCATCTCATGGGTTGCTCGGTCGACTTCTGATCGCAACCGATCAGAGACTCTATCGCTTGGCGTCACATGACCACGTTTGGCGCTGACTGCCAGCGGTGGCGTCCGGAGCGGCCCCCCAGACCGGGCCGCGACCCTCTGTTCGGTTCGAATGCGCGGGCGGATACCTAGATGGAACAATTCGGTGTTGTTTCGGTTTCAGGGCCCCGGAGCTCGCTGAAGGGAACAGGGGGTCCAACGACGACGATGGTATTCACCCCTCAGAGCTACGCTCGTTCTCAAGCGCCGGACTTCGTGTCGGTGTTGACGACTGGACAGGATCGAGATTCGCGAGGCGACGATCGTCGCCGGTGGCCATTTCGACCTCGAGTTGCATGCGAGGACCGAGAACTTGGACGCGATCGCATTCTATGAAAAGGCAGGGTGGACTGTGACTGGCCGTTTGATTCGCACGGTCGAGCACGGCATCAGTTACGACGAGCATGTTCTAATCAAACACCGCTCGTAGCGGCTGGGTTGTCAACGTAGCGGCGAAGAACCTAACGGCGGCTTGACTTCGGTAGAATGGGTGTTCGCGGGGCCGTCGATCGGAGAACAGATGAAGGCTCGGCGTAGGCACAGCGGTGGCCGTGCGATGGGAACAGCTCGGCTGAGAGCGGCTTTGCTGGTCATGGTCGCGCTGTCACTTGTGGCGGCGGTGGCGGGTTCGTTGGGCCCGGTTTCGGCCGCACCATCGGATCCGACGGTGGCTCTGGTGTCGTGGCCAGACGGCGATGGTTACCTGGTGGTGAGTCGTTCGGGTCGGCTGTGGACGTTCGGCTCGGCTGTGAGTCTTGGATCGCCGTCAGACCTTGGAGTGGCGGGGGTTGACTTGGTAGCGGTGGCAACCCGATCAGCGGCCGACGGGTACTGGATGTTCGGGAGCGACGGTGGGGTGTTCGCCTATGGCAATGCCGCTTTTCATGGGTCGGCTGCGTCATTATCGTTGCGCGACCCGATGGTGGGCGCAACCCCAACTGCTGCAGGCGACGGCTATTGGATGGTCGCAGCCGACGGCGGAATATTCGCGTACGGCAATGCTGCTTTCAGCGGCTCGGCGGCCACGCTGCCCCTGCGACAGCCCGTCGTAGCGATGAGTTCGACGCCCGGAGGTGGTGGCTATTGGCTGGTGGCGTCCGACGGTGGTGTGTTCGCCTACGGCGATGCCGAGTTCCACGGGTCGGCAGCCACGCTGACATTGGCGTCGCCAATCATCGGGATGCTCCCCACGTTCAGCGGTTCGGGTTACTGGCTTTTCGCCTCCGATGGCGGGGTGTTCGCCTACGGCGATGCCGGGTTCTTCGGTTCGGGGGCTTCGACTGGCTTGGCCTTCAGCGCCATGGCTCCGACCCCCGATCTGGCTGGCTACCGTTTGTTAACCAACGACGGGCAGATCTCGGTGTTTGGCGCCGCCACCGACCTTGGCTCACCGGCGGACGCTTCTGCTGCTTGTGACCCATACTCCGCCAACACTTGGCCAACCCTCGATGTATCCGACCTGCCAGTGCATTCGCGGTCGAGCGCCTACATCGCCTCTATAGGTGTCGCCGGTAGCTTGCACCCCGACTTTGGAACGGTGTGGAACGGGGCCCCGAACGGCATCCCGTTTGTGACCGTCGACGAGTCCACGCCGCTAAGCGACGTTACGTTCTTGTACGCCGATGAGAGCGACCCTGGTCCGTACCCCATCCCCGACAACGCGCCTATCGAGGGCGGGCCTGATGCCGACGGCGATCGCCACATTCTGTTGGTCAATAAAGACGACTGTGTGCTCCACGAACTCTTCGATGCCCGACCTCCCGCCACTCCTGGTGGGGCGTGGTCGGCGGGTTCTGGGGCTCGTTTCGACATGTCCACATGGGCTTTGCGGCCCGACGGTTGGACTTCGGCCGACGCGGCCGGGCTGCCCATCTGGCCATTGCTGGTGCGCTACGACGAGGTCGCCTCTGGGCGGATCGACCACGCTATTCGCATTACCGTGCCCCGTACGCAACGGGCGTACCTACATCCTGCGACACACTTCGCCTCCTCCGACAGCAACCCTGACCTGCCCCCGATGGGGTTGCGGATGCGATTGCGGGCCGACTTCGACATCTCAGGATTCCCCGCCGAAGTGCAGGTGATCCTCACCGCGATGAAAACCTACGGTGTCATCGTGGCCGACAACGGCTCGGCCTGGTTCGTCTCGGGCGCCCCCGACCCCCGATGGGACGATGATGCCCTCGCAACCATGCGTGATGTTCCAGGCTCGGCGTTCGAAGTCGTCGACACCGGCGAACCACTGAGGCCCTAACTCAACCCTCGGATGAGGATCTTGACAGCCCGGATGGCCATGTGAGGCTACGATTGCCTGCTGCGAGGGGGCTGTATGGGCTGGTCAGTGAATAGATCGACAGGATTAACGTTTCATCGATCTGATCGGTCGACTAAGGGGTACACGCTGGTCACGCCGAGCAGTGATCGCTCTGCGTATCTGATCGATATGGACGGCAGGGTTGTCCACCGTTGGACCTTTGACACCATCGACCCTGGCTACGCGCGCCTGCTCGACAATGGCAACCTGCTGATGGCTGGTTCCGATGTGAATCTGCCCACCCCGCCTGAGGATGAACCGACGAAGCCACCGCCACCGTTCGAGCTGCACGTCACGCGCCTGGGTGGTTATAAGACCACGCTTCTCGAGGTTGACTGGGATGGGAACATCGTTTGGTCCTACATCAACCGTTTCCAGCATCACGATTTTGTGCGGCTGTCGAATGGCAACACCATGGTGCCAGAGTGGGTCGAACTTTCCGATGAACTCCACAAGGCGGTTCGCGGTGGACACAGGCTGCCACGAGAACGACTGCCCCGTCTTCTCGGAGACGACATTGTGGAGGTCGATCCATCAGGTACCGAGGTTCGGCGGATCCACCTGTGGAAGCTGCTCGATCCGGTCAAGGATCCGATCCTTCCCAGTAAACGTCGCTGGGAATGGACACATCTGAACGGAATCGATGTGAACGACGCCGGCGACATCGCCTTCTCGGCGCGGACCAATAACCGTGTAGGCGTCATCGACGGTGCAACGGGTGAGTTGAAACTCAAGTTCACCGAGACTCATGGTCAGCACCATGTGACCTGGGTGGGCGAGGACCTCATTCAGGTGTTCGACAACGGGGAGTCCCGGTCGCGGGTGGTCGAGATTCAGGTCAGTACAGGCGAAGTCACGTGGAGCTACGAGGCCAAGCCCGTCCACCAGTTCTTCAGTAACTACATTTCGGGAGCCGATCGGCTGTGGTCGGGGTCGGTGCTGGTCTGTGAAGGCAGCAGTGGTCGGCTCTTCGAGGTAACGCGTAATCAAGAAGTGGTGTGGGAGTGGATCAACCCGTTCGTGAATCATCGAGATAACGGCGAGGTAGCTGTCGGGATTTACCGGGCGCATCGTTACGGCCCGGATCACCCGGCCTTTCAAGATCGAGACCTCGATCCCGCCGCGTACGGCAACCTCAACCGACTCAACGGATTGATGTAATAACAGAGAAGTCGGTGTCGCTGACGGGCTCGTGTGGTCTAGGTCTGAGATCACAGCAGCGCGACCTCGGGCAGGTTGTCGGCCGGTCGATGACCTTGTCAAGGTGGTCTGTGTTGCCAAGTGTGAGGGCGGCGAGATCGAAGAGTGCGTCGCAAGGGGTGCTTCGGACCAGTCGATGATGCCGGTGATCTTGTCACCTGCGACGAAGACATGGTCGACCTGCAGGTCGCCGTGGATGAACACCGGTTTCCACGGTCGGAGCGCAGTTTCGGCGAGCCGTTGATTACGTGCTAGAACCTCGGCTGGTAGCACGTTGTTGGCTACAAGCCAGTCGCATTCGCTGGCGAGATGTGAGGCGAGTAAGTCGACGTTTCGACCAGGCCATGGCGGCAGCGGCGCGTCGTGCAACGCCCGGACGGCAGCACCAGCCGCGGTCCATGCCGCCGACGATGCAGTCGATAGCTCGCCGAGGTGCCCGAGCGCTGCCCCTGGGAGGGCGGCGAGGGCTAGCACGGGCGGTTTCCGCCACCGAATTTCAGGGGTCGGGACGGGCGCCATCGCCATCGCGGCGACCTCGGCGTCGGTGCGGATCCGGTCGGCATCGATCTTTAGGAACACGTCGCCGACACGCAGGGTGGCACGTTCATTGTGGGCGACGACGACCTCCACGTTCATCATGTCTCCATCATCGCAGACAGCTGTGGGAGCGAAGGGCTAGATCGGTGTGATGCCGAACTCGGCATGAGTACTGGCGGAACAACCCAAATGCGTCGGCTTCGGAGTATCCCTTCAGGTGTTTGCGGTACCCGAGTGTTGTTCCGAGATCGACCAGATCTTCACCTTGGCTTCGCCGACGATGGAAGCGTCGCAGCCGAACACCACGTGGGCGATGTCGTGGTTGCGAAAGAACTCTTGGGCGTCGACCGACAGCTCGCCACCGGAGAAGTACTTGGAGTTCGCGACCAAGAAGGCGGAAGCTCGGTCCGCAATGTGTTTGATTCGGTCATTTCCGGTTCTGGGCGACGACGAACTGGTGGTCGTTTCGGAAACGATAGATACCACCGCGGTCGCGGCAGGAAAGGAGCGCTTCAAGTACTGCTTCTTTGACGATGGACGGATTGGTGTGACGCAGTGCAGGCACTGCCGGACCGACGCTTGAAATTGCACGCCATGCCAGTTCGGCATCTGGCCATTCAATGGTCGACACCCGACTTCCTCGCTCGAACACGTCGAAGCCGGCGTCGGTCAACATCGTTTCTGCGACGCCCGGCGCAGCGATGTTGTTTAACGTCTTCATGCTTCCGAGGTGCTCGGCGGGGGCGTGGCGCGCAAATGCCTTGAAACAACCGCGAAGGTCGTTGGGCGTACCGTTTCCCCAGAAGCTGATGGCGATCTTGCCGCCGGGTTTGAGCACCCTTCGCGCTTCGACTAGTGCCGCCTCGCACCCGCCCCATATTCCGTTTATTGAGATGACGACGTTGAAGCTGTCGTTGGGCCACGGCAAGTCGAACATTGATCCGAGCTCGATATCGGCGTTGGGGTTTCGTTCGCGGGCGATATCGATCAACGATGAGGCCGCGTCGATACCTGCTGCCTTGGCGCCGGTAGCGGTCGCTAGGCGCAACGCTAGCCCGGATCCGCAGGCAACATCGAGCAGTCGTGTTTGCTGTGAGACCGCTGTCAACTCGAAGATGGCCAGGATCGCATCGAGCGCATAATGCTCATAAAGGCAAGCCCAGTCGGCGGCTGAATGGCCCCAGGCGTCGCCGGCTTCTTGCCAGTCGTGAGGTTTCTCGGTCTCGTTCTCGGTGTTGGTCATTGGTGTCCAGTCAGGAGTGTGCTGTTGCGAGGTGGTGTTGGAGGTGGTTGCCAATTTCCTCGGAATCGTGTCCTGCTCCGTTGATGAAACTCGAGCGCCTTCGTCTTAGGACGTTAAGTCCGATGATGTAGAGCCCCGGTGAATCGTTGACGATGCCTCCGTCGTGGTGGACGCGACCCTTACGATCGATCACTGGCACATCGAGCCACGAGTAGTCGGGGCGATAGCCCGTAGCCCAAACGATGGTGCCGATTCCGGTTTCGATCAGATCCATGTCGAGACACGGCGTCGATGGGATTCTGGTCTGGTCGAATCGTTGCGGCGGATGAACGATGTCGAGGTCCGTCTCAGTTGCCCAGTCATCGAACCTTTGCAGCAGACGATTCATCTTGAGGTCGCCCATCAAACAGAGGTTGGCCAGTGATCCGGAGAACTGAGCCCGACCGTTGCTGATTCGCGCGAGCCGCCCGACCAACTTCACGCCGCGGGCGGTGAGGGCGTTCAGGTCGATTGAGCGCCGATCGGGCGTGCCGATGAGCTGAGGCGATGGCAGGTTCCGCGCTCGAACGAGATCGTCGACGTCAGTGTGCCGTTCATCGGAAACACCAACGGCATCCATCCACCAGAAAACATCCAGCCCTCGATACAACCTCGGCATCCTCACGTGTTCGCCAACCGAAATCGTGACGTCTCGGCCTGAGCGCCGGATCTCATCTGCCAGTTGGACGCCGGTAGCCGATGCACCGACGACAAGAACGTTTCGGTCGTTGAGATGTTCCGGTGACTGGTACGTCATGGGCGTGACCATCTCGATCGACGCCGGTACCTCGGAAGCGATGCTTGGCACGTTGGCGATATTGGACCCGCCAGAGGCGATCACTACAGCCTCGCATCTCCAAATTCCTCTATCAGTCTGTACGACATAACCAGACCCGTCGGCAGCTACACGGGTCACGGTTGTTGCAGGGTGCACAGGTGCCGAGACAGTTTCCGCGTAGGTGCTTATGAACTCGACAACCTGTGCCATCGTCATGAAGCCGTCAGGCTCATCGCTCTGGTAGCCCATCCCGGGTAGTTGACTCTGCCAGTTCGGCGTCAAGAGACGAAGCGACTCCCAACGTTCTGTGCGCCACGAGTTCGCTACCTCACCGCGTTCGAGAACGACATGGTCGATCGAACGTTCGGTGAGGCGGCGGCTCATGGCGAGCCCGGCGTGTCCGGCGCCGATGATGACGACCGGGATGTGCCTGACGGCCTCAGGCAAGGAAGTCTCGCTAACGTTCACAGGGTCAGGAGGTGCCGACGGTGACGTTGGTCGGGTTCGTGACCATGTCGTAGACAGCGGACCGCTTCTGCGACTGAGCCACCAGGGCCCGAAGATCTTCTGACGAAGCGTCAGCATCGATATCGAATGAGACCGTAATGTCGGAGAAGCCGTTGCGCACGTCGGGGTCGGCGCCGAGGATTCCGAGCACGTTCATCTTCCCCTCAATGGTCGCCGTGACCGACCGCAGTTGAATGTCGCGGTGTTGAGCAACGGACGCCACGCCGGCAGTGAGGCAGCTGGCGAGCGAGGCGAGCAGGACTTCCGGCGGTGTCGCTCCGCGATCCTGAGCAGCGAAACATTCTGGGTGATCGGCGCCGAACGTGTAGGGAGTCTGGTGGTTGTGTTCCTGGCCGAGGCCCGAGAAGCCGTCGACGGTTGTCTCGCTATAGGTGCCCACGATCCACTTGCATTCGGCCCGCCACACGAACTCGGCGGCTTCGGGGGCTTGACTCAGAGCATCACGTGCCGCGAGCAAGGCTTCGGTGTTGACTCCGTTGTTGACCGGAGTACCAGTGATTGTCATGTTTACGTCTCTTCTCTGTTTGGGTTGTTTGAAGCGCGCAGCCGCAGAGCCTGTGACCCGCGGTAATCACGAACTCAACGAGCACCAGGTTTCGGTTAGTTGTGGTGCTGTTCGTTCATGGACCAAATCGTGAACGATGCGCGTGTGCCGCGGCGTGTGCTGGTCTGAACTAATTCGCTATCTGGCTCGGACCGGTCCCGGACTTACAAGCCCGACAAGACTTCGCGAGCGAGATCAGCGTGATAGTCGAGTTGTTTGATGGCCGAATGGTGTAGAAGCTGCTGGCCTTTGGAGCGGGCGTGGTCCGTGTGGCCGTGACGGGTGGCCAAATCGATCTCCGGTTCCAAAACCCAAGCCTCAACCCACATCCATGTGTCGGTAACGCGGGTGCACCGATCTACGGCATCTTTGAGCCATCGATAGGCAGTGGCCGAGTCGGCTTCGTGCTCGTAGGTCAAACCGATGCCACGTGCCGCGAGACCTTCCCAACATGGATCGGCCAGCTGGCAACAACTGGCAAACACCATTTCTAGATCGGCTCGAATACGCAAAGCGTCGCGGCCTTGGATGCGGTCGAGTTCTAGCAGGAAGATCTCAATAAGTGGTCGGAACGTGAGCCATTTCTCTTCAATCGCCAATGGGAGAGCCCGATCAAGCAGAGCCCGGGCCTCGTCGTAGCAGTGAAGGCTCATCAAAGCGCGGGCTGTGAAGGTCATCGCCCAGGAGCGGTCGCGTGGCGAGTCTGAGCGTTCGGCGAACTCGATGGACTGATCGCCGACGAGAAGAGCGTCTTCATGGCGGCCCCAATCGGTGAGGTTGATGCACTTGAACGCCGAAATACTGCTTTGCAACTCGGGCAGATCAATGGCCGCAGCGTCGGCCCGTTCAAGGAATGCAGTCGCCGCGTTGCGTCGCCCGGCGAGAATTTCTACGTAGCCAAGTTCCATTAGGGCCATCGCCGCAGTCGCCGGGTCAGCCGCTCGAAATGCCGATTCCGCGGCGCTGTGGAGCGCCAGAGATCCCTCGTCGTCGAATCCGCGAATTCCATGGATCAATGCCGAACCTAGGGCGCCTTGGCACTTTCCGTAAAGTTGCTGGTCTTTGCTGGCTTCAGCATCAGCCACAGCGCGTCGAAGACACTCGATGCCTGCGTCGATGGCACCTGCATCGACTGCGGTCTTGCCAGCTTCGAGCAATGTCAGAGCAGAGGACTTGGGCGAGACGCCCGGTGGACGGTTGACGGGTTGGGTTCGTAACGCCCCAAAGACGGCCCGGCTCGGTTCGGCTCCCAGCTCCGCCGCAAACAGCTCTTCACATGCCACAACTCGGTCCCTGGCTGCTTGGACATCGCCAGACACAACCAAAGATTTGACCAAAAGGACGTGGCCGCTTTCTTCTAACGGAGCACGGGCCACAAGTTCGCTGGCGTAAGAGGCCGCGAGCACTCCTTCGCCCATCGCAAGCGCGTGCATGCTTGCGGTGTGAAGCGCCGCTTCAACCAGGCTCGACGCCCGCCAGCGTTCGACCGATAGCCAAACCTCGAACTCAGCGCTCCACGCTACGTCGATGCCTTCAAGGAGTTGACCGGGAATGTCTGCAAGGTCCACCTGAAGTTGATCCAAGCCCAAGACATCCACTCTGAGCGAGGGGCCAAGGTTAGCTTCAACGGGATCGCTGCGGAAAGAATCGGGATCGCCTAGCGAGCGTCGAATCTGCGCAAGCGACCAGCGCAGCGCCCCCATTGGGTCGTCAGCGTTTGCAAACAATTCCTCGGCCAAACGTCGACGGGACACTGGGGTGTCGGTGAGCAGAACTCGGGCAATCAGACCCCACGTCTTCTTCCCGCGGACACCGATGGGCTCACCGTGGTCGTCGGTTATTGCTGGCGGCCCCAGTAGTTTCACGAGCATCTAGTAACCCTAGTAGCGAAGCTGAACGCAAGCCGATACCGAGTTAAGTGCGCGAAAATTGACACAACTGTCGCTCCTGTGACTAGTGAGCGAGCAGATTGCCGGGAGGATTGTGATCGTCGGCCCGGGAACTCCAGGATACCGTCGAAACTGCCCTGAGTGGGGTGCGGCTCTTGCTCGTGCTGCTCGCGTGTCTCGCACCACTTTTCACAGTTTCTTTTAGTGTCTTCCGCTGTCTTGTGCTGATCGGCGACCTAGTGAACACCGCAGCGCGCATCGGGGGAACGACTAAGGACGCCCACTGCGACGTGCATAAGGCTGACGCGACTCGCGTGCGGCTGTCAGTCCAACCCGATGATCTTGTCGAACACGCCACGCTGCCGGTTCGTGGCCGGACCGAGTCGGATCGAGTGTGGTCTCTGAGGCGCGCAGAGTCCGACAGAGATGAGTTGAAACAACCACGAGTTAGTCGGGAACGCCCTTACTCCTTCTACAGGTCTGCACAGGTCTCGGATGCGACCAACACATCTGCGAGCAGGCCATTCGAGATATCGTCTTCGTTTTCAGCGGTCTCGAACGCGTCGAGATCAGCCAGTGAGTAGCTCGAGAGTTCATTTGCGAAGCATTCTGCGGCTTCTGTGGTTTCACCCTGGCCCTCGAACCATTCGATCAACTCCGCTGTGCTTGAGCCACTGCTAGACCCGCATGCGCTGCCGATCAACGCGATTGCCGCCACCAGCGCTGTCCCGCGAATTGCGGTGATCTTGCGAATGCTCAGATCGTTCTTCATCATGGTTTCTTCCTTGTGTCGGTCCTTGTGAAGAAACTCTGGCTGGTTGGGGTAACAGGTGAGTTAACGAGATTGTAAACACGCCATGCCTGACGGAGACAAAGAAAACTCCCCGCCGGTACAGCCCAGGTGTCAGTCCTCTACTCGATGCCGCGAGCTTCGTTGACTCGACCAAAATAGAGTTTGGACACGTAGGCGAGTTCGCCATTTGGGAACGTGAATTTTCCGTTGAGGCCATTGAGCTCGCCCAGGTCGGCATCGACGGGAACCGACGCGAGCTCCTCGGAGATGTTTGACTTGACCTTGCCGGTGTCCTTTAACAGTTTCACCGACTGGTCGGTAATGACCAGCAGCCGAGGCTTGCCGAATAGCGCTCCCAGAAGACCGCCGGCGAGGAGGGCCGGGTGGCGACCGAACGTTACGATCGCCAACCGCACTTCCTCGGAGTCACCTATGAAGTCCTGAGACTTCTTTGTCAGCCGTTCGAGGCCTTTATCGATTAATCCCATGATTCCTTGTAACTTTCTCGGAGGTTGTCTGCGCTACTCAGGAGTGGATTGGAGCACAGATCGGTCCAAGATGCCGACTTCGGTCAAGTCCCGTTCTGGGCGACTACGAACTGGTGGTCATTTCGAAGCGAGGACGCTGTCGAAGTACTCTTTCGCCGAATCGACAAGGGAACGAGCAGGAAACAAAAAAGGCGTCAGATGCACCGATTTGTCCCGTGGCGACTGGGTGGTGGCTTAGGAAACGATCGGTAGCCGGACGGAACAAGACACCGTTGTCGGTGGCCATGTTTGGGACTTCAGCCATTCGCGCTGGCCGTCCTGTTGTGCCAGGAATTTGGCTGGGTCACCGAGCCATCGTAGATCGAGAGCTGGTTGTTGTAGCCCTCGTGCAATGGGCCAGCTCCATCGTTGGGCTTCTGCACAGGCGTAGGCTCCTCCGCTTGAGCTGGATACGTCTGAAGAACATCTCCAAGTCCTACGAACGAGCCACGATCTTTAGGGAGATCCACTTCAAACTGACGTCGGGCGACAAGGTTGGGTTGATTGGCCAGAACGGTGTGGGCAAGACGACGCTCATCAAACTGATCCTCGGCGAGGAAGAGCCCGACGACGGAACGGTCGATATCACCGACGACGTTAAGATCGGCTACTTCTCACAGTTCTCCGAACTCGACAGCGAGACCACGATCCAGGCCGAACTCGTCGCGCTTTTCGGTGAGGTGCATGCTCTCCAAGCCGAGATGGAAGAGGTCGACGCAGGTTTCGTGGCGGGTCCTGACGAAGCCGAAATGACGCGGTTGGTCGAACGCCAGGCCGAATTGTTGGAAGCACAAGGGCGCGCTGGTTCGTGGACCTACGAGAACGACATCGACACCGTGCTGACGAAGCTCGGGTTCTCTGATGAGCACCGGGAGTTGCCGATCAGGCAGCTTTCGGGCGGTTGGCGAAATCGTGCGGCTCTCGCCAAGGTCCTGCTCCAACAGCCCCGGGTCCTGCTGATGGACGAGCCAACGAACTACCTCGACATCGACGGGTTGCGCTGGTTGGAGGATTGGTTCCAGAAGTTCAGCGGCGCGCTCGTCGTCATCTCCCACGACCGCCAGTTCCTCGAAGCGGTCTGCAACCGGATCGTCGAGGTCGAAAACCGGCGGCTCTACGAATACGACGGCAGCTTCGCCAACTACGTGCAGAAGAAACAGCAGCGGATCAAGACCCTCGAGCGAGAGTTCGCCCACGAGGGCGAGCTGCTCGCGTACGAACAAGACGCGATCTCGAACCGCAAGGAACTGGCAAAGAACCCGAGCCCGGCGCTCCGGCGACGCCTGGCGAAGGTCAAAAAGAGTGGATCAACCCGCCCTGTCGATCGGATCGTGACCGACATATACAAAGGTCTCCACGTGAAAGACGAGCTTTGCGAAGTCACCGCACTCGGCATGGTCTTTGACGGGCGCAGCTTGTTCGAGGGGCTCAACTTCGATGTCCGCCGCGGCGACCGGATCGCGATCGTCGGTCCCAACGGTTGTGGCAAGACCACCTTGCTCTCAGCCCTCTCAGGAGCGCTATCGCCAACGTCCAGCGGCGAGATCCGCTGGTCCAGCGGCACCAACTACGTCTCGTTCAACCAGCTGGTCGATGAGCTGGACCTTGACGACACCGTCGGCCACGCTGTTTCTGCCATGCCAGACAGCCTTGCTCTTCACGCGACCAAAAAGGCGGTCAATCGGTTCCTTGGCCTCTTCCAGTTCTCCGAGATGGCTCGTGCGACGAAAATCGGGCAGCTCTCGGGCGGTGAGGCCGCCCGCGTTGCGCTCGCCCAATGTCTCCTCTCGGGAGCGGCGGTCATCATTCTTGACGAGCCCACGAATCACCTCGACATGCAGAGCACCCAGGTGATGGAACGGGCGTTGGCCCACTTTCCCGGCGCCGTTCTGGTCGTGAGTCATGATCGGTTCTTCATCGACAAGGTTGCCAACCGGATCCTCCATTTCGATGGCGAGGGCGGCGTGAGTGAGCTGCAAGCTGGGGTGTGACCGGTCTTGCCGATCGTTTACCCAGGTGGCGTGGGTGTTCTTCTGAACCGCGGTAATGCGCAGGTCATCGGAGATAGTGGTGACGGTGATTCCCAGCCGGGCAGCCACCACTCGCGGAGCGTCGTCGGGTCTGATCGTTGAAGGCTTACTTCCTCGAGAAGGCGCCACGCATCATCGGGTGTCAACGAGCTGTCGAAGGTTCGGCCGAGTGGTTTGTCAGTCATGATTGGTTTCTCACTGATGGGTAGGTGACGAAGCCGACGGTGTATTGCTCGCCGTCGGATTCGGCGTGACGCTCGACGAGCTGCCGCACCAGATCGAGGAACTCGTCGAGGAAGCCACCTCTGGCGTCGGCGTTCCCAAGCTTGGTGGTGGCCTGGGCCGACGCGCTGGCTATCGAATCGCCATCAAAGGCTGCCAGTCAAGCAACACTGAGGCGTCGGCCTGCACCTCATCGCCGAAGCGAACCAACTGATCGATCGATACCTGGTCAGCGAGAGCTTGAGGGCGCGGTTCCGCGTCGCCCCAGAAGTCCGAGACAGCGCGCAACGAGGCGAGGTTTCACCCTCTACTCCTCTAACCCTCCCAGCAGTCGACGCGAGCGCATCATTCAACTTGCCGCGAATCGCTCAGAGTTTCTGAGTCAACAGATCACTGCACAGATTTCGGCTAAATGGTCTGAGTCCACCTGGAACCAGGCCCATTTTCCGCGTTGTTCTCGTTGAAGGATGCCTGCTTGCACTAGCCGCGAGAGATGGTGGCTGACGGTTGCCTGCGTTTTGCCGACCAGAGAGGGGAAGTCGCAGGCACACGCTTCGCCTGAGGTGGCGATGATGTTGACCAGCTTGAGGCGAACCGGATGTGCGAGAACTCTCAGGACCCTGGCTAACTCGTCGATGTCAGAATCGCTGAGGGTCGACAACAGCAGTTGGTCGCACTCAAGGAGTTTCATGGCGCGGCTGGGGTTTCGTCACAGCCGTAACCCTCGTCGGCGATTCCTTCAGTGTAGAAGAGCTCCCATTTCAGGCCATGGGGGTCAGACACCCATGATTTGTGTTGCCGTTGGTAGCGGCACACGAGATTGTTCTGGTCTGTTCTGGGAAGGGCGGCGGCGTCGACATGATCCCGGGCGTCGCCGTGGGTATCGATCGAGGAATTGGAGCGTGGATCGTCGAGCATCCACTTGGCATAGCCGCGTCGCTGCAGCGAGGGTTTTGCCCCGAACAATCGCGTGTAGAAGTCGACGCCCGTCTCGATGTTCTTCGTATCGACCGCGTTCGCAGCGTTAGAAGATGCCGCGACTCCTGAACGGAGACAAGAGATGAAGCTGCACGACCAGCTCCGTTCTACGGTGTGTCCCGTTCTGTTGCGGTCGCCCGTGGTGAGGTCTCGGCGGGGCGGAAAGCTCAAACCTTGCCGTGGTCGCAGGTCTCGACACCACAATCCGAGCAACCTGGTTCACCGCGTTTGGAAGAGCCAATCAGGGCTGCCAGGGTGGTGCTTTCGACGAGTGTCCAGATGGCGGCTCGATTCCCTTTAAGTTGCTCGAGGAGATCGTCGCGCTCGGCGACGCCGTTGATGCCAGCGATGGTGTGGCTGCTGCTTGGACCGAGTGGTCCGTGTGCATGAGTTCGCGTGGACTTGGGAGTGCCCCTTCTCACGTGATTCGATAACGACCCTAGGGATCGAGTTGTTCGAATGAGCCGCAGTCGCTGTAGTTGTCGTCGGTGTCGGTGTCGGGGTTGGGCCGGCGGGAGGCGCAGATGAGTCTGGACCAGGCTTGGGTGCCGAAAGTGTCGCGGGTCGAGTCGGTGAAGACCTCTTCTCGGCCGTCTGGCAACAACCGCAGGAGGCGAACTATCGGGTCGCCCTCAATGGTGCTAAAGATCTCGATCATCTCGGCCGGCAGTCCGGCTGCGACCCGTTGTTCATAACAGGCGCTAGCTCCTTCGGAGATCTCGATGTTGGGAAGGGGATTGATCATCGAGGGTGTCCGGAGTTCGGCACCGCAGTATGGGAGAGGTGCCCGCCCGCCAACCTCGTCAGGCGCCCCCGTCAGGGACGGGCCACTTGGTGCGAGCAGCTTGGTCGGGGCGGTCGGCGAGCACGGTTGGTCGCCACTACCGCGTGCGCGGCTGACTTCAGGGCTGAGTGTCGGCCCGAGCAATTCTGATAGCAGCTCGGCGACGGGGGAGTCGCCAGAAAGGGTGAGGGCGATGATGCGCCCGGCCGCGTAGAACCGCGGTGGACCAATCCAGCTGACGAATACAGCGGAGTCTGCTCTGCGGAGCTGCCCATCGGGAGTGATCCAGTCGGATTCAGTCTCGCGTGCCTCGGTACTGAGGTACTCGTACAGCCAGACAGACTTGCCGCTCACGCACAAATTGCGGATGGTGCCAGTAAACAGAGGCGATGCAGCGGCCGCGGGCTGCGCTATCTCGTCGACGTCGATGCCGGCACGTTCGAGTTCGACGATGAGGCCGTCGGTGTCGAGGGGTTCGGGCTGAGGCGGCGTGACCGGCACCTCTTCGGGTGATGACGGCGGTGGCTCTGCGGTCGTCGCCACCGAATCGAGGCTGCTCGTGGTTTCAACCCGAGTCACCTCGCTGCCGCCGGCTAGCGCCCACGCACCATAACCCGAGGAGCCAGCGGCAACGAGCGCGAGTCCAGCGATGGTCCGGCGTCGTCGTCGTCGTCGTTGTGCCCCTTCAACCACTGTTCGGATGGGCAGAGGACTGCGGATCGGATCGGTGAGTGCGTCGGTACTTAGCTTGTCGAGTTCGTTCATGGCGTGGTTCCCTTCGTCTCGATCGGGGCGTCGGCGAGGCTCGGAGCGAGCTTGCGATATGCGTCGCGAAGTGTTGACGACACCGTGCCTCGACGGATACCCATCGCTGCGCCGATCTCAGCCTCCGTCATCTGACCGACATGGCGTAGCACGACAGCTTCTCGCTGACGGGGCGGAAGCGTCGCGACGACCAGCCACAGCTCTCCGGTTGGCCCATCAACCGATGCTGGGCCGGTCGCCACGCGTCGTTCGAAGTTGCGCCTGCGCAATCTGCGGCGGGCCACATTTAGGCCGGTGCGATACACCCACCCTGCTGGCGAGTCCATCGCCGACACCCGACTCCACCGCTCATACGCGCGCAGGAACGCTTCATCCGTCGCCTCGCAAGCAATGTCGGGATCCCCTGTGATCGCAGCCAACGTGGTCACCAGACGCGCATGCTCGGCCACGTACCAGTCGGAGAAGTCAACTACCCGCACACCTGCCATCACTCCTATAAGTCACCACACGACCAGAATGCGGGGCAACATTTCGAAGATTTTGTTGGGGCGCAAGTGTCTTCTTCGGTGGTTGCCAGCGTCAGACGGGCGCGATTTCGATGAGCTCTTCGAGTCCGATGAGGTCTGCCGCTTTGCTGTGTACAAGCGTTCATCGTGGGCTTGGGCTGTTGCGGCGATTAACAGGACGAACACTCGTGATCGTGGTTGTCGGCCGACTCCGGCGACGGGTGCGGCGAGACGTCCGTAGCTGGTTGCGACGTCATCATCAATGGTCAACGGGTCGAAGGTTCGTTGCAGTATTGATAGCCTTCGGATGCGTCCTGGCGAAGTTCTCGAAGCCCGATCGTGTCTGGTGTACATGTTTCACTGACCCACCCGGCCGATGGCTGGAACCGCACCATCCATCTTCACCAGGCCGGTTGACAACAGTTGATAATGAGTGCACGATCAGTGCATGAGTCGAAATACGATGAGCTTTGCTCTCCCCGAGTCATTGCGCGAGTACATCGATCAACGCGTTCGGTCTGGCGAGTATGGCAACACCAGTGAGTATCTTCGAGATCTGATCCGCAACGACCAACGAACCGAGGCTGCTCGACGGTTTCGTCTGCTGATAGCGGACGGCTTAGAGTCTGGCGACGGCCGCCCCTTGAGCGAGAACGTCCTTGACGAAATCCGCGGCCGGGCTCTTGACGCCGAGACGTGAGCGAAATCCGTCTCCGTCCGCTCGCCGAAGCCGACCTTGTCGAGAGAACCAAGTACTACGAATCACAGGGCGGGCATCGGCTCGGCGAACGGTTCTTCGACACTGCCATCGAGCTGTTAGTAGCGATTGACGAAATGCCCGGTTCGGGCTCTTCGCGGATCGGTGAGCTAAGCGGAGTGCCCGGTTTGCGGTCTCGAAAGCTTGCTGGGTTTCCGTGCGGGTGGTTCTTCTTCGAACGGTCAGACCATGTCGATGTCGTTCGTCTTCTCGCCTACGCCCAAGACCTCACAACGATCCTCAGCGACCATGAAGCAGGCTGCTGACGGGTTAGTACTCGGAGTTAGTTCAGGCCAGCAGCTCGGTTTGCAGTCGGGTCTGGTTTCGGTAGTGCCAGTAGAGCTCAACGATGCCTGCGACATGACCGTCCTGATCTCGGTTGGCGTCTCGGGACACCCAATCGACCTGGTGGCCGGCGAGTGCGGGCGGTAGCTGGTCGAGAATGCAGTGCCAGCCAGCCACTACTGAGTTTTGGGTCCGCGCGCCGATCGGTCGGGTGTCGGTGAATACGAGCGTGGTGCGGTCCGCATTGCCCGACAGTTCGAACCGAAGAGTGGATCCGTCGTCGCACGCCAGTTCGAGCAAGTTGGGTGGGCTGAACTCTGTTATCACCGCGCGGTATGTGTGTACCGAATCGTCGACGCTTCCGAGCCAGATCGCGACTGCGCCTCCGACGGTCGGATCGATTTCGATCCTGTGGGCGAGCCAATTCGTCATGTGTGTAGGTTCACTGACCGCGGCCCAGACGACGTCGATTGGGTGATCAAGCGATCGTTTGAATCGGATGAATGCTCGGCCATCGTCGTCGATGCCAAAGATGCCGTCCGTCTCCGGCGTGGTCGTTGATGTGTCGTCGTTCATTGTTGTTCTCCTCGATCAGGGGTATTTGAGGCGGTGGAGTTGTTTAGATGTGTTTCGAGAGCGTCGAAACGGTAGGACCAGAGTTGGCGGTACGGCTCGAGCCATATCTCGATTTGCAGCAATGCCGTTGGATCCACTTCGTACCATCGGCGTTGGCCCTCAGGTCGGACTTTGACTAGTCCAACGTCTCGCAGCACCCTGAGGTGCTTGGAAACAGCGGGTTGGCTAAGTCCGATGCTGTCGACCACTTCACTCACGGTCCTGGGTTCGAGTCGCAGCAGATCCAAAATTTCGCGCCGGTTTGGTTCGGCAAGCGCAGCGAAGGTATTCACGAGCAATACATAACCTGACAGGCATATACCTGTCAAGGAATATATCCGGAGAGTGCGCCGCCAGTTAGCGCCGATGAGATGGACCCCGTTGGCGCAGTCCACCTTCCACATGTCTCCGTGACCCGTCGCGGACGCATCACGAAGTAAGTTGTCCCATCCCCTAAGTACGGTTTGGGCCATGGCGACAATTGTTCGTGATAGTGAGCTTGATGAGCGCGTTGATGGGATTCTCGCGGCGTTGTCCGGGTTGTCTGGCGGTCCGTGGAATGCTGTTATCGCTCGGGCTG
>CAZMUM010000021.1:0-40768 GCA_964569385.1 uncultured Acidimicrobiales bacterium
AATCCCATCAACGCGCCCATCAAGCTCACTATCACGAACAATTGTCGCCATGCACTGAACCATACAAACAGGGTGTGACAACTAACCGCCCATACCACCCAGATAGCGAACATAAATCTGAGGCACCTGTTGGTGAGTTCAATCGGTCATCGCATCCGGCGATGAGGGCCACGATCGTGGTCAGTATTGACGAGGAGTTGACTTGTGGCCTCGTCCAGGGTCACATCGAACACGGCAGGTACTTCAGTCAGGATCAGGCCCAACTCCGAATCGGTCGAGTTCGTCGAAGTGAATAGAAAGTCGATCCACAGCACCTTGTTCGATGGATCGATGACGGTGAGTCCAATCGAAACGACGTCGTTCTGTACGAACACCGAGCGGGTCCCGTCGAACAACCCGGGGGATCCCAGCAACGATCCAGTCGTCGTTGTCCATCACGATGGCCCGAAGAGCGCCATCAACCGAGCGGGGCATCGCCCAAAGCAAGGACGCCGACGAACGGTGCTCGGACTGCTTAAAGCAAACTGGCTCGATCAGCGGGGTGGAACTCGGTATGGCTTGTCGAACTCGACGATGCCAGGTGCCGTGTTTTCGAGTAGAGCGAGAGCCGAACGTACAACCTCAAGTTGACGTTCAGGGTCGTTCGGTGCTCCCAACGGGCGACCCATTGGGTTTGGGGTAATCAGGGCTCTGGCGACGCCCATGAGTTCCGGGACGCGGCCAAAGCTGCGCACGTAAATCCCGACTGTTGGCAGACCGGCAGTTTCGATTGCTCTCTGGACGTGCCCAACTGACACGTGGCAGACCGGTCAGACGGGCACCAACAACACGACATCGACTTCTTCTGCGATCAGCCTCTGGGCCCACTCTGGAGCAATTTTGTTCTTTAGCTTGACCTGTGACGTTGCTCCCACGAATGAGTAGGCAGTGTCGGACAACTCGCCTATGAGCCCTTCCTCGACCAACGTGGCCAGATGGCCAAGCGGGAGGTTGACCTGACAGTCGAGTTCGGCGGCACGTATCGGATAACCACCGTGACGAACCCGAAGGTTCTCCGGCGGCGTATCAACCGGAATCGCCGACAGGACCGGATCTGAGCGCACGAATTCGACTATTCGTTTCTCGGCTTCGGCCTGGGTCATCGCAACAACGCCGAATGGCTGTGGGTCGTCGCCCTCGACAAAGTGACCACTCGATGTCAATAGGGCAACCTTGCATTCCGACAGGGGTTTCCCGAGCGGCGCAAGCGGAGTGTCTTGGTGCCGGTGCGCGAAGTTGGCTGGGTCTCCGAGGTGGCCGCCATACGCGTGCAGCTGCCACCGGTAGGCAGTGTCGACCAAGCGCTGCGCCTCGCCGTCGTCGGCGGCCTTAGCCACGCCGTCGAGTAGTTCCTCGAGGAAGTCGCCAAACTCGATATCGGTCAGACTTCTGAGGAACTTGAAGTTGAGGTTGCTTCGGCTGCCGTATGAAAATGAGGCCCTCAGCTCCGCTATCGATTCCGCTGCATCGTCAGTGGCTTCGTGGGCTTCGTCCATGTTTCGGTGCCTCTTTAGGTTGCATGACTTTCAACCAATGGCGGCGGTCCCAAATTCCGAGCCGACCGCATGATTTCAATCGAGGTTTGGGGGCTTCTCGATGCCGAGATCACAGGCAAAGGCCAGCGAGTACGCGAGCGAAGGAAGTTGCTCCTCGGTTACAAGGCACCCCTTGAGGTTCGACAGACCCTTGAACTCGAGTTGGGTGGCATCACGAAGGTCGACGTGGGCTGCGTTGAGCCGATCGACATTTACTTCCGAAAGCGTCGATTGGACGAAGTCGACGTTAGTAATTGTTGCTTCGAAGAGGTCGGCATCGTCGATGGTGCAATTGTCAAAACGAACTCGATTGAGCTTGGCTGCTCTGAGGTTGAGGTGACGCAGCGCGCAGTTCTCGAATAGTACGTCTTCTAGCGTTGCCCCGGCCAAATCGGTGCCCACCAACTTGCAGCCCACGAATCGGGTTTGGCGTACGGTTTGGAAACTGAGACCACTCAGATCGAGGCGTTCGAACGTACTTCGCCAGACAGAAATTTCGGCCTCTTGGGCATTGGCGAGCGAAGTTCCGGCGAACGAACAGTCGGTGATCTCGAGACTGTCGCAGCTGTCGAGATCTAACTGGATCTCCCCAAAGGCATTACTGACCAGTTCGGCCAACCCTCGATCGATTTCTAAAGGTGGTGTCCACTCCGGCCAGAGTTTCGGTTTCACCAGCTTGGGCGGTTTGGCGAACGGTTCGGAGACTTCGATCCACGGCATCAGGGGCAGTTTCGCATCCCTTGGCCGGTAGTGTCGTCAGATGCCCAGTAATGCTGTCTTGAAAGTCCTGAATACCGTGCACCGAACCGTGTTGAAGGCAAGCCGGGGCCGGCTCGGATGGGATGCGGCGAAGATGCCCGTCATTCAGCTCACGACCACTGGTCGAAAGAGCGGTCAGGAGCGCACCGTGATCTTGACCTCGCCAGTGACACACGACGGGGCCATGGTGCTTGTTGCGTCCAAGGGTGGCAGCGATAGCCATCCGGATTGGTTCTTCAATTTGCAGGCTGATTCCGCAGTTACGGTGACCACGCGCGACGGATCCAAGCCAATGACTGCACGCGTTGCGACGACTGACGAACGAAGCGAACTGTGGCCAAAGG
The DNA here is from genome assembly GCA_964569385.1 of uncultured Acidimicrobiales bacterium. Taxonomy (GTDB): domain Bacteria; phylum Actinomycetota; class Acidimicrobiia; order Acidimicrobiales; family Poriferisodalaceae; genus JAADHX01. The sequence goes on from CAZMUM010000021.1 coordinate 2,678, forward strand.
TTGCCGACAACTACGAGCGCTACGCCGACTACCAGAAAAAGACCGATCGGGAGATTCCGTTAGTGCTGCTCAGCGAATAAATCTGGTCTAGGGTCCGGGATCTATGACCGATCTGACACCGAGCCTGCCGTCGTCTAGCCGAACCCAAGGCGAACGTGAGACCCTCATCGATATGCTCGACTACTACCGAGCCGTGCTGATGCGCAAGGGTTCTGGTCTTGACGACGAACAGCTGAGGGTGACCCTCGGGCCATCAGATCTCACCATCGGTGGGCTCATCTACCACATGGCACTCGTCGAAGACTCCTGGTTTGAGCACCGGCTGGCCGACGAGTCCGAGCCAGAGCCGTGGGCCAGTGCGCCGTGGGACGACCAGCCAGATTGGGAGTTCGACACCGCGAAAACGCTCACGTGGACCGAGATTGAGACTCAGTTCGAGACATCAGTGGCGAGGAGCCGCGCTGTTCAGGGCCGATTCCAAGACCTGGACGTCGAAAGTCAGGTTCCTGTCACCCGGCCGCCGTTCAACTTTCGCTGGATGTTGGTGCACATGATCGAGGAGTACGCACGCCACTGCGGTCATGCTGATCTAATCCGCCAGTCAATCGATGGCGTAACCGACGATTGACCAGCGCAGCCGCGGGGAGGCGGAGCAGTGTGAAGGCGCAGCCGCGGGGAGGCGGAGCAGTGTGAAGGCGCAGCGCCTTAGCCCAGTTGGGTTAGAACAGCCGATGCCTGGATTTCTCGATCCACGTGTGGAGGTGGTGCCGAAACTGCGCCGAGGGTGACTGTTGCCGCGGTCCCGATGGCGGCGAGCAGCTCGCGGAGCTCTCGCGGGGGAGGGAAGTACTCGTCCTCTGTGGTCATCAGCACTTGCTCAACGCCGTCGGTCGGAGCGAGCCGTGCGATGACTTGGTTCACCAGCTCTTCTGGCGCCGATGCACCCGCGGTCACGCCGACAACTCCGCTGATGTCATCTGGTAACTCTGCGGCATCGTTAACCCGAAACACCCTGGCTGCACCTGCATCGATAGCCAGTCGCTCCAGGGCCCTGGTGTTAGAGCTGTTCGCCGAACCGATGACCACCACCACGTCGCATCGTTCGGCGATCTGGGCGAGGGCCCCTTGGCGGTTCGTGGTGGCGAAACAGAGGTCGCTTCGGCCGGGTGTCCAGAGGTCGGGGAACCGGGTGCTTACCTCGTCGAGGACTCCGCTCCACTCGGTGTGAGACAGGGTGGTCTGGGCCAACATGGCGATGGGTCCATCAAAGTCGGGGAGCTCGCGCACTTGGGCCCGGTCTTCGACGAGGTGGATTGCCTTAGGGGCCACGGCCATGGTGCCAACGGCCTCTTCGTGGCCCTCGTGGCCAACGTAGATAATGTTGTAGCCCTTGCCGGCTCGCACCCGCACCTCGTGATGCACTTTGGTGACCAAGGGGCAGACAGCGTTGACGACGTACCCGCCCTGAGCTTTGGCGGCATCGACTACTTCTGGAGCCGAACCGTGAGCGCTAAGCATTATCGGACTGCCGTGCGGCACCTCGGAAATGTCCTCAACGAACACGACTCCCAGGCGCTTGAAGCGGTCGACGACGAGCTGATTGTGGACGATCTCGTGATAGCAGTACACCGGTGGTTCGAAGCTACGCACCATCCACGCCAGGGCTTTGATCGCCATCTCAACGCCAGCGCAGAACCCTCTGGGCGCGGCCAGCAATACTCGGTCGACGTTCACTGCCTAGACGATACCTGTGGTCTCGGGATGCGCCCCGTATCGTTGAAGCGTGTCGCGGCCTCGCATCATCTCCATAACCAATGGTTCGGCCGCAGCAGTCGGTGGGCTGGTCGTTGGCGACGAGATCGTGTCGATCGATGGCGAGGTGCCGCGCGACGTGATTGGGTGGCAACACCTAGTCGACGAACCCGACTTGCAACTCGAAGTCGACCGGGGCGGGATGATCCTCACCGTAGACATTCCTAAGCTCGCAGGCGACCCGTTAGGTGCTGAAGTCGACGCCGCGTTGTTCGATCGTGTTCGCACCTGCGATAACCACTGTCCGTTCTGTTTCATTTATCAGTTGCCGAAAGGCCTGCGCCGCAGCCTTTACCTGAAAGACGACGACTACCGCCTGTCGTTCCTGTATGGCAACTTCACTACTCTCACTCGTTTCACCGAGGCCGACCTCGAGCGGGTAATCACCGAAAGGCTGTCGCCTCTCTATGTGTCGATTCACGCCACCAACCCCGAGGTACGCACCACACTGCTGCGCAACTCGAGGGGCGCGACGAGCTTGCGGTGGCTGCGGGCGATTCTCGACGAAGGCATCGAGGTTCATGGCCAGCTTGTAATTTGCCCTGGTATCAACGACGGCGCGGTTCTAGACGAGACGTTGTGCGACATTCTCGACCAGTATCCAGAATTGGCGTCGGTGGCCGCGGTTCCGCTGGGAATCTCAAAGTACTCAAACGAACCCACCATGCGGGCTCACACCACCCAGGAAGCTGCCATGGTGGTCGACACCACCGAACGGTGGCAGCAAACCTTCGGCAGTGTGCTTGGGCGGCCGATGGTGTTCGCTGCCGACGAGTACTACCTGCTCGCCAATCGGCCGTTTCCCGACGGTTCAATCTATGGCGATTTCGACATGCACGAGGACGGCATCGGCATGGCCGTCGCGTTCGAGCGCGAGTTCGCTGGTCTGGCTTTGGACGTGGTGGGTGTGCAGAGCGGATTTTTCCACTCGGTCGACGGTGCGCCGGCCGAGGGCTACCGCGCCCCTCGACCCCATGTCGGATCGATGGGTTGTGGCGCTGCCAATCCGGGTGGCGAACTCACCAATGCCGACGAGGCGTTGCTCGATGCTTCGGCCGAGGATGCGGACGCTTTCGGGGGCTCTGAGGTTGCGGCACCGATAGTTGCGCCAGCGCCGGTGGGTGTGTCAATCGCACCGCGTAGAAATGCGCCCGTTGGAGTTCTTACCGGTGGCTACGGTGCCAGGGTTATTGGCCCGCTGATCGAAGGGCTAGGCCGCCCCGATGTACGCGTTATCGAGGTCGTCAATGAGTTCTTCGGCGGCAACATTGGTGTTACTGGCTTGATGGTTGGCGCCGACCTGATTCGAGTTCTCGCAGACGAGCCTGCGGGGCATCGTTATCTACTTCCCGACGTTTGCCTGAGTGGCGGACGGTTCCTTGACGGGCTTACACCCGCGGACCTACCGCGTCAGGTCGAGGTAGTCGTCACCAATGGCATCGCACTTCGCGAGGCCGTTCAGCTCGATTCTTGAGCGGCGCTACCCAAATTGATGTTTCCAGCTACCTTTCGTGTCGCTGGAAACATCAATTTCGTTAGCTGCCTTGAACTCGAATCTGCCCGATGCCTCTACGCTTCTTGGCTATGGATAGCCCGTCTTCATCGAAACTGCCGACGGTTGCCATCGTCGGCCGGCCAAATGTGGGCAAGTCGACGCTGTTCAATCGCATCGTCGGTAAACGAATCGCCATCGTCGAAGAAAAGCCAGGCGTCACCCGCGACCGCAAGGAACGCGAGACCGATTGGCAGGGCCGACCGTTCCTACTGGTCGACACTGGTGGTTGGACGCCGGGTGGAACCACGCTCGATGAGAAGGTGTCGCAGCAGTCCGAACGGGCGATGGCCGATGCCGACGTTGTGGTCATGGTGGTAGATGCGATCACTGGTCTCACCGACGACGACGATCGTTTCGCCGAAGTCCTCCGCAAACTCGATGTGCCCCGCGTGCTCATGGTCAACAAGGTCGACAGCATCGAGCGCGAACACACCATCTGGGAGTTCCTCGGCCTCGGCCTCGGCGAACCCATGCCAGTGTCGGCACTTCATGGCGTGGCAACCGGCGACTTTCTCGACCATCTTGTGACGTTGATGCCGCCTGAGGAGGGCGAGTTAGAAGAACCGCTTCCGGTCGATGGTGACGATTTTCTGCCCGGTGTAGCCATTGTTGGTCGGCCCAACGTGGGTAAGTCCACGCTGTTTAACAGGATGATCGGCGACGAACGGTCGATCGTTCACGACATGGCAGGCACCACCCGCGACTCGATCGACACTATCGTCGAAACCGACACCGGCCCGATCAAGTTCATCGATACAGCTGGCATGCGCCGGCGGGCCCGAATCGATGAAGCCACCGAATATTACTCGATGGTGCGGGCCCTTCAGTCGGTCGATGAAGCCGACGTCGCCCTGCTTGTGATCGATGCCAACGACGGCATCACCCATCAGGATCAACGTCTAGCCGAACGAGTCGATGCTGCCGGGTCGCCGATTGTTGTCCTTCTGAACAAGTGGGAAACGCTAAGCACCGAGGCCAAGGAAGAGGTGACCTATCAGGTTGAGACTCGTCTGCACTTCCTTGGCGACTCGCCCATCTTGAGAGTTTCGGCCTTAACAGGCAGCGGAATCCAAAGGTTGCTGCCCGCCATCAACGACTCGATCAGGGTGTATCACACGCGCATCCCAACGAGGAAGGTCAACCAGGTCATTCAGCTGGCCCAGTCGGCTCAACCCGCGCCCCATGGTGGCCGGATCCTGTACGCAACCCAGGGCGCGATCGATCCGCCAACATTCACTCTGTTTGCCAACAAAGACATCGCCCCGGCATACATTCGGTATTTGGAGAGGCGCCTGCGCGAAGACTTTGAGCTTGGCAACACGCCTATCAAGATGCGGGTTCGGCGAAGGGGTTAGCCCCAAACGAGAGCCGCTTCTGGCCGAGTCTCATCCAGAAGGGCAGTCACTTCAGCAGTGCTGAGCGGCTCGTCGATGTAACGGTCGGCCATTTCGAAAACGGTGGTCGGGTCGACGATATGCACAAGCACACCTGTCGCGGCGATGTTTTCTAGCTGAGGGTGAAGCGCCTCGATGCCCGGCTCGTTGCCGATGGTGAGCGCAACCGCCGAAGGGTCGACCGAGTGGCGCTGACAGACTCGAAGTAGTTCGGCCGCGTAGCCGGGGTCTTCGAGCTGAGATGGCGTCACATCAAGACACAGGGTCAGGTTCACATCGGATTGGGCCTTGTGCCAGCGTGCGAGCTGGGCGATGGAAGTCTCGAGTAGCCAATGATGCAGGTGGGTCGACAGTCCGCAATCATCGGCGATGGGCACATACATCTCGGGGCCGATAGAGCCGCGGGTCGGATGGTTCCATTGCAGTTGTGCTTCCATCAGCACAGAGTTGCACCCGTCGTCGCCGACGACCGGGTTGTAGGCCACGTCGAGACAATCGTCGCGAACGGCGCGAGCTAGATCGGCGATGAGCTCGTACTTGTCGAGGTTAGCCTTGTCGGCGTCACCGCCGAAGACCTCGATCCCACCAGCGACGGTTAGGCCTAGGGCGCGCCTGGCCTGTCTGAACAGCACTGTGGCGTTGCGTTGGATGTCGTCAGCGAAGGCGATTCCAGCTCGGATCGACATGGACTCCTCTCGGGATCCCAAGTCGTGCGGACCGCTCAGATCGGCGGCAGTGAGCCGAATCTGATCGATCAAGGCCTTACGTGATGGTGCGGTTTCGATCAGAATTGCGAAGCGGCCGGTGTCGGTGATAGCGATGCTGGCCTCGGCGTCGAAGTTCGCGCTCAGGCAATCGACCAACGACTCCCGAAGGCCGGCGGCGGCTAGCTCGTCGAGACCCGCGTCGGTGGTGCGTGTGGTCTCGACAATTGTGACGGCCACAACGTCGGTTGGAGACGTGCGTCGAACGAGCATGTGTTCAAGGCGATGCTGGAATGCCTCGGTCGACACCAGCCGGGGGTGGATAGCAGCCCAGTCGGTTTCGTCGATTGACTGCCCAGCCGCTGACTGCACTCGTGTTGATCCCAGGTTCTGACCCATGCCAGTGTGTTTCGGCCTATCGAGCCTGCGACCTGTAGCGAAAGATCTGAACCCTCAACCTCTCTTTGGGCTGATTCTGTGGCAAGGTGCCTGCGATGCCTTGGTGCGACGCGTGCGATCGATATCTAACCCCGACGTCGCTCGATGACGGCACCTGCCCTTTGTGCGATAGCGACGAGGTACTTGCTGACGATGTGGCGGCACCTGTCGGCCGAAAGCTGCCGTGGCACTTCAAGCTCATGATGGCGTTGGTAGTGATCTATCTGTCGTGGCGAGTGGTCATCCTGGCTGTCACCGTCGTCGAGTGGGCATTCTGACGTCGAGTTTCGTCGGATAACTCGGTCGGACCAGCCAACAAGTCGTGTACGATTCCGGCTTCGTGCAAGCGTCCACTTCGGTGGATGCCTGCTACGGGCTGTGGCGCAGTTTGGTTAGCGCACTGGTCTGGGGGACCAGGGGTCGGAGGTTCAAATCCTCTCAGCCCGACCATATAACATAAGGGTTTGCGGGCAATCCGAGGGCACCCGGTGGACACCAAAACAAACAAGAGTCAAACAGAACCGCGAAACCTAGTCGCTCGTGCCGTGCGGAAGCTGGGTGTTGGCGGCGTCGCTTGGGTGCTCGTGTTCATCGTCGCCGTCGGACTACTGCTGGCGTTTCTGTTCGACGGCCCATACAAGTCAGACGCTCTGCGAGAGATCGGCGGCGCCCTCGTAGCTGGCGGCGTCATCGGCGGCGTCCTTCTACTCCTCGAAGAGCTGCGCGACGACCGCCAAAACGAACGAGACACCGACCGCCATGCAGCTCTCATCGCTCAGAACGAAGCCCATCATGAGAACGAGATCCGAGCTGCTTGGCAGCGCGTTCTTGATGAGGCGTTGATAGAGAAAGTGCTGGGTGACGGGCGCCGTCTTCAAACAGCGCTTTGGGAGAACGTTGATGAGCAATCAGCGGAGCCAGCCTGGACTCTTGGCTTCGCGATCCGTGGGCTCTGTGAGGCAGGTGGTGGACGAGAGGAACTGAGGCAGGCAGCAGAGCAGTTTCAGAAGCACCAGATTCTAGAGGGCGACGCTTCGGATCTACTAGACGCATCAGAAGCCTTCACTGATGTGATCGAGGCCCTGTTGATGGATTTCCGACGCCGCGGGTTGTTCGAAGACGAGGCTCTTAGAGACTCACCCGAAGAGTGAATCGCCGACGGCATCGGTTGCTCGTCTGACGTCGTCAGCATCTACGTGGCCGTATGTCTGTGGTGTCGTACGAACATCAGCGTGTTCCAACGGTGCCTGGACACCGCTAGCAGCGGCCCGCCCTCTTGGTTCGGAAACACCAAGCCGTGTTCGGGTCGGTACCCAGTGACAAGCCACCGCTCGTTCAAGAGAAACACACCATGGCCACCGAAGTTTGGGTCGAGCGCACGCATAGCGGGCGGGGCGAGAGCCATTCGTCACCAGCGCCACCGTCGACGGCATTCCACTTGGACTCCCCGACCGGACGGTCGCTGACAGGCGCCAGGTAGTCTCGCCCCGTCAAGGAGCCTCTGATGGGTGTGAACCAGCACGGCCTGAGCCGATCAAGCGGCAGGTACGACGACGCTGCGGGTTTGGTTGCGTCTTCCACGGCAATACAATTGCACATTACGACCGTTTCGACCCCGAGTACGTCGACTGCACTTCGCATGACGCAGATGGAATCACGCTTCTGTGTCCCAACTGCCACGAGGAGAAGAACAAGGGCTTCTCACTCAAGATCAGATCGCGACGCAGAACCTCAATCCGCACTCGATCAAGTCTGGTGTTGCCAGTCGCTATCAGTGGCTCAGCGGAACCGCAATCGAGGTCCAGATCGGCGAGCTCCTAGCTCGCCGCACGAGCCGAGTTCTCACCGTGTATGCCCTCGACGTCGTGCGTATCGATCCTCCAGACGCTGACGGTGAGCCACCGCAGGTCTTCGCCAACTTTCTCGATGACGACGGAAAGCCAACACTACGAGTGGAACGCAACGAGATTCTAGTCTGCGCCGAGACCTGGGACGTGAAACAGGAGGGTCAGGTGATCACTATTCGATCGGGGCCGGGAAACATCGTCCTTGAGCTGAACTTCTCGGGACCCAATCGGTTCGAGGTGACCAGACTGAAGATGCGATACAAGGACGTGTCCATTACTCATGGTCCCACAGGTCCGAGCCGGATCACTCAGGGCACGCGGACAATGGGATTTCAGGCCCTCGAGATCGACGAAGTTGACGCTGCAGTGCTTGTTGGTTTAAGCGGTGTCTCGCTCGGTCACAAAGCGAAGGCGGTGAAGATCGCCAACCTCGAGGTATGGTGATGTGATGCGTGCGATGGCGGGTCCGCGAGAACGCTGAAGGGTGGATCGGTGAGCCGGTCTGATCCATGAACACGAGATCGTTAGGCCAGTCACCAGGCCAGGCCAGTCGGTCTTCGTTCTGGCGTGACTTGTGGCCCCGAAGCTGCTCAACCGCGGCGGCCGATAGTGGCACTGCACGTTCTGAGCGCTCGGTCTTGGCTGGCCCGAACACGATGTCATAGTCGAGAGCGGGAAGGGTCTTGCCGTATTGAGAGCCGACCCGCGCCCGCGCCAGCTGAGGCCGTGCGCTCATCGACCCAAAACGCGACAGTGTCAATTTGACCTCGGATCGCCCCCTAACCGTCGCGGGGCGCTTTCCTAGGGGACCACCCTCGTTTTGATCCACCGACAAGTCGCTACTTCAGGTTGGCGAGGCTGTGGTCGACAAATTAGCTAAGTTGGTGGCGTTGGCGCCGCTGCTGAGGTTTTGGAAGTAGTCCCACCCCCTTCGTAAGGTGCAACCCGTTACCTCGGGTCGAGATGAGAGGACGAACTTATGGTCACGATCTCAAGAATCAGTGCAGACGACCTTGTCGACCGCATTGCGACAGAATTGGTGCAACATCACATGTCCGTCGACGAGTTCCTCGCGGCGGGCTCGCAAAATGACCTCGAGGATCCGGCTCTTGTCGATCTCTTTCAACTGTGGGGCGACCTCCTAAGTGGAGACAGCGAGGCTTAGCCGGACGCGGTGACTGGTGGGGTTGTGAGTCTGGAAGAGGCGTCGAATGGGTTTGCTGATTTAATTGGCGAAGTCTTGGCCGATGTTCTCCCGGACTTTCCTGGCATCGACGTCACCCTCGTGGAGGGCACAGAGCGCGCTGTGCTGAAGCCCTCCAACTCTGATGAGGTCGGTCGATGGCGGCCATCTGCTATGCCCGACGGCCCGATGCTCGGGATCAGCTATGTGCTGAGGCTGGATGAGCGCGGATATTTGACCGTGGAACGCTCGAAGTTCGGTCTGTGGCTGACGGTAAAAGGCGGTAAGAAAACTCGTCCCATCGTGCGACAAGAGTACGATCGGTCGAACACGGTGGTACCACGGGCGCATGTCCACTTTCACGGTGAGTCGACGGAGATGGGTTGGCTGCTCGCCCGCAACGGGGCGGAATGCACCGATGAGCACGCATTTCACTTTCCGGTCGGCGGTGTGCGGTTCAGGCCGACGATCGAAGACTTTCTCCGCTTTCTCGAACACGAGCAGTTGTGGACACAGTGGAATACCAAGCCGTCGCGAAGTCAGATCGTCGAGGCTGGGTTAAAGCAATTCGAGCGCACGCAGGCTCGGGCGACCGCAGCAAGACATCAACACGAGGTCGCTGAAGCGCTTCGCGAAGCCGGCTGGAGCGTCGAGCCGCCAAAGAGCGTCGCTGACTGAGTCCGGTCTGGTGTTACAGGTTTGCCACGGCAGATCCGGCGCCGACCATTCGCAATCGGTGCCGGACCGCTGATATCAGGTGGAAAGGTAGTTCTGGATGTTCTCTTCCAACCAACGTTGACTGACCACGCCAGCGAGGGTGTCAACAATGGTGCCATCAGGAGCAATGAAGTAGGTGGTTGGCGTGCTGGCGATCTGGTAGATGTTCGATACCTGACCCGTGCGGTCCATCAGCATCGGATATGTCAGCCCGTAGCGGTCCATGAATTCGGCCACCTCAGGGTCGCCTTCGCGAATACTGACTGAAAGAACTTCGAAACCCTGGTCCTGGTAGTTCTCGTAGGCCGCCCGCAACTCGGGGGCACTAGCGTTGCAAGCAGGTCAATAGGTGTGCATGAAGATGAGGGCGACGGGCTGTCCTAAGTAATCGGACAATCTGACCTGTTCGCCAGTGCTGGATTCGAGTTGGAAGTCTGGCGCCATAGCTGCGGCTTGGTCCTGTGACCCAGCACCGAAGATGATGAACGAACCGACCCCCAGTACGGCCACAAGTGCTAGACCTGTCCATCTCAGTTGTTTACGGCGCTTGGCGGCTAATCGAGCCGCTTCTCGCCTCTCTCGTTTTGTAGGCTTTTGGGCCATCTCAACTCCTTGCCGTAGTTATTGGCTGTGTTCGGGTTCGGGGGCCACTGGGCTCGCCGATTTGGGTGGGCGGGCGATCCGTGCTGCAGTGATCGCTCCAGCGGCAAGCACAATCACAAGGAGTGCGAGTTGTTGAGAACCGACGCGTTCGATGGCTACCACGAACCAGAGCCTGACGTCTTCCATCGTGTCGATCACCGGGCCAGTGGCGAAATTGCCGTCGTACACAGCGAGCTGCCAGCGGCCATACCAGATGGTGTACCCGCCCGCGAGAACCATGAGGACACCGCCGATACGAGGAGCGACCCTCGATAGTTTTCTCATGTGCGTGGCCACGGTGCTGTGCGCAAGTGCTGAGGCGATGCTGAGCATCAGGATGATCACGCCCATTCCGAGCGCATAGGCGACGTATGTCGCCAACCCTTCGAGCCGTGACCGCGAGATGGCGGTACCGGTCACGGCTAGGAACGGACCAATTGTGCAAGACAACGACGCAATCGCGTAGGTGGCCCCATAGCCGACCATAACCGGCGGAGTGTTCTTGCTAGTCGAGACTTGGGGCCCTCGAATTGCGAGGTTGGGTTTCCAGCCGGCGACAGTGGCGGTGCCGGCGATGACCAGAAGAACACCAATGACGATGCTGACCCAGGGAATTTGTTGCCTGGCCTGGCTGGCGATGCTGTCGAGGATGAGACCCACCGAAGCAAAGACCAGTACGAACCCGACCGAGACGGCCGCGGCCACGCCGATGGCTCGTAGCACTCGGCGGTCGGCCCTCTCGGTGACCTCGTCGGCCGAGACGAACGCGCCGATGTAGGCCGGCAGCAACGAGAAGCCGCACGGGTTGAAAGTCGCGACCATTCCAGCGCTGAACGCAAGTGCGATTGTCGGAGTTATCAATGGGTTGACCTGACCATGGTTCCAATCTACGACAGACTGTCGGCATAACGTACGCGAGCACAACGACTAGGTCGAATCGGGAGCCTAAGTGTCGAACTCAATGGCTAGTCAAGAATCAACCGGCCCGAAGTTTACGGTCCGGCGAATCAGCGTCATCGTAGCTGTGGCAGCTGTCGCCATCTGGGTTGGTCTGACCGCGCTCGATGAGCCGGAGCTTCCGAACTTCGAGGCGTCGGGCGACCCGATCGATCTGCCAGCGGACGGTTCGTTCCCGGCTGTTTCGATCGATGAGTTCGAAGGTATTCTGGTCGGGCTGCGAGGTCAGCCCGTTGTGGTCAACATCTGGGCCTCGTGGTGTGCCCCCTGCCGCACTGAGATGCCGTTGCTTCAGGCCACGGCCGACAGTTTCGCTGGTAGGGCTGTAATTCTGGGCGTCGCTAGCAACGATGATCCGACTGAAGCTCAGAGATTCTTAGACGATTTGGGTCTCACGTATCCCAATGTTTTTGATACCACGGGTGAGATCCGAGTCGCATTGGGCCTGACCGCATACCCGACCACCTACGTCTTCGGCGCCGATGGGAGGCTTCGATCGCGCGTTAACGGCGGTATCTCCGAACAGCGTTTGGCGGCCCTCATCACGGACGCTCTGCGGTGATCGACTACGGGCTACTTGTCAGCCTGATTATTGCGCTGGCCATCCCAGCTCTACTCGGGAATTGGTGGCTGGTGGCCGGCCGCGAGGCGCCCGTCGCGTTCCTCGACGTTGCTCTAGGGCCTGCGTTTGCTGGCTTAGGCGTTGGACGACTCGTAACGTTGGCGCTCGACGATCCGTCGTCGATCGGGAGCATCTCGGACATGGTGATCATTCGGAGTGGGGTCGAGTTCTGGCCTGGGGTCGTCGCGGCAGTAGCCACGGTCTCCATCAGTGCGAATATGGGTCTTGTTCCGATCTCGAGACGAATCATGGACTTGGTGCCCTTAGCCATGATCAGCTACGCCGGTTATGAGGCGGCATGCATCTTTCGAGACGGCTGTTTTGGGCCCGTTAGCGCGATCGGTTTGCGCCCGCCAGGGCTGACTACCACGATGTTGCCAACTGGTTGGTTGATGGCGGCGGCGGTTGCTCTAGCGGCGATCGGTGTTCGGGCACTAGCCACGCGCGGGTATTCGCCGGTGGTGGTTGCTCTAGCCGGCATTTTGGCGGTGGCATCAGTGCGATCTGTTGGGTCGGTCTGGCTCCCTCACGTGGGTGACGGGTTGTCCCGCCAGCACCTCACGTCTATCGGGGTCGTGGCGATATCGGTGGTTGTCGCCGTGGCAGTCGCCGGCCGCTCGCGGTTAAGCCAACCCGAGCAAGTATCGACATCGACATCGACCTCGACCTCGACATCGGTATCGGAGTAGATGTAGAGCGTGGCGGCCGCTCAACTTCGTTGACATCGCCTGCATACCTGTATACCTTCACAGGCATGCAGATATCGGATACTGACGTTGATCAATGTATGGATCGCCGCATCGACAGCGGCAAGGTAGCGAGCGTTGCTGCCTCGTTGGTCGACTTGGATGAGGCGCGTGCCCTCGCCGACATGTTCCGAATACTCGGAGATCCAACGCGGGTCCGCATCCTCTACTCCTTGCTTGAGGCTGGGGAGCTCTGTGTATGTGACATCGGAGCCATTGTTGGCACCTCGGAGACAAAGGTGTCGCAGGCGATGAGAATTCTCAGGGCCGCAGGCATCGTTCGCAACCGGCGCAGCGGACGCAACGTTTTCTACCGCCTCGACGATGCTCATGTTCGACTTCTTCTGGACCTGTCGCGAGAGCACGTCGCTCACGGGCTGGCGGGTGAACAATGAGGTCGAAAGCTCCCGCGCCTGTCGGCGATCGAGTCACTCGGCTTGTCAGGTCCCGACCATGAGTCAGAAATTACAGCTCGAGCTTGATGTGGTGTTGCCCGAAGCCCACGACGGCCACGATCAGTGCGTAACTGAGTTGGTGAACACTCTGGGTCGGTTCGATGGTGTCGACACGGTTCACGTCTTCGTCGATGACTCCATCGAGGACGATCGCCCCGACGGATCGGCAACCATCTGTTTGCATCTCAAGCCAGGAGCTGTCTCAGTTAGCCAACTTACCGAACGGGTTCGCACCACAGGAACCAAAATCGACAGCCGGTGCGGTCATCTGCCCGTTCAACCCGCCGCAACCGACGACGGCAACAACGACGGTCACGATTCAGGCCACGACGACCACGACGACCGCGATTCAGGCCACGGACACGGCGGGCACGGTCACGAGCATGGGCACGGCGCCAGCAAGGTCGAACTCGGCGCTGCGATCATCTCGCTGATCGTCTACCTGGTGGCACGGGGGCTCGACTGGTTTAGTGATCTCGGCCAATCGGTCACCATCATGTATGTGGTCGCGGCCGTTGTTGTCGGGGTGTTCGTGGCCAGAGACGCATGGTTGTCTGTGCGGGCCCGTGTGTTCGACATCGACCAGTTGATGCTCGTCGCCGCGATCGGGGCGGCATTCATTGGACACTGGTCGGACTCTGCGCTCTTGCTGGTGCTGTTCTCTTTGGGTCATGCCTTAGAGGGTTATGCCATGAATCGGGCTAGGACAGCGATCGAAGCTCTCGGTGAAATGGCTCCGGCCACGGCTCGTCTGAAAGAGGACCCAGCCACAGAGGTTTCGGTGACCGACTTGGTCATCGGCGACGTGGTCATTGTGCGTCCCAATGAACGGATACCGGCCGACGGGGTCATCGTGGTTGGCCAGACTGCCATCGACGAATCGCCGGTAACAGGTGAATCCGTACCAGTAGACAAGACGGCTATTGCCGATCTTGGCGATGCGCTGGTTGGCATGGAATCGGTCGCGGCCGAACACCGCGCCTTTGCAGGAACTCTCAATGGACCTGGCGCCGTCGAAGTAATGGTGTTGCGAGTTGCAGCCGATTCGACTCTGGCTCGGGTAGTTCAACTGGTCGCAGAAGCCGAAACCCAGATCTCGCCGACTCAGCGATTAACCAAGCGTATTGTTGGCGTTTTCGTCCCTGCCGTTCTCGCACTCGTTGTGTTTTTGCTGGTAGTGCCGCCTCTCGCCGGGGAGCCTTTCTCGGAATCGTTCCTCCGCGCGATGGCTGTGCTCGTCGCTGCAAGTCCTTGTGCTCTTGCCATAGCCACTCCCAGCGCGGTATTGGCGGCGATCGCCAGGGCAGCTCGGGCTGGAATACTGGTCAAGGGTGGTGGGCCCCTGGAAGCTCTCGGAACCGTGAATGCTGTTGCGTTCGACAAGACCGGCACCCTCACCGAAGGGCGACCCGTCCTTACTGATATCGAGCCAGTAGACCCTTCAGACGAGAACACCCTTCTGATGGTCGCTCTCGCGGTCGAGCGACTGAGCGATCATCCCATTGCTCGAGCGATAACAACCGGAATCGAACCTCGCTTCGCTGATCAGCCCGTTCCAGAGGCCTCCGACGTTGTGGCGGTTAGTGGCAAGGGACTTACCGGAACTGTCGACGGCGAAGCGGTGATGATCGGAAATCTGGCGCTCTTTGACACGATCGAAGTTCCCGAGGTTATTCACACCACGCAGAACGCCCTTGAATTGGGAGGCCGTACCACCATGATTGTGTGGCACGCGCAACGATTCCTCGGAGTTCTTGGCGTGATGGATACGCCGCGCCACGACGCCCGTCGTGCGGTTGAGTCTCTGCGAGAGCTTGGCATCGGCAAGATTGTGATGTTGTCTGGAGACAACCAGCGCGTCGCCACCGCAGTTGCGCAACAGGTCGGAATCACCGACGCCACTGGAGGTCTGCTCCCGGCCGACAAGCTGGATGAAATACACCGACTCGCCGAGGATCACGGAGTGGCCATGATCGGTGATGGCGTCAACGATGCGCCTGCACTCGCCGCTGCCGATGTTGGACTTGCGATGGGAGCCGCCGGAAGCGACGTCGCTCTTGAGACCGCCGATATTGCTCTTCTAGCGGACAAACTCTCGAGTCTTCCGACCGCAATTGGTCTTGCTCGACGGGCCAGCCGGACCATCAAACAGAATCTGTACTTCAGCCTTGGTGTGGTCGCGGTGCTCATCCCGGCCACGATTGCTGGTGTCGGAATCAGCGTCGCGGTAATCGCTCACGAAGGCAGCACCATAGTGGTTGTCGCGAACGCACTGCGGCTCCTTCGTTACAACGAACCGAAGCTCAAGTAGCGGTTGCTTGCAAAATTCCGAACCTAGGCACAGGTTGCAGAAGTCAGTGAAGTCTGCGGCGTTCGATGGCCCTGATGGCGAAAGCCGCTGCTGGCACCGGGACCCAGAAGAACAAAGGCCAAAGGTCCGAACTGGCGGTCGATGTCGACCAGATCACTACGATGACAACCAGACTCAAGAACACGATCTGGCCAGCTCTGGTACGCAACGTTGGTGCGCTCAGATAGGTCGGGAACATGCTCAAGTACCCGATGAAACTTGTCTGCGAGCTTCGAAACGTCGACACCAGAACAATCACCAGCACGGTAAGAACCATGAACGTCAGTCGTACCCTGGCAACACTTTTGGGTCCCGGCTTTGTGTCGACTGGTTCGCTCACTAGACCTCGCGTGGTTTCTGTGTGCTTGGGCATCCCAAGTCTATGGTTGACGCACGGCGAGACGGGCATGGCGCTAGGGGAGTGGTCAATGAGGTTCGACGACGACGATTCGGAATTCAAGGGACTCATCTACTCGCGTATCACCCGCAGTGGTTATGGCGGGCGGAGCCGGGCCGAAGTTTCGATCAACGCTGATGGAGTGCTTCGTGTGACACAATCCGAAGGACCAGACATGACCCGATCAATGACGGCCAACGAGTTGTCCCTGGTGGCCGTCGTGTGTAGCTCACTGCCAGTATTTGCCTTGCCAGAAACCGTCGACCTGCCACGAAGACGGTCAGGTTCAACTACGACCATGTTTTGGTTTCTTGGACAAACCGTCAGCGTTAACGATCTTCGCTCTGGCATCGAGAACGTTCCACCCGCTCTCGAGATCCTCAACGATCTCTTCGACAATTTGATGAACTGGAGCTGACCATGATCAGCACGCGAAGGTTCGCATTCCTACTCGTTGCCGCCATAGCGGCCTCTGCCTGTTCGGGTGGCGGAGATGATGCCGATAGTCCCGAGACCTCCCAGGCGCCGACGCCCGCCACAGCCGCCACTGACGGAACGGCGGCGACCACTTCTGCACCCACAACCGAGACAACTGACAGCACCCCCGACCTAACCGAGGTCGAAGCCATAGCGGTCGAATGGTTGGCCAACGACTCCGAGATCGATGCGGCTATCGGATCACAGCTCGTAGTCGCCACTACAACGGCCGCCCCCGGAGTTAGCCACGTGACGTTCGATCAGGTCATCGGCGACCGCCGTGTTCGCGGGTCATCGATAACCGTTCATGTGCTTGACAACGGCGATGTCCAGGGCGCAAACGAATCGCTAACCGACGCCACCGCTTCCGACGGCTCAACTGCTATCGAAGCGTCGGCAGCAGCAGCGATCGCCATCAAGGCTGTCGATGGCACCGTTAGCGACGAACCCGGCGTCGAACCGATCTGGGTTCAGAATGGCCGCGAACTCATTCCGGCCTTCCTGGTCTCGCTGCAAACATCTGATCCGAGTGGTGCGTGGCAAATCGTCGTAGATGGTCTGACTAGCGGAGTATTGGCTGTGGACACCGCAACTCCCGGTACCCGACAAGGTCGTAAGGCACCACTCGGAGCAATCGGTGCCACCGTTGCGTTGGTTGCCCGCCAAACCGATGGCGACCAGTGCAGCGTTCCCGCTAGTCCGTCGGCATGTGTGTTCCTTGTCGATCCTGCCACCTCAACAGGTCAAGCCGTCGAGCCAACGAACGCCAACGACTTCCTGCGAGGCGTCAGCTTGCAGGGCCTTGTTCAACGCGACCAACTGGTTGGCGAGTTCGTTAGCGCCGCACCAGGCGGCACTCCGATTGTGCCTGATCCCGAACCTGACGGAATCTGGGGCGGAGGCGTTGGTTCTCGAAACTTCGAAGCAACGATGGCCTACTACTGGATCGACACCACCCAGCGGCTAATGCAACGTCTCGGTTTCTCGGTTCGAGCTGATGATCCAACCCTCATTGCAGCCGTCGACGCCGCTGTGGTCGACAACGCATTCTTCGATTACGTCGCTGACGCAATGTTTCTCGGCGTTGGCTCGAACGGCATCAACGCTGGACAAGACGCCAGCGTCATCATCCACGAGTACGGGCATGGGGTGCTGTTCTCCCAGATCGGAATCGATGCCCTTCAGGGCCACGAGGTCAGCGCCTACGGCGAAGGCTTCGGGGATCTCTTGGCCGTCCTGTCGACCATCGAGTATCGACCCGGAGATCCGGCCTGTTTTGGCAGCTGGTTCGTGTCGACCAACGGCTGCTTGCGCCGGATGGACACCGACCTCACCTATCCGGGCGACCTTACCCAAGAGGTCCATGACGATGGATCGTTGTTTGCTGGTGCGGTGTGGGACATCTTCGAAGGGCTACTGGCCACCGAAGGCCTCACGACGGCCGACTGTGCTGGTGGTTCTTGTAACGGGGTTCGCGATCGCCTACTGACGGTGATTCTCGGCGCTCACTACTACCTAAGTCCTGGCGCCAACTTTGTCGACATCGCCAATGGTTACCTCTTCTCCAACCAGGCCGCATTCACTGATGCCGACCGGGCCGTTTTTGAGGCCGGTTTCGCGGTGCACGGCTTGTTAGGAGGCGGAAGCACCGGACTCGATGAGGGCGGGCAATCGACCGGCGATGCACCCGCTGACGCCTCAGTCGGAATCGATATTTCGCACGACTACCGCGGCGACCTGTTTGTCTCGGTCGGGGTAGTCGACGCCGACTTCGATCTTCTGTGCGATGAAGTCGTCATAGCGATGCCCGATGGAAACGACGACGCCGACAACATCTTTGGTCTGTTCGACATCAGCGACTCGGCTTGCGCCCCTCTACTCCCACCTTCTCCTGATCGACTGTGGTATCTGTTCGTTTCCGACGAGCTGAACGACGATCGCGGTGAGATTCTTGACTTCGTCGTGTTCGACGGCGACGACCCGTACCCATCGGGCGGTCTGCCGATACCAATACCAGACGCCGACCCTGAAGGGACCTTCACGCTCATTGATGGGACAACTCTCGATGTGGCACCGGAGAACCAGGCGAACCCTGGCGCTCCTGTCGACGGACAGCCATTCATCACCCTCGACATCACCCACGAATACGGCGGCGACCTCTTCATCCGCGCCGGAGTGGCCGATGCCAACAGCGACATCATCTGTTCGGTTCCGATCCGCGACCCCGACCCGTCGAACGACAGCGGCGGCACTATCGGATCGATCGACATGTCGGCGTGTGCGCAGTTCTATCCGCCGTCGCCAAACCAGGAGTGGTTCCTTCAAGCCATCGACACTGCTGCCGTCGACGTCGGCACGATCGATCAGTTCTCGGTTACCGGCGCCGATGGCACGGTGTTTGACTTCATAGACGTGCCGATCGATATCCCCGACAACGACGAGACGGGAATAGCGCTACTGCTAAGCGCCACGAGCGGCTCGAACGGTCAAGCTGGCGGTGCCGGTCAGTCGTCGAGCGTCGAGCTGCCCGCGGTCACGATCACAATGACCCACGGCTACACCGGCGACCTCGCCGTGACCGCTGGCGTTGTCGACGCCAACTTTGATGTGCTCTGCGAAGTGGCGATCCTCACCCCTGACCCGACCGATGATTCGGTCGATCCCGAGGGCGAAATTTCGTTGGCCGAGTGCGCAGAGTTCTATCCGCCGTCGCCAGATCGACAGTTCTACGTTTTCGTGCGAGATACGCTGACCGGCGATATCGGGACTATCGACACCTTCACCCTCGTTGGCCCTGATGGTCGAGTGTTCGACCTCGGTGGCCTGCCCGTTGAGGTGCCCGATGCCGACCAGACCGGCATTGCCGTGTTCATCGATGGTGATAAGACCGATGGCGACGGTTCGATAGTGGCGTCGTTTGTCATCAGTCACACTTACGTTGGCGACCTCGAAATCTTGGCCGGTGTGGCCGATGCCAACAACATCATCGTGTGTGAAGTCGTAATTGCATTGCCCGATCCACTAAACGACCAGGTGGATGTCTTTGGCGACGTTGATTTGACCGAGTGCGGAGCCTTCTATCCACCGGCTCCCGACCAGGTTTGGTTCGTTCAAGCTATCGACGAAGCCGCTTTCGATGAAGGTTCTATTGATGCCTTCGTGCTCACTGGTCCAGATGGTGATGTTCGTCAGCATGGTTTGCTGCCGGCAGCCATCCCGGACGACGACCCGACTGGCCTCGCCGTGTTCTTTGACGAGTAGTCACCGTTGATTGGCCGTGGGGAGTTTAGTACCCGGGTGCCAGCGTCAGTATGGTCCACACGAGTACCGAGGTGGCGGTCCGGACCGTAACGGTGCCTACGCCGCCGCCGTTGGAGCGAAGCTCCCAACGCTCATCGTTGGTGTCGACCAGCGAAGTGATCCGAATGAGCAACAGTGGCCCTGAGATCGAGGGATCAGCTGTGCCTTTGGGAAGAATTAGTGTGATCGATCCACTCGATGACATCGAGTAGGCGCCACCGGGAACATTAGCGGTAAGCGGGTTTGGGACAGTGGGAGCCTGAGGCTCGGCTGTTGTGGCGGTCGTGGTGGTAGCTGATTCAGGTTCTGCCGAAGTGCGCGTGGTTGAATCGATAGGGGCTGAGGTAGTTGTCGGTGTAGTGGTGCTGGTTGTTCCTTGGCTGCCGAGATCGGAACTGGTGGTTGTGTCCCTTGCCAACGCGCCGGTCGTTTGGCTCGACTCTGAGCTAGTAGAAGTGGAGTCTTGTACCACCGCTACGGTCGATGTCGGGGCCAAAGTCGTGGTGGTGAGACCCGCAGTGGTGCTTGGCGCGACGGTCGTCACTGTTTGCGACGCGTCGATCGTCGAAGACGGAGGGGTGGTTGTGGTGGTCTCGTGGGCGGGCTCGGTTGAATCGGTGCCATCTTGTGCCTGTACGATCGGTGTGGCGGCCGTGGTGCCAGCTTGAGTGGCCGCGGCGACTGGCGCCGGGCCGCTTTTAGTTGCTACCTGACTAGTGTTCTCACGGCGAGCAACCATGAATGTTCCGGCGATCAGTACCAAAATCACCATGACCATCATGGAAACTCCGACCGAAGTTCGGCTCGGTTTTGGCAGTTGAGGCATCGGTACTCGCAATGGCAGTCGTATCGGTGAGCCTACGGCGGCCAGGTCCCCGTTATTGGCGGGTTACCACCAGGCAACAGGGTTATGGACTGACATGGTGGCGCAAACCCGGCATCTTCACCGAAACAGACCAGATGGTCACCCACCGCGATGTCGGTCCAGATCCCCCAGTCATCTCGAGGGAAACCGTCGACGAAGATCGTCGACGGGTGTGGAGAGTCGGTAATCACTTGGAGATAGCCGCCTGCGACAAACTGCCCGTTTACGGTTGCTGTCTGGCCAGCGGTAACTACGGTCGTTTCGCAGGGAGGGGTGGCGAAGTCGATGGCATCGCTGAAGCAGATTTCGTAACTTCCGGGTGGCATTTTTACCCAGTTGAGGCCCCAAGTGTCCCTGACAGTTCCGTCGACCGAAATCTGCGACGCTACGGCTGGGTTAGTGGTCACGCGCAGCAACCCATGTCCATTGGGGCCCGGCGCGCCAGGACTAGACGCATAGTTGCCGGTTACTGTCTGAAGCGGGGCGCCCGCGACGACGGTGATTGCTTCGCACGCTGGAGTGATGAAGTCGGCAACGTCGCCATAACAGATGGTGTGAGGTCCTGCGGTCAAGTCGACCCACACCTCCCAGTCGTCGGCTGGCACGCCATCGACTGAGATCGTGGCCGGAAGTCCCGGGTTGGTGGTGACCCTGACGTTTCCGAGCCGAGTGAACGTCCCGTCGATGGTGGTTGTTGTCCCCGACGTGACGATCGCTGTTGAGCACTGCGGAGTCTGCCAGCCTTCGATGTCGCTGAAGCACACCTCATAGGAGCCAGGCGTCAGCTTCATCCAGTCGATGCCCCATCGATCGAGTTTTATTCCGTCCAGAGAGATCTGCGACGGAACCGCGGGAACGGTGGTTACCCGCAACAGTCCGTGACCCACAACCACCGTGCTGACTTCGTCGTTTTGGCTTGGAGCCTCATTGCTAATGGCATCGGCGCTATTGTCGATTCGAACCTCGTCTACGAATCGCACGTCGTCGATATGCCACCCGTCGATACCCACGATTGAGTCGGTGCCAAATCTGAAACGCGCATACAGACTTGACCCTGAGAATGACGAGAGATCCACCACTGACTCGATGTACCCAGCGCTAGTGCCGGAGAAGGCCTGGCGACCGCTCAAAGGGTTTGGAGAAGATTTCAATTGTACCGGGTAGCCGTTCTGGGTGAACAGTGCTGCCGCATCGGTCCAGATGGTTCCGTCGGTCGATACCTCGACCACTCCGCCGTCCCAGCCAAGTTCGGTGTCATAGCTGTGCCAGAATCGAAGCACAGTACTTGGCCCGATCGCTGTGGGCGCGGCGGTCTCGATCATCTGATCGCTGGTGGTTGCGATGTTGGCCGCGAACATCGATGTAGCTGGGCTGTGTGGGTTGACCGTTGAAGTCACCCAATCGGTTGTCCCGACCCCGTTGCTGATGGTCCAGGCCGCGGTGCCAGCCTCGAAGTCTTCTGTGAAAAGATCGACCGATACCGGACCCAAATCGACGGTGACTACAAACGAACACGTTGCGGTGGCTCCTGCGTTTAGCACCCCAATCGGGAAAGTCACGACACCAACCGACTCGCTCCCGCCGCAGTCGGCTGACCCGTCAGCGAACGTAGTACCAGCAGGAACAGCGTCGGTGATAGTGACCCCGGTAAGTGGGGAGGCGGAGTTGTTGGTCGCGTCGAGTGTGTATATGAGCTGGGCGCCGCTGGCTATCTGGCTGGCGTTGACCGACTTGTTGAGCTGCAAGTCGCGACACTGTGGTGGTAGATCGAAGGCCTCCGCGCCGTCGAGGCGACTGGCTGCCAGGCCTTGGGTAGCGCTGTAACCGAGGCCTCGCTTGGCGAACGCTTCCCAGATGAGGCATTCGTTCGTACCGGCGAAACCTAGGCTGTCGGCCAACAAGAGCGAGTCTCGAGCGTCGACAAACCCTGGGTTGCATGGCTGTAGCTTGAGGGCATCGATGACGAGTTGTATTGCGGTGATGTTGCCCCCGGTGCCGCCGATAAGGTCTGGGTCGAAGCCGTCTCGATCGATGAGGCTCCACGTCATCTCCCACAACATGGTGGTGAACACAGATCCAACGCCATGGGGGAGAGAAGCGGTCTTGATTTCGTCGTAGGTTCGAGGGTCTATGCCAAGATTTGTGGTGTATGGATAAGCGCGAATGCCCGTGCCCGCCGGAGTTTCGTCGATGAGATAGGTGCCGATCGAGCGGGCATCTACACCAGCATCTCCAGGGTTCATGGTCATGACAAGGGCAAAGAAATCGCTCCACCCCTCGCCAGGCGATTCGTTCGCCGCAAGGCAGGCCACATTGCTAGGGCCGCCGGTTAATCGGTTGCTGACACCGTGACCGTACTCGTGGGCGATGATGCCATTGTCGAAGCTCGAGCCACGATCAGGGTTGGCGGCGGTCCAGCGGAACATTTGCATCCGGGGGGCCGAACCGTCAGGAGGAGTTGCGAAGTTGGCGTTGTTCAGGAACTGCGGGTTGTTGAGGTCGGTGCTGTCGAGGGCTTCGGCTTGGACAGCGTCTCCGCTGGCACCACCATTTCCGTAGTTATTCATCTGGAAGTTGCCCGCTGCTTCGTTGAAGCCGTACGCATAGAAGATGTCGTGCATGATGTTGTTCCAGTAGAACAGGTTCGTTACCAGAGCGTCTTTGTATGCGGTAGGCGCGGCCTGGAGATCGATGGGGTAATCGAATGCCAAAGGCACTCCGCCATCGGGCTGGCTACCTGGGTCGATGATGTTGTCGCCGTTTGTGTCGGTGTATGCGACGACATTGTTGCCTTGGGTCAGGTTGCTCTCGGCACCTGCGACACCGTCGATGTCGTGCCATCCGAACGGAGATGCAGTAGGGTCGGCTGGGCTTGTGACGACTGTTCGTGGCCCGAAGCTGGGCGCTTCAACTGGTGCTTGATATACGGTGTAGCTGTCGCTGGCAATCAGGTTGTTTCTGTCGAGTTCGACTCCAGTCGTAGCGTCCACTCGTATCTGCCACCAGTCGGTTCCATCGAGTTCCTCGATGGTGAGCTCCCACGCTAGATTGAGCGTGCCGTCTGGGCCCTGTTGGAACACCAGTCGGATCGGAATATCACTCTTCGAAATACCACCATCAGTGAGTAAGAGTTGCTGTGATGTACCGCGGGCCGATCCGATAGGAACGAACGCCTTGCTTGGCGCTAGATCAAGGGCACTCGACGCAGCGACCGTTGCTTCCTCAAAAGAGGTACGAGGCGCGATGGTCAGGCTTCGCCGTTGGAGCCCAGATACGAGGTTACCGACGTTACCAGCCACAGATCCGTCTGAATCGATGATCACGTTTGTGAGCGCCCCAAAGACGTCGATGCCTCTGAACCGCTGCTGGAAGTAGACAGTGGTGACCCCGCTATGTTCGATTCTGACTACATCTGCAACAACCAGGTCGGACACATCGAATGCCGAGAGGCCCATTCGGTCGGCGTTGGCGACCAAATAAGCGGCGGCGATGTCGGCTGGCGCGAGTGCGGCTTGGCGTACCGGGAGCGTCAACGACTGAGCCGCTGGTACTGGGTTGGCGTTGGCCTCGTTGGTCGAAGAGACGGTGCGAACGTCGAAGTTCACGATGCTGGCGATCAAAACGAAGGTGGTGAAAACTGCCAAGCGTGATCTCATTTGTGGTTCACCTCGTTGTTCGGCTCGGGATCGAAGGTTGTATTGGCTGATGGACGGCTGGACTGTCGATAGAGGTAATCTCCGATGCCCGAGCGGCGGACGCCGTCGTCGCTACCAACAACGGCGAACTTACCGTGCCTCACGGAGAGTGGCAATAGTCTCTCCTGAATACATGTCGTGATGCCGTTCGGAACCGCCCAGAATCAGCTGCGTTGACGAGCTCCGCGCCGGCGGACCTGGTAACTGATGGCGGTTACACTAGCCGAATCTCACATTATGTGGTGAACTAGTCGATGTGATTGGTGCAGGGCGAACTCTCAACTCACGTTGACTGAACCAACAGCAAGGGCGAAACATCAGTGGCTTTTGGGCCTGAAGAAACATCAACGGACAAACGACCGTGTTGACCGCGCTCATCTGGATAGTTGCCTTGGTGTTTCCCAAGGCTGGCTTGAATGTTGGCGATGTGCCTCTCACCGTCGCTTCTGTTGTTGTGATGGTGTACGGAGCGTTTCACTTCGTGTATCCCGGATATCCGCCTAGAAGGCGAGATGAATCGCGCCGATTTACACGGGTGCATCTTGGTCTCGGCTGGATCCTGATCCTGAGTCTGGTCGCCAATCTCGGTTCGCTGGACACCGTTGATCTCACCACATGGCTGTTGCTTGTCGGTTCGCCACTCGCTTTTCATGCCGGACTACGCACCAAGAACACCAAACGAGTCCTTGTGGTCGTTCTTGGCTCGACTGCGGTCGTGGGGTTCTACGGGCTGGCTCAGAACCTGTTTGGAGTATCCGAAACAGCGGTTCCGGGGCTGACCCACATCTACGGCGAAGATCTCATCAGGAACAACCCGATCCGAACAGCTTCAGGCACCCTGAAGAGCCCGTCGTTTTATCATAATGGTAACCTGGCCGCCGCTTTCTTGCTTTCGGGCCTGGGATTCGCCCTCTTTGCATCTCGCGTCGATCGCAGGTTAAGAGGTCTGGCGGTGCTCGCTCTATTGGGTGCCGTGATAGGAGTGGCGGTATCGCTAGCCAGGGCCGGTGCCCTTGGGTTTGTGGTTGCTGCGCTTATTGCCCTCTCGCCGCGATATCGCCCCCCGTGGATAGCATCGCGTGCCGCCGGGGTGGCTTCGGTGCTGTTTGTCGCGGCCGGAGCAATGTTGCTTGGATACATCTTGACAGGCTCGACAACGTTCCTCGTCGAACGTTACGTGTTCGAGTCACTCGATGACCCAACCGCGGCAGGGCGAACCGACGGGTATGCAGCTTGGTGGTCGGATCTGACATCCCAATCGTTCTTCGAGTTCTTTCGGTCGGTCATTTTTGGCGATTGGTCGATTAACCCGGTCGAGGACCAACTTGAAGGCATACCGGCGATAGTCGCGAGTTATGGGGTGTTTGGTCTCATGGCCATGGTGGCACTAGTGGCCGTTCCGTTCAGAATGATCAGGGAAGCGCTCGGCTCCGAGGGAACTGTGTATTGGTTCGGATTAGCTGCTACGGCGGCGATGTGGCTGATTGACAACACCTTCTTGTTCCCTCCGACGCTCATGACCTGGTTCTTGTTGGCCGGTCTGACCGTACAGATCAGCATCGACAAGGCTGCCACCCAACGCCCGGACCTGAACGAACACAAAGGCAGCTCAGCGAATACACCAGCCGAACTGCGGTCCCGTTCGTCACGACTAGATGAGGTATCGGCGTCATGACCCGCGCCTCGGCATCGCCCGTATCGGTCGCTTCTGGGCTATCGGGAATAACTACTCGTGGGGTGGGTGCCGTCTTGCAGCTTGGCATCACGGTCTTGATAGGCCGAAGCCTCGGTGCGTCTGCGGTGGCGATCTATATTGGCATCTCGGTGTGGTTCAGGATCGCTGAGGTTCTGCTTGGTTTAGGCGTCGGCCCACAACTGCTGCGAGATGCAAGCCGACTGCCGCAAGGGGACTCTGCCCTTAGTCTATTCCACTCGGGTGAGCGTGCTGTCAGATACATGCTCGCAGGCTCGGCCCTTGTCGGCATGGTCGGGGCGGCCGTGGCGGTAGTGCTCGGACGAAGCGATGCTGCCGCAGTGATCCTCATTGCCGGAGTCGGAGGAACGGCAGCGGCGCGTGTGAAGTTGTTGGCCGATGTGCTCAAGGCCCGTCGATGGTCTCGGGCTGGTCTGGCCTTCGAATTCTCGGTAGCTCCGCTGGTAACGATGATTCTTGTTGCAGTGCTGGTGTTCGCTGGAGGCGAAGCAACAATTGTCGCTTGGGTCGTTTCTTATGGATTTGGTGTTGTCGTCAGCATGGTCGGGGCATCGTTGGTTCTACGGACTACACAACGAACCCTGGCGCCAGTAGGGGCAGAGCCCTATTCGGGTCGCACAGCAGAGTCGCGCCGATTCATGAATTCGGCTCTGGTCGGCTTTGGTCTCTGGTCGATGCCGGTTCTTGTGGTGCCCCTACTTGTGTCGGGTGCAGACGCTGGCCGATTCTCACTGTCGTTCAGACTCTTGAGTGTCGCCGATTTGATTCTGGTCGGTCTAGCGGCAGTCTTTGCTCCAGTGTTTTCGGCCGCATGGGCTGACAACCGGATGACCGACCTTCGGCGACAGTTTAGAAACTCGCGCCTGCTGTCGGTGGCCACTTTCTTACCGTTCGTGCTCGGTGTTGTGGTGTTTGGTCGGTTTGTGCTCGGAATCTTCGGCGAGGAGTTCGTCTCGGCGTACCCGATATTGCTGATCGCGTCGGTCGGTCATGTTGTCAACGCGTTGACGGGCCTTGTTTCAGAACTGCTCCTAATGACGAGGGCCGAAGACAAAGAGCTCAGAATTGGACTAGTCGCGATGGGGTTCATGGTTATAACTCTCGTGCCCGCTGCGGGACTTTTCGGCGCTGCAGGAGCGGCGGCTGTGTACTCAACCAGCATCGTCATAAAGAACGGATTGGCCTATTTCGCGGTACGGACGCGGCTGCAAGTTGTGGCGGCGCAGTCGTTCGTTTCTAGCGCCGGTGACGCAGCTGTGTCAGGACCTGCGATGTGAGCCCGGGGTAGCGTACCTGACCCTAACGTAACGACTAACTTCGTGCGTGTCTGGTCCGATGGATCTATGTGTTGCACTTATCGGCCGGTGCCCTCTCTCTACCTCGTCGATTCCAATGCAGTGCCCTCCGTTATGGCAGACAAGTCGACCAACGAACCATGAGAAGCTGTGGCAGAATCCGAAATCACCTCATCAGCTGGAGATCCGGCTCTTCGGCGCATTGCGTTGGTCTTGCGTCGGACGGCTCTGGGTATTGTCGCGGTGGCCCTGACGGCTGGAATCATCGCTTGGGCTGCTTCGGATGGCGAGTCAGGATTCGTGTCTGAAGGCGTCATCGAACTAACCGACGACGTATCGCGGGGTATCACAACGCCTGGGTCTCAGACAACCGATGCTCGCATCGAGATTGAAGCCCAGAAAAGGTGGCTCGAAAGCACCAGAGTCCTCGGGCAGCTTCAGGTACGGCTGGGCAGGCTCGGTCCTGAAATCATCGGCATCGTGACATCACAACCCGAAGAATCGCCGGTAATCATTGTCGGAGTTGAAGCGACCTCAGCGGCTACGGCCGAACTGGCGGTCAGCGCGCTTATTGAGATGTACGCCGCTGAACGTCTCGACGAGGCCGTGACCTCATTCGACCTTGAGCTGGAAACGTTGAGGGTTCAACAAGGCGAACAGTCTGGGTTAGTTGACTCGATAGTCCAAGAGTTGAATGACAACCGCGAGTCGATTTCTGAGGCCGAGGTTGGCGTCCTCGAAAACCGAACAGCGGCTGCTCTCAATCGGTTGACCGAGATCGACGTGGCTATTCAGGAACGTGAGTTCTTTCAGCTGACGGTGGACGGCGAGGTCAGGGTCATTGAGGAATCCTCGCCCGCTCGAAAGACCTCCGCTTCATCGGTGGTTCGAGGTGTTCAGTTCGGCCTGGTAGCCCTCTTCCTCGGGTTCGGCGCCGTGCTCATCGCGTCGCGGGTGCGGGGCCGGCTACACCTGCTCGACGAGGTTCGGTCGGTCATTGGGCCAAACGTTCCCGTGATAGCAACCATTCCGCGCTTCCGTCGGAAGTACCGTAAGGGAGCATCGGCACTTGTGGTGGCCTATGCGGGTTCGCAACGTGAGGCAGAGGCATTTCGCTACATGCGCAGCGCTATCGAGGTGGCGGCGGCAGGCAAGACGCCAGTTGCGGTGCTCTTCACGAGCGCCACGGCGAACGAGGGTAAGACCGTTGCGTCGTCTAACCTGGCGTTGGCATCGGCCCGTGCCGGTAACAACACTTTCCTGCTCGACGGCGATCTGTTGAACTCGTCGGTAAGCAAGATCTTTGCTCAAACCCGTGTGAAAAATGGGTTTCGGGCCCTCCTAGATCAAAAAATTGAGGCCAGCGAGAATATCTGGTATGAGACTGGGAGGGGAGCGACGTCACTTGCTGTGCTCATCACCAGGACGAAACATGAGCCCACTGATCGTAGCGAGCTCTCTATCGAGGCAGTAAGTCGAGTGTTGACGTCATTGAATAAGCTACGCGACATCGTTGTGATTGACGGGCCACCGGTGTTGGCTGTGTCCGACGCCATGATCTTGGCCAGAAGCGCAGACATCACCTTCGTCGTGGTCCGCATGAGCAAGACGACCCGTCGAGATCTCGAAAATGCTATGACGCAACTCAAACAAGGCGGCGTCGAAGTCGGCGGAGTCGTCATCTCCCATTCCCGTGAACGCCGTGAGTCGTACTATGGATACGGATATGGGTCGACGAAGTGAACCGCTCAGCCTGAGTCGTGCTCCTTGTCGCCAGCGGTTACGACAACCCAGGCCACCAACAAAGTGCCAGGAACTCCTGTGGTTGGCATCAGCAACGCGCTGAAACCTAGATAGGCGAACATCGCCGGCCGGGTCGTTCCCACGCGGGAAGCGCCCATGGCTGCTCCCATTGCGATGAGCACAAAGGCTGGCAAGCCGATTTCGCGCGCTATCTCCAGCCCGAGGTTGTGAGAGCTTGGCGAGTAGATCCACGGCAAGCGACCCTGGTCGAGAGCAAGTTCGAAGCGCCGAGGACCTGACCCAAAACCGTGACCGGTCAACGGACGGGATTCGATCTCGTCGATACTGACTTCCCAGAGATTGAGTCGGTTGCTCAGGGTCGCGATCTCCTCGACTCCTTGGCCGCGATCTATCAGATCTGTTATCGGGTCGGTTCCAACAGCGAACAAGACAGCGGCGCCAACTACCGAAAGCGCCGCGCTCAGAAGGAGAGTCGGTTTCGGACGACGAACGAAACCGGCGACAAAAGCTGCAACGACGAGCGCTAGGCCAATCGTTCTGGTGAGGCTAAGCGCCGCGACCAACACTCCAAGGACCACGGCGCCGGCGCCGACGGTCGGTCGCAGCTTGTGTTCGAACCACATCGCCCCACTCAGGACTGCCAGCAAACCTCCGAGCTGCCCGAGAGAGTTTGGCTCCGCCAAGATTCCCGTCAAGCGCCGGGGGGTAGATAACTCCCATGAAGCGCTGATCTCGAAAAGCCCTAGAAGGAGCGACGCGGCACATATGGCGATAAGGCCACCGATCAGGACGCGAATTGTGGTGTCGTGACCTAGACGACCTGCCAACAACGCCGTTGCGACCGTAACGATCACGAATCCGATACCGATGGAGGCGCTGCGGCCGGGGTTATCGCTAAAGACCGACGTCACGAGGCCCAGTGCGAGCCCAGCTGCAATCAGACGTGTCGAACGTGTGATGTTCGCTCGTGAACTCCGCAAGGCGAGGACAGCAACTGCGCCAAGGCCCCAGACGAGGCTGAGGAGGATTCGGTGCGATGCAGGGCCGAGCTGTGCAGGCGACCAGCTCAGAGGATCGATTCGCAGGTCTGCAGTTAAGAAACCGAGCAGAACTAGAGCGGGCCACCACGCTCGTGCGAACTGGAACGCACGGTCGGACCCGGTCATTGTGAGCGAAGGCTAACGGCTCAACACGCGGCGCGTGATGCCGGGCTGCGACGCGTTTACCTACTCGACGGCGACGCAATCGCATTCGACGTACTTCTGCAACGTGAATACCTCGATGGCATCGTCGCGTTCGGCCAGGTCGGTGGACCAACAACCCGACCAACACGAGGGCCCGCGAGCGCGTTGTGCTACTGCTAATCCGACATATCAACACGTGCAGTGACGTCCTAGTCAGGTCGCGGGTGGTGCGTGGCACAGGAGCCGGTTCTCACAAAGTGTGGATATTTCATTGGTGGCGCCACGTTGGGGCCCCAAGTACGGCTATTGTGCCCGTACGTTAGGAAAGTGTGTTCCGGGAAGTCGGCCCTTTCGTCACATTCGATAGCAGAGTTTAGTAATTCCTGCGATTTTGCTTGCTGTGTTACGTCGCATACGACTACTCTCCGTGAACACAGTTGGTGAGAAGGTTGACGTGCAGTCGCCGTAACAGGGGCCTGCACAGCAGGAATAGACAGCAGCAGCAACAACACACACGGCAACGCCGCACAGCGGCCGAAGCGGGGCGAAATTCACATGAAATCCACCAGGAAACTCTCAAGTCGAAAGGGCGGGCTCTTCAAAAGAGCACGTAGGGCACGCAGCGCGTTCGTGGCACTTATCACCGTCGCTCTCATCGCAGCCCTCATGCCATTCTCCGCGGTGACGTCGCCAGCAGCAGCCGCCGAGCGAGACGATCTGTTTCCGTGGCAACTAGCCGACGTGCTCGCACCGGGCGTAGCTCCGGTTGGGGCTGGGTTTGAGATTACTCTCACTGACCTGGCGTTCATTCTCGACCAGATCAAGATCTCCGAGCAACACGTCGGCCCGACATTTGACCCGGCTGACCCGTGCGGAAATCTGATCGGCCCAGGCCCAAACCAGATACCTCCGGCAGGCAGCGCAGATCAGCTTCCATTTGGTCTTCGTACCCTCAGCGGCATCTGCAACAACTTGGTTCCAGGCCAGGAGTTGTTCGGTGCGACCGATGAGCCGTTCATTCGCCTCGCGACGCCAGAATGGCGTGCGGCTGAGGGATTTGACATCGATGGTCCCGGCGGTGCCCCGGCCTTGCCTAACAGCAGTTACGTGCCAGGCACACCGAACCCGATAACCCCGTTCGGTCCTCTTGTTGTCGACAGCCAGCCTCGAATCATCTCGAACCTGATCGTCGACCAGACGCCCTCGAACCCGGCCGCTATCGCAGCAGCCGGCGTAGGCGCAGTTCCTGGACCAAGCGGATCTTTCAACATCGAGAACGTCACACCGGATGAAGGCCTTTCGGCTCCGTTCAACGCGACGCTCACTTTCTTCGGGCAGTTCTTCGATCACGGCCTCGACCTCACCACCAAGGACGGCGAGCTCGTATACATGCCGCTCCAGGTCGACGACCCACTATTCGACGCCGGCGCTGACACCATTCCGTTCACCGCAGATGACGGTCCGAACTTCATGTTGATCAGCCGGGCCCAGCTAAATGACCCTGGTGCCCAGGCCATCAACCAGACCTCTCCATTCGTCGACCAGAACCAGACCTACACTTCGAGCCCTTCACAGCAGGTGTTCCAGCGTGAGTACGCCACAGCCGGGGTCGATCCCGACGGTGGCGGTCTGTTGACTGCTACCTCGCCGCTTGACACCGGGCGTCTTCTCGAAGGTACTGTGTACGCCGGTCTTGGTGGCGCTCCGGGTGGTCTCACCCGTTGGATCGATGTCAAGAACCAGGCCATCAACGTCCTCGGGTTCGAACTCGACGATGTCGATGTGTTGTCGGTCCCGATGATGGCGGCCAACCTGTATGGCGCCTACGTTCCAGGTCCGCTACGCGGCATGCCGATGATCGTGACTGTTGGTCCCGACCTGGTAGCAGGAACAGCCGACGACGTGCTTGTTGAAGGCGACCTTGCCGCACCGGTTTCGACCGCAGCCCTGAACGCTGTTCCAGCGACTGCTGTTGTTCCTGCCGGACGTGCATGGCTGGCCGACATTGCTCACGCAGCTGTCCCCGGTCCAGGGCTTGTTCCCGACACTGATGAGACCTGCAACCCGGCACTGCCCGGTTCGCAGCTCGCAATGTTCTGTGACGACGGCGACCCAACCACCTACGACAACGAGATGCTCGACACACACTTCATCTGTGGCGACGGTCGCTGCAATGAGAACATTGCGTTGAGCGCCGTGCACCACGTGTTCCATGCCGAGCACAATCGCGTTGTCGATGACATCAAGGCCACCTTGGATGCGTCAGTGGTTCCGCCACTCGACACAACCGAAGCGCTTGCCTTCTACGCAGAGTGGAAGCCAGGCGGCGTGTGGGACGGCAAGCGTTTGTTCCAGGCTGCGAAGTTCATAACCGAGATGGAATACCAGCACCTCGCCTTTGAGGAATTCGCACGCACAGTGCAGCCACAGGTGAACGTGTTTGTTGGTTACGACACCACGATCGACGCACGGATCTTCAGTGAGTTCGCTAACACGGCTTACCGTTTCGGCCACACGATGCTGAACGAAGACATCCGGCGATTCGACACCTCCACTGGTGCCGATGACTCGATCGGCCTCATCGAGGCCTTCCTGAACCCACCTGAGTTCTTCGCCGACGGTCTTGGTGGATTCACCAAGACTGCCGAAGAAGCAGCCGGCGGAATTCTTGCAGGCACGACCACTCAAATCGGTGAGGAAATCGACGAGTTCGTCGTCGAGGCGCTTCGCAACGAGCTTGTCGGCTTGCCGCTCGACCTCGCTGCGGTCAACCTCGCTCGTGGCCGAGACACTGGGGTTCCGAGGCTCAACTCGATGAGGGCTCAGATCTTCGCGCTGACAAACAGCAGCCCGATCTTTGCCCCTTACGACAGTTGGCTCGACTTCGGCTTCTCGCTGAAGACACAGGCGTCACTGCGAAACTTCGTTGCCGCCTATGGGATCTACCCCGATATTCAGGCCGCAACCACGCTTGCGGGCAAACGAGCTGCGGCTGACATCGCGTTGGCGGACACCGCTTTCATGACTGGGCCGCCGGCTAACACAGGCGTTGATGATATCGACCTCTGGGTTGGCGGACTTGCCGAGAAGAACGAGATCTTCGGAGGGCTGCTTGGCTCGACGTTGAACTTCATCTTCGAACTTCAGATGGAAAACCTTCAGGACGGCGACAGGTTCTATTACCTGCACCGCCTGGAGGGCGTTCCGTTGTTGGCTCAGCTTGAGGGCAACTCGTTCTCAGAGATGATCGAACGTAACACCACCGCCGAGCAACTTCCGGCGAACGTGTTCACTGTTCCGACCTACACCTTCGACCTCGATGTTGTAGCGCCAATTCCTGGTGGCGGCATCGTGGACGATCCGGCTACGCCGGACTGGGACGAGACACTGCTGCTAGTGCAAATGCCTGACGGCACGATTCGGTACCCAGGTGCCGATCACGCGCTGTTCAGTGGACGCACCGGAGCTTTCGGTCCGGCTGGCGACATGATCCAGGCAGGCGAGGGCGACGACACTGTCCGAGGCCACGATGGCGACGATCGCCTCGAGGGCTTCGGCGGTAACGACGTCATCATCGGCGGCGCTGGCAACGACATCATCACCGACACCTTCGGTGATGACGACCTCAAGGGCGGCCCGGGTAACGACGCCCTCCATGGCGGTCTCGGGTTCGACCTTCTGCAGCCCGGCCCTGGTGACGACTTCGCCGTTATCGGATCCGATCCCGGAGAAATCTTCGGCGGAACCGGCGACGATAAGTTGCAGGGCGGCGACTCCTTCGACGCGATCTTTGGCGGCGACGGTGACGACTGGATTAACGGCGGATCCGGTGCCGATGCGATATTCGGCGACAACGCCGCTCCGCTCGAGGACAACCCTCTGGGCAGCGACGGCCACGACGTCCTACGCGGCGGCCCTGGTGACGATGCCATCGCAAGTGAAGGCGGCGACGACATCATGTTCGCCGGCACCGGAACCGACGAGTTCGACGGTATTGAAGGCTTCGACTGGGTCATCCACAAGGACGACCCACAACCGGCCGACTCCGACCTCGAACGCGTAGAGGGGCTGCCGAACCAGGTTGACCCTCTTGCCGACCGTTTCGACTTGGTCGAAGGTCTGTCAGGTTGGATGTTCGACGACGTCTTGCGTGGTGATGGTGAGATCCCCGACCTCTTTGGCGGTCTCATCCCCAACACGCTTGACCAGAACGGCATCGACCGGATCACCGACCTTGACCTGCTGTTGCCGTTCGGCGCGACTTCCTTTGACGCCGGCAACATCATCCTTGGCGGCGGTGGTAGCGACCTCATCGAAGGACGTGGAACCGACGACATCATCGATGGCGACGCCTGGCTGAACGTTCAACTATTGGCGGGCGGTATTCGCTACGACAGCATGAGCGATCTTCAGGCCATGGTGTTCGACGGGTCGCTCGACCCTGGTGACATCACGATTGTTCGTGAGATCCTGTGGGAGCCGCCGGGCACCGACATCGATACCGCGGAGTTCGACGGACCGTTGGCCGACTACGACATCACCGAGAACGTCAACGGATCAGTCACAGTGGTCCATGCTAGAGGCCTCGGCGATGGCGTCGGTGGTAACTGCCCCGACATCAACTCGTTGTGTGATGACGGCACCGACACACTTTGGAACATAGAACGCCTGGCATTCTCCGATGTGATCATTGGTGCACCTTGCGCCGACTGCTTGCTGCGAGTCACAACTGTGCCTCCAGTGGCCAGCCAGATCATTGTCGACGGATCACCAACAGACCGTTGGGGTCTCACCTGGATGAAGACATCGCCAGGGGCTCACGAAGTGTGCTTCACCGATGTTGAAGGCTGGGCCACGGCTCCTTGCGAAACAGTAAATGTTGCGCCTGGCGTCACTGGCGTAGTCAACGGTGCATTCACCCAGCAGGGGTTCATCCGTGTAGTTACCTCGCCAGCCGTGCAGTCCACCATCAGTATTGATGGTGTGGTGCGCAATGACTGGTCCGTATGGACCGACTTCCCCGTTGGTCCAACCGAGGTTTGTTACGGCGATGTCGCCGGGTTCACCACTCCACCATGTGAGACACTTAACGTGGTAGCTGGCGCAACTACCAACTTCACTGGCACCTTTGTTCCCGGCGCTGCTGTTGCTCCGGCAGGCCATGGCTTGCTCAGGGTGACAACCTCGTCGACACTTGGTGGCGGTGTAGCTTCCCAGATTTCGATCGACGGTGTTACCGCCGATCGCTGGGGCCTCAACTGGGTTAAGTTGCCGCCAGGTAACTATGAGGTTTGTTACGGCGACGTACCAAACCACAGCACGCCTGGATGTTCCATCGAAACCGTTGTAGCTGGTCAAACAACCGCAACCAACGGCGCCTTCGAGGCGAGGGGCATTCTGCGAGTACTCACCCAGACGCCGCACCAGTCGACGATCTTCGTCGACGGCGTGCCACGTAACGACTGGGGCTTGTGGACCGATCTTCCGGTTGGGCCACGCGAGGTGTGCTTCGGCGAGGCAGCCGGGTTCACTCCAGCCTGCCAGTCCATCAACCTGGTCGCTGGCGTGCAAACGACAGTAACCGGGGTCTGGCCCTGAGTTAACGCGGGATTGAGCTAACAACTTACGTCTCACTCCTGA
Organism: uncultured Acidimicrobiales bacterium; assembly: GCA_964569385.1. GTDB lineage: Bacteria > Actinomycetota > Acidimicrobiia > Acidimicrobiales > Poriferisodalaceae > JAADHX01. Next base: position 38,431 of record CAZMUM010000021.1, read on the forward strand.
CCCCCGGTCCGGGCCCTAACAGGCCCGGGCCGGGGGTCAGCTAATTCCCGAAGGGTCGACTGAGTAAAGAATATCGATAGCGTCAGACTTACCCGCTAGGCGCCCTTACGCGGCGGCCGGCCGAGTTCGTACTCACGGCGACTCTCTGGCAGTTCGATCAAAATGGTGTTGCGTCTGGCTCCGCGGCCGACTGGTCTGATCTAGGGCTGCTTGACTAACGTCGGGTCGCCAGGCTTCAGGACACGCATGGATCACGACCCCGATAACAAAGGACCGTTGGTGTCGGTGGTACTGCCATGTCTAAATGAGGCCGAATCAGTTGCTGGAACCGTCGTTGAGGCACTGGCCGGTCTTAGCAAGGCTGGAATTTCGGGCGAAGTAATTGTTGTCGATAATGGATCCCATGACGGGTCACCTGAATTGGCCCGCGACGCAGGCGCTCGAGTGGTTCATGAATCGGTGCCGGGATACGGCGCTGCACTTCGTCGCGGCATAGGCGAAGCAAAGGGTCAAATTGGGGTGATGGCCGATGCTGACCTTACCTATGACCTCAACAACGTCGGTGTTCTTCTCGCCAAGATCGAAGCGGGATCCGATTTGGTGATCGCGTCGCGACTTGACGGAGCCAACTTGGGCACGATGCCGTTGACTCATCGATTGATCGGTACCCCTGCTATCAGTTTCATCTTGCGTCGCCTCACCGCCGATGAGGTGAGGATTCGTGACAGCCAGTCTGGGTATCGCGCCTTCAAACTCGACCGTGTACGCGAATTGGAGCTACAGACAAACGGCATGGAGTTTGCCTCTGAAATGCTTCTTCGAGCGGGCGAGACCGGCCTTGTAATCGACGAAGTGCGTCTGCCGTACAGGGCTAGAGTGGGGGAGTCGAAGCTCAATCCGATGACCGACGGAGTCCGTCATCTAAAGCTACTCACGCTTTTGGCTCCCAAACTTGCCCTGTTGTGGCCGGGCGTCGCTACGGGAGTTTTGGGTCTTGTGTTGACTGGGGCATCGCTGCTCCAGCCCGATGGGCTCACCCTTGGTGAGGCTCGTTGGCAGCCGGTGTTCTTCGCTCCGATCTTGTTGGTGGTGGCATCGTTGCTGTTGGTCAGTTACTTGGTTCTTGGTGTCGCGAGCCCATTAACGGATAAGCCAGGTGCCAGCCCTCGTGTGTTGCGAATCAGGCTGGCCAATATTGGTGTTGGGCTCATTACAAGCGGCGTGGCCCTAAATGGTGTGTTGTTCGTTCGCTGGGCCTCTGGAGCCGACGCGTGGTCGCGAAACCTTGCGCTGGCCGGTATGGCTCAGGGTTTAACCCTGTCGGGCGCAGTGTGGGCTATGAGCGCATTCTTGTATTGGCTTCTTCAGCGCCAGAGCGAATACAGGGCTTACGTCGCGCAATAGGCAGCTGCCTGGCGTGGCCGGGCGCTTGGGTCTGACCGTGAAATCCAAGCCGGTATCGGCCAGTTACTCCCGGGTCGCCTCGACACCTTCGTCTGTTGCCGAAGCCAGCACTAATGTCGAACCGTTCTCGTGGCAGCAGTGGCAGCGGCTGGCTCGCAGCATCTGCCCCAAGATCGAGATGTACGTCAGGCCGGTGAGCCGAAGATTGGCGGGTACCAGATTGCCGTTGTCTCGTAAGTACTCACGATCGCCACAAGCAACCTCTGTCACTCTATGTGATCACGGCGGAGAGGTGGGCAGACCTCGCCGAAGAAATCCGTGCTTGGTGGTCTCCTGGGGTGGCCGGCCGTCGTTAACTGTGATGAGAAAGAAAACGACCGTTACGTATTCGACCTCAACCTGGTCGCCGGGCGGTGCTGAACGGTTCCAACAAAGGGAGTGCACATGAGACTTAAGGGTCCGATGACGATAGTAAAGACGATTCTTGCATCGATGGTGTTGGTAGTGACGATCGGGGTAGTGGCTGCTTCGGCCAACACGACATACACCTTCAACACTGACGAAGCCAAGACCGAGTTCCTCGCCGGACAGCTGACGTCAACCGAATCGAGTGCTCCGGTTCCTGTTCTACTTGCTGCTTCGGCAGCGGCGGCGACGGATACCGAAGTGGCTGGAGTGGTACGTGACGTTGCGACTGCACCTCCGGCCGCATCGTTAGGACAGGCCGCGGCGGTGGACTCGACAACCACGTCAACTTCCACGAGCTCGACCTCTACAACGTCGACTTCTTCAACGTCGACTTCGGTCGTGACCACGACGTCGGGTCCAGCTGCGATTGCCGATGAAACTTCTGTCGGCCATGATGACGATTCGAGCGATGACGATTCGAGCGATGACGATTCGAGCGATGACGATTCGAGCGATGACGATTCGA
>CAZMUM010000021.1:40868-48885 GCA_964569385.1 uncultured Acidimicrobiales bacterium
CGATGACGACTAGAACCTAAAGTTGTTTCGGGCGCCTCTGGCGGTCGAATTCTGGCAGTCCGAGTCGATCGAAGTTACTGATCGCAGTGTCCAACGACGGCGGCGACGCTGAAGCACACTGCAATATTTGCACGACTTCTCCTGAACATTCCTCCCGAAGACTTTGCTCTCGTCGGTGATCTGGCATCGTGACAGATATAGATCGACCGAACTCGAGTGACCTGAGATGACGATGGATCGTGACCAACTGCGTGTGCTCGCCTTCTGCGACTACTTTGCCGATCCGATGGTCGGCGGAGCCGAGCGGGTCACGGCTGAGGTACTGGGAAGAATTGCTCAAGCCGAGCCGGTCGAGATTGTGCTCGTCAGTGGGGTCGGGCGTGGCCTTCGGAAACCGAGTCTGGCGAAAGTTCAAGTTGTCCATAGTCGTGGCCTCGACCTGACGCGTGTCGTCGGGGCACAGCTGCTCGTAGCGCCTCTACTGGTTTGGCACGGCTTCAAACAGTCAAAAAAGCTGCATCCTCATGTCATCTATTCGGCCAGCACTCATTTCTTCGGAACGCTGGTAGCGGCGTTTGTGGCCACGGTAACGCGCAAGCCACTTGTTGTTACCGCCCACCTCGGCGACGTTGAATCTTTGGGGCGATACACCCGCCTCGCGGCGAGGGCATACGAACAAACGATTGGGCGGCTATTGCTCAGCCGAGCAGAGCGGGTCATTGCTGTATCAGAGTCGGTTCGAGAACATCTGGTGAGCGTCGGTGCTGACCCGAACAAAATCAGTGTGGTCGAGAACGGTGTCGACACCGCGATGTTTGCGCCGTCGGCGGACGGCACCGATCAATCTGATCGAACATGCGATGTTGTAGTTGTCGGGCGCCTCATCGCTAACAAAGGCACCCTTGACGTAGCCGAGGCTCTTCAGTTCGTCACTAGCGATGTAGTCGTAAACTTCATCGGTAGTGGACCGCTTACTTCGGCCCTGAGTGACAAGGCCACGATCGACCGACGCATCAGGCTTGCAGGCCACAGCGATGATGTTGCGTCAGAATTGGCTACAGCTCCGATCTTTGTTCGATACTCAACAACTGAGGGCCGCTCGTTGGCGCTGCTCGAAGCAATGGCGAGTGGGTGTGCGGTCATTGTCTCCGACATCGCTGCCAACCGAGATTTGGTGGATCACGAACGCAACGGCCTCGTTATTCCCTTGAGCGAGCCGGAACGACTGGCGGCGGCGATCGATCTTCTCGTCACCGATGCTCAACTTCGGTACGAGCTCGGACGCGCAGCTCGCGCCGATGTCGATCAACTCGATTGGGATTCGGTGGCGCTGAGGACCCATAAGGTCATTAGCGACGCCGCCGACTGGTCGTAGTTGTGAGTGTTCGAATCGGAGTCATCGGCGCCGGGTGGGTGAGCGCGTCTCGCCACCAGCCGGCGATCAAACGCGCCGATGCGGCCGAACTAGTCGCGGTGTACGACCGAAACCCCGACAAGACGTCAACCAAAGACGGCAACGCCGTCTGGACCTCAGACATCGACGAACTCTACGGCCTGGGGCTAGATGCGGTTTCTATTTGTACGCCACCGGACTCGCATTACGACCTAACGATCGACGCGTTAGGGCGCGGCGTCCACGTGTTCTGCGAGAAACCTATGGCCATGAACATCGGCGAGGCCGAAGCCATGGTCACCGCTGCAGCCGAGGCCGATCGGCTGCTCTGCGTGTCGCACAATTTCTTGTGGTCATCGGCCATGGTCAAGGCTCGAAAGGCCATTGACGCGGCCGGCCAGTTGCTTTATGTCTCGGCGACTCAGTTGAGCAGCGACAATCGTCGATTGCCGCGATGGTTTTCAGACCTTCCCGGAGGTCTCTTGTTCGACGAAATACCGCACATCCTCTACATCTTCAACGATCTACTTGGGCCAGATTTATCCATCGACGATGTGCGCCCTCACTGGGCCGATCGAATCTCCGAGCCACAATCATGCTCGATCATTATGAGTGGTTCAAAGGGCACCGGCCACGTGAACATCGTGTTTGGGGCTCCGGTCTCGGAATGGCATGTCACATCGGTTTCGGAGCGCTCAGTCGTGGACGTGGACCTATTTCGCGACGTGATGATCTCGACAGGATCCGATGGCGAACACAAAGCCAGAGATGTGTTGGCTACCTCGCTGCGCGTTACCGGCGGTCATCTGCTCGGGTTTGCCGCATCGGGGGCGCGCCTCGCCATGGGTCGTCAGTACTGGGGCCATGACACCTTGTTGGCAAGCTTTGTCGACGCAATTGAATCTGGAAGACCCTCGCCCGTGTCGACCCAGAGCGCCCTGGCCGTGGTTAGAGCCTCCGACCAAGTCGTCAACGGTCTAGTCCGTGACTGAGCTGTTCTTATCGCGAGGTTCGCAGAGGCTTCTATTCGGTGGTGTGGTCGGTGCCATGGTGATAGTCCGCTTCGTTGTTTATAGCAGCGGGGGCGCGCCGCCAACCGTCGATGCTGGCAACTGGCTGGCGTTCGGCGACTCGCTGTTGGGCGATGGCATACGCGACTCCTCGATCGCGTACCCACCGGTGGTTCCGTTGCTAACGAAGGCAGCGGTTGCCATGTTTGGGTTGACGGTCGGTGTGTCGTTGTTAGCTGCGATTGCGACAGCAGCGCCGGCGGTGGGGTTGTTCCACACCCTAGGGGCGTTCGGAATTGGACGACTCCGGTTAGTGCCGACGCTGCTGCTGTTGTGTGTTGGATCGATTAGCGAAGCCGCCGCGTGGGGCGGGTTCCCGCAACTGTTGGCGATGGGTGTTCTTCCCGTGGGGGTGCTCCTGGGTCATAGATTGGTGGTTGGCCCAAGCCGCCGAACTGCGGTCTCGTTCGGGTTGGCGCTTATGGCCTCGTTCGCCATCTCGCACTTCGTGTCGGCCATCCTGGTGTTGGCGGTGGCGCTGCTTGTCATCCACCACTTGATCCGAGCCTGGTCGGTTGGTTGGGTGACGGCCATGGCAAAACACGCCATCTGGGTCTTGCTGCCGCTGGTATGGCTCATCCCCATCTACTGGAATCTGATCGATGCGATCTTGCTCAACCCAAACGAGTTTGGCGATCTCGACAACGTCACCTTCAGCAACCTCTTCAACCGCCTCGAGCACATCTACTCCGATGCGCCGATTATGTGGCGGCTGATGGTTCCTCTAACGATAGTTACCCCGTGGTTATCGTGGCGAAATCGGGCTAGCGCCCAGATGTACGTCTTTTCGTCGTTGTACTTCGCTACCGGGTTGCTGCTGGTTGTCACTCGCGAGAGCCGGTATCTGTATCTGCTCCCAATGTTGGCGATGCTTGCATCGTCGGTCTGGTTGGCCGAAACCGAATCGCGTTATGAAGGCGCTACTTCCAAACTCTCCGCTCGACAAGTTCGGCTCGTGGTCGCATTCGTCGTGATTGTGCTTTTCGGCCAGGCTTTCGGCGGTATCCGCCAGCTCGATAATCAACGAGACTTCTACGCGGTGATGCGGCCACCATTGATCGACGCCATCGAGGCCGCGGATGATCTTGCTGGGCCCGGTGAGGTAATTGCTGTTCCGTCAGTTCGTGGAGCGCCCATTGGGTGGTGGGTCGAAGCGTTAAGCAACAATCAGGTGCTCTATGGTTCGCCGTTGCGGTGGCTAAACTTCGCCGACGAGGTCGACCGGGCTGGCCGCGCCAACGAGATTTTTCAGGCCGACTTTCCCAACTCTGAGTCTCTCGAACTCCTTCGGGAGGCCGATGTGTCGGTGGTTCTGGTGCCAAGAACTTGGACCTGGTTCGACCATGATCGCGTATTAACCTGGGCCGCAACCAATGACATCGAAGTGGAGTTGATCAACGGCGACGCAGTGGTGTTGTCGGTCGGTTAGGCCGAGCTGGACTTCCGACGCAAAATGACAGCGATGGCTCCGAGTCCGGCCACGATAACCGCAGTCACGATCCAGATGACAACCGATGTTGACCCTGCGCCGTTGGTATTGGCCGCGGCAGATGCTTGTTGGGAGCTAGCAGGGTCTGTGTCTTGAGTGTTGGCGAGGTCGTCTGCGGCCACCTCTCCGATGGCGTCACCCGGTGCAGCATCGGAAAAACTCTCGGCGCCATCAGACACTGCTGTGTCCGACGTTGGTGCTGGTTCCACGCCATCGGGGGCAACAGTGGGTTCGTCACTGGGCTCGACGGGCGGGGCCGTGGTCGCGACGGTGGTTGTTTGTAACTCGGTGACGTTGCCGATGATGTCGAATCGTTTCTCGAGGCTTACTAACGCTCCGTCTTCGGTCAGCCCCGAGATTTCGGTGCGATACTCGGCCGTGACCATTTCGGATGGCAGCTTGAAGCTGTGCTCGATACTGCCATCGGCCTCGGTTGTGAGTTGTTCACGCATGAGCACCGCGCCTGTGTCGGCGTTAGTCAGCTCGAACTCGACACTGGCTAGGGCCCCAAAAACGTCAGCGAATACTGTGACGTCAGCGCCAGGAGCCAAAGCAGAGGCGGAGAAGCCGAGCTCGCCATCGACAATGGACTCATAGGCGCTCTCCTCGCTGTTGGCGGGAGGAGCAACAAGCATCGACGCAATGGCCGCCGCTAGTGATGCCACAAGAATCAGCTGCGCCGACCGGGGGAGTAGGTGTCGTTTGTTAGTCATGCCTTTGTTTGCGGCTGCACCCACAATTGTTCCTGCGCTTTCCTAACCGTTGATCGCCAGATTGTTTCGCCAGGCCTACCGTTTGAATCGACCTCGATGGACCGTCCGTGAGAGTTTGATACATATTTCTACCGCGATCACCACCCACTGTGGTATTCATAACACTACGTACGGGCACGTAGACACTAGGCTAGTGGCCGTGAAATCAAACGACAGGGCGAGAATTATGACGATGGTGGTTCCTACGACAAGAGGTGTTGTCGAAGCGCCGGTTGCTCCCAACTCGGGCCCACGGCTGCTGGTGTGGTTGGCCGTCGTGTTCGTGGCCGCCATGGCCATGACCATTATTAACACCACCCCGTCTGGTGGAGTATATGAACCTCATCAAACCGACGACCCGACTGCTGGTTTCGGCGGGAGCCCGTCTCAAAGTGGCTATTGGATGATTGGACGCGACGGCAGTGTTACTGCCTTTGGCGATTCGCAGCACTTTGGTGACGTAGTTACCGCGCTCGGCAACGCCGCGCCTTCTCCAGTTGTGGCCATGACGGCCACTCCCAGTGGTCTGGGGTACCTAATTCTGGCCGAGGATGGCGAACTCTATTTCTTTGGCGACGCAGCCGACGCTGGATCGATCAAAGGCCAACTAGGTGCAGGCGAGATCGCTGCGGCCGTATCGGTGACACCGTCGGGCAACGGATACTGGGTCTTCACCGATCGAGGCAAGGCCGTGGCCTTTGGCGACGCCAAACATTTCGGAGATGTCAGCCATTTGACGCTCGCCGGCCCCATCGTGAGTTCCGTCGCCACGCCGTCGGGCAACGGCTACTACATGCTGGGGTCCGACGGAGGTGTATTTGCCTTTGGAGACGCAGCCTTTAGCGGCTCGATCCCTCAGGTACTGCCTGGCGTTACTCTCAACTGCGAAATTGTTGGGCTTGTACCGACACCATCTGGCAACGGCTACTGGCTGGTCGCTTGTGACGGAGGTGTATTTGCCTTTGGCGATGCCGGGTTCGTGGGATCACTCCCTGGAGTACTTGGTGGTGCAACCCTTGTCGCCGAAATCAATGGCATGGTGGCGTACGGTAACGGTTACCTGATGGTGGCATTCGATGGTGGTGTATTCAACTTCGCTACCGACCTGGAGTTCCTCGGCAGCCTCGGTGGCCAGCCCATCCCGGCCCCGATAGTCGGCGTGGTTCCGCGCTCTAGGTAGCTGCAGCCCCAACGGGGCCGACGCAGGATCCTCGACCTAACTCGGTCGGCTTTGGTGCGTGATCAAAGTTACGGGCTGGGGCCAGGCCGGGCGAATGGAACCGGCCCCAGCCCATAACTAGGTCTTCGACTCAGTCTGAGTCGTCTGAATCTGAGTCGTCTGAATCTGAGTCGTCTGAATCTGAGTCGTCTGAATCTGAGTCATCTGAGTCTGAGTCATCTGAGTCTGAGTCTGAGTCGTCACGGTCGTCATCGTTGCGTTCGTCTTGGACTCTGACTCTAAGCAAGCCATCTTCGACCTCAGCGCGCAGTCGGACTCGCACCTCACCGTCGGTGAATCGGATCTCTGCTTCTATTCCGTCAGTGTGCTGGTCTTCGACGGTCCATCCTGATTGTGGGCTTGCACCCGAGAATGCAACGTAACCATCAATAACACTCACCGTCACCGAGCCGATGCCCGACACCGAATACGAGAACGATTGGTTCGCGACGGTCGACGGAACGGAGGTGCTGCTCGACGAAGTAGAAGTCGTTGATGAGCTGGTGGTCGGCGAAGTGGTGGCCGAGACTTGGGTATCCGAGGTCGAGCCGATAGATGCCGAGGTTGGAGTTAACCCGGTGGGCTCTGAACCCGAGGTCGCCGATGAACCTTGACCCTGTTGTGTCGAAGACGATTCGCTAACACTCTGGCCTGATGTGCCGCTTGCGTCAGCGGTTGAACTGAGTTTGTCACTGTTCGCAGAATCTTGGCCTGTATCTCGGGCGGCATCGGCGATTGCGGGGGACGTCGATGAACCAACCGCAACCACAGACTCATCGCCAGCCCTGAAGCCTGAACCGCTGGTAACAGCACTGACAAATACTCCGCCGACGAGGGCAAACATCGCCGCAGCTGAGACGACGCGTCTCTTGGTGGATCTGTACGACACCACCGAACGATCGATCTCGATCAGCTCAACAACTTCGACCTCGGGCGTGGTGATACGGATTGGTATTGTCGGGGCCGAAACGTCAATAAACTCGAGTAGAGCGGGCGAGGGTTTCGCGGGCTCGATGTTGGCGACAATAGCCCGAGCATCGACAACAAAACGGGCGAGGGGTTCGTTGATGGCGCCCGGGTTTTTGTGCTCGAACAGAGACTCGATCTCTGCGTCGGTGAGGGCGTCGTCGTTCATCTCACCAGGGTTAACGTCTGGCCGGTTCATTAGGAGACCCCTGGTTCGCCAATTTCTTTCTGAAGGCGATTTATTCCTCGGCGTTGTAGCGCCTTCACGGCAGTAACTGGCTTGCCAACGATCTCAGCAACTTGGGCCAGGCTGAGGTCGGCGACCAGTCTCAGAGTGATTACCTCGCGCTGATCGTCGGAGAGCGAAGCCAACATGGAGGTAACTCTTTCCATTGACAAAACGTCCATCGCTTCGGCCTCGGCCGATGGCGATACCTCGATGTCGATGTCGGCGCGACTCGCTAGCTGAGGGCGTCTGGCCGAGCGACGGTGGCCATCGATCAGAGCATTGCGAGCAATCGAAAAGACCCAACTGCCGAAGTCAGGCTCTTCGCCATCGAAGCTATCCAATGCCCTGAACGCCTTGAGGAAGACCTCATTGGTCATCGCTTCGGGATCTTCGGCGCCACGGACAGTCACGAACCCCGTAATCGAACGAGCAAGCTGGCGATGTAGCCGATCGTAGGCCCAGCTTTCGCCAGAACGCGCTGCCGTGAGTACGTCCGCAAAGGTCCGAGCGTTGCTGGGTTTCACTACTTGCCTCCCCAGAAGCTCCTGGACACTACAGGTTTAACTTCCTCGAACTTACAACCACTAGGGGCGTAGTTGGGCTCGGAGCGGTGTTGGCTTTTGGTGCAGTGGGTTGGGAACAATGGGTACACCAGTCCATATTTGGGGCTCACGCCGACGAGTCTGGCCAATGGTTCACCCACTGGTTGAGGGACGGCGGGCTCACCGTGTTGCCTGCTGGTCTAGCCGTGGCCTTCGGAATCTGGTTCGGCAGCCGACACTTCACCCCTAACCCAGGCCAGAACGGCCTAGTGCGATACACCCTGGTAATCGCAGGAATCTTCGCTGTGCTGCTGGTGCCGATGGTTGGGCTTCACAACTTGGTCGATGGCGTACTTG
>CAZMUM010000021.1:48985-84932 GCA_964569385.1 uncultured Acidimicrobiales bacterium
GTGGTGGTTCCAGTCACAATCGTCGGCCTTGCCGCGATGTCGGCTGCGAACGGGTCTCCCACCAGTCTCACCTCGAGGGTGGGCAGTTCGCCAAGCCCAGTCAGCCCATTGAGCCAGCAAAGTCCAGTCAAGCAAAAACTCACGCAGAAGCCGGCACTCGGCGAGCCACAGCTAATTAGTCGCAGAGATTTATTGAAGTACGGCGGAGCCGGCACCATAGCTATGGCCCTTAGCTCAGTTGGTGTAATTGTTGTCCCGTCGAAGCCGGCCCATGGCGCGGAGTCCACCGACATCACGCCTTGGCTCATCGACAACATCGAGTTGCACATGAATGACGGCATCGTCGAGATGATCGATGGAGTTCCGGTCTATATGTTCGGCTATGGATTCCGAAGTGGGGGAGTAGCCGACCTCGGTGGTCTGCACACACCTGGCCCCGTTATCTGGACTCATGAGGGCGAAACCGTCGACCTATTGGTCACTAACAACCTCAACCAACCGCACAGTTTCTTCATCGAGGGCGTACATGACTCCGGGCCGGTGGCACCTGGTGGTACCGAGGTTGTTAGCTTTACCGCTCCTTCGGCGGGAACTTACCTCTACCAGGACGGCGTGAATCGACCCGTTAATCGCGTACTCGGACTGCAGGGAACGATGATCGTCATGCCGGCCGACGGGAGCATGCGCCTCGATTCGTCGTTGTCGGCACAGTATTGGACGTACCACTCGCAATGGGTCTGGATGTTCAACACAATCGACCCAGCGTTTAATGCTCGAGCCCAAGCTGGGCTAGCGATCGATCCGGCCGACTTCAAGAGGCGCTATCTGCCGCGCTATTTCACCATCAACGGTCGTATGGTGAGCCTCGCGTCCCACGTGGAAACCGCGCCGGACACCGTCATCCATGCACATCTCGGCGAGTCAGCGCTAATCAGGGTCGTAAACGGCGGCCTAGCTACGCACTCGCCCCATATCCACGGCAACCACGTTTACATACTGAGCTCCGATGGCGATCTTGAACGGAACGTCCTATGGAAAGACACGTGGATGCTGAAGCCGGAGGGCCGCAAGGACGTCTTCTTGCCGCTCAACGTCCCGCCAAATGCGGTGCGGTGGCCACCGCACCCCGACGGCGTCAAGTTGCTCGAGGAACTCCACGATGGTCCAAGAGAAGGTGCTTGGCCCATGCATTGTCATATGGAGTTGTCGCAGGTCGCAGGCGGAGGATTGTATCCCCAAGGACTGTTAACCGACTGGACGATCGAGCTCTAAGGAGGCGACGATATGACTATTGACGAACCAACCACTTATCGAACTGCATTCGCTTCGGACTTCGTGGATAGAGCGGGCAACGCGCGCAAGGCCAGAGACGACGACAGCGACGACGATGATTCAAGCGGCGACGATGACGACAGCGACGACGATGATCCAAGCGGCGGCACCGGCGGAGGTCAGTCGGGTGGAGGCAACGATGGCGGCGGCCACAGTGAGTTCGCCGATCCATTGTTCTTCGCCGAGAACACACCAAAGCTGCGGTCTCCCGAAACGCCGGGCCGTTTAGACCCAGACAAACGTTTCGAGATGAAGTTCGTCAATCGGAAACGAGATATGCCGGACGGTCGCGAGGTCGAGTTCTGGTCATTCGAAGACAGGCTTCAAGACCACGACGAAAAGGTTGTTGTTCCTGGTTCTCTGATCCGGGTTAACGAGGGCGATATCGTCCACGTGACGGTTTACCCGTCCAAGAGCCAACACACTATTCACATGCATGGAATAGAGGCCGACACCTTCAACGACGGAGTTGGGCACACCTCTTTCGAGGTGACGGATAGTTACACCTATCAGTTCAGAGCCGGTGCGCCCTTTCGTGCTCTCGACGATCCGCGCCCCCAGACTCGCGGTGCTGGAACCTACATGTACCACTGTCACGTCAACACGACTTTGCATTTTCAGCTGGGAATGTGGGGCGCAATAATTATTGATCCGGCTAGTGGACCAGGTACTGCGTTTCACGGCGGGCAAGCCTACAGTGTCGGCGCCGAGCGGGTGTGGGCGTGTGGCGACGTCGACCCTGTCTGGCATGACGAGCTTGGTCACGCGGCCGGAATATCTGGTGGCGACGCTGGTCTGAACGACTTCAACCCGGTCTATTTTCATTTGAGCGGTGTGTTCCAGGAAATGTCGAACGGGTCAACTGACCCCACGGCGGTGATCACCGATGATTCGGTTGCGATCGAGACCGAACTCGGCAGGGCGCCTGCGCTGGTTCGTTACCTCAACTCGAGTTACACAAGACAAAGGGTGACATTTCACGGTGTAGCCGATGGAAGCCTCGACATCGACGTCATTGCTGGCGATGGCAGGCCCTATGACAACGTTGCTCCCAACTTCGCGAGACCCTTCGGGCTCACGCGGCCGATGGAAATGACGACCGGCGAACGGTACGACTACCTCATCACACCGCGACGGCGAGGCACCAGCCTTGTAACCATCGAGAACATGCATTGGATTTCTGGCAAGGTTCTTGGCGTAGTTCAGACTGCCATCACAGTTGTCTGAGACAGCATCGAGTACACAAAACGAACAACTCGATCGCCTAACGACCAGGCTTACCCGAACTCGGTATTGGACCAGACGATAAGAGATGCCCAGCTGTCGACAGCCGGGTCCTTTAGGTAATTCGCCAGTACACCGCGGGCCTCGAAGCCGTTCTGAAGCTGGAACGTGAGCGTGCTGTCGTACAGTTCGCCAGCCGAGACCGCTTTCACGTATTCGGCGGCTGTCATTGTCGCCTTGTGGTCGGCGTAACCAGGGATTACGCCACCAGCCACGATGCCGCGCAGGTTGAGATCGCGGCAGACGTTCTTTCGAAGCCGGTACAGATTCTGGCCGATGCCGCGGCGGCGGTACGCGGGGTCGACCGAAATATCGGTTCCGTAATACCACTCGCCATCAGGATTGTCGCCCGTATCGGCACTAGTTACGAGGTCAGAGACCGAGTGTTGAGGGCTACCGAAGTCGAAGTCGACCCGAACCCCAAGCCCCATCGCTATTGGTTTGTCGCCATCGAGTACTACGAAGTTTCCGGCCGGAAACTCGCCTGCCAACATTGCTAACTCCGGGGCGCTGTACAACTCGTCTCTGGTGACGGTAGGAAAACACGCATATTCGAGTTCTTGAAGCTCATTGGCCCATCGCTCGTGCAGGTGCACATAACGAAACGACGAGTCGTCGACGATCAGCGAGCCTGGCATTGGCTAACGGACGGGCCTAATCGGCCGTTTGCCGTCCCAGTTGTCGCACGTGGTTCTGATGTGGTCGAAGAACTCGCCCTTTGGTCCGCTCATGTCCGAGAGTTCGAGCACAGTGCCGCGGTGGCCACAGGAATCAAAGTACGAGAACCGACCCTGAGCCCCGCCAATTTGACCCTCTTGACCGATGGTGAACTCCGCCGCTACCAGAGCGTCGTAGTCGCCCTGGTAGTCCTCGGACCAGTACGCAACATGTTGGAGCCCTTCTTCGCCAGCTGCCAGAAATTCAATATAGGTAGTCGGGGTGTCGTCGCGCTGGCAGATGAGCTCGATCTGTAACGGCCCGCTGTTAGAAAGGGCGATACTTAGGTGCGGGTTCTGGGACTGTCCACGATGGGTGAACCAGTCGAGGTCAACCTTTTCGATGTAATAGAACGGGCCAACGCCTAGAACTGTCGTCCAGTGGTGAAGGGCGCGTTCCATGTCGTGGACCACGTAGCCGTTCTGTCTGATGGGGCCCATCGGATGAGTCAGTGGCCGTTGCGGCTTGGTACTTGTCGAGTCGGTCATGGGTTGAACCCCGGAACCCCTTCGTCGCGTTGCACGCCAAAGGTGTTAAGCGCCATCGACACCAGGGTGTATTGCCCAACGGTAAATACAAGGTCCATGAGTTGCTGCTCGCTGTAGTGCTCGGTTAGGGCGGACCATGTCGCGGCCGAGATGACCTTGTCGGCGTGCAGTTCGTCGGTGGCGTGTAGTACCGCGGCTTCGCCTGGAGCCCACTCGGCGGCGACGGTTTCGTCTTGTAGTCGCTTGATTTCGGACGCGGTGATGCCGAGGTCGAGCGAGATGAGCACGTGTTGACCCCATTCGTACTCGCTCTGGCATAACCAGCCGACTCGCAAGATGGCGAGTTCGCGGACTCGGGGCGACAGAGTCGACTTGGCAAGAATGTGGTTGCCGAAAACCAACCAACGCCTCGCCAGGTCAGGATGGTTGGCCATGGTACGGAAGAGGTTTAGCACTGAGCCGTCGGGGCGACGAAGCCGATCAAGTAACTCGGCCTGGGCATCGGTTGCTTCGTTGTCTTGGATGGGGTCTAGCCGCTGCTCGCGAATCATGACTCAGCCCAATACGCGACGCACTCGATTTCGACAGCCCCGCCGAGGGCCAGCCCAGCACGCCCAACTGTGATTCGCGCTGGAGGGTCGGTTCCCATGATGTCGGAATAGGCCGCGTTCATGGCCGCAAAGGTGTCCATGTCGGCAAGAAACACCGACGCTTTGACAACGTTGTCGAGGGTGGCCCCGCACGCGTCGAGAATTGTCTCGATGTTGCGTATGGTCTGGGTTGTCTCGGGTCCGGTGCCGCCATCGACTAGGTCCATCGACCCTGGGATAGTGCCGAGCGTGCCGGATACGTAGATCCAGCCGTCGGCGATGGTGGCGTGGCAGAACTGCGGAAGCCGACCTAGTCCCTCGACGACGACGCGCCTGATTGGTGATGAGGTTGACGATTGTTCCGAGGCCATGACGTGACATTAGTGCCAGGCGGGTGTGGCGAGTTGAACTGGGTGGACGATTAGTCTGAGTTCCTATGAACCAACCCCCGAAGCAGCGTCACAACCACGGCCCTTGGGTCGATGTTCATGCCCATCCGGGACGGTGCTTCCTTGGCGGGTTCGACCCGAAGTCGCCCATGGCCGCGATGCTCGGCGGCGAGGACAGTGCGGCGGCGGTCCAGGCTTCACGGTTGGGTGAGGTGGCCGTAGTTAACTCCGCAACGGTTGCCGATCTCGTGATAATCGGGCTTGGAGCCGATGGCGGGTTGCACGCGATGCGGTCGTTCGAACCAGGCGAAGCCGCAGCCGATCACCGTCGTCAGATGAACGCCATGGCATCACTAATCGATGGCGAAAGGGTGGCATCGGTGCTTACGTCTCAAGACATAGTGACGGTGGCGTCGGGCGACATCCCAGGTGTGTTCGTGAGCTGCGAGGGCGCCGACTTTCTTGACGGAAGCCTCGCCGGGCTCGACGAGGCGTATGGCGATGGCGTGCGATCGATCACGCTGGTGCACTACCACGTCAACGAGCTCGGCGATATTCAAACCGAAGACAGCGTCCATGGCGGTCTCACAACGTTCGGTCGAGAGGTCGTGACCGAAATGAACCGCCTCGGAATGATCGTCGATCTGGCCCACGCCACGTTCGAGGCCACTATCGCCGCGCTCGATGTATCGACTGCGCCGATCATGATCTCGCACAGCCACTTGGCCTCGGCTGGGTCTGATCATCCTCGTTTGCTTTCGGTTGCGCACGCGACTGCTGTGGCCGATGGTGGCGGGGTAATCGGAGCCTGGCCATCGGGTGTTATCCAAACAACGCTCGACGATTACTGCGCCGAGATATGTCGGCTCGTCGATGTCGTCGGCATCGACCATGTGTCGATCGGAACCGACATGGATGCCAACTACAAACCAGTGTTGACTACCTATGAGCAGTTCCCGGAGCTAGCCGCCAGTTTGCTGAAGCGCGGTATGACGAGCGATGACGTCGACCAGGTCCTTGGCGGCAACTTCATCAGGCTATTCGGGGCAGTCGAATCCCTCGCTCGGTAGAGCCTGAACCACCGCACACAATGGTCGACCTCGATGTTTATTCGTCGGCCCCGGTTGAAGGCGCATCTTCCACGACCAGCTCGGCTTTCATGCCTGCGGCGAGGTGGCCGGGAACGATACAAACCACTTGGTAGGTGCCAGCTTCGATATCGAATGAGGTCGACTCGTCGTTGTCGGGTGGAATGAGCGGAATGAACGCTAGGTTCATGTCGTCGGTGTGTTCAGCGAACGTCGAGATTTCGACGCCTTCCTTTAGTACCGCGAGGTTGTGAACTCCAGGGCCATTGTTGACTAGGGTCACCTCTAGCTGTCCTGCAAGACCGGTGAGAGCCCCGGGTGCGAATGCAAAGTCGGTGCCGACAAACTCGACACTCGCCGAAGCTACGTTTGGGTCGGCAGCCTCATCGGAGCCACGCGAAACGATCACCGCTAACACGATGGCGCCAATTGCCAGCACAACGAATCCGAGGTACTTGGGTGTGCGTGTCGATTTGGCGGCTGCGCCACGGTTCGGCTGACGGCGCGGTTCTGACTGTGCCTGTGACGGCGGTTTCGGGTGCTGCCGAGCCGCTGGCCTTCGACGTTTCTTGGGCGCTGCGTTCATCAACTACACCTTGATCGGGTCGCAGCTAGGGTACAGGTATCCCTCGGTCGCTGGTAGGGCCAAACGACCCATGGCGGTGCCAACGGCAACACTCTGGCGACGTCGAACCAGAGCGGGCAAACACTCAGAGCGCCTACCGTCGGAGCGACTAAATTGGGGAATTCGGCTTCGGACAGCAGTGTTTCGAACCGCATGGGCACAACCACGACATCGCGTTCGGGTGCGGCTCGAGTTGAGTCCCTATTCGAGGCCCACATCGACTCAGTCTTCAACGTTGGCTACCGCGTGTTGTGGAATCGAGCCGACGCCGAAGACGTTGCCCAGCGCACTTTCTTAAAGGCCCTCCAGCGACTCGATCAGATCAAAGACGATCGCCGCGAGCGAGCATGGCTGCTTCAGATTGCCTACCGCGAAGCGATCGCATCCATGCGAAAACGTCGCGAAGTACCCACCGCTCCCGACGAATTTCCCGTGGTACCCGCGCTGGGTGCATGCCCTGCCGAGGCTGCAATTGCGGCCGACGTTGCCATTCGACTGGCCGTTGCGCTGGCCGCGATGCGCGACGGCGAAAGACTCGCCGTTGTCCTACGAGATGTCGAGGGACTACCGATGCGCGAGGTTGCTGAGGTGCTCGGCATTGGTCACTCAGCGGCCAAGATGCGCGTGAATCGCGGCCGATCGTCGCTGCGACAGCTGGTCCACACCGCTGGCGTCATCGAGTGAGATGCGAGGACCTGGCCGAACGCATCACCGATCTACTTGAAGGTGATGTCTCGCCTGAAGAGGAAGAAGCAGCCATTGAACACCTGGCAGGGTGTCCGCGCTGCGAAGTGGTATTGGCCGAAACTCGCGATGTGATCTCCTTAGCAGCCGACCATGGTTCGATTCGGCTGACTCCCGTCGACCGAGCAAGAATGCTTGGCGCGATTCAGGCCCAAGCCGCTACTTCCACGGGCGAGGCACAAACCTCGGAGTGATATCGGCGTAGGCCCGATAGTCGTCAAAATGTTCGGCTAAGCGGGCTTCCTCCCATCGCGCCTTCTGATTGAAGAACAGCACCGCTACGGCCGCTACGGCGAGGCTGATGAAGCTGCCTGCCCGTAGCGTCATAGCCACGACAATGGCCAGAACCCCGGTGTAGATGGGGTGTCTCGCGTATCGGTAGAGGCCAGTAGTGGTGAGCTTGCCTCGGCCGTTTGGCACTGGTGTAGCAGTTAGGGCCAAACGCAACCCGAACGCAGCAACGGCCATGATGACGAAGCCACCAAAGAACAGAACTCCGGCAACCGAGGCGAGCCAGTCGGGAGTTGGCCAATCGTCGCGGGTCGGAAGCATAACGAGGGCAACAATCAGCACGCCCTGGACACCAACGTAGAGCCACCCTGTGATGGTCGTCGTGCGGTCGGTGGATTCCATGCGTTACCTAGCGCCCTTTAGAACCGAGATGAGTTCGTCTACTGACGGTCGGTCGTCTGGTCCGTCGCCCCAGAACCCGTAAAGGAGGTTGCCGTCGGGGTCGACAATGAAATCACCGCCGAGTTGCAGCGTGTCCTCGGTGGGTCGACGTAGCCCTTTGAGCCCGTCGGACTTGAAGATTTCGATGTAGCGGCGCATTGCCCGCCAACCATAGATGCGCAAGACGGATCCGCGGCCAAGCCCGAAGCTTCGGTAAGCGTCGCGATCGGGATCAATGAGGATCGGAAAGTTGAGCTTGCTATGGCGCGAATAACTTGCCAGATTCGCGGGTTCGGTGAAGGTAATGAGAACAACGTCGGTGTTGTCGCCCAGTTCGCTGAGGCGATCGCGCACGGCGACCGCGTGTGCTGCACATGGCAGTCAATGAATGTGACGATGGAAGATCAGCACGACGTTGCGTCCCCGCTGATCGTCCATGCTCCACGTGTTCCCAGACGCGTCGCTCAACCGGATCGCCGGTGCTGGCTCGCCAACTGTAGGACGCAGCGGGGACTCTCTCACGACTTGGCCATATCGATAGCGTCCTCGCCCTTCCATGGGGCGCCAAGCGCTTTCGAGATGAGGCAACGGTTGGACATCCCGAGCCCGATCGGTACTAGACCGACGAGAGCCACGATGGTACCGCCGACACCCCCGACGGCAACGCCGGCGACTATTAGCGCGGCACCAATGACAATACGAGCAACTCGTCCGCCAGTGCCTCCTAGCCATGCAGCTATCTCGATGTTCGATTTCGTTTCATCCATTTCCCTGTTCCTTTGTTGCAGGATGTGTGTATCTGGCGGCGATCAGCTATCGGCGCCGTCGGCCGGTGCGAACAGCCTGACTTCGATGGCACCGACGTTTCCGCCGGTTGACGACACGATGTCGAAGCGAACTTCTTGACCGACAAAGTCGACGGCGCTAAAGGCCGGATTGGCAGGGTTGCCCGCCGGGAACGGACCAAGCACTTCGCCACCGTCGATGGTGATGGTGTACATGTCGGCGGTCGCGGTGCCGTCGAGCATGGAACGGGTCCAGAATTCGGCGCCAACAACTTGTTGCTCGCTACCAAGGTCGATGGTGATGAATCCGTCATCGCCATCGCCACTGGTGGCCCACTCGGTGTTGTTGTCGCCGTCTATCGCATTCTCGGCTTCCCAGCCGTTGCCAAAGATTGAACTCGCCTCGACGATGGTCGACTCAAGAACGACGTTGGCGCCGTGCACGATCATTCCGTCGCCGTCACCCGTGGCATCGCCATCTACGGGGTCTGTGACCGGAATCGTAAACGTGCCTATCTCGGAGCGGTACTGGGTGCCATCGGCCGTCGAGCCCTGGACCCTAAACTGGTATTCGACGCCTTGTTCGACACCAGGCAAAACGACGTCGTGATTGATGATGCCGGTGCCGTTCATCGAGAGGCTGTTGTTGAAATTCCCGAACTCGTCGGTCTCGCCCCAGACAATGGCGCAAATCATCGGTTCAGTGGTGACCACGCGGAAGATACCGCGGCCTGGGTCGGTTAGGTCGGCTTCGAAAACGAACTCCGTCTCTTGTACGAGCGCGAAGTCGAACAGCTCGCCATCGATGGCGCCTTCGGATGGCGTTGCCGCGGTTTCAGCCGGCGCGTCAGCAGCGCTGTCGCCGTCGGAGTTGCCGCACGCGGTGGCGATTACGGTCAAGGTAGACAGAAGAGCGACTATCCGGATAAATCGTGTTTTTGGCATTGGGTACTCCCAAGTTTTCGATTGCGGGTGGTTCCCCGGCTGCCATGATCAAGAGCTGGCAGCACCACGGGTACGACGGCATGACGCGTCTCAACCCCGATCGGTCACAAGAAATCCTGCCCAACCAACTCTTTGGGTGGGGTTTAGCCTCCGCGGCGGTTCGGCGCTCGGGCGTTAGTCGGTGACGACGGGGAGCCCGGCATCGTTCCAGGCCACAATCCCACCGTCGATATCGGCGACATCGTCGAAACCGAGCGAGGCTAGGATCGGTGTGGTTTGGCCGCTGCGATTTCCCGACCGGCAGTACACAAGGTACGCAGCATCGGGGTCAAGCTCCGCCAACTGATCGGCGAAGTCGTCGTCGTAAAAGTCGACCAGAATGGCGCCCTCGAGATGGCCGGCTTCGAACTCCTCGGGAGTCCTGACATCGAGGATCACCAGGTTGGCGGGAGGGTTCGCCTGGATTTGCGCGCCCTCGTTAGCGGTCACTAGTCGAATTCCGGCCGCAGCAGATTCGGTGACGGCACCCCCAGGGGTAACCGTGGCCAGAAGGGCTTCGAACCCAGCGACGTCTAGCTCGCCGCTGACACGGGCGGCCACCGTTCCGTCACCGTTGACGGCTACCCAGAACGGGAATCCGGTCAGGCCGAAGGCTTCGGTCAACGTCCCGCTGCTTGAGTCGACGATGATCGTTGCGGGCCAGTCTTCGCGGGCGAACCAGCTCGATGGCGGGTAGTTCGTCGCCGCTTCATCGACAGCAGTGGAAATGGCAACAACCTCTACGCCTTCGGGGAGATCGTTGGATTCGAGCCAGTCGACAGTACTTGGAAGTTCTCTCTGGCAGTGCGGGCACCAGTGAGCGAAGAACCCAATCAGCCTCGCAGTGCCGTCGGCTGTGATCTCGGTTGGGGTGCCATCAAAACCGAGACCAGAAAACACGGGCGCGAGTTGACCGATCGCGGTGTCTGGTTGGGCTAACGACGGCAGGGCATTGCCGCTTATCTGGACCGGGTTGGTTTCGCCAACCTCGATGGATCCGCCAGTTGGTGCGGTCGTGTTTCGGTCCTCACCGCCGAGTGAAGCCTCTTCGGTGTTTGAAGACAAGTTGAGAGCGACCGCGAGTCCGAGGGCAACAATGACTAGGCCGATCACCCAGGCGAACGGTGACTGCCACCACGGTTTGGCTCGAGTTTCGACGCTGTTTCTTTCGGGAGCGTTCATGATGTTTCCTGATTCTTGTTTAAAATTACAGTTACGGAGATAGTGAGGATGAGCGCGAACGAGACAGCCGACATTTGCGGAATCGTCATCCACCCGAAGGCTCTGACCCATGAAGCGGTGCAGGGATTCGCCACTTCGCAGAACGATGACTGATCGGGGAAGAGTTGGAGCTGGACGTGATAGAGCGAGATGGCCAAGCCAACAGTCGACAAACCAGCTGAATAGAAGATCGCCCCGTTGTCCCTACGAAGAGCCGCGATGGGCATGATGAGAGCCACTGGATACATCGCGATTCGTTGAAACCAGCACAGTTCGCACGGTACGAAGTTGGCAACCTCAGAGAGGTACAAACTTCCAAGGGTCGCGCCAACTGCTACCAACGCAACGAGCTGCACGCTCGAATCGACGATGCTGGCTCGGAGTTTTGGTCGCGTTAGAGCGACAGCTAGACCAGCGCTGCCACCGAACAGCAGCAAGCCAAAGAACTCGACAACGGTGGTCGTTTCCATGCGATCCATTGTACTGGGTCTTTGACCGGCTGACCGAAAGACCGTACATTATCGGCGACGTGTGTCGCGCATCACACGGCCGTTGTAATCCGCACTGGTCCGGCTCGACATGGGGCCGAGTAGGGTACATCGCATGGGAACCACGAGCCACCACCGGGTCGTAATCGTCGGCGGCGGAACCGCGGGTATCTCAGTTGCCTCCCGTTTGCGGAAGAAGATCGACAGTATCGCGATCATCGACCCTTCAGAGAAGCACTACTACCAGCCGTTGTGGACGCTGGTCGGAGGTGGCCTAGCCAAACGCGAAACCACCGAACGCGACGAATCCTCGGTCATCCCGAAAGGCGTCGAGTGGATCAAAGACGCCGTTATCTCGTTCGATCCAGAAAACAACAACGTCGGTACCGCTAGCGGCAAGACGATCGGCTACGACACACTAATCGTGTGTCCAGGCATTGCCCTCGACTGGGACAAGACTCCTGGCCTCAGTGAAACACTGGGTAAGAACGGCGTATCGTCGAACTACACGTACGAACTAGCGCCTAAGACCTGGGAGTTCGTGAAGAACACCAAGTCCGGCACGGCAGTGTTCACCATGCCGAGTGGACCGATCAAATGCGCCGGCGCACCGCAGAAGATCGCATATCTCGCGGCCGATTATTGGCGCAGGCAGGGCGACCTAAGCAAGATTGACCTTCACCTTGTGCTGCCAACGCCCGCAATGTTTGGCGTGAAGGTGTTCTCCGACGAACTCGACAAGGTTGTTGCCGACTACGGCATCAACGTCCACTTCAAATCCGAGCTCGAGTCTGTCGACCCCGACGCGAAAACGGCGCAGTTCAAGTCGATAGACGAAGGTGGCGAAGGTTTCGAGCTGTCGTACGACATGATGCACGTCGTGCCTCCCCAATCGGCCCCAGGCTGGGTGAAGTCGAGCCCGCTCGCAACCGATGCCCCAACCGGATACGTCGATGTGCACAAGCACACCCACCAGCACGTTCGCTACCCGAACATCTTCGCCCTCGGCGACGCTGGGTCTACGCCGAACTCAAAAACCGGTGCTGCCATCCGCAAGCAGGCTCCGGTAGTCGCGGCCAACGTGTTGATGCAGTTCGACGACAAGGACTCCTTTGAGGAGTACGGCGGTTATGCGTCTTGTCCACTAACTACGTCTAGCAAGCACATGCTCCTCGCCGAGTTCGACTACTCGATGGAGCCAACCCCATCGATTCCGTTGCTAAACCTTCAGAAGCCCCGCCGCGACATGTGGTACTTGAAGAAATACGGGCTCCCATTCATGTATTGGAACCTGATGCTCAAGGGCCGCGCTTAAACCACTCCTGTCACCGGCATGTGGTTGCGGGCGTGCGTTTCCCGGTGACGGGTCGGATCTCGGGCAAGGGGGTGGGGTTGCGAACGTGAGTAATTGTACGTATATTAGTACTTATGTCCGGACCTATGTCGAAGGCCAAGCAGTTTTTGCCGATCCTGACGTGGGCTCCACAATACGATCGGACAAATCTGCGCAGCGATATTGCCGCTGGCATCACGGTCGGGGCAATGTTGGTGCCCCAAGCGATGGCTTATGCACTTCTGGCCGGGCTTCCGCCAGAAGTTGGGCTGTATGCGGCGACGGTGCCTGTTGTCATCTACGCCCTGTTCGGTACCTCGCGCCAACTGGCAGTTGGCCCCGTGGCTATCGTTTCGTTGCTGACCGCAACCGCCCTAGCTCCGCTGGTCGAAGAGGGAACCGCCGGATATCTCGCGGCGGCAGCGGTGCTTGCCCTGATGGTTGGCCTCGTTCATATCGTTCTCGGGGTTTTCAGGCTTGGATTTTTGGTCAACTTCCTATCGCACTCGGTGTTGGTCGGGTTCACAGCGGCGGCGGCGATAATCATCGGATTCTCGCAGGTGAAACACATCCTCGGCATCTCGATTCAACGCAAGGATCACTTTTACGAGACCGCAGGCGAGGTGTTCAGCAACATCTCCGACACAAACATCACGGCGCTAGCGATTGGATCGGCGTCGTTGATTGTTCTGATACTTGTCAGGGAGTTCGCGCCACGAATCCCTGGAGCCTTGGTTGTTGTGGTGTCATCGATACTGGCCGTCGAAGTGTTCGACCTTGAATCGCGTGGCGTCCAAGTCGTTGGTGACATACCTGACCGGCTCCCAGCGTTCGGCCTACCAGACTTTAATGGCTCGATAATTGGCAGTCTTTTGGCGACGGCCGCAGTCATCACAATCGTCGGGTTCATGGAATCGATCGCAGTCTCGAAGGTCTACGCCAAACGTCATGGTTACGAAGTAGTACCCAACAACGAGCTCATGGGGCTCGGCGCAGCCAACGTTGCGTCTGGGTTGTTTGGCGGATTCCCGGTCACTGGCGGGTTCTCACGTACGGCTGTAAACGACACGGCTGGCGCTAGAACGCCGTTGGCATCGATTGTCACCGCTGGCCTCGTGCTCGTCACGATCGCATTCCTAACTCCGCTGTTCTCGTCTTTGCCTAACGCTGCGCTCGGGGCCATTATCGTCATCGCCGTTGCCGGTCTCGTCGATCTGGCCGAGATGCGACACATCGTTGGTGTGAAACAGAGCGACATGATCGGTTTGGCTGTGGCTTTCGTCGGAACCTTGGTACTCGGAATCGAGGTTGGCATCTTCGTGGCCGTTGTAGCGTCGATGTTGGTTGTGTTCGCGAGATTGTCGATGCCACATACTGCTGTTCTTGGTCATGTCGATGGCACCACTAGTTATCGAAATGTCCACCGGTTCCCCGAGGCCCAAACAATCGCGGGGATCAGGATCGTCCGGATTGACGCTGCGCTTTCGTTCGTCAACGCCGTCAACGTAAAACGGGAGATGTTGCGGCATGCAGCCGCACTGACGGAGGAACCAAAGGCACTGACGGAGGAACCAAAAGCACTGATCCTTGATGCCTCAGGAATCAATGATCTCGATGCGACTGGAGCCCAGATGGTAGACGAGCTGGTTTCCGAAATCGCCGCGTTGAGCGTTACGCTGCATCTCGCCGACGTTAAGGGCCCTGTCCGAGACGTCCTGCGTCGAGCCGGTATTTGGCACCGGCTTGGCGACCGAGTTCACACATCGACCCACGATGCTGTGGCCGCGATCCGAGGCCACCTCACTGCCCCACACGATCAACGCCGATTCGGCATCGACGAACATCTAACCGCACCAATGGAGAAACGATGACCGCAACCACAATCCCAAACCTGGCAGCCACAGCCCTGACATCCGACACGATTTCCGCCGAACAGCTCACCGAGCTTCGCAGCAACGATCCAGGTGTTCGTATCCTCGATGTACGAACCGGCGGCGAATACGAAACAGCACATATCCCTGGCTCGTACAATGTTCCACTCGACACGCTGGCCGAACATGCCCGCGATCTTGCTGCTGTGGACCATCAGGTTGTGCTTGTCTGTCAGACCGGCGGCCGGGCCACTCAGGCTCACGGAACTCTCACCGAGGCCGGCAAAGACACCCTTCACATACTCGCTGGTGGCATGGTCGATTGGGAAGCATCAGGGGGCGATGTGGTCAGGGGCACCACCGAGAGGTGGGCCATGGATCGACAGGTACGTCTTACCGCTGGCTCGCTGGTTCTTGGAGCAATTGCAGCCAGCCTCGCGATTCCGAAGGCTAAGTGGATTGCCGGGGGTGTCGGAGCCGGTCTTACCTATTCGGCACTGTCGAACACGTGTGCCATGGCCGCTGCGCTCTCCAAGCTGCCTTACAACCAGACCGATGCCTGCGATATCGCTGGCGTGCTCGACAGTCTCAACGAAGAAACCGCAACCAAGGCTCGCTGAAATGGCTCACACAGATCTCCCAGTGAACGACTTTGTCACCGCTGTTGGCTCAGATGGTCAGTTAATCGATGTTCGCGAACCAAGCGAGGTCGCCGAGGGCACGCTGCCGGGCGCCATCAATATTCCGCTCGGCGATCTTGGCAGCAGGCTCGACGAGCTCGACACAAGTCGTCGAGTCGTGACGTTGTGTCGCAGCGGTGGTCGCAGCACCATCGCCGCCGAAGAACTCACCGAAGCCGGATTTGGCGACGTTGTAAATCTCGAAGGCGGAATGCTCGGCTACGAAGGCTAAGTCCGCGTCCAACCCAAACTCAACCCAACTCAAGGGGACCCACCATGAAGTTCACTCAGTACTACCTCGATTGCCTGTCGCAGGCTTCCTACCTCATCGGCGATCCAACCACGGGTCGGGCGGTGGTGGTCGATCCGCGACGCGATATCGACGAATACGTTCGAGATGCCGCCGCTGAAGGTCTGACCATCGAGTTGGTCATCGAGACCCACTTCCACGCCGACTTCTTGTCCGGCCACCTCGAGCTTGCCGCCGCGACCGGCGCCGAGATTGGCTACTCGTCGGTAGCAACAACGGAGTTTGAGTCGCGACCCCTTGCCGACGGCGAGAGGATCGAACTTGGCGAGGTTGTTCTCGAGATCATGCACACCCCGGGGCACACGCCTGAGTCACTCAGCGTTGTGGTGTGGGAAAACGGGAACGACGGCGCGCCTTGGGGCGTGCTGACCGGCGACACACTGTTTATAGGCGATGTCGGTCGCCCCGACCTGTTGTCGTCGATCGGGTTCTCAAAAGACGAGTTGGCCAAAGATCTCTACAACAGCATCCAAACCAAACTGATGCCGCTACCAGACGCCACCAAGGTGTTTCCCGGTCATGGCGCTGGTTCGGCTTGCGGCAAGAACCTTTCGACAGACACTTCGTCCACCATGGGCGAGCAGCGGGCCAGCAACTACGCGCTCAACGCGGCCGACGAGGCAACGTTCATCGAGCTCGTAACCGAGGGCCAGGCCCCGCCGCCGAGCTACTTCATCTACGACGCGATACTCAATCGTAAGGACCGGCCACTACTCGACGAGGCCGCTGCGCCAGACGCTCTGTCCCTTAGCGAGTTCGACGCCAAGGTGAGCAACGGAGCCATGATCATCGATGGGCGCACTCCAGAGGACTTCGCTCTCGGCCACCTCGTTGGCTCGATAAATGTGGGCATGGCCGGCCGTTACGCCGAGTTCGCGGGTTCGGTTGTCCCGCACGATGTCGACATGGTGCTACTAGTTGACGAAGGTTTCGAAACTGAGGCCAAGAACCGCCTGGCCCGCATCGGATTCGACCGTGTTGTCGGCTATCTAGAACACCCGGTGGCGGCCATGGTCGACAATCCCGATCGTGTTCAGCGCGCTTCGCGAATGACCGCCACCGACTTTGCTGCTCGACGCGATGGCATCGAGAACCTTCAGCTACTCGACATTCGTGGGCCAGGCGAGGTTGCGCTCGGAACCATCGAAGGCAGCGGGCACATTCCCGTTGGCCAGCTGCCGGCCCGCCTCGCCGAACTCGATTCGACTAAGCCGACCGTTGTCTTTTGTGCCGGCGGCTATCGCTCTTCGGTCGGTGCAAGCGTCTTGCGCGAGGCCGGATTTGTTGACGTTTCGGACATTATCGGCGGTTACACGGCCTGGACCGAGATGGCAGCCGTACCGAGCTAACATTCAACGCATGGGTGGCCCGATTGACCGAGAGTCGCTCGACACTTTGATGGATGCCGGTCGTGATGCGGTCGAGTTCAACTCGCCCATGTTGGCTGCTCGGGCCGAAGCGATCGTCAATTCGATCGACCGAAGGTCCTACAGCGTCGTGTCTCGGGCAGTGGTCGACTTCGGCTGCGGCCGCGGACGATTGCTACAACAGATCATTGAGCGAACTTCCGACGGTCGGGGGTTGGGGCTCGACACCGACGATGCGTCGTTGGCCACGGCGCGACGCGAAGCCGCCACGATCGGGCTCTCTGAGCGTCTGGACTTTCAGGCTGTCGACGCCAGTGCATGGGACGGTGTCTGTGATGTGGCGATCTGTGTCGGATCGTCGCACCTCTTCGGAGGGACCGCTGAAATGTTCAAGTCGCTAGCGGCCCAACAGCCCGAAGTGGCCGTTGTTGGGTTGGAGCTGTGGGAGGCTGAACCAACAGCGTGGTGTCTCGAGCAGTTCGGCGAGATGGCACCCGGAATCGACAGTCTTGCCGAACAGGCGCGAGCGGCTGGCTGGCTGGTAGAGGCGCAGTCGACTTCAAGTCTTGCTGAATGGGATGGGTTCGAGGAAACTTGGATTGGCGGCGTGCGCTCTCTAGGAACAGATGTTGCGGTTGGCTTCGCCGCCGAACGGGCTGAGGCCTATCAGCGATATCGCGGCGTCTTGGGTTTCGGCTGGTTGACCCTCGTTAGGTGAAGGCCAGTAGCCCGGCGAATACTTCCTCACCGTCGACATCTAGACCCTTGCGTTCGAACCATGTGCAGATGTTCAGAACATCGCGGTGCAAAAAGCCGAGGCCCTGAGGATTGGCAGCAATGTCGATAGCCTGTGGGAAGTCGATGAACACGAGGGTCTGACGCCACCACAGAAGGTTGTAGGCCGAGAGGTCGCCGTGGGCAATGCCTTCCGAAGTTAGGCACTGTAAGCCCAGAATTAGTTGACCGAAAGCGTCATCAAGTTCGGTTCGATTGAGCCTGGCCGCGTACAACTGCGGGGCGGCACGTGTCGCGTCGCCCACATATTCCATGTCGAAGCGATCGTCGGCGTAACCAACCGGGTACGGCACCGCAGCTCCGGCGGCCCAGACTCTACTCATCACGTCGTGTTCGTGTTCGGTCCAGCGGTCCTGAAGTAGGTGTTTTCCGCGGGTAGTCATCTTCTCGACCGCACGTCGGTCGCGACTCTTACGGAAGTTTCGCCCCTCGCGGTATTGGACGTCGTTGCGAAACGTCGACGAGCGCTGAACGCCTAGGGCTTCAAGAGTGCCTTTGTGTTTCACCTCCCTCGGCAAGTAGAGCTTGCGGGCAATCAGGCAACTTGAAGCGTCGCCGGTTCGCTCGATGAGGTTTACTTGGGCTTCTTTTCCACTCTTGACAACGCCGAGGTCGACGTCTGTATATGGCTCCGAAATGAGCCAGTCCGGGGTCGGACGCATGAATCTGCACCTTCACGGTAGTGATGTGTGTGTTGACGAAACGGTGGGATGCCACCGGTCTGGCTCGTTTGAGAGCCATACACGTAGGTGCGTGGGTTTGAGCGAAGTTTTGTGCGAACCCTAGAGCGGGTCTAGCGAACTTGGCTGAGCGCGACCGGAGGCGAGATGTAGGTGGTAACAGTCATCAGAAGGCCTCCTCGAAGTCGGTTTCTGCACCATAGGACATGATCGGCGCCGGTGCAGCGTAATTAGGGGCTCGACTTGGGGCCTGCGAACGCGACCCGGTTTCGACCTGAGCGTTTCGCCACGTACATAGCTTCATCGGCGCCTGCGAGGATCCTCGACAAATCGTTTGACCGTCCAATAGAACAGCCGATGCTGACGGTGATCGGGGTGGCGGCGGAGCGGTCGGATTCGATCGAGACTCGTATTCGTTCGGCGGTTACATGGGCAGCCTGGCCGGTTATGGATGGCAGGATGGCCACGAATTCGTCGCCCCCGTACCGAAAGAACTGGTCGTCGGCGCGCAGTGCGTTGGGCACAAGCACAGCCAACCGGCGCAACACTTCGTCGCCTGTGGCATGGTCGTTCGAATCGTTGACCAGTTTGAACTGGTCGATGTCCAAAAACAGGACGGCCACCGTCGAAATATCGTCGGTTTGAGCGCCTGACTCGGCAAGCATGAGATCGAGCGCGTAACGATTCTGAACTCCCGTCAGTGGGTCGACCCTTACCTGATCAGCCAACCGATGCTGGGCTCGCAGCAGCCGTCGATGTTCGATTGACAGCTGAGTCTGGGCTACGAGTTGAATGACCAATGCGTGTACGTGTTTGATGTTCGACTTCGAGACTTCGTCAGCAGCGGCGTAGTTTTCGGCCGCTTGTTCGTGATGGCCAAGGGCGCTTGCTGCCTTGGCCATCACGCGGTAGATGGGTGCGGCCGCGGCCCTGTCGAAGATCGAGTCGGCGTAGCTGGTGGCCAGCGCGGCCCACTCATAGGAATCGTCGAGTTGGCCTGAGCGGCCCAGCACGACTGCCA
This sequence comes from uncultured Acidimicrobiales bacterium, assembly GCA_964569385.1. Taxonomy (GTDB): domain Bacteria; phylum Actinomycetota; class Acidimicrobiia; order Acidimicrobiales; family Poriferisodalaceae; genus JAADHX01. Next base: position 68,450 of record CAZMUM010000021.1, read on the forward strand.
ACAGGCTGTGATGCTGGGCTAGAGCGGTTGGGTCTAAGACTTCAGAACAGTGCTCCAACGACGCAACCAGAACCCGACCAGCCGCGTCGACTTCGCGAAACAGTAGATGAACTGATGCGGTAAGAGTGGCGCCCTCGATAAGTCGTCTGGGGAGGCGTTCCTTTTCGGTCATGCTGACGACCGCGGCCAAACATCGCGACGCCGACAGATTCCAGTCCGGGTCGCGGTCGGCTCTGCGGCGTCGAGCGATCATCAGATGAGCGTTAGCGAGGTTGAGTCGAGGGGCCGACATCGGCATACCCGCCGGCACATCTAGGAGCGCCTGGTCGAGCAGATCGATAGCAATTTCGGGCACGCCAAGGCTTAGGAACAACAGTGCCACATTGGTGCGGATCGTGGCGATGTGGATGACTTCGTCGACGAAGACCGAATCTTGGGCTTCTGCCAGCTGCACGATGGCGTCGATGGCTGTGGCCAGCGCATCGTGGGCTGACCCTCGGTGTAGGTTGACGGTGGCGGCGGTGACGCGCACGCTTAAGGCGGCCCAGTGGTGTTCTGGTTTAGCGAGGTCGAGTTCGGCTTGTTCGAGTTCCGAGCGAGCCTCAAGCAGCATGCCGATACGAACCATCGCCATGGCCGCGAGGCGTCGCATCTCTCCACGTATCTCGACGTTTTCTTCGGTAGCTCGGTCGGCGACAATGGCTAACACAAGGTCGTTGTCGCCTGAGTTGAGAGCGTGCCGGCCTCGGAGGATCGGCGACTCTGTTTCGTCCCGATCGTCGGACACGCCTGGTCTCTTTCTGCGGTCTGCAACCGCTTAGCGTGCGCAGTCTATGCACCGGCTGATAGAAGTCGCTAGCGGATCTCGTCGTCGGCGTCGTCCGCGCACTTCTGCCGGCTACTCGTAGTCGTCACTTAAGCATCACTCGCGACGTTCGAAGCAGTGTTTAGAGTTCCGGCCGTGATGCGCGACGTCAAGTTCATAGTTGGGCCCCCAACAGTGCACGCGGCGGAGTCGCCAGTGGTATCTACTGCGGCCGATTTCGGGATCGACGTGACTCGGATCGCTGAGTTTCGTGTCGTTCATGTACGGGGCGACTTGGGCCAAGCCGAGTGGAAACAACTAGCCGATGTTCTGTTGGGAGAGGGCGATTCAAGAGCCTTGTTGGCGCAGTGGTGGCAGTCGCCCGGACTCTCGAGGACTGGGACCTCTGGGCGAACCGAGCCGAACGCCTCGACTGCATCGGGCGACCACGCGGTGGTAGTCGAAACTGGCCTGAGACCCGGGGTTACCGATCGCGAGGGCGCCGAGTTCGTCAGATCGGCGCGCCAACTCGGACATGTGGTCGAGGCCGCGGCGATTGGTCGCAGGTTCCTGGTCGCCGCAACTGATCTTGACGATGTCGGCCTGGCGAAGTTGGCGGCGCGGGTTCTGCACAACGAGGTCATTGAGCGTTGGGGTGTCGACGACCTCGCCGCGGCTTTTATCGACGACGCCGATGCTGCACCTGAAGTGATTCTCGTGGCGCTGAGAGGTCTCGGCGAGGTCGGGCTAGCTGCGGTCAATCGGGAGCGACGTTTGGGTCTTGACCCCGAAGAAATGATCGTTATCCGCGATCACTTCGACAGCATCGATCGCGACCCGACCGACGCCGAACTTGAGATGCTTGCTCAGACATGGAGCGAACATTGCGCTCACAAAACATTCAGGGCCAGCATCTCGGTAGTCAACGAAGATGGCGATGAGGTCGAGGCGATAGATGGTCTGCTCAGCAGCTACCTGCGCTCCGCCACCGATGAACTCGATGCGCCGTGGGTGCGGTCGGCATTCGTCGACAACGCCGGCATCGTGGCCTTCGACGACGACTTCGATATCGCCCTGAAGGCCGAGACGCATAACCACCCTTCCGCCTTAGAACCCTTTGGTGGGGCGAACACAGGGGTTGGCGGGGTGGTTCGAGACATCTTGGGTGTGTCGGCCAAACCCATTGCCCTGTCCGACATCTTGTGCTTCGGCCCCACCGACCTCGACACCTCCGATTTGCCCGATGGGGTCCTGCACCCACGGCGGGTTCGCAATGGAGTGATCGCTGGTGTCGGCGACTACGGCAACAAGATTGGTGTGCCGAACATCGCCGGGGCCATCGTGCACGACGCCGCCTACACAACAACTCCACTGGTGTTCGCGGGGTGCATCGGGTTGTTGCCGCACGGCTCGAATCCAACGAACGCACAACCTGGTGACCACATCGTGGTACTTGGCGGTGCTGTTGGCCGAGATGGTGTGGGAGGCGCCACGTTTTCGAGCCAGACGATGCAGGCCACAACGGCCGACGCGGCGGGGTCAGCGGTTCAGATCGGCGATCCAATCGTCGAAAAGGGGCTCATCGATCTGGTGTTGGCTGCGCGCGACGCTAATTTGTACACCGCCATCACCGACTGCGGTGCCGGTGGCTTGAGCTCAGCAGTCGGCGAGATGGCCGAGGTCCTAGGGGCCGAGATCGACCTCGCTCTGGTGCCCCGAAAGTACGCGGGCCTGGCTCCCTGGGAGGTTTGGTTAAGCGAGGCTCAAGAGCGCATGGTTATCGCCGCTCCTGACCCCGAACCAGTGCTTGCCTTGGCCAAACGGTGGTCGGTGGGCGCAGCTGTGATCGGTCGGTTCACGGGTGAGGGCAGGATTGTCGTGACCGACGGTTCGAACTTGGTTATCGACATCGCCTGTGCCTTCCTGCACGGAGGACGACCTCGCCGTCACATGATCGCGACGGTTCCCAACGTGTCTCGGCCGGCAAGAGCCTCGGTCGACGTCGATGTCGCCGAGATGACCCTGGCTCTACTGTCGCACCCCAGTATTCGGTCGAACGAAGCAGTGCTACGCACCTACGACCACGAGATTCAAGGCGGCAGCGTCGTGCGGCCGTTCGGTGGTGTCGCCGGCGACGGTCCCGCCGACGGAACCACCACCATCCCCCAAGGAACCTCCGGCAAGACTGCGTTAGTTCTCGGTATCGGAGTCAATGCGGTGCTTGGACGTCTCGATCCAGAAGCCATGGCGTGGCATGTGGTCGATGAGGCTGTTCGCAACGCCGTGATAGGAGGAGCCGACCCGCACCAACTGTCGCTGCTAGACAACTTTGCCTGGGGAAACCCGACCGACCCCGACACCCTCGGTGGGCTAGTCGCCGCGGTGCGCGGATGTCGCGATGCATCGTTGGCGTTCAAGGCGCCATTCGTTAGCGGCAAGGACAGCCTGTACAACGTCTTTGTCGATGCCGCCGGCCATCCGGACCCAGTCGCGCCGACGCTTGTGCTTACCGCTGTTGGGCTGTGTCGCAATCCAGCGGCGGTTCCGCTGACCGGGCTTGTGTCTGAGGGGAACGAAATCTGGTTCGTTGGCCCCCTTCGTGGTGCGCTTGGCGGTTCGCATCTCGATCAGATCCTCGGCGTCGACAACGGGGGAGCGGTGCCGCCAGCCGACCCCAGCGCAGTGGGTCGGCATCACCAGATGGCCGCCGCTATTGCTGCAGGTCTGGTGCAGAGCGCGCACGACCCTTCCGAAGGTGGTCTCGCGGTGGCCGTTGCCGAATGGGCCTTAGGTGGTCGACTCGGGGTCGATCTCGACATCGTCGACGATCTTGAAGTTCTGTTTGGTGAAGGATCCGGCCGCTACCTAGTCGAGGTCGCCCCAGCAGACTCCTCCGCGTTCGAATCCATGGTTTCGACGGCAACGCGAATTGGCACTGTCATCGCCAAGCCGGAGATGCGTCTTGGCCCAACGGTGATCGAGCTAGACCGGATAGCCGATGCCTACACAAGCGGAGTCGTGCGATGAAGGCTCCTCGAGTGCTGATTCCGGTGGCGCTTGGCACGAATCGCGATCGCGATCTGGCCGAGGCCTTTGCCCTGGCCGGTGCCGAACCGATGTCGGTACCGCTAACTGCGCTGCGTAGTGGCGAAGTTTCGATGGGCGACTTCCAGATTCTCGCGGTACCCGGAGGGTTCAGCTATGGCGATGCCCTCGGAGCCGGCCGGTTGCTTGGACTCGACCTGGCCGACTGGTTTGGCGACCAGGTAAGAGAAGCCATAGCGGCTGACAAACCTGTCATTGGCATCTGCAACGGCTTCCAGGCGTTGGTCAGTGCCGGCGTTCTCCCGGGCGGAGACGCTGCTGCTGTGCTGACCACCAACGCGGCGCCCCCAGGTCTGCACGAACCCCGATTCGAATGCCGCTGGGTAACACTCGGAGCCGACAGTGCTAACGCATCGCCCTGGCTTTCGACCCTTACCGAACCAATCCGTTGCCCTATCGCCCACGGCGAAGGCCAGTTCGTTTCGGCCGACCTTGCGAGCCTCGAAGCCAGAGGCGGGGTGGCCCTTCGCTACCTGGGCGGCCCAGACCCAAGCCAAGGCGCTGTGTCTGCCGCGGGCGCCGTGTCTGCCGCGGGCGTTGTGTACCCAGCGAACCCGAACGGGTCGGTCGGTCACGTGGCCGGTGTTACCGACGAAACAGGACTAGTGCTCGGCCTGATGCCGCACCCCGAAAACCACATCCGCGACCATCAGGACCCACTTCGGGGCAGGGCCGGAGCCTCGGGGAACTGCCTCCCTCTTTTTGAAGCTGGAGTGACAGCAGCGGGCTAGTCCATTTGCTTGCGGCAGACGATTTCAGCGATGCCACGTGAGAGCGATGGGCCATCGGAAAGTGCGAGTTATACGATACGGATCTTCTGTTGGGAGTTGGTAATGGGGAACGTGTTTAGTCGGACCGAGTATCTGGTCAGTCATTATGGGCGGGGGCCGACCGATTTCTCGGATCCTGATTGTGGGACGAAGGTGGTTGTGCTGGGGTCAGGCAACCCATTTCCGAACCCACTTCGTCGGGGACCGTGTGTTGTGGTTGTAGCGGGAGGTCGGCCATATTTTGTGGATGCTGGGGAGGGAATCTGGCGTGGTATTGCTCACGCAGTGATCCACCATCGGAACCTGGAGTCAGTGTTTGACCTGGCCAATTTGGAGCACCTGTTTCTAACTCATCTCCACTGTGACCACACCGTCGGGTTACCGTCGTTTCTGCTGAGCCCCTACAAGTTCAACGCGCCGAAGGAGAAGCAGATCCACGGGCCGCCCGGGGTTGTCGAGATGGTGGACCACATCCTCGCCGCCTACACCGTCGATATCGACGCGGCATGGACGCGCTCTGGACACAATTCTCAGGGCTGGAGGGCGACCGGCCACGAGATAGCGGCTTCCGGAGTCGTGTTCGAGGACGACAACGTCATGGTGGAGGCACTCAAGACTGAACATGCGCCCCTTGACGACTGTTGGGCTTTTCGGTTCACTACCAGCGATCGAGTTGTAGTGATTGGCGGCGACGGGTGTTACAGCGATGGGTTGGTCGAAGCAGTTAGAGGTGCCGACCTATTCCTTGCTGACATTGTCTCCGAGGAGCATCTGGACGATGCGCCTTGGGGCGGTGAACTTCGGGAGAAGACCCAAGAGATCAGGCGCTATCACCTTGTTCCGAGGGACCTACTTCGACTTCAGGAACAAACCGAGGTAGCCACGGTCGCCCTGTACCACGAGCAGGGTTTCTTGGATGGCGAGGCCTACTCGCGAGAAGCGCTCGCCGATGAGATCAGAGCACTCGGCTTCCGAGGTCGGCTGATCTCATCGATCGATGGAGACATCTTCTAAGAATCTGCGGGGACTCCATTTGCGTTTTGCAGTTTAGGCAGCGCTTAGCTGAGGCAACGATGCCCCCTAGGCGGAGGTACCAGATGAGTCAACTCGGAATGGACTCACGAGAGACTGTGGTGTGACTAGGATGCTGCGTCGTGTTCGGGCACCTAGATTCCAACCTTCCGAACCGGGGCTGCTGGCTATGTTGACGTCGTTCGAGTTGGACCTACCCGACCATCGTCGGGGCAAGGTTCGACATTCCTGGTCTCTTCGCAATGACCGTCGGTTGTTGGTGACAACAGACCGCATCAGCGCCTTCGACAAAGTGATCGGCTCGGTTCCGCACAAGGGCCAGGTGCTCAACCAACTTGCAGCATGGTGGTTTACCCAAACCGCCGACATCGTGGCCAACCACGTCATTGAACTTCCCGACCCGAACGCCCTCATTGCCATCGATGCGAAGCCGCTGCCAGTCGAGGTGATCGTGAGGGGCCGGTTAACTGGTTCGACGTCAACATCGGTGCTGCCTCGTTATCTAGCTGGCGACCGCGAAATGTATGGCTACGTGCTTCCCGATGGTTTGGCCGCCCACGGGCCACTTCCTGAGCCGCTGATTACGCCAACTACCAAGGGCCAAGACGGCGCACACGACGAACCCATCACCGTCGCTGCTGTTTCCGATACTGGCCTTGTCGAGGCCGGCATGTGGGCCGAAATTCAGAAGGTTGCCCTAGCTTTGTTCGACCGCGGGACCCAAATCGCCACCAACGCTGGTTTCGTGCTGGCCGACACGAAGTATGAGTTCGGCTTGGCCCCCGACGGCACTTTGTTACTGATCGACGAGGTTCATACCCCAGACTCGTCGAGGTTCTGGGCCGTCGACTCCTTGGCCGACCGCATGGCCGCCAACGACACACCCGAGAGCTTCGACAAGGAACCGGTCCGGCTGGCATTGCGCGAGCTCGGATATAGCGGTGATGGACCGCCGCCCGATCTTCCAGCCGCGGTTGTCAAGGCTGCCAGCGACCGCTACGTCGAACTCTATGAGCGTCTGACCGGCAACAGTTTCGTACCTGGCAAACAACCCGCCGACGCAAGACTTCGAGAGGCTCTGGGTGACTTGACATGACCGAATCGACCTCGACAAGCGCGGGCCGAGTGGTGATACTCAGCGGATCTTCCAGCGATTCTGAATGGGTCGCGAAGATCACCGGTGCACTCGAAAAGCTCGGTGTCACCTATGTCACCCGAATCGGTTCGGCCCACCGGGTGCCTCAACACGTCCTCGAGCTGTTGCACAGCTACGACACCGACGACACACCGACGGTGTTCATTACGGTGGCCGGAATGAGTGATGCTCTTAGCGGTCTCACTGATGCCAATGTGGTTTCACCGGTGATTGCCTGCCCGCCTAAGAGCGACAGCTTCGGCGGTCTCGATGTCCTAAGCAGTTTGCGTACGCCGCCTGGTGTTGCTCCCATGGTGGCGCTCGACCCGACCAACGCGGCCATCGGTGCAGCCAAGATTCTCGGCCTTGGCGACGCTTCGATAGCCAGCCAGGTCCAAGCCGATCAACAGCGCAGAGCCAAGAGGGTCCTCGACGGCGACAACACCACCGACCGGTAACAATGACCGACCTCGACCGACCTAAAGAAGAATGCGGCGTTATCGCAATTTCTACAACCAACGGCGACGCCGCCCGGCTTGCCTTCTTTGGGTTGTACGCCCTGCAACATCGCGGCCAGGAAGCGGCCGGAATTGCCGTCGCTGATGGTCGAGCCGTGCGAGTTCATAAGGGCCAAGGCCTGGTATCGCAGGTGTTCAAGGCCGCGGCCCTCGATCCGCTGGTTGGTGGTCTGGCCATTGGGCATACGCGGTATTCGACAACGGGTTCCAGTAACGAGCGCAACGTTCAGCCATACGTAGTCGAGACCATTCATGGTCCACTCGGAGTGGCCCACAACGGCAACCTCGTCAACTCAGATGAACTCCGGGTCGAACTGTTGGAACGGGGGGCTGGCCTTCAGAGTTCTTCTGACTCTGAGGTTCTGGCGTTGATGCTGGCCGCGGCCGAAGGCGAGGTCTGGGAAGAACGCCTGGCAAGCGTCATGGCGAAATGGCAAGGAGCGTTTAGCCTCGTTGTCATCGCAGGCACCAAGGTCATTGCCTGTCGCGATCCGTGGGGCTTTCGCCCGTTGTCGATGGGCCGCCTACCGACTGGTGGGCATGTGGTGGCTTCTGAGACAGGAGCGCTGCGCACCCTCGGATGCGAACAGATTCGCGAGATCAAACCCGGCGAGATCGTCGTGTTGCAAGGCCAGGTTGCCCGTAGTTTCGAGGGAGTCCGCCCAGCAGTTCGGCAGGCTCGTTGCACGTTCGAGCAGATCTACTTCAGTCGCCCCGATGCCGAGTGGGACGACATGAGTGTGCATCAGGTGCGCCAGCGCCTTGGTGCCGAATTGGCCAGAGAGCACCCCGTAGCTGCCGACATGGTGATGCCCGTGCCAGACAGCTCGATGCCAGCGGCCATTGGTTACGCGGCGGAGAGCGGTATCACTTACAACGAAGGGTTCGTCAAGAACCGTTACATCGGCCGCACCTTCATCGAGCCGACCGACGAACTTCGCCGCCAAGGTGTTGCCCTCAAGTTCAACACGTTGCGAGAGAACATCTTCGGTAAGCGGGTGGTGATGATCGACGACTCGATCGTGCGCGGCACAACCGCTGGGCCCTTGGTCCGGATGGTTCGCGAAGCCGGTGCAACCGAGGTTCATGTCCGAATCACGTGCCCTCCGATCGCCCATCCGTGCTTCTTTGGTGTCGACATGGGTTCGTACGGCGAACTCATCGCCGGCCAGCTCAGCATCCCCGAAATCGCCGACCACATTGGCGCCGACAGTCTCGGATACTTGAGCCAAGACCGAATGATGGCCGCCCTTGGCCGCCAAGACGGCTACTGCAATGCCTGTTTCAGTGGCGACTACCCGATACCAGTCGAGCTTTCGCTGATGGCCGAGAAGCAACGATTCGACGGTGTGCTTCCGTGAGGCTCCTTCTCATTGGAGGCGGTGGGCGTGAACATGCGATTGCTGCGGCTCTGTCGGGTTCACCCAAGCTCACATCGTTGGCGGTTGCGCCAGGCAACATCGGAACCGAACCGCACAATGTGGTTCTCGATATAGATAATCACGACGAGGTGACCGCCTGGTGTTCTCGGTCCGAGATCGACCTAGTGGTCATCGGGCCAGAGGCACCGCTGGTGGCTGGACTGGCCGACGCCCTTAGTGCCGGTGGTGTCGCGGTGTTTGGGCCAACTGCGGCTGCATCACAACTCGAAGCGTCTAAGACCTTCTCCCGCGACTTTGCCGCCAGACACGCAATCCCGTGCCCTGCCAACCGAACCTTCTCCGATTCCGAAGCGGCCATCGAGTGGCTCGACACTGTTGGCGGTGTCGCGGTGGTGAAGGCCGACGGGCTCGCCGCCGGCAAAGGCGTCGTGATACCGGCGGATCGGGCCGAAACTGAAGCCGCCATAAGGGCCATGCTCGATGGCGGCTCAATGGGCGAGGCCGGTCGCCAAATAGTGCTCGAAGAGGTGCTGGTTGGCGAGGAAATCAGCCTGTTCGGTGTAGCGGACGGCGCCACCGTGGTTGCCCTTGGCGCGGCCCAAGACCACAAACGTGTTGGCGAGGGCGACACCGGCCCCAACACTGGCGGAATGGGCGCCTTTTCGCCGGTTCCGGGGATCGATGCCGAAGTCGAAGCTCAGCTCGCCGATCAGTTTCTCCGTGCCGCCGTCGATGGCATGGCCGCCGAAGGCAGTCCCTTTGTTGGCGTGTTGTACGCCGGGATCATGCTCACCGAATCCGGTCCGAAGCTGATCGAATACAACTGCCGGTTCGGCGATCCTGAAGCCCAGGCAATTCTTCCGCGGCTCGAAACCGATGTGCTTGAGTTGTTCGAGGCTGCTGCTCACGGCCAACTCGCGGGTATCGAAGTGAGGATGTCGGCCGCCACCGCGGCCACGGTCGTGGTGTGCGCCGATGGGTACCCGACGGCTCCGAGAGTGGGCGTGCCGGTCGAGATCCCAGTCACTGATGATGATGTCGTCGTCTACCACGCAGGAACTGTTCGCGATGCCGGCGAGAACCTCGTTAGTGCAGGCGGACGGGTTCTGGCCGTGACTGGGTTTGGACCCAATCTGGACACGGCTCTCGACCGGGTCTACTCGATTGTCGACGAGGTAATCGGCGACGGCCTGTTTGCTCGGTCCGACATCGGGTGGCGCCATCGACACCACGCGGCCTCGACAGCCGAAGCACCGACGGCCGGGGCCTATGCGGCTTCTGGGGTTTCCCTGGAGGCCGGAGCGGCCGCTATCGTCCGCATCGCAGAGTCGGTCAAGAGCACCCACACCAGTGCCGTTGTGTCTGGCCTCGGCAGCTTTGGGGGCGTGTTTGATCTAAGTGCAGTCATGGAGATGGACGCTCCACTCATGGTCTCGTCAACCGACACCACCGGTACTAAGCCAATCTTGGCCGAAACCACAGGCCGCTGGGCTGGCATCGGCGCCGACATCGTCAACCATGGCATCAACGACGTGCTGGTTCAGGGTGCTCGGCCCTTGTTCATGCTCGACACGATCTCGGCGGCCCAACTCGACCCTGAGATCGTCGGCCAGATAGTGGACGGCATGGCCGAAGCCTGTCGAGAGTCCGGCTGCGTGCTGATCGGCGGTGAAACCGCCGAGGTACCTGGCGTTCTTGTCGATGGTGCCGTCGACGTAGCCGGCACGATGATCGGCGTCGTCGAGCGAGCCGACCTTTTACCAAAACAAGGCATCGAGGCTGGCCATGTGCTCGTGGGCCTGGCTAGTTCGGGCTTACACACCAACGGCTACAGCCTGGCCAGGCGGGCCATCGCCGATGTCGGTCTTGACGACCCAGTCCCTCGTGGTCAAGGCGAGTCCTTCGCCGACGCCTTGCTCGCTGTTCACCGGTCGTACCTTCGACCGCTACGAGATGGGCTAGACGAAGGACTGATCGATGCTCTCGCCCACATCACCGGCGGTGGGATCATCAACAACATTCCTCGAGTGCTCCCAGCTGGGCTCGGTGCGTCTGTCGATACAACGGCCTGGCCCCGCCCGGCCATCTTCGACTACCTCATCAACTGGGCCAAAATCGACGACGTCGAGGCCAACCAGATCCTCAACTGCGGAATCGGCATCGTCGCCATCGTGGCACCTAACAACGTTGAGGCCTTCAGAGACTCTGTCGACGAGCCGAGCTGGATCATTGGCGAGGTTGTCGAACATGTTGGTGATGGGCCAAGAGTGCTCCTTCGATGACAGCGAGGTTGGTCGTACTGGCCTCGGGTTCGGGCACCAACTGTGAAGCCATTCTCAAGGCATGTAGCGGTGGCCATCTTGGGGCTGAGGTTGTCGCAGTAGTGACCAACAACGCCAACGCGGCCGTGATCGACCGAGCTAAAAGAGCAGGGCTCGAAGCTGAGGTTGTGGTTCACCGCGGATCGTCGGGCGAAGAGCGAGCGGCCTGTGATCAGAGGCTTGCCGAGGTCGTCGCTGGCTACTCTCCAGATCTCGTTGTGCTCGCCGGTTGGATGAGGATCCTGGGAGCATCGTTCGGCTCGCGATTCCGCACTATCAACCTCCATCCAGCCAAACCGGGCGGGTTTCCTGGATTGCACGCAATCGAACGCGCCTACCGAGCGTGGGGTAGTGGGGAGATCTCCGAGACCGGTGTGATGGTGCACTGGGTTAAAGACGCGGGCGTCGACACGGGTCCTGTCATCGTTGAAACCACAGTCGAATTCAGCACCGGCGAGTCGTTTTCTGAGTTCGAGAATCGGCTCCACTTGGTCGAACACGAACTGATAGTCGACGGCATCCGCGCCGCCCTCGCAGCTACAGCGTAGGGTCGCGCCGAATCGCTAACAGCCGAAAGTGATTCCTGTGCTGTCGAACCCATCTCAACAATCGACCCTGTCCGAAGAATCGACACTGTTTACAGGATCGAAGCTGCCTACAGAATCGGGCTGGCCGCACTCACAGCGCGGTCTCGAGCACAACTTTGGGCTGTTCGACTCGTTCGAATCGCTCACGTTCGACGATGTGCTAGTTGTGCCCGGCTGGTCAGAAGTACTGCCTCAAGACGTCGAGGTTCGCACGACGCTCGGCGAGATCGGGCTTGGGGTTCCGCTGCTGTCGGCGGCCATGGACACCGTAACTGAGGCTGGTCTTGCCATCGCGTTGGCCCGAGAAGGCGGCATGGGCGTTCTGCACAGGAACCTCTCAATTGTCGAACAAGCCGAACATGTTGAGCTGGTCAAGTTGGCCCAGTCTGGGATGATCACCAACCCGGTGAGCCTTGGGCCCCAAGCCACGCTCGCCGATGCCGAAGAGGTGATGTCGCGGCACAAGATCAGCGGCGTGCCTGTGTGTGATTCTGAAGGTTTTCTGGTTGGCATCCTGACGAATCGCGATGTCCGTTTCTGTACCTCCGACGATGATGGCCGCCTCATCTCGGAGTTCATGACCACTCGAAATCTGGTCACCGCTCCACTTGGCACCACGCTCGAGCGGGCCGTCGAACTTATGCACGAACACCGCATCGAGAAGCTTCCGCTTGTCGATACCGATGGTCGGCTTGGTGGTCTGATCACAGTCAAGGACATCAACAAACGTATCGAAAAGCCGAACTCTGCTCTCGACTCCGAAGGCCGGCTGCGAGTCGGTGCCGCGGTGGGCGTGACCGACACGGCCGAACGAGTCGAGGCGCTCGCTGAGGCCGGTGTTGACGCAGTGTTCATCGATACCGCGCACGGACACACACGCGGTGTCACCGATGCGGTGGCGACCATCAAAAAAGGCTGGCCCGATTTGCCTGTCGTCGGTGGGAACGTTGTTACCGCTGAGGGTGTGGCCGCGCTGGTCGACGCTGGCGCCGACGTAGTGAAGGTGGGCCTGGGTGCGGGGTCAATCTGCACAACTCGGATCGTCGCCGGCGCCGGAATGCCACAGATGAGTGCGATATTTGAGTGTGTTCAAGCTGGTCGCCAGTTCGGTGTGCCCATCATCGCCGACGGTGGAGTGGTGAGCTCTGGCGACATCGTGAAGGCCTTCGTTGCTGGTGCTGATGCGGTGATGGTTGGAAACCTGCTAGCCGGAACCGACGAGGCCCCGGGCGAGCTCGAACTGGTCGATGGCGCCATGTGGAAGACCTATCGCGGCATGGGTTCGGCCGGTGCCATGAGAGGTCGTGCAGCCGACCGTTACGGCACTGCCCAACGATCGGGCAAACACGTGCCGGAAGGCGTTGAGGGTCGAGTTCGTTATGCCGGCCGCATGGCCGATCTTGTTGGTCAACTCGTCGGCGGGCTACGCAGCGGCATGGGTTACGCGGGCGCCGCCAATCTGGCCGACCTGCACTACCGCACCAGGTTGACGAAGATCACCGGTGCCGGTTTGCGCGAATCTCACCCCCACGACATTGCCGTTTTCAGAGACGAGTAGACCCGAGCAAAGCGGTCTTGTGGGCGACCAGTTTGACGGCGGCCGTCTCAGGCGCTCCACTGCATGAATGTCCGATAACGAAGCAACCGAAGATCCCCGAGCGCCCAAGGATGCTTCGCTCGCTACCGCGACGGCGAACCATTCGGTGGCCGCAGCCATGGCGTTCGACGATGAGGCCGACCTGAGGCGCGCTAACTGGGGCTTGGTTGCTCAGCTCGACCCTGGCCTCATCGAGTGGAACGGTCGCATGGTCTGGGACACCGCGACCCACGACTTCTGCCGGTCCGAAGATCACACCGATCCGCAGTTCATTGCCCACCCAGACACTGTGAACCCGAGCCTCTGGCGCCAGGCCACACTGAACGCGATACACGGACTATTCGAGGTTGTGCCTGGCGTGTGGCAAGCCCGTGGTTATGACCTATCGAACATCACGTTCATGGCTGGCGACAACGGCTGGGTCATTATCGATCCACTAACCACCGAATCGACTGCTGCGGCGTGTCTGAAGTTGGCCAACGACACCCTTGGCGAACGGCCCGTCACGGCCGTGATCTATACCCACAGTCACGTCGACCACTTCGGCGGAGTGATGGGCGTGGTCAGCCAGGCAGATGTTGATGCGGGCAAGGTGCCGATCATCGCTCCGATTGGGTTCATGGCCGAGGTCGTCGCCGAGAACGTCATTGCCGGGCCGGCGATGTCTCGCCGAGCCATGTATATGTACGGCCCGTTCCTGCCTCGTAACGAGCGGGGCCAGGTCGACTGCGGCCTTGGCAAAGTGACGCCTCTAGGCCCAAATGGAGTGATCGAACCGACGGTCGACATCGATCGGACGGGTCAGGAAATGACCGTCGACGGCATCCGTATCGTGTTCCAGTACACCCCAGATACTGAAGCACCGGCGGAGATGAACTTCTTCTTCCCCGACTTACGTCTGCTGTGTATGGCCGAGAACTGTTCTCACAACATGCACAACATCCTCACGCCGAGAGGTGCCCAAGTTCGCGACTCGTTGCGGTGGAGCAAGTACATCAACGAAGCCATCGAGTTGTTCGGAGCCGACACCGACGTGCTGTTTGCGTCGCATCACTGGCCTCGGTTTGGGGCTTCAGACAGTCGACAGTTCTTGGAGCAACAACGCGACCTCTATCGATGGCTACATGACCAGACCATGCGCCTGGCCAACCAGGGACTGACCCCGAAAGAGATCGCCGAGACCCTTGAGCTACCGCCTGAGTTCGCGGTCGAGTCTCACCTGCGGGAGTACTACGGCACCGTGAGTCACAACTCGAAAGCCGTGTATCAGCGATATCTGGGTTGGTGGGATGCCAATCCGGCCAACCTGAACCCACACCCCCCAGCTGAGGCCGGCCGCAAATATGTCGACTTCATGGGCGGTGCCGAGGAGCTGTTGGAGAAGGCTCGCGCCTCGTTCGCCGATGGCGACTACCGATGGGTCAGCGAGGTCGTCAACCACTTGGTGTTTGCCGAACCAGCCAACGAAGAGGCTCGGCTATTACAAGCCGACGCTCTCGAGCAGCTTGGCTACCAAGCCGAGTCTGGGCCGTGGCGAAACTTCTACCTCATGGGCGCTCAGGAACTTCGCAACGGGTCGCCTGGATCACTTCCGATGCGCCGGCGTTCGATGATGGACGCGCTGTCTGTAGAACAGGTCATCGACATCATCGGTGTGCGGATGGATGCCGACCAACTGGGCGGCTTGTCGTTTAACGTCAACCTCGTGTTAACCGACGTCGACGAACAGCATGTCCTTGGCGTCAACAACCGCTGCGTTCACCACATTGCCGACCGCCTCGACGACGCCGCTCTGGTGACGGTAACGACTCGGCGGCGGTTGCTAGCCGAGTGGACGACCGATGGATCGGATTCCTTAGCGGCTCAGGTAGCCGACGGCACGACGGTGGTTGTTGGCGACCACAGCCTGTTGGAGCGTTTGCTCGATTGCATCGAAGTTCCCGACATCGGGTTTGCGATAATCGAACCATGAGACTGGGACTGACCTGGCTGGTTGTCGCGGTTCTGGCAACGAGCCTTACCACGAGCACGATCGGCGCCGAAACAGTCCGCGAGGCGGCTAGTCCGATCATCGGCGGTGTGGCAGATGACTCGTCAGACGCCGCCGTTGGGATCCGCCGCATCAGCGACGGGCGGCGAGTGTGCAGCGGAGTCCTGGTCGCCCCCGAATGGGTGCTCACGGCCGGACACTGTGTATTGGACGCAACCCGAACTACCACGGTCGGCGAGATTGACGTTGTCGCTTCCACCGCTACGGGAGAGGATCGAGTTCGTGCCGTAACCGAGATCGTCGTCCACCCAACCTGGACTGGGAAGTCGTTTAGCGATGTGGCCGACCTTGCGTTGCTCCGCCTAGGAGCACCAGCGCCATGGCCAGTGGCGGTATTGGCCGACTCGGTGCTGGAAAGAGACCTTCTCGCCGCCCGAGCCCTGGTACGGGTGTCTGGTTATGGGGCCACCGCGATCGGCGCCGGCACGGTATCGTCACCAAGGGTCGCGGAGATGCGGCTCGCGCCTTCGATAGCCTGCGTCGGCCGGTTTGTTGGTTTTGACGACAGCAACTATCTGTGCGGCGAGGAACTTACTGACAGCGATGCCAGAAGTTGTTCTGGCGATTCTGGCGGACCCGTTTCGGTGGCCGTTGGAGATAGTCGAGTTGTAATAGGTCTGGTGTCGTTCGGGACCAGCCGGTGCCGCGTCGACGCGCCGGTGGGGTGGTCGCGCGTTGCGTCTGCTCGAGGCTGGATAGATCCGATTGTTGGCTCGGTCGCCTACCAAGGTGGCGACGGCTATTGGTTGTTGAGCGAGAGCGGCAGCGTGTACGCATTCGGTGGCGCGGTGTTTGCTGGCGCGGCTGAAATCGACGCTGTCGACCTTGCCGCCGACCCTGATGGCGACGGCTATTGGATTCTTCATAGCTGGGGCGTCATTGAGGCCCACTCTGCTCGGGAACTGTTGTCGAATCCTTGCGAAGCAGCCGATGTCTGTTCTGGGTGGGTTGGCTTCGACGTCGCCGTTGCTGGCGACGGGGCATGGACTTTTAACGAAAGTGGCCTGGTGCATTCGGCCGGAACGGCCGGCCGCTATGGCGATGTCGTCAACCTCGAGCTGGCTTCGCCGATCGTTGCCGGAGCAGCTACACCATCTGGGTTTGGCTACTATTTGCTTGGCGCCGACGGCGGCGTGTTTGCCTTTGGCGACGCTCGGTTCAGGGGCTCAGTGCCGCAAAGC
>CAZMUM010000022.1:0-82694 GCA_964569385.1 uncultured Acidimicrobiales bacterium
ACGGCTGCCCCTGCGCCTGCAAATGCACCCACCGAAGAACATAAACCAGCACTCGCCCCTGAATTATGGGCCAGGGACTGCCGCAACTAGTGTTGGTTGGATGGATCCAACTTACCCAGCTGAGTCGGGCGCGTTTAGAGAGAAGATTCAAGCGTTTCTGTCAGAGCATCTGCCTTCCAACTGGCGCGGAATTGGCGCGCTCGACAACGCGGCGGCCGAAAAATTCACTACCGAGTGGCGAGCAACGCTGTCGGAGAACAACCTCCTAGGTCTGTCGTGGCCGACCAAGTACGGCGGCCCAGGACTCTCAGAACTCGAGCAGGTCATCGTGGCCGAGGAGTTCCAGAAGGCTGGTGTGCCAACAGGTGGCCCCAACGATGTCTTTGGCATCGGCATGGTCGGCAACACCATCGCCCACCTGGGCACCGAGGACCAGAAGAACTACTTCCTGCCCCGAATTCTCAGCGGCGAAGACACATGGTGCCAGGGCTACAGCGAACCCGACGCCGGTTCCGACCTAGCCAACCTCGGCTGCAAGGCCGTACTCGATGGCGACGAGTGGGTCATCAACGGTCAGAAAATTTGGACATCGGCTGGTCATCTAGCCGACTGGATCTTCGTGCTGGCTCGCACCGACCCCGACGCACCTAAGCACCGCGGCGTCACCTTCCTGTTGGTGCCGATGAACCAACCTGGCGTCGAGGTTCGTCCCATTCGGATGATCTCGGGCGAGTCAGAATTCAACGAGGTCTTCTTCTCCGACGCTCGTTGTGCCAAAGAGAATGTTGTCGGCGAAGTGAACGGCGGCTGGATGGTCGCCATGACCCTGCTTGGCTACGAACGAGGCGAAGCCGCGGCCACGTTGCCCGTCACATTTGGGGCTGAGTTCGCTCGGCTAGCCGAGCTCGCCAAGACAACAGGCGCCAACCAAGATGCGGCCACGCGCCAGCGGCTTGCGTGGGCGTACAGCAAAGTCGAAATCATGCGGTACCTGGGTATGCGCACCCTTACCAAGTTCCTGGCCGGCGAGGCTCCAGGCCCCGATTCTGCAATAACGAAGCTCAACTGGTCTGAGTACCACAAGGTGGTTACCGAGCTCGCAGTCGACATCATCGGTGCCCACGCGATGGTGCCTGAAGGCGAGCCGCCCAAATCTGCCTTTCAGGCCGACGCGGCTGGTACACCTGCCAACAACTATCGATCCTGGACCGACACATTCCTCAACGCGCGCGCCGGCACGATTTATGCGGGCACGTCGCAGGTGCAACGAAACATCATCGGAGAGAAACTCCTTGGCCTGCCCAAGGAACCACGCTCGGACTCCGGTCCTTGGTCCGATAGAGGTTGACTACATCGCGGCTAACCATCCGGCAGTTACTGCCGATTGCCGTGGCGGTAGTGAAGCGGCCGCGGTTGTGGTCGACCGCATGGCGTCAAACGTTCCGCATGGCGCCATCGCGGTGGTGGGCTACAGCTCCGTTCCTTCCGCTTCCGGCCGCGGACTACGCCTCGTTTCGATCGACCACCATGTATGGAGGCGAAGGGCCTGCACCGCCTGAACCAGCTGATGTCATCGTGTGGCTCGAGTGGTGTCATCGTTGGCCAGATCTGTCGGCCTGAGCAATGGCCGCGACTGGCCACGGCGCGGCTATCTCGACCGAGCAGCCTGGTGGGTTTGCCTCGGCTAACGGCCTCGACGTTGTGATTCAACGTGGGAGTGCCTCGGAGCTTCACGAGCGGCCCCTCGTATCTGATCGAGCTGTTCTGGAGCTCATCGAGGTCGACGGTCCGGCGATAGTGCTCGGCTCGGCCCAGCGTTCGGTGCTCGTGCACGACCGAGCCGAAGCCGAAGTGGTACACCGGCGCGGCGGCGGGGGAGCGGTGTGGGTCGGACCAACCGATGGTGTGTGGTTCGACATCACCATTCCTCGCGACGATAAACGTTGGGTCGCCGACGTTGGTGTTGCGTTCGGTTGGTTAGGTGATGCGCTCGAGTTGTGGCTCCGGCCCTGGCTCATCGAGGTGCAAGCTGTGGCAACCGTGCACCGAGGTGGTCTACGAGCCGGTCCCTATAGCGACTTGATCTGTTTCGCGGGTGCTGGGCCAGGGGAGCTGTTTGTCGACGACCGCAAGCTGGTCGGAATCTCTCAACGCCGAACCCGCGAGGCCGCACGATTTATGTGTTGGATGCCGACGGTATGGTCTGCAACCCAGCTGGTTGAGGCACTCCTAGACCGCACCCAAATCGCTGAAGCGATGTTGGCCGTTGGCGAGGCCGGAGTCGGTTTGTTCGATCTCGGAATCGACGCCGCCGCGGTCAAACGCGACCTCATCAGGTAGCCGCTGCGCGGCATTGGCTGGGGATCCGTCTCAAAAGCGAGGAATCGCGAGATTTTTCTTAGATTTTCAGGCCGATTCCGGCACCGATCCTACGGCCGAACGACCGTTCGCAGCCTGTGGTTGGTGCCCAACGTTTTGGCCGCTTAGAGTGGTAATTACATCGATGTAGTTACAAGAATGTTGCCCTGCGTGGCCAGTGGAACGGCTGCATTTGGCCATTTGTGTCGTTGCGTCGCCCTGAATCCGACGCCTATCTTGGCGAGTTGTGGAGGGAAGTGGAGCACTAGGGAGTGCTCCACCCAACTTCGCCACTTTCGTGGCTACAGCTAAACCAGCCACACGCCATATCTAAGACGGCCTCAACTAGCTACTAAGGAATACCAGACGTGTTTCTAGGAACCTTCGAGCATTCGCTCGATGAGAAGGGACGACTCATCTTGCCGTCCGCGTTCCGCGAGCAGTTTCGGGCTGGCGCCTTCCTCACCGAATCGCTCGACGGATGCCTGTCGTTGATGACCGAATCGATCTTCAAAGATCAAGTCGCTGAGAAGCAGCAGCTGGCCAAAGCCGGTCGGATCGCTCGGAACCAACTCCGAGCCTTTGCCGCTGGATCCACACGCGTCACGCCAGACAAGCAGGGCCGTATCCCGGTTTCGCTCGATCAGCGCGACTTTGCCGGTATATCGAAGGCCTGCGTGATCAACGGCGCAATAACTCATCTCGAAGTCTGGTCCCACGATCGCTGGGCCGAACTCGGGGGAGAGGGCCGCGAAGCTCTCATTGCCGGTGACGACACCGACATCCACCTTCGACTTCTTCTTGGTCAGGAAAAGAAGACATGACCGCGGTGCTGATTCAGCCAAGCCCAGTTCTCTCTCTGCACGGTCGCGCGGCCGTGCTGTCTTCCGGCGAGCAAGGATCCAAAATGCTCCGCCCGGTCCCGTCTAGCACCATTCGGCATCCGCCGGATGGTCAACTCGCCGGAAGACAGCACGACCGCGACGGCCTCGCAGAAGAGCCAGCCAAAGAAGAGCCAGCCGCCCCAGACTCAGCTTCACGCTCGGACGAGTTTCACCACGTACCAGTGATGCGCGACGAGGTCGTCGACCTTCTGGTTGCCGGCGCTTCTGGTCGAGAGCGGCCTCTGTTTCTCGATGCCACCCTTGGGGCCGGAGGCCACGCCGCGACCCTGTTGGAGCGGTGCCCACAAGCTCAAGTCGTTGGTCTCGATCGCGACGCGACCGCTCTCGTCGCGGCAGAGCGACGACTAGCCAGATACTCCGATCGCCTTACGACCCATCACCTCAGATTCGATCAACTCGCCGAGGTTGTGGACACGGGCAGCCTTGCTGGCGTTCTGTTCGACCTTGGCGTGAGCTCGCCACAAATTGATCGTGCTGGCCGTGGTTTTTCGTTTCGTCAGACTGGCCCGCTCGACATGCGGATGAATGCCGACGATGCACTATCGGCCGATGAGATAGTGAACAACTGGGACGAAGCTGATCTGGCGCGCGTCATCTGGCGCCATGGTGACGAAAAACAGGCTCGTCGAATCGCTTCCGCCATCGTCAAATCCAGGCCAGTCCTCGACACGACGAGCCTCAGCGAGATCGTTGCCGACGCGCTGCCAGCGGCCGTACGACGCAAGACCCGCCAACCTTCGGCTAAGACCTTTCAGGCGCTCCGGATTGAAGTCAACTCCGAACTCGACGTGATTGAGCCTGCTCTTCTGGCCGCTATCGACAGCCTGGACATCGGGGGTCGATTGGTAGTGCTTGCGTATCACTCCGGTGAGGATCGGATCGTCAAGAGCGTAATGAAAGACGAATCTCGGGTGGTTAGCGGGCGGCGAGATCTGCCTCCTCCTCCAGACGCCAAGGTTCGTATGCGGCTGGTCTTTAACGGGGCCCATAAGCCGTTGACCGAAGAGATCGAAGCCAATTCGCGGGCCCGAAGTGCGCGGCTTCGAGCCGCCGAACGGATCGAAGGCCCCAAGTGATTGCCACCCAACCACAAGCCAGCCAACAACCATCCCGCTCTCATCGGTCGGTTCGGCCCGAAGCTCGCGGTGACTATAGGCCTGCGACCCGTCCATCGAACGCTGGGCCGCCTCGCCTTCACGTGGTTCCGCCGGCGAGACCCCACCGGGTACCGCTTGTCATTGGCCTCGTAGTCGTTTCTGTGCTCACTGTCGCCTTCGGGTTCGCTGTCTTCCACAGCCAGATGGCAGCGACTCAGTACAAAATCGAGACGGTCGAGCGCGAGCTAAGACTCGAGAACGAAAGGCTTGCGGACCTCCAAATTCAAGTGCAGGAATACAACTCCCCGGCCGTGATCGAGCGGTTAGCGCGCGGTGTTATCGGGCTCGTGGATCCAGCAACACCGATCGACCTCGTCGTTCCCGATGAGGTACTGGCCGCCGTTGCCAGAACTGCCGTCGAGACCGACGAGAGTACGGGGTCGGCGAATCCGCAGCTAGCAATGGTAGGAGGCCGGTGACCTCGAGTCGCACCCGACCCGTTCGAAACTCGGACCTCGATCGGCGCATCCTTCACCGACCAGTAGCCAGAAGTGGTGTCGAGCCGACTAAAGGCTCGCTTCGTTTGGATGGGACGTCGTCGACGTTGGGCGCCTCAGGATCCCGACGAACAGCGCCGACCTCGGTAGCTAGGCCAACAGCTAGGCCGGCCGCGGCCAGACGTGGGCGTCCTCAGCGCCGCATTCTGGTTGTAATGTTGACGATCGTTTTGGCTGTCGGTGTGGTGGCCTGGCGACTGGTCAACATTCAGATCATCGATACGGCCACATACACCGAATGGGGCAACCCGCAGCGTTCGGCCCTGGTCGAGCTGGAAGCTGGCCGAGGTTCGATTCTCGACCGAAACCTCAACGCGTTGGCAGTCTCAGACAACCGGCCGACGATCTGGATCGACCCAGCGCTAGTCGATGATCCGTTGGCGACCGCCACCGCTCTAGCGACGGTCATGGACGTCGATGCACAAGAACTGGCACAACGAATCGCTTCTGGCGGACGCTTTCTATACGTCGAGCGCCAAGTCGAACCCAGTCTCGGCAGCGCAGTGCTTGAGCTTGGTCTCGGTGGTGTGGTTGTACGCCAGGAACCATCGCGCCTGCTGCCGAACGGCGCCGACTTTGCCTCGGGGCTTATCGGGCGGGTCGATATTGATCAAATTGCTCTGACTGGTCTCGAGCTTCAGTACGACGATCTCCTGCGTGGCGTGGCCGGATTTGAATCGTACGAGCGCGGTCGGGACGGAACGTTGTTGCCAAGCGGCAACCGTGAGTTTCAGGCGGCCACCAGTGGCGAAGACCTGGTTCTCACGATTCACCGCGAGACACAGTTTCTCGCTGAACAGATTCTGATCGATCAGGTCGAGGCCACCGAATCGCGTGGCGGGGTTGCGGTGATTCTGCGTGCTGGCACCGGAGAAGTATTGGCCTCGGCTGGAGTCAAGCGCGACCCCGAAACAGGAATCGCGAGCCCTGCTCCGTACAACATGGCCTATCTCGATGTGTACGAGCCTGGATCGGTAAACAAGGTCTTTACCGTTTCGGCGGCGCTCGAAGCCGGGTTGGTCAGGCCAGATACCGAGTTCGATGTGCCTTGGTTGTACGACTATTCAGACAAGACATTCGTCGAGCCCTTCAGCACCGGCACTGGCCTAATGACGGTGCAAGACATCGTCTCTCGGTCGTCCAATATTGGAACGATCAAGATTGCCGAGCTCGTTGGGGCCGAGCGGCTTCGCGACCACCTCGATGCCCTCGGTTTCGGTCGGTTTACCGCTTCCGACGGCGCCCGGAGTGTTCCTGACGAATCTGCGGGAATGATCCCCGACGAGTTCTTCGGGACCGAGTTGGCAACTATTGCCTTTGGTCAGGGTGTCGCCCTAACCCCGGTTCAGGTAGCTGCGGCCTACAACACAATCGCCAACCAAGGACGTTATGTGGCCCCGACGCTCGTGCGCGGAACGGTCGACCAAGAGGGCGAACTACACACGTGGCCAACGGCTCCTGGCCGCCAGGTCATGTCCGAAGAAACAGCCGCCAAGCTCACGGTAATGCTTGAGGCCGTCGTCGTTGACGGAACGGGTGTGTTGGCTTCGGTTGACGGTTATCGCGTTGCCGGCAAGACCGGAACAGCGCAAAAGCCCGTAGCGGGTGGATATTCAGCGACCGATTACATGAGTACGTTCGTCGGTTTCGTACCAGCCGGTAGGCCCGAGCTGACGATTCTGGTGGTGCTCGATACTGAGTCGCCGCGGCACCTCGCCGGCAACGTCGCCGCACCGCTGTTCTCCCAACTCGCCGACTACGTTCTTCAGACGCTTCGGGTTCCGCCGAGTCGTCCAACAGAAGTCCTCCCTCAGTCTGACCAAGATGGTCAGACTGCTAACCCGTCAGCGGACGGTTGAGATGAGGCTCGGCGACGTTGTTCGGAACGCTGACCTTGAACCGATCGATCCGATTCCTGATCATCACCGCCAGATCGAGATCATCGACGTAACTCACGACTCGCGCCTGGTCTCTCCAGGTGCGCTGTTTGCCGCGGTGGTTGGGGCCACCCATGACGGGCACGATCACGCTCCAGCGGCAGTCGGAAACGGTGCCAGTGCGCTGCTAGTTGAACAACCGCTTGGCCTCGGCGTGCCAAACGTGGTCGTTTCCGATGTTCGACGCGACATGGGTAGGGCCGCGGCGGCTGTGTGGGGCCGACCCGATGCCGCCATGACAACCGTTGGTGTGACCGGAACCGCCGGAAAAACCACCACGACCTATCTCATTGCCGGCGTCATGCGCGCGGCCGGACACAATCCAGAAGTTGTCGGCACGATCGGTAACGAACTTACGACGCCAGAATCGACCGACCTACATCGCTCGCTGGCCCATGCCTTGGCTGCTGGTCGCGATGCCGTCGCCATGGAAGTGTCGTCGCACGCACTAACGCTTCACCGGGTCGAACCCGTGACCTTCGACATCGCGGTATTCACCAACCTCGGAACCGATCACCTCGACTTCCACTCCGATCTCGACGACTACTACCAAGCCAAACGCCGACTCTTCGGCCTAGACAGGGCGATGAGGGGCCTAGTCTGTTCGGACGACGAAGCCGGTCGTCGTCTCCTCAACGACCCCGACCCGACCCTCGTCGAGCGTAGGCCTTACTCAATTGCTGAGGCTGAGGATCTGCAACTCAGTCCAACACGTTCGCGATTCACGTGGCGGGGGTACCAGATTGACTTGCATATTCCGGGTCGATTCAACGTCGCCAACGCCATCGCCGCTCTGCATGTGGCTGATCAACTCGGGTATGACATCGCGGACGCTGCGGCCGGTCTGGCGTCAGTCGAACGGATTAAGGGACGATTCGAGGCCGTGAATGTCGACGGTGCGGAGGTCGCCGTTGTTGTCGACTATTCACACAAACCCGATGCCTTGATCGCAATGTTGGCGGCTGCTCGTGAGCTCGGGCGTGGTCGGTTGATCGTTGTCTTCGGTGCAGGAGGCGATCGTGACCGGGTGAAGCGCCCGCAGATGGGGCGGGCCGCTGTTCGCGGCGCAGATCGTGTCATCATCACTTCGGACAATCCTCGTCATGAGGATCCCGGGGCCATCATCGAAGACATTCTGCGCGGCTGTGAAGACGACGGATCAGTCACCGTGGAGCCAGATCGCGCCAGCGCAATAGCGTTAGCGATTGCCCAAGCCGCTCCGGGAGATCTTGTCGTCATCGCTGGCAAAGGACACGAAACGACCCAAACCGTCGGCGATCAGAAGTTCCCGTTCGACGATGTTGCGCATGCGCACCGCGCGTTGGAACGACGGGCAGCCACCGGCCAAGGTCGGCCCCAGGTCGGTAACGAGTGATCTCACTTCTGCTCGCATCGACAGTATCTATGTCGGTGTCGCTGGTCGGCACCAGGTGGCTCATTCCTTGGCTTCAAGCGCACGGTGTCGGTCAACCAATACGTATCGACGGCCCAGAGGGTCATCGCACTAAGGCGGGGACGCCGACTATGGGTGGCATCACCCTGGTCATTGGAGCCGTGGCTGGATACGCAGTCAGTCACATCCGTTCCGAGACGATTTTCACCAATAGTGGCATCGCCCTCATTCTTGCCATTATCGGGGCCGCGGCAGTAGGTCTTATCGACGACTACCTGAAGGTCTCACAGGCCCGCAATCTCGGTCTCAACAAGAAGGCCAAGATGATTGGCCTGCTGACGGTTGCCCTCGGGTTCTCGGTGTTGGCCGTTACCTGGGCCAACGCATCAACCACTTTGTCGTTTACCCGATTCGATTCGCCCGGGTGGGAACTGGGTCAGGTCGGCTGGGTGTTGTGGGCCGTGTTCGTCATCTTGTCGATGGCCAACGCCGTCAACCTGACTGACGGGCTCGACGGTTTGGCCGCCGGTAGCGGCGCTCTTGGCTGTACGGCGTTCGTCGTGATCGGCTTCTGGACGTTCCGGAATCCCGAGATCTACCAAGTCTCGCACGGGCTTGATCTGGCGATCGTCGCCGCGGCGATGGCGGGCGGATGTGTTGGGTTTTTGTGGTGGAACGCACCGCCTGCTCGCGTATTCATGGGCGATACCGGTTCGCTCGCGATTGGCACCGCCCTGGCCGGGCTGGCGCTCCTGCTCGATACACACTTGTTGCTGTTGTTGATTGGTGGCCTGTACTTCATCGAGATCGTTTCGGTGGTGTTGCAGGTGGTGAGCTTTAAGAGCACAGGTAGACGCATCTTCAGAATGGCGCCAATCCATCACCACTTTGAGCTGGGCGGATGGCCAGAAACCACGGTTCTGATCCGTTTCTGGATTATTAACGGGCTGCTCGTCATGTTGGCCCTTGGCATGTTCTACGCGGACTTCATTGGCGTCGGGGGCCTCGAAACTAGCGGCTTCGTCCCGTGACGGGCAGCGATCTCGGGTTGACCAGCGGCGCCGAGCCGGTTTCGATTCTTGTTGTGGGCCTTGCCGTAACCGGTCGAGCTGTGGTCGATGCTGCGTTGCGGCGGGGCCACGACGTATCAGCGTGCGACGACCGGGCAACGGACCTGGCGCGCCTGGCGGCCGCCGATCGGGGAATCACGCTCGTTGAATCGCCAGACGCCGCGAAGTTAGCCGAGCTGGTTAGGGGTGCCGACATGGTTGTCCCGAGCCCAGGAGTTCCGCGCCACCACGACGTTTACGCGATAGCCGATCAGCTAAGTACCCCGATCGTCAGTGAGTTCGATCTGGCTGCGGCCTGGGACGATCGACCCATCGCCGCCATCACCGGGACTAACGGAAAAACGACGGTCACCACCCTGGTAACGGGCATGTTGCGTCGCAGCGGCATCGCCGCGACAGCCGCGGGAAACGTTGAGACTCCTCTGGTGGAGGCCATCGATCGGCCGGACAACCCCCCGACCGAGGTCTTTGTGGTTGAGGCTTCTTCGTTTCGCCTTGAGCGCACAGCTACGTTTGCGCCTCGCGTTGGTGCTTGGCTTAACTTGGCTGCCGATCACCTCGATTGGCATCGTGACCTTGAGCAGTACGCACAGGCGAAGGCCAGGATTTGGTCTGCAGGTGGATCAGATCGAGTAGCCGTGATACCGACCGACGACCCTGCGATAGCCAAGTTCGCCGAAGCGTCTGGCCGTAGGATCTTGACGTTCGGTCTCGAGTCTGGATATGCCAACTGGGCCGGCGACGAGTTGGCTGTTGGCCCAGACTCGATTGTTTCGGCCGCGGATTTGCCGAAGCGTCTTCCTCACGATCTTCTTAACGCCGCCGCCGCCGCCGCTGTTGCTCGCGAGATGGGGGCAACCATCGACGGGATCCAATCTGAGCTTGTGGCTTTCGGTGGACTGGCACACCGCATGGCGTTGGTTCGGTCATTCGGTGGCGTCGATTGGTACGACGACAGTAAAGCCACTACCCCCGATGCCACCATTGCCGGAGTCGGAGGCCTTTCCAACGTTGTTCTTATCGCCGGTGGAAGTCAAAAGGGTCTCGATCTATCGGCTCTAGCTTCGCTTCTTGGTCGGCTCACAGCGGTCGTCGCTATCGGTGAAACTGCCCCGGCAGTCGTCGATGTGTTCACCAACGACGATGGCTGTGCGAATTCGACGGTCCCGGTGACGGTGGGCGAAACGATGGCCGATGCGGTGGCGATTGCATCAAAGCTAGCCGTCAGGGGCGGCGCGGTCGTGTTATCGCCGGCTTGCGCGTCATTTGATTGGTATTCGAACTACGCCGAACGCGGTCGCCACTTCTGCCGCCTCGTTGATGACTTGGTAGACGGAGAAAACACATGACCGCAACTTCACTTGACCGTTCTACGGCGTCACGACAACATCGCCGGGTCGGCGCTGCTGGCCAGCGGGTTCGCGACTTCCGGGCCCCTGATGCCAGCTCTGGGTTGTTGCTCGTTCTGATTATTCTGTTGAACTTGCTCGGACTCGTCATGGTGTTGTCGGCATCGAGCGTTAGTGCTATCCAAGATGCCGCCAATCCGAGCATCTATTTCAAACGCCAGCTGATCGGTCTCGGCCTTGGCATCGTGGCGTTCGTGGTGACCTCTCGCATCCACTATTCGTTCTGGTCTCGTGTTGCGCTCCCAGGCTTGTACGTGACCTACGCGTTGCTGTTCGCTGTCTTACTTATCGGGGTCCGAGTTGGCGGTTCTGCTCGCTGGTTGTCATTTGGCGCGTTTCGTTTTCAACCGTCGGAGCTAGCGAAGCTGACGATGATTGTGTTCATCGCCAATCTTTTGTCGAGTCGCGAAAAGCACATCGGCGACACTCGCCGCAGCCTCAATCCGGTATTGGTCTTCTTCGTGCCCCTGGGACTGTTGGTTTTTGTCGAGCCAGACCTCGGTACCACGATCATCTTGGCCGCCATCATGTTGACGATGCTGTTCGTTGCTGGCGTGCCCCTTCGCCCGATGGCCATCCTCGGAGGCGGAGCCGTCGGCCTCGCCACCCTGGCGGCAGTAGCGCAGCCGTACCGGGTTCGCCGTCTTCGAGCGCTATGGGATCCATGGAGCGACCCGACTGGCACCGGATGGCAGACTCTTCAGTCGCTCACAGGTCTGGCTAGTGGCGGAGTGGATGGTGTCGGATTAGGACAGAGCCGTGTGAAGTGGGGGTACCTTCCGAACAGCTACACCGACTTCATATTCGCCATCATCGGCGAAGAAATGGGCCTTATTGGCACTTTCGGCGTACTTCTGTCCATTGGCCTTATCGGCGTGCTCGGGTTCCGAATCGCGATGCGGGCCAACGATCTGTTCGGCCAACTATTGGCCACCGGCATCACGGCCTGGTTCATGATCCAGGCATTTGTCAACATTGGTGGCGTCGTAAACTTGGTGCCGATCACAGGCGTGACGTTGCCGTTCGTCTCCTTTGGAGCATCATCGTTGGTCGTGTCCATGGCTGGAGCCGGTCTGTTGCTGAATATCTCTCGCGACGTAGCTGCCGGTGATGTAGCGCGCCGGCGTAAGGTCGCGTGACCGCCGGGGGCCCGATCATCGTTGCGGGCGGAGGAACCGCCGGCCATGTTGCGCCTGGTCTGGCCATAGCCGAGGCGCTTGTCCTTGCCGGCGTCGCCCGGACCGACGTTCAGTGGGTGGGCAGCCGTCGCGGGATGGAAGTAGACGCGGTTCCGAAGGCGGGATTTGATCTAACGGTCCTGCCTGGCCGTGGCATCGTCCGTGGTTCTAAACCAGCCGATGTTGTGGCCAACGTAAGGAACGTCATCGGTCTTGTGCGGGCTGCCGTTCTGGGAGTTTGGCTGGTGGGCCGACGTAAACCCGCAGCCGTGGTTTCATTAGGTGGGTATGCCTCAGTTCCGTGTGCGATTGGTGCCGTGATTTGGCGCCGCCCGCTGATCATTCAAGAGCAGAACGCCACGCCATCGCTCGCCAACCGCCTAGTCGCCAGGTTTGCGGTTCTGGCATCGGTTCCGGTCGCGGGAACTGGTCTCAAGAACGAACGAGTGACAGGTAATCCAGTGTCAGAGGCTGTTCGGGCCGCAGCATTGGTCGACTCTGAGAGGGCCAGGGTGGTCATGAATCTGCCTTCCGATGGCCAGGTCATCGCCGTTTTCGGAGGTTCGCTCGGGTCCAGGCGAATCAACCATGTAGTTCTCGACCTGGCCGAACGCTGGAGCGACCGAACCGACGTCGCTATCTATCACGTCATCGGACGTCGAGATTGGCCCGAGCTAGGCGAACGTATCCGCGCTCTGGCGGTTGAAACCCTCCACTATCAAGCCGTGGAGTATGAGACCCAGCTACCAGAAGTCATCGTCGCGGCCGATCTCGCGGTCTGCCGGTCCGGCGGAATGACAATCGCCGAACTGTCGGTTCTGGGCTGTCCTGCGATCTTGGTGCCATTGCCCATCGCGCCCAACGACGCCCAAAGAGTCAATGCCAAGGCGATGGAGGATGCGGGTGCGGCGGTGGTTATCTCCGACGCTGATCTCGATGTCGATTGTCTCGAGCGCGAGTTGAATACGTTGCTAGAAGGCGGCCTTGATGATGCAGCAGCAGCAGCCAAGAGTTTGGGCCGACCCGACGCGGCCGACGAAATTGCAGCGGCAGTACTCAGCGTCGCAAGTGGTGGTCACCCGAAGCGGACCGACGCATGACCGACAAGCCCGACACCCATGACGTGTACTCCATCGATCTGAGCTCACCGCGCCGTATACATGTCATTGGTGTAGGCGGACCAGGAATGAACCCGGTCGCGGCGGTGCTCGCCGCGCAGGGCCATGTCGTCAGCGGTAGCGATCTCAAGGATTCGTCTGGGCTCACGCGACTACGGGCCCTAGGTGTTGATGTGACCGTGGGACACGACCCTGGGTTGGTGTCTGGCGTCGATGTAGTGGTCCGATCCACAGCTGTCTCGGAATCCAACGTTGAGGTGGAGGCGGCTCTTGCGGCGGGGATTCCGGTCGTTAGACGAGCTGCGGCGCTCCACGCTATTTCGCAGCTTCGTTCGACGGTCTCGATTGCCGGTACACACGGCAAAACGACGACAACGTCGATGCTGGCAATTTGTCTGATCCAATCGAGCCTCCAGCCGTCGTTCATCGTTGGTGGCGACGTCAACGACATCGGGTCTGGCGCCGTGTGGGACGACGAGGGCGAGCTGTTCGTGGTCGAGGCCGACGAGTCCGACGGGACATTTCTCGACATCGACACCGACGTCGCAGTCGTCACCAATGTCGAGCGCGACCACCTTGAGTTCCACGGCAGCTTTGAAGCCCTGATCGAGGCGTTTCGCAGTTTCCTGCGGTCGGCTTCTGGTAAACGAATTGTGTGCGCCGACGATTACTGGTCGGCAAAACTCGGAGCCGAAGTCGATGCCATCACCTATGGAACCGCTCCCGATGCCGACTATCGCATCGTCGATGTTGGGTTCGACATGTCGCTGTCGACGTTTTCAATTATTGGTCCTGGCTCAGTTGTTGGCGCTGGCGACGATGTCCAGGGCGGTGATGGCCAGCCCCAGACATGGGGACCAATTGTCTTGCCGGTGCCCGGTCTACACAACGTACGCAACGCCACCGCGGCTTTCGTTACGGCCCTTGAGCTTGGCGCTGACGCCCAAGATGCCATGGCAGCTCTGGGCCGGTTCGGTGGCGTGGCCCGCCGGTTTGAGTTCCGCGGCGATGCCGGCGGCATAACGTTCGTCGATGACTACGCCCACCTAGCAACCGAGGTAGCCGCCGCCATCGACGCTGGCCGCAGCGGCGGGTGGGAGCGAGTAGTTGCTGTGTTCCAACCTCACCGCTTCTCTCGAACCGCCGACGTTTGGCAGGACTTTGCCGATTCCTTTGTCGACGCCGACATCGCCGTGATTACCGATATCTACCCGGCTGGCGAGAAGCCGCGCCCTGGAATAACGGGGATGCTCATCGCTGAGGCTGTCCTCGATGCCCATCCGTGGGATCGAGTTGCCTACCTTCCCAGCCGAGACCAGCTACGCACCTACCTAGCCGAGGTCCTCGAACCGGGCGACCTTTGTTTGACCATGGGTGCAGGCGACCTGACCTCTTTGCCTGACGAGCTCATCGCGTTGCAGTCTGATCGGTCAACGTCATGAATGTTGACGCGAGTCCGACCGACGCGAGCCCTACCGACCCGGCTGCTCAGACACCGCTGACTCAGACAGAACTGGCTCAGACAAAACCGCTGAGCAGATCCGAAGTTCGCGAGCGTGTGGCCGAAGTTGTCGCTCGACTGGGTTCGCTTGCCCAGGTCGAGGAGCCGCTCGGAGTGCGAACCACGTATCGCGTTGGTGGCGCGGCGCGGGTACTGATCACTGCCCACAGCGCTGACGATGTAGTTGCAGCAGGGCGTGCGGCCATCGAGGCCCGGCTGCCGGTGTTAGCTGTCGGAAATGGTTCGAATCTCCTCGTGGCCGACGCCGGCTTCGACGGCGTTGCTGTGGTCCTGGGTGATGAGTTCTTCGATATCAGCAGAGCCGACACCGCCAGTGGCCCCCAGATTACGGCCGGAGCGGCGGTGGCTCTACCGATCCTGGCTAGACGGTCAGTGGCGTTGGGCTTAGCAGGACTCGAGTGGATGGTGGGTGTGCCTGGCACCGTCGGTGGCGGGGTAAGAATGAACGCCGGGGGCCACGGGGCCGACATGCTCAGCACTCTCGTTGGAGTCACCATCGCGGACCTGGCCGCCGGTCGGGTTGTCGAGAGTGACGCAACCGAGCTTGGCTTGCGCTTCAGAGGTTCGACATTGAAGTCGACCGACGTAGTTTTGAACGCCTCGTTCCGTGGGTCGGTCCTACCCTTGGTGGATGCTGGTCAGGCCGATCCGACCGGCGAAGAACTGCTCACCGACATCGTCAGGTGGCGACGTGAAAACCAGCCAGGCGGTCAGAACGCAGGGTCGGTGTTTGTCAACCCATACGATGGCGCTGACTCAGCCGGTCGTCTCATCGATGAAGCCGGGCTGAAGGGCCTTAGACACAAGTCGGCCCAAGTGTCTCCTAAACACGCCAACTTTATTCAGGCCGATCAGGGTGGATCGGCCGACGACGTGCTCGATCTGATGCGCATCGTCGCCGACAAGGTTCATTCCCTCCATGGCATCAATCTCCGCAGTGAGGTTCGCCTCGTTGGGTTCAATACCACCGAATTCCAAACAGAACACTCCGAGGACCGACAATGACAGCAATCTCTGTGGACCCGCGACTGCGCGCTCGGCGAAGAGCGGTGGCTGGCGCTACGCACCGAAGGCGTCTGAAGCGGCTGATGGCCCTTACGCTGGTTGTCGCGGTGGCTCTGGCCGCATGGGGTGTTACCAGGTCTTCGTTGCTTGATGTCGACGAAATCCGCTGGACTGGACTTGACGGAACCGATCTTGCTGGTGCAACTGCAATTGCGAACATTAAAACAGGAGTTCCGATCGCATCGGTTGATGGCGGATCGATCGAGTCTCGCCTTCGCGAACTTCCCTGGATCGAAGCGGTGGCCGTGCGCCGCAGTTGGTCGGGCGTCGTCGAGATCGACGTCATAGAACGGGTTCCGGTAGCGGTTGTTATGAAGACTCAGGGCGAGTGGGTGATGGTCGATCAAGGTGGCGTGGTGCTGACCGACGTGGTGGTTGGCAGCGATCTTCCGAAAGTGTCCGGCGTACCGGCTGCGGGTAGTCCTGGTTCGACAATGGACGCCTCAGTGGGGGCACCCCTGGCGGTAGCTCGCCTGGTTGGTACCGAACTTCGGCCAAGGCTCGAGGGCATAGCACGTGACGAACGCGGTGAAATGTGGATCACTCTTACATCAGCCGACCGCATTCTACTTGGCGACGACTCTCAACTTTCGCTCAAGGTTGTGGCTGCGACAACGGTCATCGAGGCGCTCGATGTCGAAGGCCGGATCGGTTGGGAGATGGATGTTTCGGTGCCAACTCTTCCAACAGTTCGCGATCTGAGGCCGGAGTGGCAGCAACCCGAGATCAGCGAATAATCAACAGGTCCTTGTCAGGTCTCACCCTCGTCGGTACCTTCAAGCTGTACCCATCCGCGGTCTAGCACAGATCGCGGCAAGTCTCAACCATTCATCGAGGGTACGGTGAATGGCCATCTCGGGAGGGCCAATGGCCGGACCACAGAACTATCTCGCAGTTATCAAGGTTGTTGGCATAGGTGGCGCTGGCTGTAACGCGGTCAATCGCATGATTGATTCGGGGTTGAAGGGTGTCGAGTTCATTGCGGTGAACACCGATGCTCAGGCCCTGCTGATGAGCGATGCCGACATCAAGCTCGACATCGGACGGGAACTGACCAGAGGTCTCGGGGCCGGAAGTGATCCTGAGGTTGGCCAGAAGGCGGCCGAGGAACATCGTGAAGAAATCGCCGACGTTCTTCAGGGCGCAGACATGGTGTTCATAACCGCCGGTGAGGGTGGCGGCACCGGAACCGGCGCCGCTCCAGTCCTGGCCGAGATCGCCAAGGAAATTGGCGCGCTCACCATTGCCGTGGTTACTCGGCCGTTCCAGTTCGAAGGCCGGCGTCGTGCCGTTCAAGCCGACCAGGGCATCGCCAGCCTTAAAGAAAAGGTCGATACACAGATCGTTATCCCAAACGATCGGTTGCTCACTGTTGCCAACGAGTCGACCACCATGATCGATGCATTCAAGATCGCCGATGATGTCCTTCTCCAGGGAGTCCAAGGCATCACAACGCTCATTACCACCCCAGGGCTCATTAACACCGACTTTGCCGACGTCCGTATGGTCATGAAGAACGCCGGATCCGCCCTTATGGGTGTTGGCCGGGCCCAGGGCGACAATCGTGCCCAGAACGCGGCTCGCCAGGCGATTTCGTCGCCACTGCTTGAAGCCTCGATCGAAGGCGCCCGCGGATTGTTGCTGAACATCTCGGGCGGTCCGAGCCTTGGCATCTTCGAAGTGAACGAAGCCGCCGCAGTCGTCCACGATGTCGCCCACCCTGATGCCAACATCATCTTTGGAGCGGTGGTCGACGAGTCCATGGGCGACGAACTCCGCGTGACCGTAATCGCCGCTGGCTTCGATCGATGGGACGATGGCCGGGGCGACCGGCAGCGTCCGTCGAGTTCGAGCTCGAACCGGACCGCGGTCGACGTTTTTGCCACCGACGAAGACGGTGATGACGACATTGGGCTCGACGACGATGATGAGTTCGACGTACCGTCGTTCCTCAAGTAGGACAGCGCGAAATCGGCCCTTCGAATCGACACTGGCCAAGGAGTGTCATCGGCGTGATTGAGATTCAGCGGACGATGCTCGATGGGCGTCTGGCTTCGATTCGTTTCACCTCGCGTCGCGACGGCAACCTTGGGGTTCGATCGTCCGACGTCGGACAAGTTCGTGATGCCCTCGATCGTCGCCCGTGGACGTGGCTTAGCCAAGTCCACGGAGCCCAGGTAGTTCAGGTGTGTTCGCCAGGTCAACATGCCGGGGCTGAAGGCGACGGATCCATCACAACGGATAGCGGTTGCGTGCTCAGCGTCCAAGGTGCCGACTGTGCTCCGGTTGCGTTCTGGAGCCCTCAGGGTGTCGCCGGAGTTGCCCATGTTGGTTGGCGAGGTGCGCTTGAGGGCGTTGTCGCACGCACAGTTGAGACAATGAGATCAGTTGGCGCTGGCGATGTCTATGCGGTTCTAGGTCCCCATATTCGCCCTGGGTCCTATGAGTTCGCGCCAGCAGACCTACAGATCATGATCGACCGATTCGGCGAGTCAGTGGCGGCCCGAACACTCGACAACAAACCAGCGCTCGATATGAGCAACGTGCTCCAGGCTGCGCTAGACAACGCCGGAGCCCTGATCGATTTCGACACTGGCATCTGTACCTCGAATGACCACTGGTATTCGCATCGCGCTAGATCCGACGGCGGACGTCATGGGGCAATTGTTGTAATCGAGGAAGCCGATGAGTCAACCTAACCAGAACCCCTATTCACACGAAGCGATCCGGGGTCGGGCTGAGGTCGTATGGAACCGAATTCTCGATGCCGGCGGGTCGGTCGACACTGTGCGGCTCGTTGCTGTCACAAAAGCCCTCGACCCAAGTGCGGCCATCGGGGCCATAGCTGCTGGCCTGTTCGATCTCGGGGAGAGTTACGTGCAGGAGTTCGCCGCCAAGGCTCCCACGGTAGCGAACTCGCCGCGGGGCGACCAAGCACGCTGGCACTTCGTTGGTGGATTGCAGCGCAACAAGATCAATATGTTGCTGCCGGTCGAACTCATCCACAGCATCGACACCCAGAAGTTGGCCTCCGCCGTCGGATCTCGACGAGAGGGTCAGGCTGTCTTGGTTCAAGTAAATATCGGCATCGAGACCCAGAAGGGCGGTTGCCACCCCGATGAGACAACCGCCTTAGTGGCCCACTGCATCGATGCTGGGCTCGACGTCCAAGGTCTGATGGGCGTAGCTAGACAGGCTGGCGGCGATGACACCACCGAACAGTTCGAACGGTTGGTTCGACTCGCCGACGATCTACACCTCGAGGTCAGATCGATAGGGATGTCCGCCGACCTCGACCTAGCGGTGACAGCAGGATCGACCATGGTCCGAGTCGGCGCGGGGCTGTTCGGACCGAGACCTCCCAAACAGGGTTTGTCTCAATAGATTCAGCAATGCGCACCCGCCGTTGGGGTCAGTATTGTTGTGGCCCCGTTTGGGCCTACCCGTCCGGTACCCTCGGGGGCACCTAAGGGTGCCTACCGGAAGCACCCAATGGGAGGTAAATGTGCCATCGATGTTCCAAAAGACGATGCTCTATCTCGGGCTAGCACCCGAAGAAGAGTACGACGACCTCGAGAACGTTGAACCCCGCGGGGACCGCTATCCAGAATCTGCCAGCGGCGGGCCGCCCGTCGCGGCACGGCCGGCACGCGACCAAACACCGCCACCTGTGGCCAGGCTTGGAGTCGAGCCCGATTCCGGGGCGGTTCGAACCGTGAGCCGCGAGCAAGCGGTGGCCGCTGGTGCCCGAGTTTCAGATGCTGTGTCTTCCCAGCCGCCATCGCCATCTGCCTCGGTGCGAACTTTTGCAATGTCGTCGGCCAAACCTCACGTGGTTGCACCAAGGCAGTTCAACGAAGCCCAGGCCGTAGCCGACCATTTCAAATCTGAGCAACCGGTCATCTTGAATCTGCAAGAAGTAGATCGTGACCTTCGACGCAGGCTCATCGATTTCGCCAGCGGGCTGTCGTATGGGCTTGGGGGTCGGATGGACAGGGTGGCCGACGGGGTCTATCTTCTCACCCCGGACAACGTCGAAGTCAGCGACGACGAACGCCGTCGGCTCCAAGAACGAGGGCTTCACCACTAACCAATGGAAATCGTGTGCACGCTCGTTACGGCCTACATTATTGTCATATTCGCTCGGATCGTATTGTCATGGTTGCCAATTTCGCCCGATTCGCCTGTGGCGACGGTCAGCAGCTTTATCCATCGAATCACCGAACCGCTGATGGGCCCACTCCGGCGGGCCCTGCCGCCACTGCGCATGGGCAACATGATGATGGACTTGTCGCCAATCGTTCTGCTGTTCGTACTTCAGTTCGTTGTTCTCGGGATCGTTTGCCGAGCGTAACGCACGGATTATTTCGATAACGCGTGTCAGCTAAACGGTGCTCATATGCTTGAATCGGTAATTGACTACAGACCGCCCTATCGCAACGGCCAATACGTTGCTACTCTCTGCGTTCATGGAACTCACACCCCAACTGCTTGAGACTCAGCAGTTTCCCGAGAAATGGCGCGGCTACGACCAGGACGCTGTCGACGAATTCCTCGAGCGCGTCGGCGTTGCTGTAGCCGAACTACAGGACCGTCTTCGTTCGACCGCCGAGCGCGTAGTCGAGCTTGAGACCCCAAGTCCGGGCGCAAAGCCGGCCGCACCTGGCACCAGTTCGAGCCAAGGGCCCACCACGGCCACCACCCCAACCGCCGCGGCAGCTCGGAGCGCCGCTCCCACCGATGCCGATGCCGCGCAGGTCGGTCGGGCGTTGATACTTGCCCAGGCGGCCGCCGACACCGCGATAGCGGAGGCAAAAGCCGATGCCGCGCTGATCGTTAAGACTGCAAACGACAAATCCGACGTTGTCGCTGGCGAAGCTCGGGCCAAGGCAACAACCATCGAGTCGACCGCGCTTCAGAATGCCGATCGCCTCACCGCCGAGGCGAATCGTCGTCACGCGGAGGCCACCAACAAACTCGACGATGCCGATGCTCACGTTGCTCGACTGGCCCAAGAGACCGTTGCTTCGGCTCAGGCTGAGGCTGCCGGACTCATTGCCAAGGCCAAAGGCGATGCCGACGAGGTGCGTTCGCAGGCCGCTAGTAGAGCCTCCACCGAAGCCGCTCGAGCCATCGTTGCAATAGAAGCTGAGCTAACAGAACTTGAGACCACACGTTCGGCTAAGCAGGCCGAAGTGTCGGCGTTGGCCCAAGAACTAGCAGGCCGACAAGAGGCGTTGGCTAGCGTCGTTGGCGATCTCGAATCGCTGCTTGGTCGAGTTGGCTCGCTCGGTGCTACGACCACGGCTACACCACCGCCTGCTACACCACCGCCTGCTACACCACCGCCCACGGCAGGTCCAGCGACCGAAGCTCCGGAGCCAGCTAACCCAGTAACGACACCGGAGCCAGAATCGACACGGTCGTCGTCGGTGCCAAGTCCGCAGCAACCAACATCACATCAAGCCCCGTCAGCGCCACCAGCGCTAAGTCAACCCGCAGCCGTGCCTACTTCGACCGTGGATAGGGCGGCTGAGAGTGCCAACCCAGAGGGTGCAACGCTTGTTGATGCAACGCTTGTTGATGCAACACTGCCAGACGCCGCAGCTCCGACAACGGCCCCCGAGCCTGTCGCAGCCGTAGCTGCCACGACGACTACTCCTGCACCGGCCACGACTGCACAGACGGCGACTGCCGAAGCCGACACGGCCAGCGAAGTGATCGACCTCACCGACTCATCTGTAGCTGAGCAGGACGAGCTCAAAGATCTGTGGGCCGGCATAGCGTCTCCGGCGTCGGTTGGTAGCCGAAGTGCGGTCGTCGATGATCCGTTCCTCGCAGCTCTTCGCAGTCCCGACCGCGTCGAGTACGACGGCTCGGGCGAACCAGACGACGAGCGCAGCGGATTCCGCCGCCGCCGCCGTACCAGGCGCCTCTAACCCACTGGTTCGAGTCCGATCTCGAAGGTGGAGTCGAGCACCGTCACTTCGGCGCGATGTGTAGTCGCTACAACAGTTACCACAACGACTGAGTTTGCCAGGGTAGCCGCGGCGATGTCTTGGGCGTGCGCGGCGAGTATCTCCGCGGCATCGTCTCCGGCAACCTGGGCTTCGATCCGGTCGGTGACTTCGAGGCCCGCATCTTTGCGAAGTTGCTGCAGGTGTCTGATGAGGTCGCGAGCCAAACCTTCTAGCTCGAGCTGTGGAGTCGTCTGGGTGTCGAGAACGATCACCGCCTCGTTCGATCTGAGTGCCGCCGCGGCCTGACCTTCCTCAGCAACGAGTCCCAGTTCGTACTCACTGTCCGTGAGAATGTGGGAACCCACGGAAATCGATCCATCATCAAGCCGTTTCCAGTCGCCGCGTTTCGCGGCTCCGAAAACGTCTTGTACATCTCGCCCTAACCTCGGGCCAAGAACCTTGCCATCTGGCTTAAGGACGAAGCTGGCATGATCGCCGATTTCGGCGGTGAGGGTTACGTTCTTGACGTTCAGTTCGTCCATCAACAGCCACACCAAGGGCTCTAGGTCTTCCGCGCCGGAACCAGCAATTGTGATGTTTGGCAGGGGCAAGCGGACTCGCCGATTGGCATCCTCGCGAAGTCGGAGCCCAGTCGATGCCACCTCGCGTAGGCGATCCATAGCCGCTACCAGGGCCGGGTCGCTTGGTAGGTCGTCGACGTTGGGCCAATCCGAGAGGTGCACGCTCATACCCTTTGTGAGGCCACCAAATATCTCTTCGCTCACTAGGGGTAAGAGCGGTGCGGCGACCTGACACAGGATGGTCAGTGTCGTGAACAGGGTGTCGTAGGCGTCGGACTTCGCCGAAGCGGCTGCTTGATCGTTGCTGTTGGGAGCCCAGAACCGGTCGCGACTGCGCCGGATGTACCAGTTGTTCAAGGCATCGATGAACTTCTGAATCTCCGCCGCCGCACCTGGTAAGTCGTAGGCGTCGAGGCGCTCGGTCACGTCTATGAGAAGTTCGCGTGTCTTAGCGAGGATGTAGCGGTCGAGCACATGAGATGAATCCGTCCGTGTCGTGGCTGTATGGCCGTCGACGTTCGCGTAGAGCGTGAAGAACGAATAGGCATTCCAGATGGGGATGAGAACCTGGCGGACCACATCGTCGATTCCGGCATCACTTATCCGGGTGTTTCCACCGCGGACGATGTTTGACGACATGAAGTACCAGCGCAGAGCGTCGGCACCTTGTTTGTCGAAAATCTCCGACGGTTCGGTGTAGTTACGCAGCCGTTTCGAAAGTTTGGTGCCGTCCTGCGCCAATAGGACCCCGTGACAAATGACGTTCTGGAACGCAGGTTTGTCGAATAACGCTCCAGCCAGAACGTGGAGCGTGTAGAACCAACCGCGGGTCTGGTTGATGTACTCGACTATAAAGTCGGCGGGGAAGTGGTCTTCGAACCACTCTTTGTTCTCGAATGGATAGTGCACCTGGGCGAAGGGCATCGAGCCAGACTCGAACCAACAATCGAGTACCTCTGGGACCCTGCGCATCATGGCCTGGCCACTCGGGTCGTCGGGGTTAGGCCTCACAAGTTCGTCGACAACTGGGCGATGAAGATCGTCGAGCTTTACGCCGAAGTCGGCTTCGAGCTGCTCAAGCGAACCGTAGACATCGATCCGTGGGAACGCGGGGTCGTCGCTTTCCCATACCGGCACCGGAGAACCCCAGAATCGGTTGCGGCTGATCGACCAGTCCCTGGCGCCAGCCAACCACATGCCGAACCGGCCGTTCTGGACGTTGTCAGGAACCCACCTGATCTCTTGGTTGAGCTCGACAAGGCGGTCGCGGATCTTGGTGACGCTCACGTACCAGGAGGTAATTGCCTTGTAGATGATGGGGGTGTCGGTGCGCCAGCAGTGCGGATAGTTGTGTTCGTAGCTGTCGTGGCGCAGAACTCGGCCCCGATCCTTGAGGTGTTTGATGATTTCTGGGTTGGCATCGAATACGTTCAGGCCAACCCAGTCGGCGACCTCGGCTGTGAATCGGCCCTGATCGTCGACTGGCACAACGTCGCCGATCTCGATGCCGGCGGCCTCACAGGTTGTCTGATCGTCTTCGCCGAAGCCGGGGGCCATGTGCACGACCCCGGTACCTTCGGTTGTGTCGACAAAATCGGCGTCCACGATGCGGAATGCATCGGAGCGGTTGGCGAAGTAGTCGAACAACGGTGTGTAGGTGCGACCGACTAGGTCGCGGCCCATCATCGTGGCTTTGATGTCGGGGTCATCGCCGAACTGGGCCGAATAGTTGCCCAACGCGGCCGAGCCCACGATGTACAGATGGCCGTCTTCGGGCGACTCGACCACCGAATATTCAACGTCAGGCCCCACAGCGAGAGCGAGGTTGGAAGGCAGTGTCCACGGCGTCGTGGTCCAGGCCAAGATTCGAAGTGGCTGATCGTTGGTACCCGTCGGGTCGCTAGCGATGCCAGCAAGGTCGAACGCGACGGTGATGGCTGGGTCTTGCCTTGGTCGGGTGGCGTCGTCGAGGCGGATCTCAAAGTTCGACAACGGCGTTTCGGCACCCCAGCTATAGGGCATGACTCGGTAGGCCTTGTAAATGAGGCCTTTTTCGTAAAGTTCGTTGAAAGCCCACATGACCGATTCCATGTAGGAAAGGTCCATTGTCTTGTAGTCGTTCTCGAAATCGACCCAGCGAGCCTGCCTGGTGACGGTGTCTTCCCACTCCGAGGTGTATTTCATTACCGAAGCACGGCAGGCCTTGTTGAACTCGCCAATTCCGTATCTGGTGATAGCGGCTCGCCCAGAAACGCCGAGTTCTTTCTCA
Organism: uncultured Acidimicrobiales bacterium; assembly: GCA_964569385.1. GTDB lineage: Bacteria > Actinomycetota > Acidimicrobiia > Acidimicrobiales > Poriferisodalaceae > JAADHX01. Next base: position 24,420 of record CAZMUM010000022.1, read on the forward strand.
GTTTCCATCTCGGCGGGAAGTCCGTGGCAATCCCAGCCAAAGCGGCGGTCGACCTTATTGCCGCGCATGGTCTGGTAGCGGGGGATGACGTCCTTTACGAACCCAGTCAGAAGATGGCCGTGATGAGGCAAACCGTTCGCGAATGGCGGCCCGTCGTAGAACACATATTCATTTGCGTCGGCGCGGTTTTCGATCGATTCCTCGAATGCGCCTTCGGTGGCCCAGCGATCGAGGATCTTGCGTTCAATAGCCGGAAAGTCGGCTCTGCTTGGAACATTGGGATAGGGCAATTCGTCAGTCATTTGGACCTGTCCGATCTGAATGAGGTCAGTCGCTGAGGTTACCGGCGTCGAAACCCGAGATCGTCGCTTTTTGTGATGCCGTGAGTTAGCGAGTCGTGGGACTCAGGTCGATCAGCGCTTGGTCGACCTACACCGGTAATAATTAGCTGGCCGCAATTGGAAACACACCTGTGATTCCATACACTGCGGCCCTTTCCGATAGTGGGGCCGGTTTGGCCCGGTCGAGGAGACACGAACTATGGCTGCCAAGTCCAAAGCTACAGCCAAGAAGAAACCCGCCAACAAAGCTACTTCCGAGGCGTCTGACGCGACCGTTAAGACAGCGGCGAAGAAGCCCAAGGCACCAAAGAAGGCGCTAAAGAGCCCCTTTGGCGAGAAGTTTCTAGCGGTCCAAAAAGAGGCACTGCTCGAAGAGCGGGCGCGGTACACGCGTCATGCCGAGAGCCTTCAGGCCGAAGCCGACCAGTTGGCGCGCGATCGCGAACCTGGCGATGTCCAGTTCGACGACGAATCGGGCGAGGGCGACTCGATCGCCGTCGAACGCGAACGCGACCTCGCGATGTCGGCCCAAGCTCGTGAGGCGGTGCGCGATATCGATGCGGCCCTCGAACGAATAGTTGCCGGCACGTACGGCCTAAGCGTTGTGTCGGGGCTGCGTATTCCTAAGATTCGTCTTGAGGCGATTCCACAGGCCGACATGCGGGTCGACGAAAAGTCCCGCGGTATGAACTGGCGGTGACTGAAACCGGCGCTCGAGGCAACGCACTCGCACAGGTCGACGCTCGGTCTTCGAGGCGGCGTATTTTCGCGATCGGCGGAATCGTCGTCACGGTCGACCAGCTAACAAAATTGTGGGCCCAGACTGCATTGGCCGACGGTCCTATCGATGTTGTCTGGACACTCCGATTCAGAGAGATCGGCAACACCGGGGCAGCCTGGTCAATAGGCAAAGGCCTCGGACCGTTTCTCGGCATTCTCATTCTCATCATCATCGGCGCGATGTATTGGTACCGAAGCCGAATCGACAGCGGCTTGCCATTCGTCGCGTACTCCGTGATCTTTGGTGGCGCTATCGGTAACGTGCTCGATCGCCTCTTTCGTGGCGAAGGCTGGCTCCGCGGAGCCGTCGTCGACTTCATCGACTTTCAGTGGTATCCGATCTTTAACGTGGCCGACATGTCAGTAGTCGTGGGGAGCCTGTCCTTGCTTGCGTTGTCTTGGCGCTCTCGAGCCGAGAACGAAACAGTCGAAACAGGGCCAAAAGCCACCGGCCAGCAAGCAGATCAGCCGACGTGATTGTCGACGAAATCCCTCCGTCGCTAGATGGTGAGCGCCTCGATCGGGTTACCGCTCTCATCACCGGATGGAGTCGAGCGGCGGTCAAGTCCCTGCTCGCCGATGGCAGAGTGCTCCTCAACGGCTCTGTGCCGACTGAGCGGGTTGTCAGAGTTGCCGTAGGCGACGAAGTCTCCATAGATTTGCCAGAAAAAACTCCTCCCACAGGTCCCAAACCAGTCGCTTCGATCGAGGTACCTGTGGTGTTCGAGGACCACCACATCATCATCGTCAACAAGCCAGCGGGCCTTGTCGTGCACCCAGGGCCAGGACACGTCGACGACACCCTTGTCAACGGTCTGTTGGTCAGGTACCCAGAGATTGCCAGTGTCGGCCAGATCGAACGCCCGGGAATCGTGCACCGACTCGATCGAGATACCACCGGGTTGTTGGTGGTGGCTCGTACCGACATCGCCTACGAGGCCTTGGTTGGCGCACTGTCGACCCACGAGGTGACACGACGCTACGTCGCGTTGTGCTGGGGTGGCCCCGAGAACGAACGAGGCGTTGTCGACGCCCCGATCGGCCGTAGCCGCAGAACCCGCACCAAGATGGCCGTGGCCCACGATGGCAAACCGGCGCGAACTCACTACGAAGTTCGCACCCGTTACACCGATCCAGCCGTGGCCACGCTCATGGACTGCCAGCTCGAGACCGGCCGGACGCACCAGATTCGTGTCCACCTTGCTGCTGTTGGAGCACCGGTAATCGGCGACGAGGTCTACGGGCGACCAGATCGGCTAAAGGTTGGTCGAGTACTGCTCCACGCCGCCGAACTCGGGTTCGAACATCCGTCGACCGGCGACGTGGTTCGCTTCGAATCTCCTTGGCCAGACGACTTCACCACTGCCGTCGACCGCTTCAGCTAGACGTATTCAAGCACTAGGCAGGAATGGCGAGCAGCAGGCAGTCCGGCAACATCGGAAAAGTTCAAGAGCGGCCGCTATCAGGCGCGCTACTGGAATCTCGGGAAACAGATGCCGGCCGACACGACGTTTGTCACGAAGGCTCAGCCGCGGGTCTGCTTAGCGACGATGGAGACTGACATCGTCGGCGGTCGTCGTGTCGATCCGTCGAGCGGTCGGGAGCTGTTCAGCGCATGAACGACGATCTAGCTGGTGGTCAAGCGAAATGACTAGGCAGGGAAACGAAGAGCTGGGCAGTGACGCACTCACACCGGGCGAGATCGAGATCCTCATCGACGGCCTCTCCGATGACGTGGCCTTCCACTGGCTGTTGATCCATCTCGAGATCCGGAACAATCCTTTCGAGACCGAACACCCGCCGACCGCACATGACATTGAGAGCGCGTTCAGAAGCCTCGGCCGTTTGACAATCCGCGGGCTCATTCGGGTTGGTCGAATCCAGCACATCGACGGCGGGGCTCCAGGGCGCCTTGCTCCCGTCGAGCACATCGAGGAGCAGCTTCCCGTCGTCCGCAAGCGAGTCGAAGCGGCGTGCGCCAGCGCAAAGGAGTGGGGCGACTGGGGGTTCAGTTGCTGGGTTGTCAATACCGATCGCGGCGACAGCGCCGCTCGCCGCGCACTGGCCAGCGAATGAACCGGCCGAGCAAGCCCAGCAATCTCGCTGACGGGGAGCCAGTGATCGGCGAACTCATCGCCGTTATCGACGAGACAAGCCCAAGGATGGGACCTGGGGTGTACTACGTCCTCACGACCGCCGTCATGTTCAACCCCGCCGCCGTCACGACAGCGCTTGCCGCTGTGTTCGACGACACTCCTGCCCGAACACGTGCCTTCCACTGGCACAAGGAGGGCCCCACCGCTCGACAGAAGCTCATCGACATCATCATCGGGCAGGGAGTGATCGCTCACAGCCGCTACCAGTCCGTTGCTCGGGACAAACAAGTTCGCGCTCGCCAGGCGCTCCTCGTCCATCTCGCCGAAGACCTTCATAACGAAGGCATCGATCATCTCATCGTCGAGTCCGGCGATGAGGTCACGAACGGCCGAGACAAGACCACTCTGCTAACGCACTTCGAGGATCGCGGCGGGGTGCCATTCAGGTACGACTGGCGGAGCAAGAACGAGCCGCTGCTCTGGATCGCCGACGCGATCAACGGCGCGCTCCATGACCTCTACTTCCACGGCAATCCCGGGTGGTTCACCCAGCTCTGCGACGCGGGAGTCCTCCCCGGAGAACCGATCTACACGGAGTGAAAAATGCGGAAGCCCCGGCTCCTGTCCTAGTCGACCACCTCTCGGTGGTCCTCGGCCTGGCACTCCGGGACTTGCGTCTTCACCACGACATAACACCGTGGCACATGCCCATTATCGGCCAAAGAGGCCCGAACTTCAACCCCAAGCACGGCATCATCGAAGGATTCTGACCCTAGATTGCCGACGCTGAAGGCGTCGACGCCCCAAAGAGCAGCAAAGCCCGACCGCTCACCGTTCGGAGAGGAGTCGGGCCTACTTCCTCAAGCTATTGCCGAGGCCGGTTCAGTATCGGCCAAGGTAGCCCAACCGTCAACCGCACATCACCGACAGCACCGATCACCCACCCAGATCGATCAATCTCATCGACGAAAAATGTGAGACACTTCTGCAGATCTGACTATCTGCCCGTGCTCACTGTTTTTCGTAGCTTGGGTGGCGCGCTACTCGGCGCCGCTGGCTTCCGAGGTTAGAACGCCGTTGGAACTGAGTCCAGGCACATTGACGGAATCGCCGAGGAGCCCACCAGCTCGTCGGCTTGTCGAAATCGAGCTGTCGACCCAACGGGATGGCGGTCTGATCACGCGGCCGATTGCCGGATCCAGGATGGGTCCGATGCTGTTGCGTCGACGCGACTATCGCGCGCCACGCTTGGGCCGTGGTGCGGCGTCGCACGTCTGGCCGTCGTCCGGGATTCTGCGCTGGCGATACCGAGCGGCCCGACTCTGGATCCAGCGATCAGCAGTTCGCTCTATTGCCGGATAACGAGCGGGTTGAGGTGCCCCCAGACGGTGTCGCTATGGGCGCCTCTGACCCGGTGTTCGGAGACGCTCGTCCACCGTGGTTCTGGGCCGCTATTCCGGGACAGGTAGCCGAGCGCGGACGCGCCGTTATGCGCTCCTATGCCCCAGCCGCGATCAACACGTCTTCCAGAAGCTCTCGGGGCGGTGACGTGAAGAACTGCCCGAAGTCGGCAAGGATCTCGTTCACCTCATCGTTCACCTCATCGTTCACAGCGTCGAAAGCGTCCTCACTCTCGAACACAGCGAACGACGTGCCTTCGCCTGTCGCTCGGTTCGCAACAAGATGCCATGAGGTCAGGCCTGGGAACGTGGCGATCTGGTCCTTCGCCGATGACCCGAACGCGAGGACCTCCTCCCACCTGTCGCGGTCCAGGTCGACGGTCACAGTCCTTGCGTACATGCTTGCTTCAGTTTCGTCGGGTGCCGACACCACTTACGCGCGGCCACACCGCTCCGTATTGCCGGTTATCGCTCGGGTTCTCAGGCTACCGATGGCGCTATGTCGCCCCGTCGGTGTGATTGCTGGCAAGCTTGCGATGTGGGAGCCACGTACGACAGGCCATCAGGCGCTGCCTCAGCTTGGAATCGTTGGCACCGTTCGCCTCATGCGATGGCGGCGGCTGCTGCCCTTGTCTACGCGGCGATATCGGTCACGCTTTTAGTCCTGGTGGGTTCGGAACTCGACCGAGACGCAGTCTTCCCATTTGCAGGAAATCCTGGGGGCGAGACCACCTTTAGCTCCGGTCCCACCCCAGCCAACCCTCCGGATTCTGTCCGCTACGCGATCGCGGCAATAGGCGGTGTTGTGGCGGTCCCGATCGTGTTTCGTAGACGGCTGTTTCTCTTAGCTCTCTCCGCAAGCACGCTCGTGATCACCATCGCCCTGGTCATAACCATTCTGCGCCTCGGCCTACTCCTCACGCCCGTCCTCACCTTCCAGGTACTAGCGCTACGTCGCATCCTGGACGGCGCGAAGTTCGACAACTCTCACGATGACCCGGCTGAATGAGTCTCAACGGACTCTGACCCCGGAGAGGGCGGGAGTCGAAGCCTCGCTCTTGAAACGATCGGTATAGTCCAGGAGCTCGGAGGTGTCATAGCGGGCGCGCCTAGGCTGGCCGTTGGTGCTGTTCAAGGTGGCGCCGCCATGGTCCGTGACGAGTGTTTCTTGTGAGCTTGCTCGCCGTGTCGGCGGCGCCTTCGCTGTTGTCGGTCCCGCTGATGAAATCGGCGACGCCCTGAGCTGCGGCTGCTTGCATCCCGGGCATGACATGGGAGTACACGTTCAACGTCACCGACGTGTTCGCGTGCCCGAGACGCTGCGACACCACATTGATCGGTACCCCACTCGCCAGAGAGATCGTCGCGTAGGTATGTCGCAGGTCATGAAACCGGATCCGAGGCAGCCCAACATGAGCGCTGATCCGCAGGTACCGTTCAGACAGATAGTCCGGCCCCACCCGCACGAAATGTGGTTTGAGAAACACAAACCGGTCCGGGTTAGCCAGCCCCAACCGCGCTGCTGCCGCGGTCTGACGCTCACGGTGCTCAACGATCCGGCGAGTCGTGTCACGGTCGATATCGATAAGGCAACCGGTGCCGCTCTTGGGTGAGGTCACCACCATCTCGGTCCCGATCCGGCTCCGAGTCTGACGGATGTAGACACGCTGATTGTCGAAGTCGACGTCATCCCAAAGCAATGCCGCAGCCTCGCCTCGGCGCATCCCCGTCAATGCCACAAGATGCCAGGCCGGCTCAAGAGGCTCGCCCTCCACCGCAGCGAGAAACAATCGCAGCTCGTGAGGCTGCCAGAACCTCAGCGGTGTCCTCCGTGGCGAACGTCGCGGCGGGGGCGACGCGAGTTCAGCAACGTTCCTCGCGACCAACCCGGCAGCGCACGCATCTCGCAGCGTCAGCCGAATGATCACATGAACGTTACGGACCGTGTGGGGGCCGAGCCCGCGCCGGCCGTCGGTGCGGCCTTCGCGAAGCAGCCGGTGTAGAGCCGATTCAGATGCTCGGCCCGCAGACTTGTCAACCGGATGCGGCCAAGCGACGGCAGAACTGATGACGAAGTTTGACTCATGCGCGTCAGCGGTCGACGGCTTCACCCGATTCATGATCAACACCCACCAGCCGCCGCCAACCCGCTCATCAACTGTTAATGCGCTCGGTTCGACGTCGGTGCCGGCTTCGAGTTCGACGACCAGAGCCACACGGTGCGTTTCGGCTTCGGCTCGGGTGGCGAAACTGCCGTGCCACTTCTGACGCCGTTTGCCGTCCGGGTCCCGGCCGATGTCGATCACGACATACCAACCGGTCTTCGTGCCCGCCTTCGTCTTCCACCGGCGCCGCGCCACATGCCCCTTCACCACGAACCCCGACCATCGACGCTGGCCCACCCAAAGGGACAAAGCGTTAGATCGAGGTTGGAAGAATCGGGCCGCCACCACCCGGCTGCACCCCCACCACGGCCGACATCCACGGCCCGGAAACGCTCCGACCCGGCCAAAGCCCGGCATCTGCGCTTGATCAAGTCTTCGCTCCTACTCACTTCGTTCGAGGTGGAGGCTCTGCTGCCCCTCCGACTCCGCTCCGGGTTGCCTCCCATCATCCCCGGCAGCCGACTCCTCTGATGACCGTTCCTGGCGGTTTGTCCCAATCGACGAATCTTGCGGCCCACAGGTTGTACTTGAATCGACAATCTCAAACTCTGGAAGCACGCGAACATGGACTAATCGACATTGACGGACTCGCGGAGAGGCTCGGTGTGTCTGAGCGATTCGTACGGCGTCTGATCGCCGAGCGGCGTGTCCCGTTCTCCAGGGTCGGCAAGTTCATCCGCTTCGATTCCAACGACATTGACCAGTGGATCGAGAACCGTCGGGTCGTCTAGTGAGTATCTCGCGGCCCGTTCCGAATTGTCACTGTTCGAGGGTGTGGTGTCTTGCCATCATGACTTCATGCCTAAGCAGACCACTGTCCGCCTGCCCGATGAACTCGCCGACGAAGCCGTTGCACGCGTTCAAGGCAGCAGCGTCAACCAACTGATCATCGACTCACTCACTGCCGAAATCGAACGCGTCCGCTCCGACGAAGACTTCACCTCCCGCGCCAAGCGTCTCATCGAACGCGACAAGGAGCTCCTCGAGCGTCTCGGCAAGTGACGAGATACATCACCCTCGCCGAATACCTCGTGATCACCGAGCTTGCGACCGGCTTCGCAGCTGAGGACCTCCTCAGAGCGGGACGGCTCGATATGGCGGACTCCGCTTTGCACGCACCCGAGGCTGGCTTGACGATCAAGACTTCTACCCCGACATTTACGACAAAGCCGCCGCCCTCTGCTGGCGCCTAGCTCGTAACCACCCGCTGCCCGATGGCAACGAGTGGGCCGCATGGGCAACCCTCACACTCTTCATCGATCTGAACGACGGACGTTGGGATCCCGATCCGCCCGAACTCGACCTGATTGCCGCCAGCGACTGGCGGCGCATCCCGCCGCGCCTGGACTGGCAGCCGATCTTCTACCCAGTACTCAACGAGGCCTACGCAACCCGCATCGCCAGGGAATGGAACACCAAAGGCGACGCCAACGGCAACGTCGGCTACCGTCCTCCGCTTCGACGTCGACACCGACTACCTCGACCAGTTCGACACGCAGCAGGTCGGCGACAACGAATGCCTCGAGTACTGGATCCCCGCCGAAGGACTCGACACGTTCAACGACCACATCCACGGCGAGATCGAAGTCGTCTCTGAGTGGAGAAGCACAGAGAGCAACGGATGAACAGCCCTCAGAGTCGCGAGGACCGAATCCGCCACCTCCTCGACGAGCTGGACGAACACAGCCAGGGAAGGGACGAGGACGCCCAGGCCGAACTGATTCGCATCGGCCCCGCAGCAATTCCGGCACTTGTAGAACGAACACCAAGCCTGTCGGCGGGCGGGCAGCTCTGCGCTATCGAGGTGTTTCGCGAGCTCGAGGTTCCGGAACCGGAGGGCGTACTGATCGGCCTGCTTTCAAGTAAGAACGCTACTGTCCGCCACTGGGCATCTGAAGCAGTCGGCCATCTCGGAATGACGAATGCCGTGCCCGAGCTCCAGTCGTTGCTCCTTCGTTCACGTGGTGCTGGGACGGTTCCAGACGAACTCGAGCCGGTGAGCCGCACGTCACGCTCTCACAGCGCTCGGCGGTCGTACGCCGGCTATGGCTGCGAGGCAATGACACCAGACGACAGGCTGGGGATAGTCGTACCGGAGCACCTCCTGACCACAGCAGTCGAAGCGCTGAGCGCGGATGGGCAGGTCATTGCGTACTTCCAGAGGTGGCGACCTTGGAACGACACTTGGACCTGGGTGGACGGCTCATCGTTCCACTTCGACTCGGATGATCCTTGGGCGGATCTTGTCGAGCGGTCACTTGATCAAACGACCGCTGCAGCAGCTGGCCTCGCCCACACGGAAGACGGTGTCGTGACCATTGAGTGGCTCGGGGTAGAAGACTGGCCACCGAGCTGAAGCGAGCCGAGAATCTTCGGCGTGCCTAGAGCATCGGCGAACAGGGGTCGCGAGCGGGGTTCAGCGGGGAGTTCGCCAAGCACCCGAAACCGCTTCTCACCTGCGAAAACGCTGGTCAGCGGCATGCCTCGCCGATCCGGCCCCTCAGCTTCCCAAGCTGATAACGCGAGTTCGATTCTCGTCACCTGCTCCACTAATAAGCTCAGATCAGATGCCCTAAAGAGGTCATCTGGTTAGATCGCCACCTCGCCTCATGCTTACAATGTGCCTAGAACATCGGGGATCAGGGGGCGTCAATGCGGAGGCCACTCAGCAACATCCGCAAGTTGAGTAGCGGCTGTTACCAGGCCCGCTACTGGCGACTGGGTAAACAAGTTGCTGCCGATGCCACCTTCGTGACCAAGACCGATGCCCGACCATGGCTCGCGCAGGTCGAGACGGGATTCGATCGAGGCCAGGATATCGCCCCATCGGGGGGACGGCAGCGATTCTCGACTTTGGCTGATATCTGGCTTGAGCAGCGCATCACCGAGGCCATCCATCCGCGGTTCAGCGCGCTGGTCTGGGTAGGCGAAACCTTGGGCCTCAGATTCGGCGAGCTCACAGCATGAGCGTGAGCGGGTTTCCGCCAACGAGATCGATGAGCTTATCCAGGGCCAGTTCGCACCCAGACTGGCCGGGTCTGGCTTCGCCCAAGTGAAGCCACGCCGGTGGATTCGATCCACCAAGGCTCCGATACGCGAAATCGTTCAAGTCGTAGCGTTGAAGGGCGCTTCGTACATCCCGGTTTGGGGAGTCTCCGTCGATTTCATTCCCCACCGCACCGGGCGCCGCTTCGCGTGGCACCGGACCGAGAGATCAGCGTTGTTCGACCTACGCGTCGACCCGCTCGACTGGCCTGCCGAAGAAGCAGCTGAGCGCTTCGAGTTCGGCCGATTCGAGGGCAGCGGAGCAGTCGGTCGCGGACAGTTTGGAACGCGCTCTCCATCGCGCGCCATCAAGAGGTCTGCAGCGGCGACAGTAAGGGCATCTGCGACTTGGTTCGATCAGGTTGACGGCCTCGGTTCGCTGCGCCAACTCTTCGAGGAAGCACAAGCCAGGCCGGTCCACCGCTTCAGCTTCGACAGCTACGTGCAACATCGACTCGCCTTCGCGTTCGTTCTCGCGGCACTTGGTGAAACCGAGCGGAGTGACGAAGAACTCGCCGCGTGGCTCGAGCTCCACGGCGAAGGCCTCCTCGAGTCAGCGATCCATGACCTGGGCGAACGCCACCGCACCGCTAAGTCAGCGTCCGCTAGCTTGCCGCGCCCAGGACGTGGACGGCACCAGTGACGGTTCGGGCGGTCCGTCTCGCCAACCAGCTTCTCGAGCTGAGTCGGCGATGGGTCCGAGTCGATTGAACTCCCTGACCTCGCACAGAACGATTGTTTGAGATTATGTGTTAACACACGGTGAATAGTGAAGGCGAGTTGATAGGGTCGTACCTATGTTCGATGTGGAAGAGAACTTCATCACTAGCGCATTTGCAAGATCAGGGCCACCGTCGGTGTCAGCTGTGTCGTTGTCTGAGGACTTAACTCAGTTCGCTCCTATAGAGGTACCGTCCGGCGCGCCAACAGAGCTGAAGGATTTGGTGCGTGCGGTGGAGGCTGCGGCCGATGTCAACTTGGGCTTGTTATCTGGCGATGTGCTCGATTCGATGACCGAGATGTTCGACCGGGTTCGGTGCGGCGTCGATGCGCTCGATAGTTCGCACATAGGTGCGTTGGATGACTCGATGGTCTGGAGCACACGGGGCCACGCCAGCGTGAAGGCCATGCTTCGTTCGCGCACCAACTTGCCAGGCCCCGACGTTGGCCGTCGCACGTCGTGTGCGTACAAGCTCAAACGAATGCCAGAAGTCCGCGTCGCGTTCGAGGCTGGGCTGATCTCAATTCATCATGTGCGGCTGCTTGGCGAGTGTTTGGCTCGGCGGTACGGCGGTGCTTTCGTCGAGTGGGAGCCCAAACTTGTTACCTGGGCTGTCGAGTTCGACTGGGACTCATTTGCCAAAGCAATCGTCAGATGGAAAGACTCAGCCGATATCACCGAACCCGACGAGCGCGACGCCAGCGACGCGGCAGCGCGATCGTTTCATCTGTCGAAAAGTTTTGGCGGTCGAGGAATCCTCAGCGGCACTCTCACCCCTGAACAGTATGAGGCGTTCGCGAACGTACTCGACCCCATCGTCGACAAGCTGTTCAAAGACGAATGGGCCGACGCCGAAGCCGAGTTCGGCAAAGGAAAGTTCACTGTCGACAACTTGCTACGCGATCCGGCCCAGCGTCGGGTCGACGCTCTAGTGATCATGGCCGAACGCGCCCATGCGGCCCTTAACAAACGCACCCCGACCGCCATCGTGCACGTACACATGGGCATCGCCGACTTGGCCCACGGGTTCAAGATGGTGGCTGGGCTACCCAGCGACGCCCCACAACCCGAGGACGCACTATGCGAGCTCGGAAATGGCACGCCGATTAGTTACGCCAAGGCTGTCGAACTGGCTATCGACGCTCATATACAGCGGGTCGTGTTCGACGCCGATGGCGAAGTGCTCGAACTTGGCCGCAAGGTTCGACTGTTCACTCCCGAGCAGAAGACAGCGATGATCTGTCGAGACCGCTACTGCCGGTGCGGCTGCGGCCGGGCCGCGAACCGCTGCCAAGCCGACCACATCATCGAATGGAAACCCAACGGGCTAACCAACGTCGACAACGGCCAAATGCTGTGCTCCAAATCGCATCGGCTGAAAACCAACGGTGGAGGGCCAATTCGACGAAGCGAATGGTGGGAAAGAGGCCCGGCCGGGCCTCGACTACGCCGAAACGGCCGCGGCAGACTGCCGAGCGCCTAGTTCGTGACAGCTTCGCTATCACTCATACGCGGTTTTGGTTCGCTAGTTCGTGACAGCTTCGCTATCACTCATACGCGTTTCTGCACCAGCTTCGTTTGGCCAGGTGCGTTGGCCACGGGCCATGTGCGCCACATCGGCGAGCGTGTACGAATCGAGCATTCTGCGCATAGCAGTGCCGGTAACCGAATAGATCGACAGCAGCACGCACTTTCCCTCGTGATCACAAGCTCCGTCCTGATGGGGTTGACCGAAAGCACCAAGGCTTATCGGCCCGTCGACCGCCGAGACGATCTCGCCGATCGTGATCTCCGATGTTGGCTTCAAAAGGGTGTAACCGCCGCCGACGCCTCGTTTGGATTCGACTAGGTCGGCGCCTTTGAGAGCAAGCATGATCTGTTCTAGATATGGCTGAGGGAGATCGGTGCGCTCAGCGATGTCGCGCACCGATGTCGGCCCAGAGTCATTACCAAGGGCCAAGGTCAAAAGTGCACGGCAGGCGTAGTCGCCCCTAGTCGAAACTGACACGGAATCGCCAGCGTATCCCGAAGACATGGTTGACTGTCGGTCGTGGCCTCATACACCGCTTCACCCAAGACCCCCGACCCGGCTTCTCGGCCCAAACCAGTCGTGCCGTTGTTCGGCCAACAGTGCATTAGCGACCTTCTGCCAACGCTCATCGGCCGACCACCCACGGCGCCCTTGTGGCTTCCAGACGAAGTGTGGCAGGCCCGCCAAGTTGTTGTGCTGGTACTCGACGGGCTTGGTCGCAATCAACTCGATGAGCGTGCATCGATTGCTCCCACGATGGCGGCGATGGGCTCAGGCTGGCTTACATCGGTGGCGCCGTCTACAACTGCGGCTGCGCTCACGTCGATAACGACCGGCGTGCCGCCAGGCGAACACGGCGTGGTCGGCTATCGCGTTCGGGTCCAGGGCGACGTGCTAAACACGCTGCGCTGGCGGCTCGATGAGGGCGGCGATGCTCGCACAACGCTGCCAGCGTCGGAGTTTCAACCCATCGAGCCCTTTCTGGGCACGTCGCCAGATGTGGTAGCCGACTACCGCTTTCAGACCACCGGTTTCTCTGAGGCCCAGCTGCGGAACGGCCGCTGGCGACCATGGTCGGTGGTGTCTGGCATCGTGGCCCAGTCGGAGTCGGCCATTCGCGCTGGCGCCAACCTGGTCTATGCCTACTACGACGGCATTGACAAGGTTTCCCATCTCAGTGGGATCGGAGAAGCCTTCGATCTCGAGGTGAGGTTTACTGACAATTTGGTCGAAATGTTGTTGGACACGCTTCCAAGCGGAACAGCTCTGGTAGTGACGGCCGACCACGGGCAGGTTCACGTCGGTGATCGAACGATCCGGCTTTCGCAATCGGTAACGAGCCTGACTTCAGCGTTATCTGGCGAAGGCCGATTTCGATGGCTGCATTGCAGGCCAAACGACCAAGCCGAACTTCTGAGGCGGGCCCAAGACGAATACGGCGATGTGGCTTGGGTCGAACATGTCGACGACATAGTGGCGGCCCGATGGTTCGGGCCAATGGTCTCTGATGCGGCCAGAAGTCGGCTGGGCGACGTTGCGTTGGTCCCGTTCGAGCCGGTCTCGTTCGACGACCCCGCCGACGGTGGCTCGTTCAAACTGATAGGCCGCCACGGGTCGCTCACCCCCGACGAGATGTATGTGCCGCTGCTAACTGCTGTCGCAAATGGTTAACCTCTCAACGTGAGCCAAAACTCTGACCTGCCAGGCCCCGACCTCCCAGAACCCGACCTCCCAGAACCACAGGAGGCCGTCGCCGACTCTGCTGTTGTCGAACCCGAAGTGGTGGCCGAGGCCAACCTTCCAAATGACGACGATTCGGCCAAAAGCGACTCGATCTCAGAACCTGCGAAGGTCATGCGTATTGGTGCCATGATCCGGCAACTACTCGAAGAGGTACGTCAGGCCCCTCTCGACGAACCTGGCCGCGAACGGCTGGCGCAGATCTATGGCATCTCAATCAGCGAGCTTGGTGCCGCCCTGTCTTCTGATCTGCGCGAAGAACTCGAGACACTCACCGATCCATTTCCCCAAGGAGACATCCCCTCCGAAGCCGAGCTACGAATTGCCCAAGCCCAACTTGTGGGTTGGCTCGAGGGTCTGTTTCATGGCATCCAGGCTGCGCTGTTTGCCCAGCAGGCGGCTGCTCGCCAGCAGCTCGAGCAGATGAGGCAACCCGCCATCGGAGGGCCAGTCAACCCTAATGACCCTCAAGCGCCATCACGGGGCCCCGGCGTGTATCTGTAACACGCCCATCTCAAGGCCAAATCACCCAACTTTGGGCTGATTCTTGGCTGCGGTTCGGCCTTTCGTGTTGTCGGCGCTAGGATGAACGCTCCGGATTGCACAGATAGTGGGGGCGGGAATACTCAATGGCGATCGATGTCGCGACCAAGGACTGCAACGCGCTTTCCGAGGACGAGATTCAAGAAATGTCCGACCTAGCCACAGACGGTTCGGCACCTCATGACACCGAGTGGCTCACCGAGAGCATCGGCGAGTGGGTTCTTGCTGTTCATGCCCGCGATGGCAAACGGCTCGTGGGTTATGCCCTGTTCACTCTCGAACGAGTTGGTGGCACGCCGGCCATTCTGGTGGGTGGCCTGGTTACGCGTAACAACGCCAAGCGCGGCACGGTCATGCGGGCCGTTGTCCACGAACAGATGCGGCGGGCGGTGCTTGCGTTCCCAGACGAAGACGTGCTCTACGGCGCGTGTGTCGGGGGCCCTGGCGGAGTTGAAGCCTTCGCATTATTCGATGGAGCCGTGCCGCGTCCCGATTATGCGGCATCTGGCGAAGACCGGGCTTGGGGCCAGCGACTCCAGCGGCGCCTTGGGCCACGTGGCGACTACCTCAAACGCGAATTTCGCGTGAAGGGCAAAGGAGTTGCGAACGGGGTAATCGATCACGAAGCGTCGAAGAAGGTGCAGGCCGCCGTCGCTACCGATTTCGAGGCCGTCGATCCTGGCAATGGCGACTGCAAGGTCATGTTTTCGTGGGTGCTGTCGGAACTACTCGAGAAACAGCTCTGAGCGAATTTGGGCGGCTCATGCGCCGCCGAAAGATGACCAGGGAGTTCCGGTCCGAAACAATCGCGCCCAGTCTGATTACCGAGATTCTCGATGCTGCTCGGCGCGTTCCGACGGCGGGAAACAGCCAGGGTCTTGAGTTTCTGGTTCTCGACCAACCAGATGCAGTCGAGCGGTACTGGTCCACGACGTTCTCTGAATCGGGTCGAGCCTCATTTCGGTGGCAAGGCCTATTCGATGCGCCTGTGCTCATCTCGGTGTACGGCAACCCAGATGCCTACACCGATCGCTACTCAGAACCGGACAAGACACACGTTGGTCTGAGTTCAGCCGACGATTGGACAACGCCATACTGGCTAGTCGACGCATCGATGGCCGCGCTGGCCGTTCAGCTCGGAGCCATCGATGCTGGTCTCGGAGTGCTTCTCTTTGGCCAGTTCGACCACGCAGGTTCTGTTGCTGAAGAGTTTGGGGTACCTGAGCGCATGGTCACTACCGGCACAATCGCCATAGGTTGGCCCGCTGAGAGTGCGGATCAGGCTGGCTTGTCTAGCTCGCGCCCCAGACGCGACCTCGAATCGATGGTGCACAAGAACCATTGGTCGATCGCATAGCTGAGCCGAGTTACGGAAGGCCGTCGGGGAGGTACTCGCCGCCACGGGACTCGCAGTCCTCCTGGCTAGCTGCGAGCCCGAACTCGACCAGTAGACCGTTCTCGTCTAGGCGTCGACACACTGGACCGTTAAATGGAACAGCAGTATCGGGCGTGATGGTGCCGTCGGGGTAGACCCGCAGGATGAGTCCCTCGTCGTTCTGGCACAGGGCGGCTCCGTCTTCGCCGCCGATCAAGATGTAGCTGTCTGGACAGCCTTGGCCAGGTGCCGAACAGATGGGTTCTTCACCGTTGCTGCCTACCAGAATGAGACC
This sequence comes from uncultured Acidimicrobiales bacterium, assembly GCA_964569385.1. Lineage (GTDB taxonomy): Bacteria > Actinomycetota > Acidimicrobiia > Acidimicrobiales > Poriferisodalaceae > JAADHX01. The sequence continues at coordinate 40,452 of CAZMUM010000022.1, forward strand.
GTCTGGGCACCCAATCTTCTCGCCGTCATTCGGGGGCGACGAAGTAAAAGTCGAGCTTGTGTCGGTTTGGTCGGGTCCGGTGGTGTCGGCTCCCAACGTATCGGAGCCCGATTCGGTAGTGGCCAGAGCAGCCGACGAGTCGGACCCATCGGCGGTGGTGGTCGTAGGTACCTCGATGTCGGTTCCGGCACCGGAGTCGCCATCCCCGGTTTCGGTCGAACCCTCAACGACCAACGTCGTCGGTGAGGCGAGGTCAGGTCCATCTGAGCTAGCGCAGCCAGCGGCCAGCAACGCAAGGGTCACGATTGTAAGCACAACAGCTCGACCGCGTTGTTTGCGGGCACGAGGCGCGATAGTGCGGATGGGTGCAGATTCTGATAATGACATTGGAGTGGCTCGTATTCTCGACGCGGGTACTTCAAGATACGTCGACCGGATCGGGTATTGGCTTCAGCTCTGATCTGAAACACGCGAATAGCGGCTACCGTCGCCGCCATGGAACTACGACTAGACGACAAGGTCGCGATTGTTACCGGCGGATCCCGCGGTATCGGCAAAGAAATCGCCGCCGTGTTCGCGGCTGCTGGCGCGCAAGTAATGATTGTCTCCCGAAAGGCCGAAGCATGCGAGGCTGCGGCGGCCGAGATTGGTCACGGCTGCCGGTGGATGGCAGGCAACGTCGGCGATTCCGAGGTTGCCGCCGAGGTAGCGGCTGCGGTTGTCGACGAGTTCGGCAAGATCGATGTATTGGTCAACAACGCGGCTACCAATCCCTATGCCGGACCCATGATCGATGTCGATCTGCCTCGCTGGGAAAAGACGTTGGCGGTCAACGTGACCGCACCTCTGGTGTGGACTCAGGAGGTTTGGAAGGCGTCGATGGCCGAAGGCGACGGTGGCTGTTCGGTAATCAATATCTCGTCGGTCGGAGGACTGTCGACAAGCAGCGCTCTGGGCGTATACGCAGTGTCGAAGGCTGCGCTAATACACATCACCAAACAACTGGCCGCCGAGCTTGGCCCCAACGTGAGGGTGAACGCTCTTGCTCCCGGGCTGATAAAGACCGACTTCGCCAGGGTGCTGTGGGAGGGCGAGCGGGGGGCAGAAGTAGCCAAGTCCTATCCGCTTGGTCGCCTCGGTGAGACGAGCGATATTGCTGGAGCGGCGCTGTTCCTGGCCGCCGAGACCGGTAGCTGGATCACGGGACAGACTCTTGCGCTCGATGGCGGCGGTCTGATTAGTTTCAACGGGAAGCGCTGAGTTGAAGATAGCCAACGTAACCGCAGCCGATTGGATAGCCGGAGCGCGCGTTCGAACCCTTCCGGCGGCCGTAGTTCCGGTCGCAGTCGGCACCGGGGTGGTCGTTGGCGATGGCGACGCTGTCTGGTGGCGGGCGCTACTGGCCGGGTGTGTCGCGCTGGCGCTGCAGCTCGGTACAAACTACGCCAACGATTACTCCGACGGCATCCGCGGCACCGACGACGAACGTGTTGGTCCGGTTCGTTTGGTTGCGTCAAACATCGCTTCGCCGCGAGCCGTCAAAGCGGCTGCCTTTCTGTGTTTCGGCGTAGCGGCGGTTGCCGGGTTGATCCTAGTTGTGGTCGCATCTTGGTGGTTGCTGGTCGTTGGCGCCAGCGCGATAGCGGCCGGGTGGTTCTACACCGGTGGCTCGCGCCCTTATGGCTATTCGGGGTTCGGCGAGGTGTTTGTGTTTGTGTTCTTTGGCGTTGTTGCCACCGTCGGAACTGCGTTCGTTCAAGCCGAATCGCTTCCCTCGATTGCATGGCTGGCTTCGATTCCAGTCGGGTTATTGGCGGTGGCCCTGCTCATCACCAACAACTTGCGCGACATCGCTGGCGATACCCAGGCCGGCAAACGCACCCTGGCAGTCCGAATGGGCGATGCTCGCACTCGGCAGAGTTATGTCGCAGTCCTGCTACTCGCATTCGCGACAGCCGCGGCAACGGGTATTGATCGGCCGTGGGCCCTCCTGGCGCTATTAGCCGCGCCGCTGTCGATCGGTCTAGGCCGCATCGTGCTGGGTGGAGCTTCTGGTCGAGAACTCATCGCTGTCCTAGCCCGAACCGGTCGGCTGCATCTGGTTTTCGGTGCTCTCTTCACTGTTGGTCTGGCTGTCGGATGAGTGTTGCAATCTGACTACCGGCGGCGACATGACTAGCGTGGGGCGCGTGGGCACAGCTCAGACAGCGCCACGAGTGTTCTCGCGAGGTCGCATTCTCATGCTCGTGGTCACAGCGATCGCGATGTACCTCGTCGCGCCATCGCTCACCGAGGTCCTAAAGGCGTGGCCCCGGTTGTCCAACATTGCGCCGGGCTGGTTCGGTCTAATGCTGCTGGCCGAGTTACTGAGCTTTGCTGCTGTTTGGTATCTGCAACGAATTGCCTTTAAGGACGTGGGCTGGTTCGAGCTCATCACATCGCATCTCGCCTCGAATGCCTTTAGCCGAGTTGTGCCAGGCGGCGCGGCCGCTGGTGGCGCGCTTCAGTTCAGAATGTTGCAGACGGCTGGCTCAGATCCCGCTTCGGCGGCCGCGTCGCTCACGGCGTTGTCGTTGATCACGACAGCATCGCTTTTTGTGCTGCCCATCATCTCGATTCCGGCGATTCTTGCCGGTATGCCAGTGCCAAACACCATTGCTCGGGCCGCGTGGATTGGTGGCGCAATGTTCCTAGTGCTTGGTGTTGCTGCGCTATATCTAGCCAGGTCGAGCCGCCTACTTATGGCGGTCGGGCGCCTCGTCGAACGTTTCCACCCATCGCCGCCAGGCACGGTCGCAATTCCCGATCGATTGGTGAGTGAACGCGATTCGGTGTTGTCGGCGATTGGATCTCGCTGGCCCCGCGCCGCCTTGGCATCGGTGGGGAAATGGCTCTTCGACTTCTACGCTCTGTTGGCGGCCCTGGTGGCTGTTGGTGACGATCATCGTGTATCGCTCGTCCTGCTTGCCTATGTGGCTGGCGCGGTACTGAGCATGATTCCCATCACTCCAGGCGGTCTTGGATTCGTCGAGGCCGGGCTGACGGCGGCTTTAATTGCCGCAGGTGTTAGCCCCGGCCGGGCGGTTCTGGCAACACTGGCTTACCGACTCGTCAGCTACTGGCTCCCGATTTTGGCCGGTGCAATCGCCTACGCGCTGTTCAGAGCGCGGTATCGCTCGGTCAGTCTTTCGTTGCCGTAATGAGCTGAGCTGCACCGAGGGTGAGCTCTCGGCGGGTTGCATCTGAGAAACCCGCGTCTCGAACGATCGCCATCAACTCTGTAGTAGGCGGCAAGTACGCCAGCGACGCGGGCAGATACGCATACGCCGACTTATCTGACAGCACGCCCCCGACCCACGGCACGACCTTGTCGAAGTAGATGTGGTGGCCAAATTTGGCCACACGGTTTTCAGGGCTCGAAGCATCGACGACGGCGATTCGGCCGCCAGGCCGCGTGACTCTGGCCAACTCTCCGAAGAATGCCTCGAGGTCTATGAAGTTGCGCATGGCGAACCCGCAGATGGTGCCGTCGACGGCGTTGTCAGGCATCGGCAACCGCAGGACGTCGCCTTGCAGCATTTGTGCGTCGGTTCGGCGGGCCTTCATCATGCCCATCGAAAAGTCGACACCTAGCGGATGAAGGTGTTCGCGGCGAAGGTCCTCGCACAAGTCTCCGGTGCCGCACGCGAGGTCAAGCACCACCGATTCGCTTGGGAGACCGAGCGCGGCTACGGCCGTGCGTCGCCAGCGCACGTCGAGCCGGAACGACATGATCCGATTGACCCGGTCGTATCTGGGGGCAATTCGGTCGAACATGTCGCGAACGGCAGTGGCCTTTTCTTCGCCATCGAGCAACACGCCGTTGGTTAGAGGTGTGTTTGGCTCGGCCGTCATTGGAACCAGATGCGCTGATAGTCCTTTGTGCGTTCGTGTAGCAAGAGGAAAAGCCACGAGCCCGTGAACATCAGCCCGATCATCCAGAGCGTGATTCCTCCAGCTTTGATAACCACAATGCCGCGGGCCAGCACAATGATGGCGGCGGCGCCGATGCTGGCCCCGTAACCCCACTTCTTTTCGCTGGCACATCCAACGGCGCCAGCGGCAGCGCCGGCGGCAGCAAGAAACATCACCACCAGCGGGATGTTTGAGATGGCCGAGAGCCGACGGAGATCGAGGATTGTAAACACTGCAGCTATGTAGCCCAGAACTACAGCATTTCGAAGGGTGTCTGGTTGCGAAGGGTTGAACCAACGAATGTCGTTCATGGTGTCCAGTCTGACAGGAGATAGCGGGATCGCCGACGTTAGCGGCGTTCGGCTTGGCGCCTGGGGCCTATCGTCACTTTGGCAGGCGTAATCAGTTGTTCGGCTCGAAGCTGGCCACAGGCCGCGTCGATGTCGTTACCTCGGTTGCGTCGAATCGTCGCGTTCACACCACGAGACGAGAGTTCGTCGCGAAACCAGCTCACCTGCTTGGCGGGCGAACCAACAGTTGGCCAACCCGGAGTCGGGTTGAGCGGGATGAGGTTAACGTGAGCCCGAAGAGCATTGGCGTATGTGGCTAGTTCCTCGACGTCTGTTTCGGTGTCGTTGATTCCGTCGATCATGGCCCATTCCAGCGAAAGCCGGCGCCCCGTAGCTCGGATGTGGTCATGGCAGGCCCTGGCCAGGTCAGCCAATGGGTAGCGCCGATTGACGGGTACAAGTTCATTGCGTTTGGTGTCGTTGGCTGCGTGCAGCGACACCGCCAGACCGTATTGGCCGCCAAGTTCGGTGAACTCGCGAATTCCGGGGATTATACCAACGGTCGAGACCGTCAGATGTCGCGCCCCGATGCCCATGTCGTCATTTAGTCGATCGAGTGCACCAACAACAGCCTTCACGTTCGCCAAGGGTTCGCCCATGCCCATGAAGACCACGTTGGCGATTCGGCGCGGACGAGACTGTTGCGCGGCCCGAACCACTTGTTCGACTATTTCGCCGACGGTCAGGTGCCGATCGAACCCGGCCTGGCCGGTGGCACAGAAACCACAGGCCATAGCGCACCCGGCTTGGCTCGAAATGCAAACCGTGGTGCGGTCTTCGTAGTGCATGAGCACGGTTTCGATGAGGTGAAAGTCGTGTAGCTGCCAGAGGAACTTTACCGTCTGACCGCCTTCGCTGACCGACTCCTTTATCAGCCTGAGTGCCGATGGCAGGAGGTCCTCGATCGCGGCGCGCAGTGCTTTAGGCACGTTGCTCAGTTCAGCTGGATCCTTCAACTGTTCGTACATGCCGGTCCAGACCTGGTCGAGGCGGTAACTCGGTTCGCCTTCGAGAAGTTCGCCAAGCTCTGAGCGCGTGAGGTCGTACCTGGTGGACATGTTGGTCAGGTTAGGGCCCCCAACCTGACTAGGTTGTGCTTGTGGCTCATCACATACACGATCACCATCGAGACGTTCAGGGCGGGGCCCTTCGCGCCGCAGTGTTTGGTGCCAGCGACGGCCTTGTCTCGAACGCATTGTTGATTCTCGGCGTTGCCGGCGCCGACGTGAGCGCGTCGACGGTCCGGGTTACTGGCTTCGTTGGGCTGTTGGCAGGTGCCATCTCCATGGCGGCGGGCGAATACGTTTCGCTTCAGGCCCAGCAGGAGCTAATCGAGTCCGAAATCGAGCGTGAGCGCATTGCCCACGCCGAGGAACCAGAACACGAGATCGAAGAGTTAGCCGAGCTATACATCGAACGCGGACTTACCCGCGAACAGGCATACGAACTCGCCACAGCCCTCATGGCCGACCCAGAGGTTGCCCTTGAGGTTCACACCAAGGAAGAGCTCGGTGTCACTCTTAATGAGCTTCCGTCGCCGTGGCTGGCTGCCGGTTCTTCGTTCGTGTCGTTCATTGTCGGAGCCGCTATCCCGCTGGCGCCCTGGTTCTTTGCGTCTGGCAATCTTGCAGTAGTTTTGTCGCTGGTACTTGCCGTTGCCGGAGCAGCGCTGATTGGGGCGATCTTGGCGGTCCAGACCCAGCGACCACCGCTACGAATCATCACCCGCCAGGTCGGCATTGCCATTGGAGCCGGCGGACTCAGCTATCTGATCGGCTCGATTGTTGGTGTACAGATCGCTTGACCGGTAGTCGCCGCCGCTTGACCGCTAGCTGTACAACCGCCTAATCGTGTGAGGCCGGAATCCGAGCTTTTCGTACAGCCGCACCGCCGCGATGTTGTCGGCGTCGACATAGAGAATTCCCCGGTCGAATCCGCTCATATTGATCGATACGAGGCCAGCCACCGACATCGACTGGCCAAGACCCTTGCCGTGGTGCTTTGGGTCGACGCCGACTACGTAGATCTCGCCAGCAGGTTCGGTCGCATCGGGGTGAGGTTTGGTCCAGCAGAAGCCCGCTAACTCGCCGTCGACCTCGTGAAGCAGAAATCCGTCTGGATCGAACCAATCGTCGGCTTCACGCTCGACGAGGTCGGCCACGGTCCAGCCGCCCTGTTCGCGATGCCACGCAAAGGCCCGGTTGTTCACCTCGACCCAAGCCGACTCGTCGCGGCCAATCTCAAATGGCCTGGTTGCGACAGCGGTGGTGTCGGCTAGCACTGCTGCGCTTAGCGGAAGATCGACCTCCATCAACCAGAGGTCTCGCTGGGCGGCTAGGCCAAGGGCCAGAATCGCCTCGTCAAGTCCGATCGCTGGATGATCGACCCACACTGCCTCGCCGGCCTTCACTCCAGCCTGTTCGAGGGCAGTCACTACCTCGCGACTTGAGCGGTCGGCCGCGCTGACTTCATAAAGCGGGCCTCTGGCATCGGAGCCGGTAGTTACCGTCGGAATGCAGGACACTGGCCCAACCTTACTGGCTCAACCCCATGGCGCCTTTGCGCTTTGGGTGGGGTTCGCGCACGTAGTCTGCTTGCGCCCTAACGTGGGTGCATGGCGAAACCTAGGTCACCGAAGGGGCGCGCTCGACGCGTGCACGAGCTTCTCAAAGACGAATACGAGGCGATCTGCGAGCTCGATCACACCAATCCGTTCGAGCTCCTAACCGCGACAATTCTCTCGGCCCAATGCACCGATGTTCGGGTCAATATGACAACTCCGGCTCTGTTCGAGCGTTTCCCTGACGCACAAGCCCTCGCCGTTGCCGATGAGGTCGAAGTCCAGGAGCTGGTTCGCTCGACTGGATTCTTCAAGAGCAAGGCGCGGAACCTTTTGGGTATGGCCAACGCCCTGCTCGACCGGCACGACGGCGAGGTCCCAACCACAGTTAAGGACCTAACCGCGCTTCCAGGCGTTGGGCGCAAGACAGCGAACGTGGTCCGATCGGTGGCGTTCGGGCTTCCGGGCTTGCCCGTTGATACCCATGTGAAGCGTCTGGCCCAGCGACTCGACATCACCCAGCTCGACGATCCAGTGAAGATCGAGATGGCCATAAATCCGATGATTCCCCAGGACGAGCGAGGCGAGTTCAGCCTGCGGGTGATCCTGCATGGCCGACGCGTATGTTTCGCGCGCAAGCCCAACTGTGGCGAGTGCGTCCTGAACGATTTCTGCCCAAGCGCCGCAACCTCGGGTCGCTAACCGGGGTTCCACCCTCACTACGTTCGAACGAAACCCCGAAGGGAGAGCGAAAAGACCACTCCTGTCACCGGGATCTGTTCGCCCGCGACCGTTTCCCGGTGACGGGTAGGTCTGGCGGAGGCGGTGGCAGCCGGAGCTGTTAGGTAGGGCGGAGGCGGTGGCAGCCGGAGCTGTTAGGTAGGGCGGAGGCGGTGGCAGCCGGAGCCATTAGTGCAGCGCTCTGGCGGCTTTTTCTAGGCGACGGATGGCCATTCTTAGGGCTCGGTCGACTTCGTAGAGTTCGGCGGCGACGTCATCTTTTTCGGTATCGACGAGTTCGTCGGCCGATAGGACGACACGTGCTCGTAGTTCGTCGACGACGGTTGTAATCGATCCGAGTTCGGCGGCGCTGGTCATGGGCTGTTGATCCTGTCAGATCTTTCGAGTCATGACACGTAGTGCGAAGACAAGACCTTCTCCTGCGGCGTACGGTGGGGGCATGACCAATGACGATGAGTGGCCTCAGGTTCGCGGCGTTTACCTCGGTGCCTGGTCTGCTGAGGCGGGGCTTGCTCGAACCCAGCTAGTGGCCGCGGGGTTCGTTGTGAGCGAACCTCAGGACAACACAGGAAGTCAGGGCCTTTCCATCGCAGGCGTTGAAGCAACTGTCAGGTTGGGTAGTGAACATGACGAGCAGCGCTTCATCGAGACTTATACGAACATCTTCGGGGGCCCACCCTGGGAACCGTCGCCGATTGAGAAGATTATGGCTAGATGGCGTAAGTGGCGGGCCCCTTAAATAGACAGGACCATGGGCGGGCGGACGGTACGATCCGTGATTGTGTTACGACGTCTCGATCTACGCGGAGTTGCTGGCGATCTTGGTTCGCATGTGCCGCGACCTGACTTGAATCTGAACGCTCCGACCGAAGCGGTGAGGCTCCTCCTCGACGATGTACGGGCCCGAGGCGATTCGGCGGTGCGTGAACTCACGGAGCGGTTCGACGGCGTCGACGTCGGTGAGCCGCTCGTTGGCCATGGCGAACTCGCTGCGGCTGCAGATCGTGTCGATTCTGACGTTATGGAGGCCCTTCGGATTGCTCATGATCGAATTCTGAACTTCCATATCAGCGAGGTCGGCAGCGACCACAGGGTCGAGGATCATGGGATCTCGGTGCGAGTCGTTGCTCAACCGGTCGATCGTGTCGGGGTTTATGTGCCCGGTGGTCTAGCTGCGTATCCGTCCACTGTGCTGATGACGGTATTGCCAGCCAAGGCTGCCGGAGTCGACGACGTGATGGTCTGCACACCACCCGGACCAGATGGTTCGATTTCCGATGTCGTGATGGCTGCGGCCTTTGTTTGCGGAGTTAGCGAGGTCTATCGCATTGGTGGCGGGCAGGCCATTGGCGCTATGGCCTACGGGACCGAGACGATTCGGCCAGTCGACGTGATTGCAGGGCCAGGCAACATCTGGGTCGCGACCGCGAAACAAGAAGTTACTGGTCAGGTCGGTATTGCTTCGGCATTCGCTGGCCCCAGCGAGATTGTGGTCATTTCCGACTCATCGGTTTCGCCAACTAGTTCGGCAATCGACATAGTTCTGCAAGCCGAGCACGGGCCTGGTGGTCGGGCGTGGCTTATCACCTGGGACGAAGACCACGCCGATGCTGTCGACGTGGCTGTGGCTCAGATCGTCGACATGTCGCCCCGGCGCGACGACACCATGGCCACACTTGTGGCCGACGGCTGGATATGTCTGGTCGACGGTCCAGATGCTGCCATCGAAGTCTCCAATGCCGTGGCGCCTGAACATCTCCAAATCATGTGCGCTGGCGCCGAGGCCATGGTCGACCACGTTCGCCACGCGGGAGCGGTGTTCGTGGGGGAGTGGGGGTCAGCCTCAATCGGCGATTACGTCGCGGGGCCATCACATGTATTGCCAACAGCCGGAACAGCTCGGTTCGCAGGCGCGCTAAGTGTCGGCGACTTCCAAAAGCGGATGCATGTCATCAACGTGTCCAAAGCCGGATTCGATTGCGTAAAGGACGTTGTTGCCAACCTGGCCACCGTTGAGGGTCTCTGGGCTCACGCGGCATCGGTTTCCGAACGAGAGTTATGGGCTCGTGAGGGGCTGTCGTGAGCGGCCTATCAGACTCCACCGAACACATGGTGCGGTCAGATCTGCACTCTCTGGAGGGATACCACTCACCTCAACTAGAGGTGGAGGTTCGTTTGAATACGAACGAAGCACCGGTAGGACCACCAACGGCGTTCGTAGAAGCCTACTCCGCCGCAATCAGTGAAATCGAATGGCACCGTTACCCGGATAGACAGGCGACTGCGCTAAGAGTGGCGATCGCCGCAATGCATGATGTTGAACCAGCCCAGATCTTGGTGGCCAATGGATCCAACGAGGTTCTCCAGACAATTTGTCTGACGTTCGCTGGAGCGGGCCGCAGCGTGATGACTTTCGAGCCCACCTATGCCATGCACGGCCAGATTGCCCGTACGACTCAGTGCGAAGTGATTGAGATCGATCGGGGCGAGGGTTTTTTGCTCGATCCGAATGTGCTCGGAAGAGCGTTAGCGGATCGATTGCCCAACGTCGTATTCTTGTGCTCGCCAAACAATCCGACTGGTACTGCCGAAACGCTTCAGAACGTCGAAGTCGCCGTGACCAGCGCTTCTGGGGTTGTGGTGGTCGACGAGGCGTACGCCCAGTTTGCGTCGTTCTCGGCTCTCGACGTCCTCGCCCGCCGCGGCGGAGCCGATGCTGATGTGGCCCTGCTGGTGACACGAACGTTCTCCAAGACATGGTCGATGGCCGGCACCAGGCTCGGCTACGTGGTGGGGCCGAGTTGGATGATCACCGAGATGGAGAAGGTCCTGCTTCCGTATCATCTCGATTCGGCGAAACAGCTGGCTGGGACGATCGCACTCGGTTTTCAGGACGAGATGAACGAACGTGTCGCATCGATCGTCGAACAACGCGGCAGGGTCTCGGCGGCACTGTCACTCCTCGGTGTTGAGGTGTGGCCGTCGCAATCGAACTTCATTTTGTTTCGCACTTCGGCGACTGGTCAGAGTGGCGATGAGGTTTGGCAGGCGTTGGTCGATCGATCGGTGCTTGTTCGCAACTGTTCATCGTGGCCAAGGCTCGCCGACTGCCTACGCGTAACCGTTGGGTCACCCGATGACAACAATCGATTCATAGAAGCCCTAACCGACGTCCTCGGTACACCATGATTAGGCAGCATCCTCATGAAACCAACACCACAATGAAATCAACACCCCCAATGAAATTAACACTGTGAGAACCGCCGACATCACCCGTAACACTAAAGAAACTGATATCTCGCTGCATCTCGACGTGGATGGATCTGGGTCCGTCGATGTGACCACCGGTCTGCCGTTCTTCGACCACATGCTGGCCCAGTTGGCGAAGCACTCACGTATGGATCTGCGCTTGGTGTGTAAGGGTGATCTTGAGATCGACTCACACCACACTGTTGAAGACTGCGGTATTGCCCTCGGTGAGGCGTTCAAGGCTGCGCTTGGAGATAAAGCAGGTACCCGCCGCTTCGCGTCGGTCACAGTGCCGCTCGATGAGGCTGCCGTAGAGGTCATCCTCGATCTCTCCGGTCGGCCGTTCTTGCACTACGAAATCGACCCGCCCGGACAGAAAATTCTGGGCGACCCACCATTCGACCCCCAACTGTGCGAGGAGTTCTGGCGCGCGTTTGTGATGGCTTCTGGAATTACCCTCCACCTCGTCATGCTGCGCGGCAAGAACACGCACCACATCATCGAAGCCAGCTTCAAGGGCACCGCCAGAGCTATCTACGACGCAGTGAAAGTGGTCGATGAGGTTATGCCGTCGACCAAGGGCGTTCTGTGAGGGAAGGCTCGCGGCCACTCGTAGCGGTCCTCGATTACGGAATTGGTAACCTTCGCTCGGCCCAGAAGGGTTTCGAACGTGTCGGGGCCGATGCCAGGCTCACCGCCGACCACGGCTTGATCGCTGATGCCGCGGCAGTAGTACTTCCAGGCGTTGGCCACTTCGGGACATGTATGCGCGAGTTGCGGGCGGCCGGGCTTGAAGATGCGACGCTGTCGGCGGTGGCATCGGGGCGGCCATTCCTTGGCATTTGTGTTGGCATGCAGATGCTGTTTGAAGGTTCGGCCGAAGCGCCAGACGTCTCTGGTCTTGGAGTGTTCCCTGGCCGATCGGTAATGATTCCAGCTGGGCTTCCTCGTCCGCAGATGCAGTGGAACAGGCTTGATGTCGTGCGCCCATCTGCTCTTCTCGCCGGACTGGGAGACGATGCGTGGATGTACTTTGTGCACAGCTTTTCGGCCGAAACCGACGACAAGTTCGTGGTTGCTACCTGCGACTACGTAACCGATCTCACCGCTATGGTCGACCGAGACGGCTCTGTTTGGGCTACACAGTTCCATCCCGAGAAGTCTGGCAATCGTGGACGGCAGTTTGCGACGAACTTCATGTCAGAAGTTAAGCGGTCTCTGGACGATGCGGCCTGATGAGTTTCGACTTGTATCCAGCAATCGACCTTCGCGATGGCCGCTGTGTTCGTCTGCTCCAGGGCGACTTCAACCGCGAAATTCGTTACGACGACGACCCAGTCGAGGTGGCTCTTTCGTTCGAGGCCGCTGGTGCACCCTGGATTCATCTGGTCGACCTCGATGCGGCTCGATCGGGGACTGCCCAGAATCTGAGTGTCGTAGCCAACATCGCTGAAGCTGTCGGAGTTCCGGTCCAGGCCGGTGGCGGAGTTCGGTCGGCCGAGGCGGCTCAGGCGCTGTACGACGTCGGGATAACGCGGTGCGTCATTGGCACCGCTGCCATTGAGAACCCAGGTCTGGTTTCACAGCTAGCGTCTAGCGGCCATCGAGTTGCGTTGGGGCTCGATGTGTTGGGTGATGAAGTCATGATTCGAGGCTGGGAACGTGGCAGTGCCAGAACGGTGTTCGAGGTATTGCCCGAATTCGTTGACGTTGGTGCTGACGCGGTTGTTGTGACCCAGATTCGCCAGGATGGTATGGGTCAGGGCGCGGATGTGACCGGCCTCAGTGCGGTTCTAGCCGCCGCGTCGATCCCAGTTATTGCATCTGGCGGGGTCGGGTCCCTTGAGCACATCCGCGACCTCGGAGCAATCGAGGTCGACGGCCGGAGTCTCATCGGCGTGATTGCTGGGAAAGCGATCCATGACGGCACGATTTCGGTTGCCGACGCAATTCTTGCCACAGAACCGTCAGGTGTCAGCCGCCCACACAGGAATGTCGAGTGAAGTCTGTGCGCGTAATCCCTTGCCTGGATGTCGATCAGGGCCGTGTTGTTAAGGGAGTTCGTTTTGTCGAGATCCGCGACGCGGGCGACCCCGTCGAGCTCGCGGCCCGGTACGACCTTCAGGGTGCCGATGAGGTGATCTTTCTCGATATCACTGCGAGCTCCGACAACCGCAGCACCATCGTCGACTTGGCCAAGCGCGCGGCCGAAGAAGTGCACATTCCGTTCACGATCGGTGGCGGTATTCGTTCGGTCGCCGATGCCAGACAGCTGCTTAGGGCTGGGGCCGACAAGGTCTCAGTAAATTCAGCAGCCGTTTCGCGGCCCGAACTCATCACCGAGATCGCCGAGGCGTTCGGAAGTCAGTGTTGTGTCGTGGCCATCGACGCCAAACGGGTCGGCGACCAACGATGGAACGTCTTCGTCAAAGGCGGACGAGAGGACACCGAACTCGATGCCGTTGATTGGGCTGTTGCGGCAGCGCGTCTTGGCGCAGGTGAAATCTTGCTGACGTCGATGGATGGCGATGGAACCCTGGCCGGCTACGACCTAGCGCTGACCCGCGCCGTTGGCGACGCTGTCGATGTTCCGGTGATCGCTAGTGGCGGGGCGGGGACCCTCGAGCACCTCGTCGAGGGCGCGGTACAGGGCCGGGCCGACGCGGTGCTGGCGGCGTCGATCTTCCACTTCGGTCAGCACACGGTTAGCGAAGCCAAAGAAGCACTCATCGGGGCTGGAGTTGTAGTGCGACCGATCGACAACTGAACTAACCCTGAGGCCCCCTAACCCGGTACCGTCCAGGCTGAGCTAACACCAACCAGGTCTTCACCGGGGGACAGCATGGACATAGGCATCAATGGTTCAGGACTGCTGGCGCGGCCCAATCTCGACGAAATCATCGACGATATTGTGGCGTCGGAGGATGCAGGCTTTTCGTCGTACTGGCTCGCGCAGACCGGTCTTGTCGACGCCCTTGGAGCTCTGGCCTTGGCTGGTCGCGACACCACGATGATCCAGGTTGGCACCGCTGTGGTTCCGACATGGCCACGGCACCCTCAAGCATTGGCGGCCCAGGCTCTGACCACCCAAGCCGCAACTGGCGGACGCACCATTTTGGGCATCGGGCTGGCCCACAAACCTTCGGTTGAGGGTGGCTGGAAGATGACGTGGGAGCGTCCGATCCGCCATATGAACGAATACCTCGACGTTCTGTTGCCGCTCCTCGAAGACGGCAAAGTGGCTGTTGCCGGCGACATCTGGGGTTACGAGGGCGAAACGCCTCGGCCAACCACCGCAACGCCCAAGGTGATGCTGGCCGCGCTCGGACCACAGATGCTGAAGATCGCTGGCTCGCGCACCGATGGCACCATCTTGTGGTGTGTTGGCCCCAAGACGCTGTCGACCCAGATCGTCCCGCTCATCAACGGGGCCGCCGAGGCGGCGAGCCGCGATGAACCCAAGGTTGTGTGCAGCCTTCCGGTTGCGGTGACCGACGACCCCGACGGGGTTCGGTCATTCGTTGGTGAGATTCTGGCCAATTACGCAACCCTGCCCTCATATCGGGCCATGCTCGACATCGAAGGCGTTCACGGTGTCGAAGACATCAGCCTCATTGGCAACGAAGACGAGGTTCGCCACGGACTGGCCGAAATCGCCGCCGCCGGTGCAACCGACTTCACGGCCGTAGTTGTGGCTGGCGATTCAGACAGCCGAGCTCAGACGCTTGCCGTTCTGGGTGATGCCCAGTCCAACCGCTAGGGCAGGCTCGGCTGAAACACTCGGGTCTGCGGTTTGGCGGATGCTCAAGAGTTACGAAGGTCGAGTCGGATTCGGTCGAAGAACTCTTGACGGCTCTCCGTGTCGCCGAGCAACGTAGCGACGGTTCGCTCCACGGCGATCAGGTCGATGGCGCCCGCGGTTACCATCGCTGTCAAGTCGACTCCATCCTTGGGACGGGCGAAGAATGACTTGAATACTGCCAAGTCGGCGCATGCGAGTACTGGGAGATGCATAAGCCCGTCAAAGGGGACGGTTCGATGGCTCGACTCGGCGTGATCGTGGAATGGATGGGTCGACAAGAAGATGTCGACAGGAGTTGTGTCCCAAAACAACCGTGCTTGTCCGTCAGCCCTGAGCTGGCTGACTGCTGCATCAGTGGCGCTGACAGCAGCCGGAAGTGCCGCAATAACATCGTCGACCCGACCGACGTCGACAAACACGTTCACGTCGATGTCCTTGGTGCCTCGCGGCTCGGCCGTGCAGAACGCAAGAGCTAGCGCTCCACCGAAGGCATGGCTGATGTTGGCCCTCGAGAGGTGCTCATGCAGACCGACGATCTGGCCGGTCAGCGATATTGTCACCGCGACGCCAGTTCGGCGAAGACGGGCGCTGACAGCTCTTGTTCTGACGAGCGGGGAAGGTTGTTGACCAGCTCAAGTACACGGACGAGGTCGCCCCCGTTGGTGGTCATGTCTATGTCTGGCGGGGGTTCGGCATGTGTGGTCATTGTCGAGCCGGTTGCGGCGATGATGCGTGCGAGCGTGTCGACGCGGGGGATTCGTTGGCCGGTTTCGTACAGCGAAATCGCTGCTGCGGAAGTCCGGCAACGGGTCGCTAACTCCCGCTGAGATATTCCGGCTCGCTGGCGGCACCGAAGAATCAACGAAGCGGAGTCCATCTGTCAAGTATAGCGATGAATCTAGTTTGTTATCGAATTCGATAACAGCTCGCGACTTCGATCACAACTGGCGACTTCGATCACAACTGGCATGGTGAATTGTCGTGAGCCAGCCATACCGTCGCCGGGGCTAGGGCACGTACTCGTCTCACCGACTCATGGGCGGCCTCGATCCAGGTCTTGTCGTGGGCGTCGGCATCGGAGGGACCCGAATCGGCTAACTCGGCACAGCTCCAGCAGACCTGACCGCCAAGCACCACTCGACCACCACCACCATCAACACCATCAACACCATCAACATCATCAACAACCAGCGACTGATGTCCGGGAGTATGCCCAGGGGTTTCGATGAGGGTGAGGCCTTCTGCGACGATCGTGTCTCCGCTAGCTAGTCGCCGCCGCGGATCTGAGATGTACGCCCACTCCGGAACTGTGTAGAACTCCGCAGTGGCGGCCTCCAGTTCCGCCTCACGAACCCAAATAGGTGCATCGAGTCGGTGGTTCTGTCCGCAGTGATCGAAGTGCAGATGACTGTTGGCTATTGCGCCGACATCGCGCTCGTCGATGCCAGCGGCACCGAGGGCATCGATCAGATCGACAACCGCAGGTGCGTAAACCTCGTCGATGAACTCGCTTCCGATTCCAACGCCGGTGTCGTACAGGAGCACGCCATCAGGGTGCGTCACGGCATAGGCCCGAAGGATGCACCTGCCGTCACGGTGCCTCGGGTGCCAGTCTGGTAGCGATAGCGAGCCCAGATCTAGAACTGCGATGCTGTTCATGTCGCTACCGGCGGATCACGACCGGGGCGACATTTTCGCTCATCACTGCCTGCCACGGATCGGTGGTGGTGACCAGTCGGCGAACCGCTAGCCCGGCTGCGACTACGACGACAAGTTTGGCGACGGTTGCCAAACCAGATCCCTCGCCAGCACCGTCTGTGTCGAAAGGTAGCCCAGCCAACCATTGGAACAGGGTGAACAACACCACGACAGGCCAGATGCTGCGAACCTCGAACAACAGCCAAATGAATGCGAGCACAAAGAATGGCGCCATAATGAGCATCGATGCGCTTCCTTGGGTGGCTGCGTAGATAATGGCCGTGGCCACCGCTGAGATGAACACCCCATGATCGTGGTTGGCCAATCGCCTGGCCAGAAACACAAAGATCAGGCCTAAGAATCCGACTGCTTCGAGAAACGCGGTCGATGCAAACTCAGCTGCTGCTGCTCCGAGCCGACCTATTGAGTTCCAGCTCGAACCTCGAACGGCCAGTACCGGCAACAAACATCCGACTATCAGAACCCACGAACCGGTCATCTTTCGCCGTTGCCAATCGCTGGTGATTCCAGCTTCATGCGATAACCCGAGCGCCGTAATCAGCAGAAGGACGATCAGACCAGCCGCGGCTTGGCCAAATGCTTGAGAGTAGAGGTCGGCGTGTTCCCACGTAAGGCGTTGCTCGGCTTCGGTTACGAACTTGTCTCGCACCACAATGAGGCCGATGGCGATCACGAAGCCCGAAGCCAACCAGGCCCACTGGCGCATGGATATCTCCCGGATGGCGCCCAGCACCTCGTCGGCGAGGCTGACCTTTCCAGGCCCGACCTGAGCCGGATCCCCAGGCAGAATCGATGCATAGTTGCCATTGTCGAGGACAGGCGATGTGTCGTCTTGGTTACCCACCCGACAAGTGTCGCCTACTTCGACTCAGCTGTCACGCTATGGCCCCCGGTTGTCAGAACAGACTCGTTTTGTTGTCGGTGTGATGGCCTGAATCGTGGGATCGGTGCCATTGACGCCAACTGGCGAGTAGTCGATGATGGACAAATGAGGTCAGCATCACCGACTGCGAACAACAGCAACCACACCACCACCAACCGCCAGGTGGTCTTCGCCACGGTCCCGGGGTTTCAGGGTTTAGACCTTGTGGGCCCCTACGAGGTGTTCACCGGGGCCAACGTGGGTCTCGAGGCCAACGCGATCGACGCTCCCCGATACGAGGTGACGATTGCTCGGTTGACCGACTGCGAGCTAACTAGCGAGAGCGGCTTGACGATCGGACCGTCGATCCCCACCGACTCGGTGCGTGGTCCCATCGACACGCTCATCATTCCCGGTGGCGTCGGTGTCCACAACTTTGTTGACGACACCGCGGTCGCAGGGGAGCTGCGTTGGCTTGCGACGCAATCGAAACGAGTTGCTTCTGTGTGCACCGGAGCGTTCTTGTTGGCCGCTGCAGGGCTAGCTTCGCGCCGGCGGGTCACGACGCATTGGTCCCAAACACGGCGATTGGCTGACGACTTCCCCGACGTGATAGTCGACCCCGATGCAATCCACACCGTCGACGGGAACATCTGGACTTCGGCCGGTGTAACGGCAGGGATCGATCTTGCCCTAGCGATGGTCGAATCCGATCTGGGAACAGCCGTAGCCGACAGCGTGGCCAGGCATATGGTGATGTTCTTGCGCCGCCCTGGCGGACAGACCCAGTTCGCCAAGAGTCGCTGGACGCCAGTGGCTCAAGCTGGGGGAATTGGCCGGGTGTGCGATCTGATTCAAGCAGATCCTTCGGCCGACCTTTCGGTCGAGGCGCTGGCGAACGTAGCTCACATGAGCCACCGGAACTTTGGCCGAGTGTTCAGCCGCGAAACAGGCGAGCCACCCGCGAGGTACGTCGAGCGGGTGAGGGTTGAGACGGCGAGGCGGCTGCTGGAGCACACGAAGCTGTCCACCGACGTTGTTGCCAAACAGTGCGGCTTCAGCAGTGCCGAGACCATGCGGCGCGTATTCCACCGCCGCCTGAACGTGGCTCCATCGCAATATCGAATCCGGTTCGGTCAGACGGCATAACGCCGATAGCGTTAACGGCTGTGCCAGAAGCCACCGCAGAAACCGAATCATCCAAAACCGACCTAGCTAAGGACACTGCCCGTTCAAACGACACCGCCCTTTGCGACGAGACCGCCCTCTTAGACGATCAGGTGCCCATCAAGATGTTGGGTGATCGGCTGTTAGTCTCGCTCCCTGGCGATTCGGGCGATCGGCGATCCAGCGGAGGCATCCTCATCCCGGCCACAGCCCAGATCAGCAAGCGTCTTGTATGGGGTGTCGTGATTGGTGCAGGCCCGCACGTCCGCGGCGCGAAAGTCGACGACAAGGTCCTGTTCAGTCCCGAAGATCGCTACGAGGTCGAGGTTCAGGGCGACGACTACATCATCTTGCGCGAGCGCGATCTTCACGCAATAGCGGCTCCTCGAGTCGAGGCCAGTTCCACTGGTCTATACCTCTAGACCTCGATGAGTACCACCATGTTCGAGACGGCCGGCGGTGTGTCGATCACCGCTACAACGTCTGAGCTCGATGTGGCGTCGGACCTCGAACGGCTCATCGATCGGCTCGATAGTCAACGCGGGTTGCTGTTGTCGTCGAGTTATGAGTATCCGGGTCGGTACACCCGCTGGGACATGGGGTTCGTCCAACCACCATTGGTTCTAACATCGGCAGGCCAAGACCTAGTTGTTGAGGCGCTGAACTCCCGTGGCGAAGTGCTGCTGCCCGCGATCTCGCGACAGCTCGCTAACACGGTAGGAATTGTCGGCGTAGAAACTGAGAAGTCTCGCCTGACCTGCTCAGTCGAACGAGTCTCGGGTCGGTTCGACGAGGCCGAGCGAAGTCGCCAACCGTCGTCGTTCTCGGCCGTACGCGCTATCACCGAGCTCTTTTCTACCGACCAGCCGCACCTAGGGTTGTATGGCGCCTTTGGTTACGACCTGGCGTTTCAGTTCGAGCCCATCGACCTGACACTGCCTCGCGGCGATGACCAACGCGACCTCGTGTTGTACCTCCCCGACGAGTTGTTCATCGTCGACCACGATCAGGGTATCGCCGAGCACATTCGATATGAGTTCGAGGTCGACGGCGTGTCGACGGTCGGGTTAAGCCGCGATGGTGTATCCGCGCCATACGAGCCAGACCTCGATATGAGGCCATACCGAGACCACGAGCCCGGCGGTTATGCCGAGGGTGTCGAACGGGCCCGCAAGTACTTCGCCAGGGGCGATCTTTTCGAGGTTGTTACCAGCCAGACATTCATCGAGCGGTGCCCAGAGCCACCAAGCGAGCTATTCAGAAGGCTCAAAGAGCAGAATCCATCGCCCTATGGTTTCTTGATCAACCTTGGCCACGACGAGTGGCTCGTTGGCGCGTCGCCTGAAATGTATGTCCGAGTCGTTGGCGACCGGGTCGAGACCTGCCCAATCTCGGGAACCATCGCCCGTGGCCGCGACCCGATCGACGATGCCTCGCAAATCTTGGCCCTTCTCAATAGCGAGAAGGACGAGTCCGAGCTCACGATGTGCACCGATGTCGACCGCAACGACAAGAGTCGCGTCTGCGTACCAGGCTCGGTTAACGTCATCGGCCGCCGCCAGATCGAGATGTACTCGCGGCTCATCCACACCGTCGATCATGTCGAGGGTCGTCTCCGCCCGGAGTTCGATGCCCTCGATGCGTTCCTTACCCACACCTGGGCGGTCACGGTTACTGGTGCGCCTAAGACCAAGGCCATGGTGTTCCTCGAACGAAACGAACGCTCGGCTCGGGCTTGGTACGGGGGAGCGGTCGGTAAGATCGGCTTCGATGGTTCGCTCAACACAGGCCTAACTCTGCGGACGATTCGCGTTCTCGAAGGTCACGCCGAGTTTCGGGTCGGTGCAACGCTTCTGTGGGATTCAGACCCAGCCGTCGAAGAAGCCGAAACCGAGCTCAAGGCATCGGCGTTTCTGGATGCTATCCGTCAACCTCGCAGGGCTCCCACCGAAAACACCATCACCCCGACCTGTGACGGCGTCCGGGTGTTGCTGATCGATCACCTCGACTCGTTCGTACACACCCTGGCCAACTATCTTCGCCAAATCGGGGCCGAGGTAACCACGAAGCGAGCCGGGTTTTCGCTCGCTGAAATCTCGCCCGAATCGTACGACCTGGTAGTTCTGTCGCCGGGTCCTGGCCGTCCGTCCGACTTTGACGTTGCAGCCACGGTCGGGGCAGCTATCGACGTTGGTCTTCCTGTTTTCGGGGTGTGCCTGGGGCTCCAAGGAATCGTCGAGTATCTGGGCGGAACGCTCGACCAACTCGACACTCCAATGCACGGCAAGCCATCGCTCGTTAATGTCGTTGGCGGTCGACTGTTCGACAATCTCGGCGACCGCTTCCGAGTTGGGCGCTATCACTCGCTTTACGCCAACCGATCCTCGCTGCCGTCGGAGCTAGTCGTGTCGGCCGAAACCGACGATGGAATCATCATGGCGATCGAGCACCAGTCGCTGCCCATAGCAGCGGTACAATTCCACCCAGAATCGATCATGTCGATGGACGAAGATGTTGGCATTCGCCTGATCGAACAAGTTGTTTCTAGCCTCGTTGGCATAACCACCGACGACACGCAGTGAGGGCCTAAACATGACCAGTCAACAGCTAGTGGTGGTCCACATCACCCGAGACGTCGTCGCAGTCACGGGGCCCGAGGCCCTTAGTTTTGTGCATTCCCAGATATCACAAGACATCGAAGACCTAGCGGTTGGCGAGTCGCGCTGGTCGTTTGTGCTTCAGCCCCAAGGCAAAGTCGACGGGTTGTTCAGGGTTACCCGCACCGGCGACGACTCGCTGCTGCTCGATACCGAGACCGGACAAGGCCAGTCGCTCGAAGACTCGATCGGCAGGTTCAAGCTACGCACCAAAGCCGAGTTCTCGACATCGAACACTGAGATGTTGATGTTGCGCGGGCCAGGGGCAGCCGCGACGGCCGACAACCTCACTGCAGCCACTGTTTTGCCTGCCCCCTGGACCGGCGAGGATGCTGTCGATGTGCTCAGCGACGAACCGAAACTCGACGTCAGTGTGTTGATTGGGGCTGTCTCAGTTAGGGATGTCTCGGTTAGGGAGGTGTCGGCCGACGAGTTCGAGGGGCTGCGCATGAAGCACGGGATGCCCGCCATTGGAACCGACATCGACAAGTCCACCATCCCGAACGAGACCGGATTGCTCGATCTGGCGGTCTCGTTCACCAAGGGCTGCTACCGAGGCCAAGAACTAGTCGAGCGGATCAATAGTCGGGGCGGCAATCGTCGTCTTCTTCATCGGCTCAGCACTGCGGATGGTTCGCCGTTGTCGGCTGGGGCCGCGATCCTCGCAGCCGATCGTGAGGTTGGGGCGGCCACCTCGGCCAGTGGCGCCTTCGGTTTCGGGTACCTTCGTGGCGATACCGACATCGACGGCCCGCTCACGGCCAACGGAGTCTCCATAACGGCCTCAACCCTGTTCTAGAACCTCCCTAATTTTCGCAACCTGTGCCCAAGAACGCGGTTCCGACCGCGTTTTTGGGTACAGGTTCGAGCGTTTTGGCTGCAACGTGCCAGACTCGACCAGGTGAGTTCTGCTGTCGGCACTAGGCGAGCGCTTTGGGCGCTGTCGTTTGTTGTGCTGGTGTGGGGAGTGGGGCCACCCATCACGAAGCTGATCACCGCGCCGCCGCTCGTTGGTGCGCTCGTGCGATTCGGAATCTCGTTCCCGGTGCTGTTTGGCGTTGTCTACGCCAGGGGTGGCCGGATAACGAAGCGTCTGCTGATCGATACGGCTGTTCCGGGACTGGCTTTTGGCATCAACCTCATCCTCGTGTTCGCGACGCTGCAGGAGGCCACTGTCGCAGTGCTATCGACCGTTATAGCGATGCAACCAGCACTACTGCTAATAGTGGCTCGACCACTGTTCGGCGAGCGGCCATCGCTGGCTCATGTGGGCTGGAGCCTCGTCGGCGTTGGCGGAGCGGCGATAGTCATTCTTGGCGTGGGCGGCGATACTCGGTCCTCAGCGCTAGGAATGCTCCTCGCGTTAGCTGCCATGCTGACGTTCTCGGTTTACTTCGTGATCACCCGCATAGCCAGATCGACCAGAGACGTTGACCCCATCGAGTGGATGGCCGGAGTGAACTTCTGGGCCTTTCTGGCCGCGGTTCCGCCCGCCGTGTTCTGGGTTCGAGGCGACGAACTCGGTCAGTTTGGCGGTTATGACTGGTTATGGATCGCCTTTATTGCCTACATCACCGGGGTCGGCGGCCATGTGGTCATGAGCTGGGTTCACGGCTACGTTGAGGCAGCCCGATCATCTCTGTACTTGTTGTCGATGCACGTGGTTGCGGTCACGTTGGCGTGGCCGATACATGACGAACCGGTCACCTTCGTGCAGGTGATCGGCGGTGTCGTGTTGCTCGGTGCTGTGACGGCCGTTATCCGACTTCCCACATCATCAACAACAGAGCTACCGTCAAGTGCTAACGGGGAAGCCGACTTTGAGGCACGCCCCGCCTAAGTCGCTGCGATGAGCGCTAACTGAGCCGCCCATCATCGAAACCAGTTCCGAGACGATCGCGAGGCCGAGGCCCGAGCCCACTTCGTGGCGGACTGGCTCGCGTTTGGCTACGTACAACCTTTCAAACACGTGGGGCAGGTCCTCATCGGCGATGCCGGGACCGTCGTCGTGAACGGACACCTCCACTCTCTGCTGGCCGCCGATCGGCGCCACTCTTCGCACATCTAGCCGCACTGTCGACGTGGCGTACTTCGTGGCGTTCTCGACGAGGTTCGCGATCACCTGCGACAATCGGTCTGGGTCGATGTCTGCCGTCATCGACGGGCCGGGTTCGACGTCGACCGATAGGGCCAAGTCGTGTTTGGCGGCTACGGGTGCGAAGCCTCCGCTAGCAGCTGAGATCAGATGGCCAACGTCGGTAGCTCGCATATGAAGCGAAAACTGGCGGGCGTCGAGGCGAGCCAACTCGAGAAGATCCTTAACAAGACGCTCCAGCCGCCGGGATTGGGCCACGATGACCTCAGCTGAGTGTTTGGTCATCTTGGGGTCCGCCGCCGCTGTCCCGTCGGCTAATGCCTCAGCAAAGCCCCTTATTGAGGTGAGAGGGGTTCGTAGGTCGTGTGAAACCGACATCAAGAACTGTTGCTCGAGCCCCTTGGAGCGTTGCAAGGCGCCGGCCATATCATTTACCGCTTGAGCCAAACCGACCATTTCGACTGGCCATCCGTGGTCGGGCTCGACCCTCGTGCCGAACTCGCCGCTGGCGATCTGGGCGGTTGCGGCCGTTACGGGGGCAAGTGGGGCGCTGATGCGTTTGGCGAGACGAACGGCCACTAGGGCTGCTGCGGCGAGAGCGACCATCGAACCGACGATGAACCAGCGACCAAGTGGCCCGATGTCGATCCCGATGTCGTCGGCGGCAACGATCACAAGTCGACGCCCTGGCCCGAGTTCGGTTGCCGCGATGCCAAAAGCAGTGCCGTCGCGCACGATCACAACTACGTCGGCATCGACTCCAACGGCGCTGATCTCCGACGCCGTCACGGGAATAGTTATGTCGCCGTCGACGATCCGCGGATCGGGTCCGGTGGTTACGATGAAACTGTCGACGCTGGCACCGCCAAGCACTGAGCGAAGTGACGTAAGCACGGCGCGCAGATCCGCTTGGCGTTGATCGGTGACCGTATCGGTGCCGCCGGGGGCGTTAGCCCGACGCAATCCGACCCGTAGATGGTCGATCACCGATGGTGCCAGTTGGGTTACCTCGTTGATAGCCGCTCCCCGGGCTCGATACCTAGTCACGCCAACGGTCAGCACCGCGGTGACGACAAGAGTCGCCAAGGTCGTGGCCACGATGGCAGCCACAATTCGTCGTCGCATTGTTGTTGATGACGTTGTCGTTGATGACGTTGTTGATGATGACGCTGCTGCTGTTGTCGAACGTGTCACCAGTCGAGGCCGCCTGCTAGCAGATCCATCAGTCGAGCCGGTAGCCGATGCCCCAGACCGTGGCCAGGGGTAGAGCATCACCGAGTTTGCGGCGAAGCTGACGGACATGAACATCGACCGTTCGGTCGTCGCCATACCATTCGGGGCCCCACACGCCTTCCAAAAGCTGCTGGCGGCTGAGGGCTAGTCCGGCGTTGTCGACAAAGTACTGGAGCAGGTCGAATTCTCGGGTAGCGAGGTGTACGACCTCGCCGGTAACTCTCACCTCGCGACGGCCTGGGTCGACCTCGATCTCGCCAATTTGGCGAACTTCAGGCCTGACGTCGTCTGGAGGAGCGGCCCGTCGCAAGATGGCCTTGACCCTCGCAACCACTTCGCGTGGGCTAAACGGTTTGAGGACATAGTCGTCGGCGCCAAGCTCGAGGCCGAGGATACGATCGATCTCGTCCTCTCGCGCTGTGAGCATCATGACGGGGATGCGGCTCTGGCCTCGAAGCGACTTCAGCACATCAAATCCGTCAAGCACGCCGGGAAGCCCGATGTCGAGGATGACCAGATCGGCGTCGTGTCGCTCGATGTTGGCGAGGCCCGATTCGCCGTTGGTCGATATGACAACCTTAAAACCGGCCTGACGCAGATACATATCGAGAAGATCGGCGATCGAAGGGTCATCTTCGACAACCGCGATTGTGCCGACTTCCATAGACCTCATAGAACACCATCGGTGTGTGGGTTGGGTGGACTGAGTGTTGTCAAAGTGTGATGGCCCAAATCGACCGAGTACCTGCCCATGGAGTTCCATCAGCCATCTACGATGCCCTGATGGCCCAACAGCGGACGTATTACCAGGTGCTGCGAGCGCCGCGCCATGCCGACCATGAAGCTCTCAGGGCTGCCTATCTGCGGCAGGCGCGACGGTTCCACCCCGACGTAGTTGGTGGAGACTTAGCAGACATCAGCGAGGCTGAAAGTGAGATCCGTCTGATTAACGAGGCCTGGAAAGTACTGGCAGACCCGTCGTCGAAGGAGATCTACGACCGCACCCTCCCACGCTTGGCTGACGGTGCCCGATCCGATGATGCAACAGACATACACGAGCCATTGCATGAGACAGCCGAACTCGACGAAAACGACAGCGGCGGCCAGCCAATTGTTGGAGTGGCCCGTGTTGTCATGCGACTCGCGCCACTGAGCTTCATTCTAGGCTTTGGCGTGCTGACGCTTGGTGGAGTCATGCAGGCGGCGGCGTTATGGAGAAGTGGGCTTGCGATTTTGTTGCTGTCGCTTGTTTCGTTCATGCTGGCGCCGTTCCTGGTCATGAGTTCAACAGCTCGTCACTCCGACGACTAGATCACTAACCTTGTGACCTGATGGCGACCTACCTCGATCGAATCATTGCCGACCACCGAGCTCTGGCGAAGATCGACGACCGCGATTTCGCAGAGCTCGAGGCCATGGCGCTAGCGATGCCTCCGTGCCGAGGGTTCGGCACGGCGCTGAAGGCGCCAGGCCTATCGGTCATCAGTGAAATCAAGCGCCGGTCCCCATCGAAGGGGGCGTTGTTCGCAGACCTCGATCCAGCCACGTTGGCTCGGCAATACGCCGCTGGTGGGGCAGCTTGTATGTCGGTACTGACAGACCGAGACAACTTCGGAGGCTCACCAGTCGACTTGGCTGAAGCGCGCAATGCGAACAGCCTGCCAGTAATCCGCAAGGACTTCACTGTTCACGACCACGACGTTCTCGACGCCAGAATCATGGGCGCAGACTGCTTGCTTCTAATCGTGGCCGCTCTCGATATCGACGAGCTAGAACGTTTCCACGACTTGGCCAAGATGGTTGGGCTTGATGTTCTGGTGGAGACCCACGACGAGGTTGAGGTCGAGGCAGCGTTATCCGTTGGAGCCACGATCATCGGCGTGAATCAACGCGATCTTGTGACCTTTGAGGTCGACCACGATCGAGCGATGCGCGTTGGCGCCACCATTCCGTCGCAGCTTGTTCGGATCGCTGAGAGCGGCGTTCGAGGGCCACGAGACGCGGCGGCGTTAGCGGCGGCCGGGTTCGACGCAGTGTTAGTGGGCGAGTCGCTTGTCACATCGGGCGACCCCTCGGTCGCCGTCGCCGAACTGGTTGCCGCCGGGCATTGAGTAAAGCGGCGAAGCAGTTCGGCTACTGCATTGTCCGGAGCGCGGCGGTAACTTCGCGGGCCAACGATTCGGCCGGTTTGCGAACACCATCGCCATCCAGGGGGTCGACCACGATCCACGGACCACCCCAGTTGTCGGCAGCCATGGTTCGATACGAGGCTAGGGCCCGCCCTTGCAGATCTAGGTCGGTTTCGTAAGCATCGGATTCGTTGCGGCCGGCGCGTCGTTCCTTGGCTAGCGCGTCGTCGGTCGCCAGTAGCACGGTGAGCGTCGGGCTGGGAAGGGCCATTTGTCCGAACTCGACCTGAGCCACCCAGGCTCTGAATTGGACCGCCTCGGGTGAATCCATGGCGCCGCTCGTAACCAACCGAGCCGAGCCGTATGCGGCGTTGGACGCGCACCACCTGTCGAGGAGCATGGGGTTATCGGCGTCAGGGTCGGAATCGCTGGGGCGATCGATGTGCCAGAACTGCCAACGATCCGCGGCATAAGCCAACGACATGGCTGTGACCGATGACAGCAATTGGCTGTCGGTGCTCTGCAGAGCTTGCCCTACCAACACCCCGAACGGTGCGTTGCCGTATCGGGGAAAGGCGGCAAGTGTTGGGGCGGCAAAGTGTTCGGTCAGTTCGATTACGAGCGCGTCGGTGAGTGTCTGCTTACCGGCACCGTCGATTCCTTCTATGGCAATTAGCACTATGGCCAAGCTAGCGGGCGAGTGCGACACCGACGGGTACTCTTGTCGGTCGTGGCCATTCTCGACGAACAAGACTCGACCCGCCCTCCCGGTTTCGTCAAGGTGTGTGGCATAACAACAGAGGACGATGCGTTGTTGTGTGCCGCCATGGGTGCCGACGCTGTGGGCTTTGTTTTCGCCCCATCGACTAGCCAGGTAACTCCAAACCGAGCCAGAGACGTTGCCAAGCGAGTGCCGAACGAGGTGCTAACCGTTGGCGTGTTTCGCAACGAGGCACCTGAACGCGTGGTCGAGATCGTTAACGGTGCTGGCCTGAGGGCAGCTCAACTTCACGGTCACGAGTCGATCGAGGACTCGTTATGGATCGCCGAACGAGTTCCCATTGTCATCAAATCATTCGGAGCTGGCGACCCAAACATTGATCGAGCGAGCCAGTACGGTGCGGCCGCAGTTCTAGTCGACAACATCACTCCAGGAAGCGGCGAGGTCTTCGATTGGCGCCTGCTCGATTCGAGCCCCGGCGCCGCCAAGTTGATACTTGCTGGCGGTCTCAACGCCGACAACGTCGGCGACGGCATCACCCAGGTTCGACCATGGGGTGTCGATGCGAAGTCTGGCGTCGAATCCGAGCCAGGGCGCAAAGACCCAACCAAGGTTCGATTGTTCATCAGAGCGGCACGCGCCGCGTTCATCAACCTAGCCGAGGCCCGAGAACACACCGAGCCCACAGAATCTGCTGAGCAGATCTACAACTGGATCGAAGAATGACGATGGCTGAGCCGTCTAGGGACGGCCGATTTGGCGAGTTCGGTGGGCGTTTTGTGCCTGAATCACTTGTCGCCGCTTGCGAGGACCTCGAGGCTGCGTTTCGTACAGCCTGGGCCGACCCGACCTTCGTGGCTGAGTTTCACCGAGTGCTCAAGGATTACGGTGGCCGACCTTCACCAGTCACCGAGGCCGCTCAACTCTCAAAGAAACTTGGCTTACGCCTGCTGCTGAAGCGCGAAGACCTCAACCACACTGGTTCGCACAAGATCAACAACGTCATAGGGCAGGCCCTGCTCGCCGCCCGCATGGGCAAGACGAAACTCGTCGCCGAAACTGGTGCTGGGCAGCACGGCGTGGCTACCGCAACCGCCGCCGCCATGATGGGCATGGAGTGCAAGGTTTATATGGGCGCCGTCGATGTCGATCGACAGGCCCTTAACGTCTTTCGTATGCAGCTACTCGGGGCCGAGGTAATTCCGGTTGAGAGCGGCTCAAGGACACTGAAGGACGCGGTTAACGAGGCCATGCGTCACTGGGTGGCCGTTGTCGAGGACACCCACTACTGCCTTGGGTCTGTCATGGGCCCGCATCCGTACCCCTGGATGGTTCGCGAGTTTCATCGAATCATTGGCGACGAAGCCCGCGAACAGTGCGCCGCCCTGCTCGATGGTGGGGTGCCCGACGTGATCACAGCCTGTGTTGGTGGCGGTTCTAATGCGGCCGGTCTGTTCTCTGGGTTCGCCGATACCAGCGCCGAGTTGGTGGGCGTCGAACCTGCCGGCGGGGCAGCAGTAACCCGTGGTGTCCCAGGCGTAGTCCACGGAATGCTGAGCTACCTAATGCAAGACGAAGATGGCCAGGTGCTTGAGGCCCAATCAATATCAGCCGGCCTGGACTATCCCGGTGTTGGCCCCGAACATGCACACCTGGCCAAGACAGGCCGGGCCACGTACGAGACCGTCACCGACGACGAGGTCATCGCTGCGTTCCAGCTGCTTAGTCGCACCGAGGGCATCATCCCTGCCCTCGAATCGGCCCATGCCCTGGCCTGGGTCGCTCGCGATCAGCGGCTCAAGGGCAAAACCGTTCTGCTTAATCTGTCCGGTCGTGGCGACAAGGATGTCGACCAGATGATGGACATCCTGAAATGAGCCGTTCCCTCGAAGCGGCGCTGCGGACCAAACGCGCCGCCGGCAAGAAGCTGCTTGTTCCCTACCTCACCGGCGGTTTCGACGGCTGGGCCGACTGCGTTCGAGCCGCAGTTGCCAACGGCGCCGATGCCATCGAGATTGGGGTGCCCTTTAGCGACCCGGTGATGGACGGTCCCGTTATCCAGGAAGCATCGTGGAAGGCCTTGGATCGAGGCGCAACCCCGCAGTCGGTGTTGGACGAGGCCGCAGACCTCGATGTCGAGGTGCCCCTAGCGGTAATGACGTACTACAACCTTGCCTTCAGGGCTGGCCACCAGCGATTTGCTGCTGGCCTAATCCGAGCCGGAATCACCGGTTGTATCCTCCCCGATCTTCCCTACATCGAGTCGGCCCCATGGCGTTTGGCCGCCATAGCCGAAGGTGTCGAGCCCGTACAACTCGCGGCACCTACCACACCAGATCATCGGTTGGCCGAGCTGTGTGCTGCTTCGCGAGGGTTTGTGTACTCGGTGGGTCTCATGGGTGTCACTGGCGGTCGAGCAGCGTTGGCCGAGTCGGCCAAGGTGACAGCGGCGCGTTGTATGGCTGTTACCGACACGCCCGTACTTGTCGGTGTCGGAATCTCGACCCCAAACCGTGCCGCCGAGGTAGTTCAGGTGTCCGATGGTGTGGTGGTCGGAACGTCGATCGTTGCCAAGATGATGGCCGAAGGGGCCGAAGGTGTCGGTGAGCTTGTTGCCGACTATCGCGCCGCTATCGATGCCTCGTCGGACAACTAGTTACCTCGTCGCCAGCAGATGAGCGCCGACTTCGAACAAGAATGCGAACTGTGCGAAGCGGCCCGGTTTACCCATTGGTATTCAGCTGATGACACCTGCTGGGTTGCTGATTGCGATGCATGTTCGACGCCGATGGTCGTGTGGAACTACCACGGCGTATACCCATCCGCCACGCAGGTCGAACACATGGTGACCCTGCTCGAAGACGCCGCCACGGCTCGCTTCGGACCGGGCGAATTCACCATCGACCGACACATGAGGCAGATGCCGTGGCACTTTCATGCCCACGCCCGACACTCCGAATGGCTGACAAGACGTTGGACCGAACCCGTGTCGAGGTACACAGGAGTTGGCGGTACGCGTTCTACCGGCTCAGCGATGGGTTAGTCAGGAACCATTTTCCTCATATGGCCAGCTGAGAGTGCCGATGGATCGGCGTGTCGTCACGTCTGCAGAAAAACTCAAAATCGTCTCGTCCGGTTGGAGCACTCGTCGAAGTCGGTGACGGTCAACCGAAGTTGGAAGTGCCAGCAGTACAGGTGGCGGGCACCGCAACAGTGGGCGGACGATCTGATCAGGTCAGAGGCACGGCACCGCTCAGCACTGCGATTCCTGCTAACCCGCGCGTGCAGGCTCTGGCCAAACCTCCCGTTGCGCCCAAGCAGCGGTCGCGACGCCAGGATCCCATCGTGGCTCCACCGGCGGCCAAACAACAGCGTGTCTACAAGCACGCTCCGTCACCGCGCTGGACCGATTCGATCCCACACATAGGCTTCATTCCGTTCGTCGTCGTGGCGCATGGAATAGCCCTCGTTCTCGGTTACTTTTACCTGTTCTAGAGAGCAGCCCGAACTGCGGGCTGGGTCGTAGGCTTGCTCCGTGTCTTGGAGACCTATGGTTCTTGGCTCAGGACTTGCTCTGCTGGTTGGGGCCTGCGGGAATAGTTTGCCCGCGTTTTCCCCGCCACCCGACGAAACCTACCCAGCCGAACAGGTCGTGGAAGGCCGAGGCGTTTACCTACGTAGCTGCGCTGTGTGTCACGGTTCGTCTGGCACTGGCCGGACCGGGCCAAACATCGTGATGGTCTGGGAGCGGCTCACCGTCGACGAACAACGAGATGTCATCATCAACGGTAGAGGAGCAATGCCCGCGTTCGAGATAACTCTCGAACCTGACCAGATAGAAGCCGTCATCGCGTACACCCGAACCGGATGGCTCGGCGCGGGTTAGCCAGTAGCGCTCTACGATCTGTGGCAATGGCTGACTTCCCCAACCCCGCCGACCTAATCCCACACCGCGAACCATTCTTGTTCGCCCAGGAGATTCTTGCCCTCGAACCTGGAGTGAGATGCACGGCCAGGTGGACGCTAACTGGCGACGAATGGTTCTTCCCTGGGCACTTTCCTGGCCGGCCGACGCTGCCAGGCGTTCTTATGGTCGAAGCCCTCGCCCAGGTTGCCGGCATCGCGGCGATGTCCGACGAACGTTACGCCGGAAAAATTCCACTGTTTGGCGGCATCGACAAGGCCCGATTTCGGCGTCAAGTAGTTCCGGGCGACACGCTGCTACTCGAAGCTACGCTGAGTCGGATGGGCGCCAGAGCCGGACGCGGCTCAGGCAAGGCTTCGGTTGACGGTCAGACAGCCTGCCAGGCCGACATGTTGTTCATCATCGTCGACGCCTAGCCGGCTAAGCAGGTCCGATGAGGATGCTCCCGTTATGCCCACCAAACCCGAGGCTGTTCGACAGCGCTGGCCCAGGCGTCCACGACCGAGGTTCGCCCGACACAACATCGATGTGCGGCATCTCAGGGTCGAGCGTTTCGAAGCCAGCCGTTGGAGGAATGAGGCCGTGTGTGAGAGACAGAACGAGCGCCACAGCTTCAAGGGCTCCGGCTGCACCTAATCCGTGGCCTGTAATGCCCTTTATAGAGGTTATCGGGGGACCGTTCTCGCCGAAGAGTTTGGCCATAGCATGAGCTTCGGCCATGTCGTTCAGCGGCGTGGACGTGCCGTGAGCATTGATATGGGCGATGTCGCTGGCGCTCAGCCCGGCGTCTTCGATAGCGAGTTCCATGCATTTGATCGCGCCAGTTCCGCCAGGTGACGGAGCAGTGATGTGATGAGCATCAGCGTTCGAAGCTGAGCCAAGCAGCTCAGCCAGAATCGTTGCCTCGCGCCCAACTGCTGTGTCCCAATCTTCGAGCACCAGCACCCCAGCACCTTCGGTCATAACGAAGCCGTCGCGGGCGGCGTCGAAAGGCCGCGATCGGCCCGACGACGACAGAGCCGTCATGTTGCGGAACCCAGCCACGCCTACCTTGGTCATAGAGGCTTCGCACCCACCCGTGATCACGGTGGTACAACGACCCGACTGAATAAGGCGAGCCGCGTTGCCGATGGCATGAGTGCCAGCAGCACACGCGGTAGTGATGGTTTCGTTCGGGCCCTGTAGACCCCACCTCATCGAGATGGCGGCACCGGCCGCATTTGGCATCATCATCGGAATGAGGAACGGGCTGACCCGACGCGCACCTTTGGCGAGATACTTCTCGACCTCAGCTTCGAACGTGGCCATACCGCCAACGCCCGTGGCGTAAATGGTGCCATTGCGGGCAGGGTCGCCGTGAACACCGCCGGCCTGGGCGATTGCCTCAGTGGCCGCAGCGATCGCGAATTGTGTCGATCGGTCGGCTCGACGCGCATCTTTGGAGTTGTCGTACCAATTCATAGCGTCGAAGTCAGTGACTCGACGCTCGACTTCGTCGGACGCGGCCCCTAAGAGTCCGTTCCAGAAGTTGTCGATTCCAGAGCCGCACGTCGCGACGACACCAAGCCCGGTGATCGCGACGCGACGACGCTCCATCAGTTACCCGAGTCGACCAGCGCGACTGCATCCTTGACGTGGGTAACGTCCTCGAGCTGATCCTCATCGACAGCAATATCGAACTCTTCTTCAAGAGCCATGACCAGCTCGACAAGATCGAGGCTGTCGGCGTCGAGGTCGTCAGCAAAGCTGGCGTCGAGAGTAATCTTGTCTTCTTCAACCTGAAGAACTTCAACTGCACACTTCTTAAATCGTTCGAAGGTGTCGCTCACGGCATATCTCCTGATAGTTGCGGCCTCAAATGGCCGAAATAGAAATCTAGCGGTTTTGGTCCACGTCTAGTGGCCCATGCTGTTTCGATGATGGTCCACGTCTAGTGGCCCATCCCGAGGCCGCCGTCGACGGGGATGACGGCGCCAGTAATGTAGGCGCCCCCCGGCGACGCCAAGAACTGCACCGCGGCAGCAACCTCAGACGGCTCGGCCACTCGCCCGAGCGGGACCTGATCGGTAATGGCGTTGCGCTGCGCTTCGGTTAGTTCGGCCAACATGTCGGTAGCCACCGGGCCAGGCGCAACCACGTTAACGGTGATGCCGCGGCTACCTAACTCCCTGGCTAACGAACGAGCCATGCCAACCAGCCCCGACTTCGAGGCCGCATAGTTAACCTGGCCAGCCTGGCCAGACAATCCCACCACCGACGAGATGAACACCATCGCCCCACCTCGAGCTCGCAGCATGGGTCTGGCTGCTCGTTTCGCCATTCGGAACGTCCCCGTGAGGTTGGTCGAGATTACGGATTCGAAATCGTCATCGCTCATGCGCAGTACGAGCTGGTCTTTGGTGATACCGGCATTGGCTACCAGCACCTGTACCGGGCCGAGTTCTTCAGTAATCTGAGCGAAGCATGCATCGACGGCCGCGTTGTCAGTCTGATCGCACTGGATACCAAGAAGCCGGTCATCGTCGGGCGGGCCGGATCGGTAGGTCACGGCCACCCGGTCGCCACTGTCGGCGAATGACTGCGCAATTGCCAGACCAATGCCACGGGATCCGCCCGTAACGAGCACCACCCGCCCCAACGGTGATTCGTCGCTCATGTGTCGGCACTCCACCGAATCACCGACGCAGCTGAAGTCATGCCGGCGCCGAAACCAACCATCAGCACCAGGTCGCCCTTGTTGATGCGACCATGCTCGATTCCATCTACCATCGCCAGCGGAATCGACGCCGCGGAAGTGTTACCGGTGTAATGCAGAACTGTCAAAGCCTTATCGGTCGGAATTCCAAGACGACGGCACGACGCGTCGATGATCCGAATATTGGCCTGGTGAGGGATAACCACGTCGATATCATCGGCGGTAACTCCGGCGCTGGCCATCGCTTCGCGAGCGGCGGTCTCCATTACCAGGACGGCGTGCTTAAACACGGCGCGCCCTTCCATCTGTAGGTTGCCACCGACCTCAGCAAACAGGGCGTATTCGAGGTTGCCGTCGGACGACATGGAGAACCCCAACAGATCGCCCGTGTCGTCGTCACTCGCTTCGACCACCGCGGCACCGGCACCGTCAGCAAACAAAATGCAGGTGTTACGGTCGGTCCAGTCCGTGATGCGCGACAGCGTCTCGCTGCCGATTACCAGAATCTTGTCGAGTCCAGACTTAACGAATCCGTCGGCCACCACTAGCGCGTAAACGAACCCCGAACAGGCGGCATTCAAGTCGAAGGCTGCACAAGTCAAGCCGAGTTCGCGTTGAACCGCAGAGGCCGACGCCGGAACCTGCCGATCGGGAGAGGTCGTAGCGAGAATGACCATCTGGATGTCAGATGGAGCCAGACCAGCAATGTCCATCGCTTTTTGGCCGGCTTCCACAGCTAGACCAGTAGTGGTTCCGCCAACCCGTCGTTCCTTGATTCCCGTCCGGTCGGTGATCCACTCGTCGGTGGTGTTTACAGTCTGCGATAGGTCGTGGTTGGTGACCACGTTGTCTGGCAGAGCTGTGCCCCAACCAGTTATTTGAATTCCAGGCATGGGTGGCCGTTTCTAGTATCTGACGTTGACTTCGGCTAGCTGTCAGGAGGGCTCAGGGAGACGACTGGGTTAGTTGGTTCGCAACCAGGCGACCGGCTGGCGGAATACGACGCGTTCGCCCGAGTAGGCCATCACCCCTTGGATCGAACCATCGAAAGGAGAGTGCACTGGTTCGCCGCCAACATCGCCGAGAAGGTCGCCGACTCGGATCGACCGACCGGTTACAAGCTCGGGAGATGGAGTGAAGATTCCCGCCGCCGGCGTAACAACAATTCGTTCGGTGACGAACAGATTCTCCCCGGCCACGTCGGCTCTGGGAGACAAGCCGGTGTCGATGGCTTGGATGAGCGCGTCGAGATCTGACGGAGTCGAGACCGACAGCGCGTCGCCATCTCGGCAGGTGCGTTTGGCCATTCCGCTAAGAACCTTGCCAGGGCCGATTTCGATAAATCGGCTTACCCCTAACGACTCGAGGCGATATAGCGACTGGCGCCACTGCACTGGTGAAGTGAGTTGCGACACCAATAAATCTGACCAGTCGTCGGCGT
Source organism: uncultured Acidimicrobiales bacterium (assembly GCA_964569385.1). Classification (GTDB taxonomy): domain Bacteria; phylum Actinomycetota; class Acidimicrobiia; order Acidimicrobiales; family Poriferisodalaceae; genus JAADHX01. Next base: position 75,752 of record CAZMUM010000022.1, read on the forward strand.
CGGCATGGGTCGACGCGTCGACGTTGGCCACCACCGGAACCGAGGGATCTCTGAACTCGACGCCGGCAATGGCCTTTGTTAGCCGTTCGCTAGCGCCAGCCATGAACGGAGTATGGAAGGCCCCACCAACCGGTAGCGGCATCGACCGTTTCGCGCCCAACCGCTTGGCTGCTTCACCACCTGCGGTAACACCGTCGAGCGAGCCGGCGATAACTACTTGGCCAGGCGCATTGTAGTTAGCAACCCACACCTCGCCGGCGACTGCTTCGCACGCTTGGGCAACCTTGTCATCGTCGAGCCCAAGAACCGCAGCCATGGTGCCCGCCGTTGTCTCGGCCGCGAGTTGCATGGCTTCACCACGTTCGGCGACGAGGCGCACACCATCGTCGAACCCGATTGCCCCAGTGGCGGTAAGTGCCGAATACTCGCCGAGGCTGTGACCGGCACACACGTTAGGAGTAATTCCCACTCGCTCGATCGCATCGAGCACAACCAGGCTCAGAACAAACGTCGACAGCTGGCTATTTCTGGTGGCCTTGAGCTCGTCGGCATCGGCATCAAGCAACAAGTGCTCGACGTCGCGGCCACACGCAGCAGATGCCTCGGCGACAAGCTCCCAAGAAGGGTGTTCGATCCAAGAGGACCCCATCGCTGACTTCTGGCTGCCCTGCCCTGGAAAGGTGAACGCAAGCAACTACTTACTCCTGACGGTGCGCCCGTTGATTCGGCTATGACGATTCCCGACAAACATCTGAGAGTCTGACCATACCTATCGGCTAATAGTTACGACTCTGTGACAATGTTCTCATGGCACGAGCCCAAATGGGTTTCGCTATTGGCTACCACCCAATAGCAGCAAAGATCAATGCTGCGGCCCAAATTCGATGTTGCCAATTGGCCGCGAGCTACCGCTACGGCCGCTAAAGTTGGACCCTCAGCTAGTAAGCCCCGGTGGTGGAATGGCAGACACGGCGGACTCAAAATCCGCTGCCCGCAAGGGCGTGTGGGTTCGACTCCCACCCGGGGCACGTCGCGACCTTCGGTCGCTTACCGGGTTTTCACCTTCACTTCGTTCAGGCAAAACCCCAAAACCCACTCCTGTCACCGGGATCTGTTCGCCGGCGAGCGTTGCCGGTGACGCGAAGGTCTGCGTGGGCATCTAGCGGGTGTTGGTGGCAATGAAGACGAACTCGAGGCCGGGGCGGTCGGGGGCGTCTCGGGTTTCGACGACCGCCCAGCCGCTGGCACTAAGGCTCGACACCACCTCGTCGTGGTCGCGAAAACGCAAGGTCGAATCCGATGTGAGAACTGCGCCGTCGGCTTCGAAACGGTAGGTGCGGCGAAACGTCACCAACGGCGGCGAAACATCGGTGACCTCGACCCAAGACTCGACGACGCCAACCGTGGGTATGTCGACTGAACTCCGAGAGTTGGCTTCGGTCCAGCGCTCCCACGCCAACTTGGCTGGGTCGCGGGTCTCGAACACGATGGTTCCGCCAGGACGCACAGCTTGGCCGATTCCACGAAGCGTCGCTAGCCAATCGGAATCAGTTACGAACACTTGGGCCACGTTTGCGGTCATGGTCGCCAAATCGGCCGACATTGGCGGCAGGTTCGTTGCATCTCCATGAATCCACCGAACCAGGTCAGAGTGTTTCTTGGTGACTGCGACGTCAAGAGACGCCTTGGCCGGATCTACACCGGTCACATCGATGCCGCTGCCCGCTAGTAGGCAACTAGGTGTTCCGGTACCGCAACCGATGTCGAGCACCGATTGAGCGTCGAACTCGGTGACGATGTCGGTGTAGAGGTCGAGATCGCTGCGGTCGGGGTCCAAGATGTCGTAGATCTCGGCAAGTCGCGGGTTGGCGAATATCTCGTCGGGCATGTTCGCCACTCTAGACAGTGGAGTTAGCGGAGCTCTCCGAGGCGTTCGAGATTGTCGAAGCCACTGGCGATCAGCAACGATAGGGGAGTGGAAGCACTGCTCGCCTGCCACTGATCGATAGCCACGTCGAGAGTCGCCATCGCAGCGCCGGCCAGGATGGGTGCCGCGGCTCGATCTTTCTTGGACATGAACTGGGCCAACGCGTCCGTTAACTCCGATCGGCCCTGCGAATCGGCTTCAAGGGCGGCCGCGTGAATTTGTCGGGTGGCGTAGATGTACCGCACGCGCTCCAGCTGGAACTCGAGGTCGTCCTCGTACCTTGCTCCGAGTTCGTCGACGAAGACTGTTCGCAGCGCTGCCAAGGGGGACTGCCGCTTGAGCTCGCGTTCGAGAGCAGTGTCGATGTCGATGTCGTGCTCGTCCCACACAACGATGTCTTCCTTGGTGTCGAAGTGCCGATACAGAGTTGAAGCGGCCATTCCGACCTTGGCCGCAATCTCGTTGACGGTGATGGCATCGAAACCGCGCTCAACGAATAGCGGTAGGGCTGTTCGTTGCGTTAGCCGCATCGCATTCTGACGGTTTCGTTGTCTAAGACTGACCACCAGAAGAACGATACCAGCCTCCTACTTAGGAAGGATGACGAAAACAGGAGCGACTCCTATAATGTGATCATGCTGCTTGCAATGGTCAACCCAGAATCGAATCTCGAGTGGATTGCCGAACTTCTCGAAAATCTTCTGTTTCCCATCCTCGTGATCGAGATCGTTTGGCTCTGGCGCCGCGGTCGTCTTGGCCGAGGTCGCGTCAAGGAGATGTTTGCCAACGCGAGTTCGCTGCTGATCGTGATTCCCGCTGGAATCCTCGGGTTCGTTCTCTGGCTCCGGCTGTTCGAAGCGATCCATGGTTGGCTTGGCTACAGCATTCGAACCACCTGGGCCACGGCAATCGTTTGCGTGCTTCTTGCTGATCTCGTTTATTACCTGGAGCACCGCTTCGAACACGAGCATCGCTTGCCCTGGGACCTGTACCACTCTGTCCATCACAGCTCGGAGAGTTACGACCAGACCACAGGTCTGCGTCTGTCCGGGTTCGATGCGCTCCTGACCATGGGCTTTTTGCTCCCACTGGTGTTCCTCGGATTCTCGCCAACATTGATCTTTGTCGCTACAGGGGTTGTCATCGGCTACCAAACTTGGATTCACACCGAGGTGGTGAAGCGAACTCCGCGTTGGTTCGAGGCCATCTTCAACACGCCGTCGCACCATCGCGCTCACCACGGAGCTGATGACATTTATCTCGACAAGAACTACGGCGGAATACTCATCATCTGGGACAGGATGTTTGGTACGTTCCAGCCCGAAGTTCGGACGCCGAACTACGGTCTGACGACGCAGATCGAGTCATCGAATCCCATCGACATCCAGTTCTCTGAGATCCGGAAGCTCGTCGCTGACTTGCGAACTGACACCCGCTGGCGTACCCGCCTGCGCCGCCTGTGGAACCGGCCGGGTTGGCAGCCCGATTCGGTGGCTGGCTAGTACAGCATTGCCAATGCTTAGCCCATAGGCTAAGTATTGACCTATGAACGAAGCACAAACCGTCATCTGCACATTCAGGGTTCGCCGCGGAGGGCTCGATGCATTTCTGGAGCTGCTTGACCGTCACTGGCCGGCTTTGCGTCGGCTTGAGCCCGTGACGGCGGCACCAGAGCTCAACTTCAGTAGTGGCAGCAGCGATCCTGATGGCCCGACAATTGTGTCGATCTTCGAGTGGGTGAATGCCGAGGCAGTCGGTCGGGCCCACAGTCATCCCGATATCGCTGAGATCTGGGAGGCAATGGAGCCACTGTGCGAGTCACGCGATGGTCGACCTTCGATGGAGTTCCCTCACTACGAACCGCTGGTGCGGGATCGGTGAATCGAAAGCCGGTCGGGCTAAACGAACTCGATGAGATCGACGACGTCTTTTCGGCGATTGCCCATCCGAGCCGGCGGCAGATTCTGACCGTGTTGCGGGTGCGTGGCGGAGCAATGACCTCTGGTGAACTGGCATCAAGGTTCGCGTGTAGCTGGCCGACGACGACGCGTCATCTGAATGTGCTCGTCGATGCCGGGCTGATATTGGTTGAGAAGCGAGGGCGAGAGCGCGAGTACTCGTGCGAGATGGATTTGCTCGTGGCGGTTGCCGGAGGCTGGATAGACCGATTCCGCTAGTTAAACAGCGTGTATCTCGACAAGGCCGTGAAGCGCGGCGAAGTCACGAGGGTTTCTGGTGAACAGTGGCAGTTGTTCTGCTAGCGCAGATGCGGCGATCAATAGATCGACGGCTCGTGCACCTCGCGGTTTCCGCCCGGCAGTGACCACGGCCGAGTAGATGCGGGCATAGGCGCGTGCTGCGTCTGCGGTGAAAGGCAACGGATCGAACGCAGCCTCGGTTCGTTGAAGGCGGTCCTGACGGCGGGCCCGCTCATCGGCGTTTGTGGCGGCGACTGGACCTGCTGCCAACTCAGCGAGGGTAATTGCGCTGATGGCAACCTCGACCGGCAGCGCTGACGCCTCAACTGACTCGAGATCAACGACAACGGACGTGTCGAGCAGCCCGCGAAGCTGGCGAGGTGGCTCAGCCACGCGGAGTCGGATCTTGGCTGGCAACGGCGTCTAGATCATCGCGAAGGGATTCATACGCGACGGGAGGCGCCGACCTGAACATCTCAATCACGGCCTCGGCCCGAACGAATCGTCGGCGTCGTAGCGGGGTGAGCTCCCCGACGGGAACCCCGTTACGGGTGACGGTGAACGTCTCGCCTCTATCGACGGCGTTCATGATCTTCCCGCTGTCGTTTCGGAGCTCTCGTTGCGTTATCTCCTGACCCATACTCACACCGTAGCACCGCGTGCTACATCTGGTGCGGCTGTTTCGGGCTTGCGTTGGACCTTGGCCGATACTGTGGGCGGGTGGTTAGGTACGCGCCGAACAGAACCAAAATAGTTCCGCCGATCTCGACGGCTTCCACTGATTCGGATCGAAACAGCACACCGAGAGCAATGGCCACGACGGGGACCAGGTAGGCCACGAGTGCCGATCGACTCGCTCCAGTCCGACCGGCCAACGAAGCCGCCAATGCCCGGGCCATGCCAGTCCCGACCACGCCAAGAATCAGTACGGCGAGGATCGAGCGGTCGCTCGGGTCGGCAGCGATTGTGCCAGTGACACCCCACGGTGCGAGCAGTACCGCGCCGAAGAGGAGTGCTCGCATGATGACCGCTGGCCCTCCGTAACGCTGCTGAAGCGGAACTACGAGGTTGTTCGTCAGCCCATATCCAGCGACGGCCACTAGCAGTAAGAACACGCCAAGGAGTTGCGCATCGACGCCTAGAACGTTCGGTGCCGCCATGAGCATCACGCCCACGAATCCGACTAATAGGCCAATCACCTGAGCGCGGCCGGGGCTTTTCTTGAGCATGACGATCGAAACAACAAGCACCGCCAGGGGAGTGGCTGCGTTGATCATTCCCGCAACCGAAGACTCAACCCTTTGTTGGGCTAGGGCGAACAACAGCGCCGGCCCCGCGTTTCCCGCTATTCCGATTAGAGCGATGGCTGGCCAGGCGCCGCGGTCGACCTTGCGGCGGGCGGGAGGGTAAAGAGCCAGAGCCGCGCCACCGAGAGCGACTCTTAGAAAAGCCACCGAAGGCGCGCTGAACGAATCGAGACCGACGGCGATCCAGAGGAACGAAGACCCCCAAATTCCGCTCACCACGAGCAGGATGGCCCAGTCGCCGCTTGTAAATGCGCCGGTGTTCGTTCCCTCAGCGGTGGCAAAGGTTGACGAACGCGTGGACACGACTCGAAAACTACCTGCGCCAACCGCCGACGCCCACGACAGATCCGGATAACCGCGGACGAAATGGGGCGTAGGTCTAGTCTGGCGAAATGTTGATCGAGTCGACAGCCCTAATTGTTCACGACTACGACGAAGCCATCGGCTTCTTCGTTGATGCGCTCGGCTTCGAGCTTGTCGAAGACAGCCCGTCGCTGACCGATGACGGACGGCCCAAACGCTGGGTGGTGGTCGGACCGCCAGGAGGCGAGGCGAGCCTCTTTTTGGCGCAGGCCGACGGTGAAGAGCAACTGCAAGGCGTCGGCAGACAGTTCTTCGGACGCGTCGGGTTGCTCTTGCGCGTCGAGGACTTCGCCAGCCAATACGCGCGAATGGTCGCTTACGGCGTTGAGTTTGTATCCGAACCGAGAGACGAGGCTTTCGGGACAGTCGCAGTGTTCGTCGATATCAGCGGCAACAAATGGGATTTGTTGGGTCCGCGGCCAACCTGAGCTCCCGACGTCGACTAGTTATCGTCTGGGTGAGCGCTGTTGGCATCTCGATATTGTGAGATGAACGATGCCACTACGTTGTTGTCGAGGTTTGTGCACCGCTGTCTGGTTCTCCAGGCAGTCATGACTAACGCGTCGTCTGGATCGATCGCCGGGAAGATGACTGCGTCACCGGCGTAGATCGACTTCAGGTGATCGAGATCGTTCGGTTCGAGCGCAGCGGCGTCGAACTGGATTACCACATCGCCGCGTTCGAGCACGCCCACTTGTTCGGGGAAGCTAAGTGTCCGTTCGTAAACGCCGAGTTCTGGGCCGGGCGAATGGGCGCCCGATGTTGGCGGTAGCGAGGAGTAACGCGCCGAAGCGTTGGCTATGACGTGAACCGCCGAATCTTCAGCCAGCGATTCGCGTTCGATGCGGTCGCAGTTGCCGCTGCTCGACCCGCTGCTACACGCGCTTGCGAAGATACTCAAAGTGGTGAGCAGTGCGAGGGAACGCGTTAGTGCTGTGGTCACCCAGAAAGTCTGCCAGCAGCTTTCAGAAATGCGCTCCGCCGTTCGGGCTCGGCAGATCTTCGCACCGCTCTGGCCGTGACCTATTAGTTGTGTTTTGCCTACTTGTAGGCGACGGCGGGGTGCAGTGGTTGTGTGTTTTAGGTGTTCTGCTAGTGAATAGTGGAGACTATCGAATAAGTGTTCGTAATCATGCTGGAAAGGGCTG
>CAZMUM010000023.1:0-81170 GCA_964569385.1 uncultured Acidimicrobiales bacterium
TTCCTAAACCGTGTGTCGCGTGTTCGATTCACGCCGAGGGCGCGCAATGACGTGAGGTCTGGTGTGGCCGAAAACGAAAGTGGGCCCCGGCGCGATGCCGAGGCCCAACTATCGAGTCTGTTCCTAGAAGCCTTGCGGGCGCTAGTTACCGAATGTCATGCTCGCCCTGATCCTGATTGGCACATGTGGCGCCAATGAACCGGAGCCCTTCCAGCAGGCACTACCGCACCTCGAGGACATCATTAGTGACTGCGTGGCGGTGTCCTTGATCATGAGACGCATCACATCGGGCCCCTTGTCCCATGGGAACGTACCTCCGCCCTTCACCCACCAGTCGTTTGGCGAACCAAGGTCGAGCGTGTGCTTACCAATCTCGTCGGTGTACCCAAACCGCTTCGAACAAGTCTCATCGAAGCCCCCGGAGAAGTTTCGGCCGTTCTTCCAACGCCACGCACACACCTGGATCTCAATGGGCAGACTTGTCGGCTTGTTCAGAATCTCGAGCTGAAGAAGCACTTTCTTGGCCACAATGTTAGGGCTCCGCCAATTTCCCTGATCGTTGAAGTTCGGCTGGAAGTAGTCTCCCGGACCGGCACTTTGAGTCGTAGGACTCCAGATCGTCACCGCTTTGCCCGCGGGAGGGGTGTTAATTGTTGTGGTCGTTGTCGGTTTCTTCGTGGTGGTCGTCGCCTTCTTGGTGGTAGTCGTCGCCTTTGGCTTCTTCGTGGTGGTTGTCGCTTTCGCCGTAGTCGCCGTAGTCGTAGTTGGCTTTGCAGTGGTGACGGGAGTGGTCGACGTCGTAGTTGATGGTACCGCCGTCGTCGTCGACGTATTTTGGGCGATTGTCACTGGCGGCGACGAGTCGGGATGCACCACACCATCGACGGCATTGCTCGCGCCCGTCTCGGCGACAACCTCACCACCAGGGAACGAGCTGATATCACCTTGCGACGCCAAGAGTGCATAACCACCATCGGCGAGGGCCGCGGCACCGACAATGTCGGTCCGACCGGTGCCACCAAACGAACCCGCAAAGACGAGTCCGAAGGTGAAGACGCCGCCATCAGCGCCGATCATCGCATAGGACATTCCATCAGGACCGACAATGGCATCGATAATCGGGCTCGCAAGGGACGCACCTCCGAGAACTCCAGGTACTGAGCCGCCGAAGTATGCGGTTCCAAATGCAAAGGCACCACCGTCAGACATGATGATGCGGTACCCGCCAGCATTTACCTGGATAGCAACCGCCGTCGTGGTTATGCCCGGGACAACCTGAGGTACCGACCCGTAAAACTTGGCTGCACCGAAAGCAAACACGCCACCGTCAGCGCCGAGTAGGTAGTAACCCCCCGGGACCACGGCGATAGCCACGATGTCACGGTCGAGCGAGAAGTTTGGAATGTGAGCAATGTCGCCATAGTCGGTCGCATCGCCGTGAGTGGTAACAAGACCCGAGGAGTGCGCCACCCAATACCCCTGACCAGAAGCCGTGGCTTCGATCCCCACAGCGGCGCCGGCTACATCGGAATCGCCGTAGTGGGTGGCGCCTCCGTAATTTGTCACCGTGCCATCCGAGCTAAGTACCCAGCCCGAAGTTGCGGCATCAGCGGCTTCGGATGGACCGACGATAGCGACGATGGAAGCTAGGAGCAAAACCGCAATAGCAAGCAGGCGTGGAATAACTCGTTGTGACATTAAGAGACCTCGGTAACGCGGAGAGTGCGAACACGTTCTACCACAAGCCGTACAAAGAACTCCAGCAAACAATCGATCGAGCCGGATTCGGTAGCGGTATCAACGCGCGGGAAACGCTAGTCGGACCCGAACACTTTCGCGCCGCGCCCCGCATCAGGGTTCAAAAACAGAGACGGGCGTTGTGCCAATCGTGAGATCTGGTGACGGATCAAACACCGACACGGGGGTGGTGCCTATGGTCGGGTTAGGAGGCGACGAACCCGATTCACCAGCCGTCGCGGCCGTAGTCGATGTCGGCGGGTTGGGCTCAGCGATGCTGACCGTCACCGAGGGTTCGGTTGAGACAACCGAAGCCACCGTCGAGGGTGGCGGAGTTGACGACGGACTGACTACAACTGTCAACCCCTCGGTGGTCTCGGGGCCAGTGTTAGTTGGAACAGTGCTAGTCGGTTCGACTGCCTCAGATGTTACGGGCGGTTGAGGTTCGTCGCTTCGGGCTGCGTTCGTGACAAGAACGGCCAAGATCGACGCGGCGACGATGGCTATCGCCAGAGCGCCAACGAGCGACGATCCAGCTAGGCCGGATTCGTTGACCGCGGGCGGACCCGACTCGTTATCGATCGTCATTGGTTCGTCGCACTTCCTGCCCGTGACCAGCAGAATCGCACAGTGGACGACTAAACACCAGGGTCGGCGACCGCGGCTAGCGTTGTGGTGTGCATCCTCAACTCTGGTTAGCTCGATCTGTACTGGTCGCCATGGTTGTCATCGCCGGTCTAGTCGGCGCGACCGACGCCGCGTCCCAAACCGAACCCGTCAACCAGCCCGAAACAGAAACAGAAACAACCGTTACGACGCCGTCAGGTTCGGGAGGCATCGGCTCCATCCTCGGGCCTCGACCCGGCGAGGGCGTCGAACCTAAGGTCTCTGGCGATCGCGGTGGTAGCTCACAACTTCTACTCTTCGGAGCGCTTGCAGGTGGGATAGCCGCAATCTTCCTTCTCGCGAGACGAGACATGAACAAGAGTCGGAAGCGCGCATCACACCGGCTCTAGCTCCACTAGGTGATCGCGATCGGTGAGGTTACTTTTAGCCCACTCGAGTACGTGTTGTTCCTGCGTAAAGATCACGATCTGTGTATCGAGCGAAGCGTCGCGCAGAACCGCCAACAGAGCTTCGGTTCGTTCCTGGTCGGCGTGGACGGTCGAGTCGTCGATGATGATGGGGCAGCTCTCGATCGGATTGGTGAGAATCTTGGCCATCGCAATTCGCAACAGTAGGTAGATCTGTTCGGTGGTTCCGTGAGACAGAGCGCCAGCGTCGCGAAAGCGGCCAGCCGCATCGGTGACTTTCACCGACAACGACTCGGGGTCGACCATCGCTTCGACGTAGCGGCCAGAAGTAACGATCGGCAGAACAGCTGAGACCTCGGCCGCCAGCCGCGGCGCGACTACACGAAAGGCTTGCTCCTCAGCGAGACCAAGGTGCTCGCTGGTGCGGTCAAGAACAACCGCGAGCCTTTGTACTCGCTCAAGCTCGCGTTCGGCTTGGGCTAACGCGGCCTCCGTGCTTGGAACATCGACCTCAGCGGCATCGATCATTTCGAGACGACCCACCATGGCGGCTTCGGTTTGTGCGGCCTGCGAAAGTAGCAACGCGGCGCGATCACGCTGAACCGCGTCGGCCACTGGGCCATCGTCGTTCGAGCCGAGCGCGGCGACTGCGGTCTCGCCCTGACTGAGCACCTCGTCGATGCTGCTGCCTTCGGTGATGGCGTCTACTCGCGATGAGATTCGGGCGTGTTCGACTTGGATACGTCGGGCAGCTCGACCCGATTCGAGCAGAACCTCGGCTTGGCTGACCACCGAAGCATCGTCGTCTTGGCTTGACGGTGAGCTGGCGTCGACGCCTACCTTTGCGGATCGGTGACCATCGACTACGGCGCGTAGTTCCGAGAGAATGCGTTCCTGCGATTGGGCCCGCTCGATCATGCGTTGTTCGGTCTCGATGTTGTGTCTAAGGCGTTGGGCCAAGATTTCGATGCCACGTCGCTGTTCGGCGACTAGAGCCGCCTCGGTCACGTCGTCAAGGTAACTCCCAAGCGCCTGGTCGACAGCCTCAGAGTCGGGTGACCCGGAGCTGGTGTCGATGGCTACCCCACGTTGGACCAACGCGTCGGCGAGGCCGTCTTGGCACAGTTGAACCTCGCGATGGTGATATTTCTGCTCGAGAACCAGCCTGGCGCGGTTGGCGTCGGCAACGGCGCGAGCCTCGACCAACTCTCGGATCTGGTCGAGGTCGAACGGTAGGCCTCGCTTGGATAGGAACTCCACCGCGGCCCGAGCCTGAGCCCGATGAGCCTCAAGGGCTTGTTTGTGGCCGCGAAGTCGAGCCTCAAGCTCGGCGACGGGTACTTCGTTGAGCTGACGCGACCACCAGAAGACACCGAACCCTACGACGCTGAGTGCAGCCACCCCGGCAGCAACACTTAGCAGCCCAGCGAGGCCAAGCGCTACGGATACCAAAAGAGCCCCACCGCCTACGATTCTTGCGACGGCCCCGATACGCAGCTGTTGATGCCGAGCGGCGGCTGAGGCTCGCGCCGCATCCAGCTCGAGAGTGATGCCCTCGTCTGCTGGGCCGGGAGCCTGCGCGAGGCTGGCCAGACGGTGAGCCTCACGCAGAACGTCAAGTTCGGGGCCCGAGAAATCCGACGGTGAGCTCGACAGGACCGTTGCAGCGCATGCGCTCTCTAACGCTGAATGAGCTTCGCGAACGGGCTCCGCAATAGTCACATCGCCTGCCGGTTGATCTGGAATGAGGTCTAGCTCTTGGCGGAGTGCGGCAATCTCGGCTCGAACAGCCCCGACCTCGCGAGATGGTTCGGCTGATGAACTTGACGTCAGCGTTGACCATTGGGCGAGTAGGCGTTCGAGCTGGTCGAGTTCTGTAGAGGACACGACTGAGTCGGTGGTAGCCGGCAATCCAGCAAGCAACTCTGTGAGCTGTTGGCTACGCCTCACTTCCTCGCGATGCCGACCTCGTTGAACGGAAACTTCGACGTCGGTGAGGGCCTGTTGGGCGGCGCCGGTAGCGGCACGCGTCGATTCGCGCTCGACCACCAGGGTTAGATATTCCTGTTGTCGGCGCTGAACAAGGCCAAGCTTCGACTCTGCCACGGTTACGGCTTCGTTTGCCAGCCGCAAGGGTTTCACTGCATTAGCGCGATCCTGGCCGACGTTGTCCTTTCGGAAGTTACTTAACGCCAGGAGGGCATCGCTAGCGGTGACATCGCCGCCAAGAGTGGAGGCCGCCTGCTGAAGCAGATGTTTCAACCCGTCGGGCGAGGCGGTGACTGCGGCAATCTCGGCCTGACGAATACAAGCTGTACTCAAGAACGTGGTGCGGTCGAGACCCAACCAGAGTGCGCCGTCGGGAGACCCTTCGTGCATGATCTCGTCGTCGACAGCGCGGCCCAAGGTGACATCGAGAACGTCACTTTGCCGGTTAGCAAGGTCGCGAGAGATCGATACGTGCCGTCCATCATCGAGATCAATGTCGGCCGAAACCGCCCAGCAGTCGCCATCCCATGGCTGGTGTCGTGCCCGAAAGTCCTCGTCGGCAACAGACCGGCCTGAGCGTCGGCGACGGCCGCACAAAGCCGCGTACATGGCTGAATGCCATGATGACTTAGCGGCTTCGTTGGGCCCCCAAACAATGGTGAGACCTTCGCCAAACTCGAGTTCGGCATCGGTCAATGGACCAAATGCCTTGGCATTGACGCGACGGAACTTCATCGGGCTACATCCAAGTCGTCGCGACCAACGAGTGCTCGTAGGCCCGTACTGATGACATCGCGACGAAGGTCGTCGTCGAGTTGATCGTCGGACAGGACCGACCTGACGAATTCGCCCCGAACGCTCGACTCGTTACCTACTAGATCGAGGTCGTAGCCAACGAACAGCTTCTTGCGCCGCACAACCGAATGATCGACCGAATCAGCTACCGCTGCGGCAAGGTCACTGTCGACAAGGGTTACGCCCGGCGCGAGTTCGCCGGTGACCGTGATCCTGAGCAGACCTGTGAGCCCGTGCGATTCGCGCCGTAGCTGTGACACGATGGCCGAAGCGTCGGCGCAGCCAGTTACGTCGAGGCTTAGATCGGTCATCGGTCTGGCCGAGACTCGATGCCATTGTCGGTGAACCCGGCCATCGAGGCCAATGTCGAGAACCACGGCACCGCCGTCGCCAGGCTCGCCGAACGCGAGGGCAACCGGGTTACCTGGATAGGTGTGGTGGGTACCCTCGCGGCGCCGGTGAAAGTGACCGACCACAGCATGGTCGAGACCGACCTCGGGAATCAGCGCCGCCTCGAACGGCGCATGTGGTTGTTTTGATCGGCCGGCCTCATCGCGACCCTCGTAGTGCATCCCAGACACTTCGGATCCGTGGAACAGCCCAAGATTTACCCCTGGGCCTGACACCTTGGCGTTGTCGAGGAACCCGGCGGTACCGGCGGGGCGATGATGCGCGGCACCCCACACCGAGAGCCCGCCGCCGACCTCGAAACGCTCTAGTTGTTGACCATCGAAGATGTGAACGTGATCGTCCCAGCTGGCCGTGGCCCACACACTCGATGGTGCCAACCAGTCGTGATTACCTGGAGACACCAGAACTGGCACTTCGGCGCCGTTGAGCACCCGTTCGAGAAATGCCGCGGTATCTGGATTAAGGCGTTCGTGTTCATATAGGTCGCTGGCGAGGAGCAATGCGTCGGCGCCGACCTCGGCCGCCAAGTCGACGGCCGCCACAAGGGCGTCGCGAAGATCTAGCCGTCTGAGGCGCCCAACTGCGTCCGGGGCCCAGGCAAAGGGGGTGTCGAGGTGCAGGTCGGCCAGCGCGACAACGCGCCAGGTGCCTCGAGGTGCTGCCGATTGAGCCTCGTGGGCAACGTCTGGGGTAGGTCGTGGCTCTAGTGGCGTGCCGAGAAGAACGCCAAACGACATCTGATCGGGGTGGACAATGATCTCGTCGGGGCCTGAGGATCCGACATTGGCCGGACCGCGACAGTTGGTCGGCGATCCGGCGCCGTTTCGCTGTTCTTCGAAAGCCACACCGGCAACGTACCTAGGGGGTGGGACATCGATGGTGATGGTCGACCCGTTTCTTGTCGCTATCCCCCAGCGCCGAGGAGTTCGCCAAGCTCAACAGTTGCGGTTTGGTTGCTGCCCTCGCGTCGAAACCCAAGTGTGACCGTGGCTCCAGTAGCAGCAGCGCGCACCTTGGCAACCAGATCGCCCGATGAAGCGACCGGTTGGCCGTTGAAGCTCGTAATGACGTCGCCGACATCAAGACCAGCCCGCTCGGCTCCTTCACCTGGGGCGAGTGATGTAACCACAGCTCCCTCTTCGACATCAATCCCGAACTCTTCTTGAGCATCGTCGTCGAGATCGCCCACATCGACGACAGCTACTCCCAACAGAGGCCGAGTCGGGACAATTCCTTGGACCAAGAGTTCGATCACCGGTCTGGCGTGATCAATTGCGATAGCAAACCCAATTCCTTCAGCGTCGCCGGCGATCGCAGTCGAGATGCCAATTACCCGTCCGTTTCGGTCGACAAGGGGCCCGCCAGAGTTACCTGGATTGATAGCGGCGTCGGTCTGCATAACGTTGGTGAGTCGAGCAGTCTCGGTAGGCACAACACGATCGAGGGCCGAGATGATCCCGATCGTTACTGTCGGTCCGCCGGCGAGGCCGAGGGCGTTACCGATCGCGAGAACTGGGTCGCCAACCTCACGGTTGCCACTTTGTCCGAGGGTCGCGACGGGCAGTTCGTCGTCGACTTCGATCTTCAGCACAGCGAGATCACGCGTCGGGTCTGCACCGAGCAACGTCGCATCCAGGCGACGACCATCACCAAGCGTTACTTCGATCGTCTGTGCGTTCTCGACAACGTGTGCGTTGGTGACGATTGCGCCGTCCGACGTGATGATAAAACCGGTACCTGCCCCGACGTTGTCGGTGCCAGCGAGTTCGATAGATATCCGAACTACCGCAGGCTCAATCTGTTCGAGCACACCTTGGACATCGAGTCGTTCTTGGCCTGGAGCCAACTTTCGTTCGAACGCAATGGCAATCGAGGAAGCCACCACTGCCGCCACTAACGCGCCAGCAAGGGCGCCCTGGAAGAACCGACGAAACCCAAGTGTCGATTCAGCGGGCCCGGCGGAACCGCCGGTCTCGCTGTGGTGGGAGTCAGGCTCATCAGCGAGGATCGTGACTTCGTCGCTCAGAACAGACACAAAGGCTGCTTCTTTGCCTGTGTCACGAGTGGGAGGAGCGTCACCAGTGGGAGGTTTGTCGTCGTGAACCATCTGCGTTCAGCGGCGAAGGCGCAGTAGCACCAGCGCAAACACCATTACGCCGAAGTTGGCCGCGATCAGCAACATCCAGGGCACGGAGTTAACGTCGCGGGTGCCTATCTGCGCTGTCAACTCAGGGCCCGAAACCGTTGAGCCTCGTGCGGTACCCCTAAGTTCGGGAGCCGCTAGTAGTACGGCGCCACCTTGAAGAGCTTGATCGGATGCAGTCACTGAAGCATTCTCGCCGATAGAACCAGTCGACGTGGGATTACCCGACTGCGGCTGCGTCGAGGTCGAGGTCGACGTCGACGGCGAGGAGGTAACGCCCGTGGGTTGGTCGACCAATGGGCCCTGTGTGGTGGCCGTCGACGGTGGAGTCTGTGTTGGCGACGACGTAGGTGCAGGTGACGCGACCGGTGGACTAGTGGTTGGTGCGGCTGATCCGGCGGTAGTGACCTCGGTCGGGACCTCAGGCGGTTCGAAAACTTCGACCAGTTCGCCGGGGGCAGTAAACACAACCCCATCGTCGACCGGCGCCTCAATCGGTGTTTCGTCGGCCGAAGCACCATCGGCGCCAAACAGACCGCTGTTTCGCGGGCCAATCATCGCCACTGCGCCAAGCAGAGCCAATCCTCCGGCAAGGGCAGCGAACATCTTCGGATGTCGTACTTTGGTCTCGACCACATGGTTCCATCGGAACGATGCAGCCGCGATTCAAGTTCAAACCGGTCCAAGTTTTGTCGGATCTGACTATGCATCGAGAAACGAAAGCGCCTGGTTTGCCAGGAACTCGACCTGGTTTTCGAACACGTCGGTGTCGGCCTCGGCTCCCATTGCCCCAGCCCGATACCGGCTGAGGACGCCCTCAACAATCGCAGCAAGCCGCCAGTAGGAGAAGGCTCGGTAGTAGTCGACATTCGAAACATCGCGCCCGGTCAGCTGCTCATAGTGCCCGAGCATTGACTCACGGTCGGTGAATCCGCCAACCGTTGTCGGGCCGCTAGTTCCGGCTACTGACTCGCCGGCGGAAACCCAGTTGTTCATCAGATAGCCAACATCGGCTAGCGGGTCGCCCAACGTGCATAGTTCCCAATCGAGGACGCCGACTATTCGCCCGCCAACAACCAACATGTTGCCGAGCCGGTAGTCGCCGTGAACGATGGTCGAGCCGACCTGTTCGGGTCGCTGCTGCACAAGTAACCCTTGGGCCTGCTCCATCGAGGGAAGCTCTCTTGTCTTCGACTGTTCCCACTGCCTGGTCCAACGTCGAAGCTGCCGGCCAAGGTAGTCCTCGCGTTTCCCGAGCTGGCCAAGACCAACATCGTCGGGTTCGACAGCGTGAAGGGTGGCCAGCACCTCGACCGAGTGCTGTCCGAGCAACAGGCGCTCGCCATGGGGCACCTTCGCAGCCGCAACATCGTCATGGAGAACGTCTCCGTCGACATAACTCATTACGTAAAAGGGAGCGCCATTGACGTCACCATCGTCGCAGAATCCGAGCGGTGTGGGAACAGGAACATCTGTCTGTGTCACTCCGACAAGGATTCGGTGTTCGCGGCCCATGTCGTGCGCTGTAGCGAGCACGTTCCCGAGCGGAGGGCGGCGCAACACCAGCATTTCACCGACAGTCGGAAGAACCTTGTACGTCAAGTTCGAGTGACCACCGGCGATCAGCTGAAACGAGTAAGGCCCCTTGGCTCCATCGATGTTTGCGTCGAGCCAACCCGACACTGGGACAGAATCGATTCCAGCCACAGCATCGTCGGCGTTGGCAGAGTTTTGTTCGGTTGACATTGCGCCTCCAGACGTCGCGGGACTGTAGTCCGATAGTGCCCGAGCCTCCTAGAGCACCCCCAGTCGCTCTAGATGGCGTCGAGTAGTGCCCGAGTCGGTGAACAACTCGGCTTGCCAACCAGCTCGGCGAGCTCCGTCGACGTTTACCTGCGAGTCGTCTGTGAACCAGATCCGGCCTGGGTCGATCGTGTATCGGGTCGCGAGCAGTTCGTAGATCTCGACGTCGGGTTTGACCATTCGGTCTCGCCCACTGACAACAATGCCGTCGAATTGATTCAGCCAATCGAAGCGGGCCTCGGCAATAGGAAACGTTTCGGCCGAGAAGTTGGTCAGCCCATAAACACGAATCCCACTAACGCGAACGTTCGAGGCCAATTCATGGAGCAGCTCGACCATCGACTGGTCTGGTTCGCCCATGGTTTCTTCCCACCTGGTCTCGAATGCTCTCGTCAGCTCGCGATGTTTGGGGTGAGCTTCGACTACTTCGGCGATGACATCGGCAAAGAGTTCGCCTCGATCGAGCCTGTAGTTGGCCGCACGCGTGAGTACGTTCCCGAGGAACCAGGCTCGTTCATTGGCGTCGGCGATGAGCTTTTCGTAGAGTCGCTCAAGGCTCCAGGGAATGAACACATTGCCGAGGTCGAAAACAACCGCGTCGATGTGACCAGCGGGTTTGAGGTCACCCATAGGTGTAGAAACCCTGACCGGATTTGCGGCCAAGGAGCCCCGCGTCGCACATCCGCGAAAGCAAAGGCGGAGCTGCGTACAACTGCTCCTTGAACTCAGTGTACAACGACTCGGCCACCGCCATTGTGGTATCGAGCCCGATGAGGTCGGTGAGCGCCAACGGGCCCATCGGGTGGTTACAACCAAGCGTCATGCCCGCATCGATGTCTTCGGCGCTGGCGAACCCAGACTCGTACATCCTGATAGCCGACAGCAGATAAGGAATAAGCAAGGCGTTGACCACGAAGCCAGCTCGGTCCTGCGAATCGACAACTCGTTTGCCGAGCACGTCGCTAGCGAAGTTTCGACATCTCGACGCTGTCTCGTCACTCGTCAGCAACGACGTAACGAGTTCCACGAGCTGCATCACCGGCACTGGATTGAAGAAGTGCACACCAACCACCTGTTGGGGCCGTTTTGTGGCCATGGCCAGCTTCATTATCGGAATCGACGAAGTGTTCGACGCCAGAACCGCATTTGGGTCCATCACGACACGGTCGAGCATCTCGAACACCGCGACCTTGGCGAGTTCGTCCTCGACGACTGCTTCGACCACAAGTTCCCGGTCGGCCAGAGCTTCGGAGTCGGTGGTGAAGGTGAGGTTCGCCATTGTCGAGGCTCGTTCGTCTTCGGTAATCTTTTCTGATCTCACGGCCCGAGCGAGCGATTTCTCGATTCGTGCCGCGCCAGCCTCAAGTGCACCGTCGTTCGACTCGAGAACTACGAGGTCGATCCCAGCGCGCGCCACAACCTCGGCGATACCGGACCCCATAAGGCCACAACCAACAACACCAATGCGTTCAAAAGTCATAGGCACAAGCACACCACATCTAGGGGCGAGTTGCTCCTAAACCGACTGAACGTTTGCCCGCGGTTCAACCGCAGAAACAAATAGTTCGGCCCATCCAGTTAGCGGAATACCGAGGCTTTCCAAGGCCCTGGTTGCCCTCGCCCGACGGTCGACCGCTTCAGGATGGCCCACGGCTTCATAAGCAATGGCCCTCGCCAACCGAACAACAGTCTGAGATAGACGACTGTCGGTTTCGTCGATCCGCTCCTCGGCATCGTCGAACGCCGTCTCCATCTGCTCATTGCGGCCTAGACGAGCGTGCCCAAGAGCGATCGCGAGCTGGGCCGATCGGATATCGAGGTACGTCGACCTTGGCGAGTCGAGAGCAATCCGAGCGAACTTGCTGGCTTCGTCGACGTTGCCTCGTGTGACCTCAAGGAGGGCCATGGTGCTTGAGAAGTAGGAAGCCGGATCGTTGGGATCCTTGGGCGTTACCCGCTTGACGACCTCGATCGCTTCTTCGACTCGACCTAGCTGTAGAAGCGCCAGCGCCCTGGTGACCTGGCGATCGGTATCGCCGAGCATGTGGTGGTCTCGACCATGCTGATCGAATGTTTCGAGAATCGCAAGAGCACGATCCGCATCGCCGGTTTGGGTCGCAGCCGACCCTTCGACCATTCGCACAAAGTCGAGGTTCGGCATGCCGTCCTCGGACGCAGCAGCCTCGGTCGCCTCGGCCAGTGCGTGGCGAAGCTCGGCGAATTGACCAAGCGCAGCGTGGGCCCTGACGAGAGTTCCAAACGTTTGAATCAGGCCAAACTCGGAGTCGGTTTCTCGAAACACCCTTATGGCCGCCTGGCAATGCTCGACCGACTCGCGACACTGACCGCGCCAGAGGCTGACCGAAGCCATCAGGAGACGCATCATGGGTGCGCCAAATCGATCGCCCCGACGGACGGCCTCTTCGTGGACTTTGGTTGCTACCTTGAGAGCGGTTTCACTATCGCCTTCGTGGAAGTTCAAGAACGCGGCCAAGCCGAGAGCCCAACCAAGCCCACCAGCATCTTCATTGTGGCGAAACACCTCGATCGCGCGGTCGAGTCTGATGCGAGCTTCGGCCGTGTTGCCAGTCTCAAACGCCACCCAAGCCAGATTCTGCTGGCACCAGGCTTCACCTGTTGTGTCGCCGAGGTTTCGAAAGATCTCCAACGCCTCAGTGAGATTGCTGTCGGCCAATGCCGCGTCGCCAGCGTGACGCGCGGCCATTCCGTACAGCCTCAATGCCTCGGCCGTGCCGGCGTCGTTGCCAAGATCGCGCCAGCGCTTGATGGCTGAAGACAGGTGGGTGCGGGCCTCGACAAATTCGCTTTTGGCCGTCTCGATTTCGCCCCTCACCATGATGGCATCAGCGATTCCGGGCTGATTCCCAGTGACGAAAGCGACTCGGCGAGCCGTATCAGCATCGTCTAGTGCGCCTTCGATCTCGCGAAGCCCGAGTCTGGCTCTGGCTCGGCCCAACGACACGTCTACCAGGCGAGCATCGTCGTCGTCGAGAAGTTCGATGGCCTGAGCGAAGAACTTGGCCGCGACGAGATACGAAGCGCTAGCGGCGGCGTCTTTGGCTGCTTCGGCCAGCCAAAGAAGAGCCAGATCGATGATGTTGTCTGGCACTCCGTCGATTGGGCCAAGCTCGGTTGATAGTGCGGCCACCGCCGCAAAATGTCTGGCGACAAATCCGGCCCGGACCGCTCGATCTTCGTCCTTGCGGTGTGCAACAAGCCACTGACCAATAGCGATGTGGCGTTGCGCCCTCGCGGTCTTGGTGAGGGTGTTGTAGGCGATGTCTCTAACGAGATCGGATTTGAAACGCCAGCGGTCGTGTTCGGTGCCGAAGATGTCTTTGGCCACGAGTTGTCTGAACACCGACTCGACGCCATCGGCACCTCGGTATTCGGCCATGGTCATAAGCCCATACACCGGGCCACTACGCCCAATGACCGACGCGTCGTCAACCATGGCTCGTTCTGTTGTGTTCAGCCCGTCGAGACGAGCGGCGACCAAACCCCTGAGCGTGTCTGGAAGCTCTCCGAGCCGCTCGGCAAGCTCCGAACGCGATCCGGCGTCTGTGCCTGCCTGCTTGAGTAGTGCCGACAACTCTTCGAGGAAGAATGGGTTCCCACCGCTGCGCTCGAATAACGCATCGGTCAGCTCCTCGGAGATTTCGACATCGAACAACGAGCGCACCAACTCAGCCGACGAATCGCGATCGAGAGCATCAAGATTGAGCACGGTCGTGTTGTGGCGACCGGGAGGAATAACCCAGCGCTCTTCGTCGATCGCCCACCGAGCCGTCGTTAGAAGTACGAACGGTTTTTTGGCCAGCGCCGTAATAAGAGACTCAAGCAGTGACAGCAACAGATCGTTGGCCCAGTTGATGTCACCAAGTGACAAGATGACCGGACGCCTGTCGGTAACGGCCTCCAACAAAGTGCGGAGCCCGATCTGAATCTCCTCGCGACGGCGGGTGGGTTCGAGAAGGTCGAGCCCGGTCTCGTAGCTCATGATATGAAGCACGACTTTGGTGACGCGGTGAATCGCATCGTCGTCAGGCGATGACTCGAACAGCGCGGCTACGGATCTACTGATGCGCTGCTCGGCGCTCACATCGGACTCGCCAGGACCAATCTCGAATGCCGTAGCCATGGCCTCTGCGATCGGGTTGTATGGGTTCGTCTCGCCATACGGTAGGGCGCGGCCCTCGAGTATCAAGGCATCGTGTGACTCTTCGATCGACGCCGAGACCTCTTCGGCAAGCCGGCTCTTGCCCATGCCTGCTTCGCCGAGTAGTAGCACCAGATGGGCACGGTCGCGAGCGACCGAGGTTTCGATCGCCGTCGTTAGATGCAGCTGTTCGGCCTGACGCCCAACCATCGGAGCGAGGAACCCACGGCGTCTGCGACCAGGCGGCAGCAGTTCTGAAACCGCAACGAATGCTTCGATGTTGTCGCGGCCCCGAATCTCGACGAGTCCCTTTGCCTCGTATTCGATCGCCGATGCGGTGAGGGACTGTGTCGCTGGTCCGACTAGTACCTCGCCTGGAGCAGCCATGGATTCAAGCCTCGACGCGAGGTTGACGGTATCGCCCATGGCGGTGTAGTCGCCTCCGGCGCTGATAGCGCCAACGAGCACTTCGCCAGTCGTTATGCCAATACGCATCTTTATCTCGACTTCGCCGTCGGTCCGCAAGTCGGCAAGGCTTCGCTGCATCCGTAGGGCGGCCCTCACGGCCCGTTCGGGGTCGTCCTCGTGAGCAATCGGTGCACCAAACAGGGCCACAACTGCGTCACCAACAATCTTGTCGACGGTGCCACCAAAGGAGGTGATGTCGGCGACCAAGCGCTCGAAGCACCTATCGATCAGATGTTTGAGTAGCTCGGGATCCTTGTCTTCAGAAAGACCGGTGAAACCGACCAAGTCGGCGAACAACACCGTCACCACCCTGCGTTCTTCTGACCGAACGAGTAGGTGCCCACACGTTGAACAAAATCGTGCCCCATCGGGCACGGTGTTATTGCACGATGGACAGGCAGACATAGGGCCAGTGTACGGTCCCCCTCCGATCGCGCCCTCGTTACTTCGAATGACCTAACGCTTGGTTGCAGGACACGTGCTGAGCCCGGTCATCCCTTCGGACGACGAGACGGAACGATCACGCCAAGTACCGTCGAAGGAATGCGAATCAACCGGAGCATCGTGTTCGATTCCGGCATCGCGATTGGGCTTCTAGTCGCAATCGTTGTCTTGGCGGTCATAAGTGGCGACCTGTTCACTGCTACAGACACGCACAAGAGCCGTGATGTCATCTTCTGGATCCTCCAGGTTGGCGCAACTCTGCCCCTAACCCTTCGCCGAGAGTATCCAAACCTTGTCGTGATGACGACAGGATTCAGTTTGACGGCGCTAGCGGTCGCCAACTACCCATCCTCGTTGTCTGCAGTTGGAGTACTCATTGCGATGTATTCGGTGGCTGCCTACGCCAGCCGACTCGACGCCCTGATCTCGCTCGGGGTTGGCGCCGTCGCAATAGCTATTTCGGTGACTTCTCAACTGAGCGGTGCTGAGTCTGCTGTTGGGGTCGTAGGCAACTATCTGTTCTTCGGGACCGCTTGGCTTTTCGGAGATTCGGTCAGGGGCCACCGAGAAAGGGTCGCCGAGCTCGAGAGTGCAGCCGTACGGGCAGCGCGGGATCGTCTCGATGCAGACGAACGCGCCGCCAGAGCCGAGCGGAATCGGATCGCACGCGAACTTCACGACATCGTGGCCCACTCGCTGAGCGTGATGGTCATTCATGCCGGGGCCGTACGCCGCGATCTCGAGCGGTCCACCGACGAGCGCCATCACCGGGTTCGGACTATCGAAGACACCGGCCGCGCCACACTCAACGAGATGCGCCAACTGCTCGGTCGACTGCGATCCGACGGTGACGAGACCGGACCGCTATCACCCCAGCCAGGAATCGACGATCTAGGCGAACTCGTAGCTAGGTTCACGGACGCTGGCCTTGGCATCAACTTCGCCATCGAACGTGAACCAGGTATCGACCTAAGCCACACCATTGCCATGTCTACCTATCGCATTGTGCAGGAATCTTTGACGAACTGCCTGAGACATGCTGGCGACACCAATGTCGAAGTCGTCGTGCACGTCGGAGCCACCGCAGTCGATATCGCTGTTGCCGACGACGGCCGTGGCGCCGCGGCTGATCCAACCGACCCTGGCTACGGGCTTATTGGAATGCGTGAGCGTGTTGCGCTCTTTGGCGGAACGGTTCAAGCCGGACCGAGAATTGGAGGTGGCTGGTCGGTCAGGGCCAGCCTCCCGCACAGCAAGGTTGCAAGTCCATGAACATCAACATCGTGATAGCTGACGATCAGCAGCTTGTCCGTAGCGGGTTCCGAATGATCCTCGACTCCGAACCCGACATCACGGTCGTAGCCGAAGCAGCCGATGGTGTAGAGGCCGTGGAACTGGCCAAGGTTCATCGGCCCGACGTGGTCGTTATGGACGTTCGCATGCCTCGCCTCGACGGCCTCGAAGCAACGAAGGCCATCACCGAAGCCCTCGAAGGCACCCACGTCCTTGTCGTCACTACCTTCGACCTCGACGAATACGTCTACGCCGCTCTGAACAACGGTGCCAGTGGGTTTTTGTTGAAGGACGCTCCACCAGAGGATCTCGTGACCGCGGTTCGTGTTGTTCACCGTGGAGACGCACTTCTCGCCCCGAGGGTTACTCGACTGCTGATCGAGCAGCACCTCCAAAAGGCCCCACCGTCGCCCGAACCGCCGGCGAGTGTCGGCGATCTAACCGAACGCGAACTTGAGGTGCTGCTATGTCTGGCAGCAGGGCGCTCCAACGCTGAGATTGCGGCCGACCTCTTCGTTAGCGAGACCACGATCAAAACTCACATCGGCCACATCCTGATGAAACTCGGATTGCGTGATCGGGTCCAAGCAGTCGTGTTTGCCTACCAGCACGGCCTGGTCGTCGCTGGCCAGTGACATCTGTAGACACCACGGCGTTATCCACCCTTTGGCCGATGCACACGCCGCCGCAGCATCCCTACCATCTACTGCACGAACCAACCCCTAGGAGACTCAGTGACCGTCACTGAAGAAACACCAACGCTCAAGGTTGCCGCCATGACGAAGGGCGCTACCAAAATCTATGGCCAAGGCGACACTGAAGTTCGTGCCCTAGACGGCGTCAGCATCGAGTTCTACCAAGGCCAGTTCACTGCGGTCATGGGGCCATCTGGTTCTGGTAAGTCGACCCTTATGCACTGTATGGCTGGCCTCGACGAACTAACCGGCGGCGAAGTTTGGATCGACGAAACCGAGCTCGGACAGTTATCGCGACGCCAGCTCACTCTGATGCGCCGCGACAATGTCGGGTTCATATTCCAGGCCTACAACCTCGTACCAACGCTCAACGCCAAGGAGAACATCCTGCTCCCGCAGATGCTCGCCGGTAGCGACATCGACGAAGCTTGGTTCGACGAGGTGATCGAAAAGGTTGGGCTGGCCGACCGCATGTCGCACAAACCCAACGAACTCTCGGGCGGCCAACAGCAGCGCGTGGCCGTGGCGAGAACGCTCGCATCGCGTCCGTTCTTGATCTTCGCCGACGAACCCACAGGCAACCTCGATTCGCGGTCAGGCCAAGAGATCCTCGACTTCATGCGTCGTGCCGTTCGCGAGTACCTCCAGACCATCGTCATGGTCACCCACGACCCCAACGCCGCGGCCTATGCCGACCGAGTCGTGTTCTTGGCCGACGGCAAGGTCGTAGCCGATGTGGCCGATCCGAACGCCGACGAGATCCTCGAACACATCAAGTTGCTGGGATCCTGAGCCATGTTCAGAGTCTCACTAAAGAGCATTCTCGGGCACAAGTTCCGATTTCTTCTGACGCTCGCCGCCGTCGTACTCGGCGTTGGATTTGTGGTGGCCAGCTTCGTTATCCGCGATGGGCTCAAGGAAACATTTAACAGTTTGTTCGAGGACATAAACGCCGAGACCGATGTTCAAGTACGGGGCTTTGTCGACTTTTCTGAGTCAGACTTCCAAAGCGACCCGCTGATCGACGAATCACTCGTCGCCGCGGTGAGGTCCATTGACGGCGTCGCCGAAGCAATTGCTGGAGCGGGGTTCGATGGCATCACGCCAGTCGGCCCCGACGGCGAACCACTCGCCTCATTGGGGCCTCCGATGCTTGGTTTCAACTACGTTGAGTCCGCCCTCACACCAACTCGGCTAGTCGAGGGCACCGCACCGCGACGTGGCGAGTTCACGATCGACATCGGCACCGCCGACCGAGAAGGATTCGTCGTTGGTGAGGCTTACGACGTCATCTTTCCGAATGGCCGCGAGACCTTCACACTTTCGGGTCTGGTGACTTTCGGCGAGGACAACGCCACCGTCGGCGCCGTCCTATCTCTCTACGAAACGAGCGAATTTCAGGAGCTAACCGACACCGTTGGCCGCATCCAGACCATCGCGATTCGCGCCGACTCCGGCGTGACTTCCAGCGAACTGGTAACTCGCATCCAAGCTGAACTGCCAGATGGGGTCGAGGCTGTCACATCCGCCACCGTCATCGAGGAAGACCAAGCCGACATCGGTCAGATCATCGACATTATCGGTAACGCGATAACCGGGTTCGCCTTGGTTTCGCTCTTGGTGGCGTCGTTTCTGATCTCGAATATATTCAACATAACGATCGGCCAACGAGTCCGCGAATTGGCGCTGTTGCGGGCGATGGGGGCCACCACAACCCAGGTCCGGATTTCGGTGCTTACCGAAGCAGGCATCATCGGTCTCATTGCGGCCGTGCTCGGAATCGGCTTTGGAGCCGTCGTTGCACTGGCCATTCGGGCCATGCTCAACGCGGTCGGATTCGGGCTCCCAGAGTTCGGTATCAACATTTCAACCGGCACCATCATCATCGCAGTTGTGATTGCCATTGGCGTAACTCTGCTGGCGAGCTTGCTGCCTGCGTTCCAGGCTGGGCGGGTGCCACCGGTCGCTGCGATGCACGACGGCTACCAGCTACCGATACGCCGCAAGCCAAGACAAGTCCTTGGTGGGGCCATGACGAGCGTTGGAGCATTGCTGATGCTCATTGGCCTGTTCGGTAACACTTCGGGGCTTGGGTTGATTGCCGTACTCGGAGGGGGGTCAGTGTTGATATTCGTCGGAATCACGACACTCAGCCCTCTGTTCGCCTCACCAGTGGTGCGAATAATCGGTTGGCCGCTGCGCAAGTTTGGTTTCACCGGCCGCCTTGCCCAAGAAAACAGCGCCGGATCGGCTCACAAGACCGCATCGGCGGCGGGAGCTTTGATGATCGGGCTCGCCTTGGTGGCCGCTGCGGGGGTCGTGGGTGCTTCGCTAAAACAATCGATCTCGAACACGCTCGATACCTCAATCCAGGCCGACTTCTTTATCGGCGGGGGCGGACCTGGAACCGGCTTCGGGTCATCGTTGGCCCGAGATCTCCGCGCCACTGGCGAGTTCGACCAGGTTGCTGCATTCCGATTTGGCAACATACGGGTTGCTGGTGAAACCAAAGATGTGTTCGCTACCAACTTCGATCAGCTCGATGGTCTCATCGACCCCGACGTTGTTAGTGGTTCGCTGTCCGATGCTGCTCCCACCAGCATCTTGTTGCATGAAGATCCAGCCTCCGACTTAGGCGTCAGCATCGGCGATCCAATCGTGGTTGAGTTCGCTTCGGGCGGCTCGACTGAGCTCACTGTTGCCGCGATCTATACCGATGCGCTCGTTCTGGGTAACTGGGTTATCGACATCGCGGTCTGGGACGAATACTTCAGCCTCGACAGCGACCTGTTTGTAGCGGCCAAGATCGCCGACGGCGTCGAAATCTCGGCTGCCCAGCAGGCTCTTGACGTAATCTCCGTCGAGTTCCCTCAGGTCGACATCCAAGATCAGGCCGAGTTCCAGCAGAGCCAGGAGAACCAGGTCGACTCCTTACTAGCCGTCATCAACGTGATGCTCGGGTTTGCACTCATCATCGCGTTGTTGGGAATCGCTATCACCATGACGCTCGCAGTATTCGAACGCACCCGCGAGATTGGAATGCTCCGCGCCGTCGGAATGACAAAAGACCAGGCTCGCTTGATGATTATTGCCGAATCAATTCTGGTTGCCTTGTTTGGAGCTGTTCTGGGGTTGAGCGTGGGTGTTCTGTTTGGTTGGGCTGCGGTAACTGCAATTCCTGACTCGGTAGTCAACACCTTTGCGATTCCGTGGCTGTCGCTCATCTTCGCCTTGGTGATTTCAGCCATCAGTGGTGTCTTAGCCGGATTGTTCCCGGCGTGGCGCGCCGGTCGAATGAACGTGCTCGACGCGATCAGTCACCTGTGAGCCCGACAGCACACCGATCAGTCACCTGTGAGCCCAACAACACAGCGATCAGTAACCCGTGATGGGCTGATTCATGGCCCTTGATCCCCTGAACCTGGCCGACGATGTTTTGGCGTTCCTGGCAGAACGGCATTTGGCAACGCTCTCGATCGTCAGACCAGATGGAACCGTTCATGTCACACCGGTCGGTTTCACCTGGGACAACGAAGCGCAGTTAGTGAGGGTCATCACTTGGACTGGTTCGAAGAAGGCCAGGCTTATCGCCGCGAACAGCGGGCCTGTCGCGGTTAGCCAAGTCGACGGTGGGCGTTGGCTCACCGTCGAGGGAACAGCAACGCTGACCACCGAGCCCGAAGCGTGCCTTTCTGGCACAACTAGGTATGCCGAACGGTATCGCCAGCCTGGGAGCCGCGCTGACCGAGCCGTGATCGAGATCGCGGTCACCAACGTGATGGGTCGGGCCTAGCCAAAGGTCAACATGCTGGTCGAACAATAAGACGTGGAGTGAGCAACAACCTTAAGTAGGGCTCTGCTGGGCTCGGTGCCGGGTGGTGTGGCGCTGTCTCGATGACACGTTGACGGGATGCCTCGCAGCATCGTGGATCAACAAACGCACGAACGCATCGGGCAGCAGTCGCGCCACCGGTCCGTCTGGGATCGGGGTGCCGTCGTCGAGAGTGTTGCCGTCGCCCCTCACGTGAACAATGACCTCGTAGTCGGGTCTACGGCTCGTTCCGTCGGCCAGTAGGGCCCCGAGGGCATCGGCTCGACGGTTGGCGACCGCGGGCCACGTCCCGTCGGGGTTCTTTGTGAGTCTGCTGCGCATCATCTGGGTGTCGATAGCGGCTTGGATAGTGCCAGCCACTAGCGGTGTGAACCGCATTGTTGCGGTAATGGTGCCGTCTGGTTCGTTGCGCCAGCGCACACTTCGCGATGCATGCTGGCGAGCTTCAACAACATCGGACAGTTCGTTTCGAATCGACCAGGCCGCGAGTGCCTTACCAATGTGGTCCGCCGGTGTCGTCTCCGCGATCTTCAACAGCTCGGCCTCATTCTCGGGAGTCGCGATGCGAGTGATGGCTCGCACCTTCGCGAACGTCAACCGGCCACCAAGATCAATCAACGAAGAAGCACGCTCACGCTCGACACCCAACCCACCGTGGTCGAAACGGCTCGTCTGGCGGCCGCGATGCATCGACTGAAATTGTGAAGCTGACTGTGGGCTGGTTTGCAGCATGGTTATCCCCCGAAGGAACGAATCATCTCTCTTGATCAACGGAGGAAGTCGATTGCACCGGTCGTGCTGTAGGCACGACTATACGGAGGGGATGGGACAGCTAACTTCAAAGCCGTTTCGCCACTCTCAGTTCCAGAATCGGCCAATCCCGGGCCGATTGTCACTTAGGCGGTGCAACCGCGGACGCACCGCGCAAAGCGATTACTCAGTTCTTGTCCGGCCAGCTGAGCTCGCCTTTCGTCAGACCTCGGCGTGGCTAGGGCCTGTATGTAGGGCCCTTGTATCCAGGGGAAAATCCAGCTTCGATCAGCGCATCCGCGAGCGGTGTACCCATCGATGGTTCGCCATCGATCTTGGCAATTTCAAGCCCACGAATACGACCCGACCTCACCAAGTTCATCAGCGGGTCGATCCAGGCATCGATCAATTCGAACGTGGCGTCGAACGTGGCAAGGGATCTGGCTCCCCTCTCAATGAACAACACCGCTTCGCCGTCAACGAGGACAACGTGGGCACCAGCCGATCGTGATGGCCGACCCGCGGACGCTGGCCACGGAAGAGTTCCGCCATATGGTTGAGCTGGGTCCATGGCCGACAGAACAACCACTTGTTGATCGCCTGGTTCTCGATGTTCTCGAAGGAGATCGACCGCTCCCGGCGAAGCAAATTGCGCTCCGCCGAGTCCGGCCACGAAGTAACCCCGCCGAACCTGGCCCCTGTCTTCGAGAGCCCGCAGCACCGGGTATACCCCGGCGAACCCTCCACGAACTCCGTCGGCCAAGGCACCCTCCCTGGTCAGAACTCCATGGCGCTCGATTAGCTGAAGCGCTTGAAAGTGCGATCGTTCGGTCGGGGTGGGCATCTTTGCAAAGAGGTGGTTGGTGGATGACCATCGACCAGCCGCTGATGGTGGCCCA
Organism: uncultured Acidimicrobiales bacterium; assembly: GCA_964569385.1. Taxonomy (GTDB): domain Bacteria; phylum Actinomycetota; class Acidimicrobiia; order Acidimicrobiales; family Poriferisodalaceae; genus JAADHX01. Next base: position 22,474 of record CAZMUM010000023.1, read on the forward strand.
ACGCGGTGCAGCTGTCCTGGTCGGGGCCTGCGCTGACGGCGAGGGCCCTTCCTCTTGAACGTCGCCGCAAGCATGGCCCGTACAGGCGCAAAGGTGTCGTTCGTAACTTCGCCGGCCCACACGAGATCCCACAGTGCAGTGAGAACAGCGGCCTCGTCTGGCATGCCAGAGTTCGAGAATATCTCAGGCCAAAACGACGCACCTCGATTGGCAAGTTGTTCGCGTATAGCCAGATGAACCGGCTCGGTGAGGGCGATGTCCGCCACGTCTGGCGGATCGAGCAACAGCCCCGCCTGATCGCGGAAGCACAATCGCAAACGTCCGTCGCTTGAGCCAAGCCCGCCTGCGCCCGTCCAGACCACCTCTCCAGAGGCAAGGACGGCATCGAGGTCTGCCGGCGTGTAACGCTCGATCCGCGAGGGAAGGACATCGGCTTCGAGCACCGAAGCGGCAATCGAAGCACCTTGCAACTGGACCAAGGTCTGGTTGAGGGCATCGATGCCTCGCCGGGGTCGGTCGATGCCATGCCAGCGAGGCATGAACCGAGCCAGCGCATCGGGGTCGACGGGCTCGACCTCACGCCGCAGGGCCGCTAGCGATCGACGACGCAGGCTACGAAGAACATCAACATCGCACCACTCGCGCTCGCGTCCTTCTGGCCGGAATTCGCCATGCGTTAGACGACCGAGGACGGCCAGTCTTTGGGCCGCCTCACGGACCCGATCGATCGGAACACTCCACCGCCGCGCCGGATCGGCCGGAACGAACGGCCCGTGAGTTCTTGCGTACTTAGCGAGTAGATCGCCCAGCGGATCGGCAACCGGATCGGTGAACACCGTCGGTAACCCAACAGGCAGGGCACAACCGAACGCGTCGCGGTAGCGGGCCGCGTCCTCGGCGGCGACCCAGCGGGATTCGCCACCGAGCGACACCTCGACCACCCGGCGCTGCTCGACTAGATCTTGGAGTGCGTCAGCCGGAGCGAATTCGGAGCGACCCACCAACTCAGCGCTGGAAAGGTCGCCAAGGCGGCGCAACAGATCGGTTAGTTCGTCGGCGTCGCGCGCCCGCCTGCCATCGACCAAACACTGGAGTTCGAGTTCGAGGTCGGCCAAGACGCCGGGGTCGATTAGCTCGCGCAGTTCTTCGGCGCCGAGCAGGTCGCGCAGCAGATCGCGGTCGAGGGACAGAGCCGTAGCTCGTCGCTCGGCCAGAGGCGCGTCGCCGTCGTACATGAAAGTAGCGACCCAGTTAAAGAGCAACGATTGAGCCATCGGCGAAGCACCGTCGGTATCGACTGGAACCATACGAATCTTCCGACGGCCCAAATCTCTGAGCAGATCGCGCAACGCGGGCACGTCGAACACTTGCTGAAGGCACTCGCGCGAGGTCTCCAACAACATGGGAAATGATGGGTACCGACTCGCTACTTGAAGCAAGTTCGCGGCCCGCTGTCGTTGCTGCCACAACGGTGTGCGTCGGCCCGGATAACGCCGTGGCAACAGCAACGCCCGACCGGCGATCTCTCTGAATCGCGACGCAAACATCGCGGTGCCAGGCAGTTGGGCCATTATGAGATCTTCGATCTCGTCCGGATCGAGCATTAGGTCGTCGACAGGAATGCGGTCCTCGGTCTCTGGCAGCCGAAGCACAATCCCGTCGTCGCTCCACATGGTGTCGACCCGAAGTTCGAACCGCTCTTCAAGCCTGGCCTGAAGCGCCACAGCCCAGGGCGCGTGCACTCTCGCTCCGAACGGCGTGAGAATACACACCCGCCAGTCGCCGATCTCGTCGCGGAAGCGCTCGACGACGATGGTGCGATCGTCGGGCACCACACCAGTGGCGGAACGTTGTTCGTCGAGGTACCGCAACAAATTGATAGCGGCCCGGTCGTCGAGACCACTGCGGTCACGCAGTTTGGTTATCAGACCAGCTAGATCTCCAGTCGCCAAGGCGCCGTCGACATCGGCTGGGAGTTCGTCGAGTACCTCGCGCGTGTAAACCCCGATGGCTTGACCAAGTTCGAGGGGGCGACCTGGACCGTCGCCATGCCAGAAGGGCATCTTGCCCGGCTGGCCCGGAGCCGGCGTTACAACCACACGGTCGTGGGTTGTTTCTTCGATACGCCAGGTGGATGCACCGAGCAGAAAGTTCTCACCAACACGCGACTCATAAACCATCTCTTCGTCGAGTTCGCCAACGCGCTTGCCGTCGGGCAGATGGACCCCGTATAAGCCCCGATCGGGGATAGTTCCCGCATTCGTTACGGCCAAACGGCCCGATCCCTGACGGCCTCGAACAGTGCCAGCGACTCGGTCCCAAACAATGCGCGGCCTGAGTTCGGAGAACTCGTCGCTTGGGTAGCGACCTGAGAGCATGTCGAGGACCGCGTGATACGCGTCTTCAGACAACTCGGCATAGGGCGCCGCCTGGCGTATTAGCGCCAACAAGTCGTCCGTAGTTCGCTCTTCAATCGAGGTGATCGCCACGATGTGCTGAGCCAGAACGTCGAGTGGATTTCGCGGATATCGGGTGCTTTCGACTTTGCCTGCCCTCATCCGTTCGACCACGACTGCGGCTTCGAGAACATCGCCGCGGTGTTTAGGAAAAATCTTGCCAACGCTAGGGGCGCCAACCTGATGCCCAGCACGACCAATGCGTTGAAGTCCGCTCGAAACCGACGAAGGCGACTCGACTTGGATGACAAGATCGACAGCGCCCATATCGATACCCAGTTCAAGCGAACTAGTGGCAACCAGAGCGCGTAACCCGCCGCTCTTCAGCTCGTCCTCGATCTGGAGCCGTTGCTCACGACTGAGCGAACCATGATGGGCCTTGACCAACTCCTCGCCCTCGTTTGGGCTGGTTCCATCGAAGCCGTCACCACGATTGGTGCCCTGTATATGCAGTTCGTTCAGACGGCTAGACAAACGTTCGGCGAGTCGCCTGGCGTTGACGAAAATGAGCGTTGATCGATGTTCGAGTATCAACTCGAGCAAACGCGGGTGCACCGACGGCCAGATCGAGTTTCGGGGCGATTCATCGCCCAAGTTGGCGCCCAAGGCTGGTTCGGCCATGTCGTCGACCGGAACGATCACTTCGATCTCTAGTGTTTTGGTTGACCCGACATCGACGATGGCCACGTCGCGTTGGCCGCCGCCCTCGCTGGCGCCGCGCTGACCACCGAGGAAGCGGGCGATCTCGTCGAGCGGACGTTGTGTAGCTGACAGTGCAATACGTTGCGGTGCCTGGTGGGTGATCTCTTCGAGACGCTCAAGCGACAACGCCAAGTGAGTGCCGCGTTTGGTAGCCGCCACGGAGTGGATCTCGTCGATGATGACGCATTCGACGCTACGAAGTGACTCACGAGCCTTCGATGTCAGCATCAGGTAGAGCGACTCTGGAGTGGTGATCAAAATGTCTGGCGGGTTACGAACAAGCTTGCGCCGCACATCGGGAGGAGTATCGCCGCTGCGTATACCGACTGTGGGTTCGTGGACGGTCTCGCCCATTCGTTCGGCCGCCAAGCTGATGCCTCTAAGCGGGGCGCGAAGGTTCTTCTCGACGTCGACGGCCAAGGCTCGCAACGGCGAGATGTATAGCACCCGACACCGGTCGGCCTTTTCGGGAACAGCCGATGTCATGACCTTGTCGATTCCCCAAAGGAACGCCGCCAGGGTCTTGCCGGAACCCGTTGGGGCCAGGATCAGCGAGTGACGGCCTTGCGAAATTGCTTCCCAGCCTTGAGCTTGAGCCTTGGTCGGTTCTGGAAAGGTCAGCTCGAACCATTCGCGCACCACCGGCGAGAACTGATCCATGACCATCGTTGCAGCCTACGAACCCCATGGGACAACACAGTTCGGATCGGCGATAGCGTCGCCCGGTGGCTCGATACGAGGAACCAGAGTTTCTACCTTGGGAGGGAAGACGAGTCCCGCTTACGTTTGTGGCTGGGTACCTCGGTTCTGGCAAGACGACCCTCATCAACGAGGTACTGGCCAGCGCCGACCGGCCCATCGCCGTCTTTGTGAACGACGTGGGCGAGATCAACCTCGACGCCAGGCTCATCAAACGTCGTCACGGCGACACCATCGAGCTAACCGACGGCTGCGTTTGTTGTTCGTTGAGCGAAGGTTTCGGCGCCGCGTTCGATCAACTCCGAGCTCGTGCCGTCCCGCCGGACCATCTGATCGTGGAGTTAAGCGGTGTCGCCGACCCTGGTCGGGTGTTGCCGTGGGGGCGTTCCGCTGGCTTCCGTCTCGATGGCGTTATCACGATGGTGGACGCAGAGCACTTCCAGGCTCGCCTGGCCGATCCTGCGACTGCACACATCGTGACCACCCAGGTCGAAGCAGCCGACATCGCGATAGTGACGAAGACCGGGCAGGTCGATCGTCGTATTGCTACCGAGGTCGTCGCAGTTGTTGAGCAGCTAACGACGGCGGTGCCAATCGTGACGTCGGAGTCGAGCGCCGCGGCCAGTCTGCTGAGTCTCGGATCCAGACATGGTGCCGGTACAACAGCACTACCCGAACCGACTTTGTTCGACCAACACTCGACCGAGCTGCTGCCATTGCCGAACCCAATCAGTATCGACGACCTCAACCAGTTGCTCGACACCTTGCCACCCAGCACCGTTAGAGCCAAAGGAATCGCCGCCGACCCGACTGGCACCCGCTGGTTGATTCAAGTCGTCGGCGTCAGGCGATCGATCACCAACCTGCCCGCCGCCGAGAATGAGCCGCCCACCGATCTAGTGGTCATAACCTTGCCGGCTAATCCGTAAGAGTGACGGTGACGTACAGGTCCCACACGGGCTCGGTCAGTTGGTCTAGTGCGGAAATGTTGGCCGTGACCGAGACCATGATTTTGCCGGTCACTACATCGTAGAAGGCTCCCGCATAGGTCTCAGGGGCAAGTAGCTCGGCGTCCTCGCCCAGCACCTCATCGGTTGTGGTCGGCGCAATTGCAAGCGTGGTGGTCGGTTCGGTGGTTTCGACCGGCGGCTCGGTAATGGGCACCTCCTCGACGGGATCGGCAGGTTCTGCTTCGGCCGTGCCCTGCATCTGATCCGACTGCGATGCGGACGTCGGGTCGTCTGTAGTCGGGGACGATCCTTCGGCCTCTGGATCAGAACCCAAACTGGGAAAAACCAACGCGTCCGTTGTCGTGGTCGGTGCCGAATCGGCAGAAGCATCAAGAGTTGAAGAGTGGTCGCCGCTACAAGCCGACACAGTCAACAGCACCGCCATGAGCCCGACAAGTAGGGACAGCGGACGTGCCGCACTTCAGAACATATGGCCACCTCGGCGCTAGTCAAAACAAACGCTCGCACGCCGCTCGCGCCATTTCAGGCCAGGTTAGTATCGCTTGATGGCTCTCTCGCAGACACTTGCCTCAGCCGCCGGCCTCTACACGGGTGCTGGGGACGGTGACGAGAGTGGACCCTTCGTGGCCCGGATCGACGTGTCGAAACTGCCCAACGGCGGCGCAATGCTTCGCTACCTGGCAAGGTCTGACGAAAGCGAGGTCCTTCATGTCGAGCAGACAATGCTGGTTGCGGGGCCCGATGGCCGTGACCGTCTGTACATCGCTCACTCGGAGTCGCCGTTCGTGACCGAGATGACCGAAACCGAACCAGACTCCGGTCGTTTCGCCCAATCCGAGCCGTTCGGGCCATACCAGATGGAAGTCAAAGTCGAGGTTCCCGAGCCCGGCCGACTCATCTACGGCTGGTGGTGGGCTGAGGATGGTGGCCAACTCCTTGAGCAATCGAGGGCCGACGTCCGCCTGTTGTCAAAGGTCGAGAATTAGAGGCCGGTGATCGGACACCTCAGGTTGTTCCAGAACATGGAAACTCCGAACGGCCTCTGGATCTGACACCAACATGTAGTTCGCATGGCGTACCAGCTTTGGATATCGAGATGTGCGGGTGTCGGCTAGCCCGACTAGATCGGTGAGTCCGATCTTGCTGAGGACCGTAAACATCTCGCTATCTGGCAGCAGGTTGAGATCGCCGCACACAATGGCGATGTCGTCAGGCTCGCGAAGAGCCGAAACGAAGGCCGCTAGCCGGTTGCTCTGCGCCGTACGGGCAGGCGTGTCACCCTTGCCGGTCGGGTCACGCAAACCGTGGAGGTGGACGATGGTTGAGGTTCGGCCGATTTCGCTGTCTGCGACTCGCATGCCGTGAGCCACGCGAGGCCGGTCAGATGTTGACCATTGTTCTGCCTCAACATAGGAGCGGTGCACGAACGATACCTCTTCGGCTAACACAGTGAGCCGCTCGTTAACGAACGTGGCTATCCCGAACTGTTGGAGATGCATCTGCCCCGCAGGGTCGGCAACCGGTCCGGCATCACTTGCCGCGAAGTACGCCCGGTGTGATGGCAGTAGCTGCTGAAGGTCTGCGAAAAGGTTGGCCCTCTGCGGTAGCGACCGTTCGGCGTCTTCGAACTTCGTCCAGCCTTCGATTCCCGGTGTTCGAGTCACCTCTTGTAAACAGACGACATCGGCCCCGCAGCCTGGTAGCCAGGGCGCAAACGCGTCGAACATCGCGCCACCCCAAGCGTTCAACGAAACAATCCGCATCCATGGATCTTGCCAGAGGTGGGGCAATCCCGCTGGGGCGGGGCGGGTGGGCATGTTGACATTCCCACCTGTTCTTCGTCCATGTCGAGACCAGCCGAACGTTCTTCGCCGGCCTCACCGCGAACCCGACCGGCGCGTGGACCACCCAAGCTGCCCGCAACCTCTTTGAACCACCCGACCAGCTCGAAGGCGCACGAGCACTCGTCTGACGATCGCAGTAGTCAGTTCATCGACGCCTTCGACCAGATTTCCGAACGGAAGGCTTCAAGATTCTCAAGACCCCCATCCGGACCCCGGTCGCTAACGCGTTCGCTGAGCGCTGGATCGGAGTCGATCTGAGGCGAACTCCTCGACCGCACCATCATCTGGAGCCGCCCACAGCTCGACCACCTCGTCATCGGCTACATCGATCACTGCAACAGTCATCGACCTCACCGCTCGGTCGAACAACGGCCTCATCAGCCCCGACGGTTGTTGGGGTCGCGGGCTGCTCAGCCCCGATGTCTGTCTGATCAGCGAGGCTTTGGGCCGCGACGGCGGTTCCAGGATTCGGTCGCGTTGCCGCGGACGCTGGTGTCGCGATGGCGAGCACGACGAGCGAACCGGGCATCTCAGGTTCCCGAATCTGGAGTGGCTCATAGATGACTCTCCCAGAGGTGGAACAGGAGCTTCCGCAGGTCCTGGTGGGCCTGCTTCGGGAGGCGCCTGGTAGCTGTCTGGGAGGAACCCGGATGCTTGGGAGATTCGGTGTGAACCCTTCTCCTCCCGCTCGTCACGTTGGCCATGGGAGGCGGCACAGCAGATGACCGAACAGTCCGGGAGGTGGCGTTCAGCGTGGCTGTGTGACTCGTCTGTTCGGGCTTCAGGAAGATCCTGGGACGAGTTCGAACGCGTCGGTGTGGTTGGGTCGCACAACGGTGAAGTCTCGGTGGTTGAGGGTGGCGATGCTGGTTTGATTGAGTCGTTCGGCGATAGCGATGAGGCTGGCGTCAACAAAGTCGAGTCGGAGATCGTTGTAGGTGTCGGTGAGCTCGACGCAGCGGTTCCAGTCATCGGGGGTGAGTTCGATCGCTTCGAGTTGACCAGCGGTAACGAGGCGAAGGAATCGTTGATGGGGTCCGGTGCCGAGACGGTCGAGAATCAACCAAGCAGACTCCGCGATGACTGGGGTGGGCGAAGCCCAGGCCTGTCCGGTGAGCAGGTCGGTAATCTCGCGGTGGCGTGTTGAGCGTTGATCGGCTGCGATAAGCCAGATGTTGGTGTCGATCAGCAACAAGATTCAGACACCGTTGGCGAGTTTGCGCGTGGCGGCTTCGCGGCGTAGCTCCTTGATGTCTCCGCTGGCCCAGTCCGGGTCACCGGAATCTCCGCAGCCAATGAACGCTTCGAGCGCATCGTGGGCCTCAGAGGTGGTGTCGACGGGTTCGGTGTCGCTGTAACGGCCCTCGATCGCCTCGACCACAAGATCTTCAGGCCGACGACCCCGGCGGGCAGCTTCAGCAGCCAGACGGCCAGCGAAGGGTTCAGGAACTTCAACAGTGATCGACACATCAACCAGTGTAGAACGAGCCGCTGGCGCCGTCACTGGGGATCTTCGCCGGGGGTGCGGGCGGTTCTTGAGATCAACTTCTTGTTTCAAACCAGCTAGCAGCTCTTCTCTCGACATCACAGCCCCATCTCCAAGAGCAGTGTCGAGGAATTGTTGGGTGTCGTCGTCCCAGTCGAGGTGGTTGGTAGAAACGCGGTCGCGATCGCGGCGAGGTTCAATTGTTTGGCTGTGGCCACAAGGCTGGCATCAACGAGGCCGAGACCAAGATCGTTGTAAGTGTCGATCAGGCGATCGGCGGCCGAGAGGAACACACGGTATCAACCAACAACACAGCCCGGCCTCGTCCCGGCTCAGATCGTGTCAGCGCTATGACGGGCAGCGATCCGAACCCGCCCAGCGTGGACATCGAAGGCTCCAGTTCGCCCTGAGGCTCCAACCCCAATCAACGCGTCCAGCGCATCAGACTCGGCATCGGCGACGAGCTCGGCGATCAACCCGGCAGCCGTTGTGCCCCCCGCCTGAGCAGCCGCAGCGATATCGTCGGGGAGTTCGATCGTGGACATAGTCCCGCCGTAGAACGAGCCTGCGCCACAGTCACGGCCGCCCGCCAGCACGCGGTTAACCAGAAAACAACTCGCCGGGGTCCGCGCAGTTCTCTAGATCAACTTCTTCTTCCAAAGCAGCTAGCAGCAAGGTATCCGTCGGTGTTTCAACGACTTCACCACCCAAGACGTCTGAGGCTGATCGAGAGTCGATCTTGAAACCAAGGCCCAGCGCATCGCAGGTATTGTGGACGGGTACTTCTTCGTCACCAACCTGTACGTAGTAGGTGTTGAGGTCGTGGATGGTGAGGTTGTAGGCGGTTCCGGCGGTTGCCGATGTCCAGTCGATGCCGTCGACTTCGAGCAGGTCGCTGTCGGCGGTGGGCACGAGGTCGCCGGGGTCGAGGGCGTCTGCTCGCTGCCACTCGGAATCAGTCGCGTTCCAGAACGGGTGATCTTCCGTCGTAGTGATATTGACGCCGTCGATTTCAAGATCCACGAGGGCGTCTGGGTGCACCCAAAGCGCTGTGACCTGATGGGCGCCGCGTTCGCCGGTTTCGGGGTCCTCGGCTAGCACCAAGTCACCAACCACGATCTGCGAGATTGGTTTGGTTGTACCGTCAGCCATCAACACCTCTGTCTCGGCCGAGAACGAACACGCTCGCGCTCAGTCGTCGAGTGCTGATGTTGTGGCAACTGACCAGCCCGCGCTCGACCGACTCGGCCAGCGCTGGCTGACCCAAATCAGCAACCGCAAACAACAGCGCCGTAAGAATCCCACTTATCCGCCGGATGACGGCTCTCCCTTCAGCCTTGATGTCAACACGATGTACCGAGACCGGTCGGCACTGCGAAGGTCTCCTAGCCGCTCGACCTCGCTGACCGCCTGCTCATAGGTGCGAAACACCGATACAGCCGAGACGCAGTCATCAATCGCTCGGCCTTCTGCGAACTCGTCGATACGAAGGATTACAAAGAGCTGATCATATCGTGAGTGCTTTGAAGCTGAGATCATCGACTGGTCCCGAGCCCTGGGTCTGTGAGGTTTCCGAGCAGGTCCCCGGATACAGCGTCGTAAACGTCGCCGGTTCGCCCGATAGCAACATCAGCCGCTGGACCGAGCCCGCTCTTGATCTTGAGGACATGCAGGCGATTACTCGCCACCTTTGGATCCAACCCGCTGAACTTCTCCAAGTGAGCAAACGCAGCTTCCGGCGCACCCTTACCTGTGAACGGACGACCGGGGATATCCGGACAAATGTTGTGGACGAGTACGGCTTCGTCGCCGACTGTGACGTAGTAGGTGTTGAGGTCGTTGATGGTGAGGTTGTAGGCGGTTCCGGTGGTGGTTGATGTCCAGTCGATGCCGTCGACTTCGAGCAGGTCGCCGTCGGCGGTGGGGACGAGGTCGCCGGGGCCGAGGGCGTCTGCTCGTTGCCACTCAAGATCGGTGGCGTTCCAGAACGGATGATCTTCGGTCATTGTCACGTCGACGCCGTTGATCTCGAGGTCGACGAGGGTGTCCTCGTGCACCCACAACTTGGTGACTCGTCGGGCTCCGCGATCGCCGGTTTCGGGGTCTTCCGCGAGCACCCAGTCACCAATCTCGATCTGTGAGATCGGCTTGGTCGCCCCCTCAGCCATCAACACCTCCGTGCCCGCCGAGAACGAACATGCCCGTGCCAGGTCGTCGAGTGCTGATGTTGGGGCAACACAGCACTCCGACATTCGGTCATAGTTCGGGAGGGTTTGAGTCCCGACAGTTGTTGGGCTCGCTGGCCAATCTGCCCCGATGTCTGTCTGATCAGCGATGGTTTGGGGCGCGACGGCAGTTTCAGAGATCCGTGTGGTGGTAGCGGACGCGGACCCGGCGAATACAGACGTGGCAACCAACGCGATGATGGCCGCTAGCAGCGCGGCGGCCGGCCGACGATCTGAACTGGGTTTGTGGGCAACCTGTAGCGCAGCGGAGGGGCGCCAGCGAAGGCGTGCTGAGGCTGCGGGTCGGGTGGTCACAGTGCCCATTGTTTCAGGGCGAAGAGACACCTGTGGTGACACCACCGGGAATCACGCGACAAGCCTCCAACGCGAAAACTCTAACGACGAGCCCAGGAGCGAACCACCCCGCGCAGCAGCCGAGACTGCAGTGATTGAAAGATGAATCTCCCAGAGGAGGAATGTCAGACACAACAGCGCCCAACCTCAGGTGCGACAGACTTGGCCAGCACAGGCTGACCGAAAGCGACGACTGCCAGAAGCAGGGCTGCAACTGTGCAAACTAGCCGCGCGATGGGCCATCCACCACATACTGATCGATGTCCAGACATCCGCCCAATGCAGCCAGCGCATTCACCCACTTAACAGGAACCGGAATTCCGGGGCCAACCGGATCGCCCGATCCGATGTACTGCACGATCTGAAGGGCGCAGTAAGCCAAAGCGGAACTGGAAGTCTCAAGCTCGCCCATAGCCCCGGCAGCCCGGGTCCAAAGCCTTTCTAGGTGCACTTCGCAAGCGTCGCCATCTGGTGGGCCGCTGTGAATGCACACTTCAGTCCCCAGCCGGCGACTCGCCTTGTCGAGACCACTGAGTCCCTCGATCTCATCGATTAGGAGCTCCTGCCCCTTGCTGAATACCAGAATCAACGCTGCATGACGTGTTGGGGAAGAAACGGTCATCTCAGCGCCTCCCCCGTCTCGATAACCAAACCGGTGGACTTCTCGACTACGTAGACATCGGCACCGTCGCGGTATATGTCGAAACGGGAGATCGGTCCGTCGAGGTCAAGAGAGTTCTTGAACTCATGCGGTGTCATCCCGAGCCCCCTCTCAACCTGGGAGGGCGTCATCTTCTTCAGGTTCCCGAGGTTCGGGCCGCATTGGTTGTGGACGAGTACTTGTTCGTCGCCGATTTCGACGTAGTAGGTGTTGAGGTCGTTGATGGTGAGGTTGTATGCGGTCGCCGTAGTTGCAGAGGCCCAGTCGATCCCTTCGACGGCGAGGAGGTCACCATCGGCGGACACAACGAAGTCGCCGACATCGAGCGCGTCTGCGCGTTGCCACTCTGTGTCGGTGGCGTTCCAGAACGGGTGGTCTTCTGTCGTAGTGACGTCGACGCCGTTGATCTCGAGGTCGACGAGGGTGTCCTCGTGCACCCACAAACGGGTGACTTGTCGGGCTCCGCGTTCACCGGTTTCGGGGTCTTCAGCCAGGACCCAGTCACCGATTTCGATTTGTGAGATCGACTTCGTCGTAGTTCCGTCTGCCATCAACACCCCGGTCTCAGCACTGAACGAGCACGCGAGTCGTACGACATCGTCAAGCTTCCCGGTTGGGGCGCGTCTTAGGGCGTCTAGAGCGTTGTTGACTACTTTGGCGGCGCGTCCTGAGCCGTATGGGATGAACAGTGATGCGCATGCGAGTTCGGATCCGTTTGCGCAGTCGATGCCATCGATGACTTCACCAAGTATGGGAAGAACGGACGCGAGGAGGATGATGTGGTTTGGGTTGATTGAAAAGCTTGTCTCGCAGTATTCCGCGTGACAATTGAACCTTTGGAAGATCTCGCCGAGGAGGTCTTTGTTCGGGTCGTCTCCTGCGAATCGACCAGTTTCCCCAACAAGGCCTGCCCACCTAGTAGCTATCAGGTGGTAGTCAAATATGGTGAGAGCACCGAAGCGGGTCGGGTTGAACTGCGAAAAGAATATTGTTGGCTCGACTTCCCCGGTCTCGATGTTCTCCTCGTAGTTGAGCGGGTCGCACTCGGCGTACCCGGTCATGATCGTGCCGTCAGGGTTTACACAGTTACCTGTCGGGTCGGTAAAGCTGACCGGGTTGTTGGTGACGTAGGCATACCGGTTGAAGTTCTGAGGGTTAGCCGCCCCAGGCACAATCGAGTCTGGTTGTGTGAACTTTGCGATGGCAGGGTCGTAGTAGCGGGCGTTGTAGTAGAGGAGCCCGGTGCCGGTTTCGAGGTCGCTTTGTTGGCCAGTGAACCCAAGACCAGTGCCATCAGTCGGTCCGGTGCGCGGTTGGCCGTACGGGTAGTAGAGCCCGACTGACGCTGTTCCGCCGGTGGCCGATATTGTGGCTGTCGGCGAACCAAGTTGGTCTGTGACGATCCAGGTGATATCGCCGGTGCCGGTTCTGGTGGCGATGGTTTGGCCCGCGAAGACGATCGTGGACCGCTGCGTTACAACCGGCGCGGTCTGGGCGTTGGCCCAGCCGAGTGTGGCGTCGAATAGGGCCCAGCCGTCGGTAGTGGCTACCGCTGGTCCGTTGGTATCGAAGTAGAACCCTGCTCTTGGCCCGGCTGCGCTGTTGCCCGAAGCAAGTAGGTCGCCCTTGTCGTATGTGAATATGACCGGTGTTGTTGCCCCGCCTGCGGTATCGGCCACTATTGCGGCTGCGGGTCCTGGGGTTCCGTAAGTCGTTTTCTTGGCTGCCGTGTAAACACTGACGGTCCCGGTGAGCCCGGCCGCTATTAGGTGGGCCGGGTCGACGATATCGATATCGGTTTGGCCGGTTGTGGTTCCGTGAGCGCCTGCCGCGGTGAGTTCGAAGTCGTCATATAGCGACGGTTTCCACACCACTATCGGCGTGGCGCTTGTTGTGAGTGTGGTCCCGACGGCTCCTGATGACACGCTTTGCGAAACAAGCACGACGTCTTTACCGTCGCCGTCACCAGCAGTGAGGGCGTTGTCATCAATAACAGTCACTGTTGAACCCTGACCTGTAAGCCTCGCCTCGATCGCAGCATCACCTACACCCAGCGCACCCGCGTCACCGACCACGAACAGGATGTTGAGGCTGTTTGTGGTCGTGGGCGGGTCGAGTTCTGAGGCTGATAGTAGGTTGAATCTGGCGAGCCCTTCGAGTGGTTGTCCTCCGGCTTGGGTGAACGCCCCGCCTAGCAGTATTGCTTCGCCGGGTATGACAGCCAGGGCGTCGAGGCCTCGAATGCTGTTGGCTTGGGCATCCCAGGTGTTGATGATGCTTCCAGTGCCAAGATCAACAGCGATAATCTTGCCGATAGGCAGAGTGTCAGCGAAACCGTTAGGTCCGGTAACAAAGTCCCAGTGACCCGCGACGTACATGAGACCACTAGTCGGGTCGGGGATACATTCGGCTACTCCGCCGTCGTTACGCGGCCCCCACGGCCGATCAGTAAACGTGACGGTTGTGCGTGGCCATGCGTCTTGGGCTGCTTCGCTGGTACCCGGCGCCGGGAACGGATCAGGATACGACGTGTACGTTTCGGCGCCCGCGACACGATCGGCGGCTCCTGTGGTCGGGTCGAACCGGCCAACGTTGTATTGGTTCGATTTGCCTGCCGGGTAGTCGTAGGTGGTTTGGCCTTGGCCATCGATCGTCCACCAGTCACCACAAGCATAAATGGAGCCGTCATGTTCGAACACAGCCTCAACAGCTGGTTCTGGCGCACCTGGGCCTTCTAGCGGGTTGTGATCATCTAACGAGGTGACAACAAACGTGGTGTCAACAGCTCCTGTTGTGGTGTCAACAGCAGCCAGAGCGGTGCGGGGCTGCATCACAGCGTTCGAGTCGGCTACAGCTGTGAAGTCGCCGCCGATGTATAGCTTGGCGCCTTTGCGCCATACGTTTCCGATACGGGCGAACCCGTCGAAGTTGGGTGCGAACCCGGTGATCCGTGATGCGTCGGACAGGTTGATCTTTACGAGGCGTTCAACTGTGTCGTTGTTAGGTCCGAACGTCGTAAAGTTCCCGCCAACAAACATTTTGGTGGTCGAGTTGTTGAACTCGAGCGTCCAAACCTTCTTATTCGGGTTCGGATCCCAGCTTGTGTCAAGGGCCTTGGTGGCCAGATTGATACGTGCCAGATACGACAGGTTGGTGTTGCCACCAATCTCAGTGAACGCGCCGCCTACATATAGCCAGGTGCCATCGGTGGCCAACGTGAGGCCTTCGGCGTCCAGATCGAAGTCAGGGAACGACGTGATCACATCACCCGTTGTCAGATCACAGGCACCCAACCCGCCGCGAACATGTGTAGTGACACCGTCAGCGTCGATCAGCTGGTTGAACTTGCCGGTCACATATGCGGTGTCACCGACAACAAGAATGTCGCTAACCCAATGCTTCGATAGTCCTGGGCTGGCTGGCGGGGTGTCAGTCTGACAGAACGCTGTAGTGGTCGATTCTGGTTGTGGTTGCGCGAACGTGCATGCAGACGAGACCGCCCACCACACCGACTGATCAAACAGATCCCAACCAAACCGCGAGTACACGTCGGCCGCGGTCTTGTGGCCAGGGAACTGGACCCGACACGCCGGTGCCGTGTTCACTGTCCCGAGCTCGGTCGCCATGTTGTCGCCCGGCGTGTACCAATACAGCGACGGTTTGCCGTCGGGTGTGACAGCCACCACCTTCATATCAGACCCGGCCGGTTTCAAACCCCACCCGACAGCCCGCTCGTCAGTCATCAGGAACTGGGTACCTGAATAGCCGGCCGCCAACACAGAACCAGGATCGGTGACAGTCACCAGATCGACACTCGGCGCCGCCAGGCCCTCCGTTTCAACCATCCCAAGTTGGAACTGTTGCGCGAACGGTTTCATGTTGATCAACGGTGTCGTCAACGTCTTAAACGTTGTCCCCAAATCTGAGGCATCGATCGTGGCCGACAGCATGATCACATCAAACCCGGTGATCGACCCGACCACAATGTCATCATCATCAAGATCTGTCACCGCGAAACCGAGATCAGTTAACCGGTCATGCAACATCTGGTCAGCAGCAGTCAACGGGGCATCTTCACCAACCAGCAACAAAGCCGAAGCACCAGCAGCCAAATTCGGGATCGGCGTCGCCGGGGTCGGTGTTTGGGCCGGTGCGATATCGCCGGTCACCTCGATCTCATGAACCCCGCCAATATAGAAAGTAGTAACCGGGCCGTTCTCGACACGACGCCGAACCCGGGCACCGTTCGCGTCATACAAAAACGAAGCCGTCTCATCACCACCAACCGTGGTCCCAGCCGTAACAAGACGGTTGTCCCAGTCATAACCGAAAAACACGGCATCGCCACCCGCAGTGCGAGAAGTCAGATTCCCCTGAACGTCATAAACGAGACTGGTTGAACCAGCCGTATTCACCGCATGCGGACCAC
Source organism: uncultured Acidimicrobiales bacterium (assembly GCA_964569385.1). Lineage (GTDB taxonomy): Bacteria > Actinomycetota > Acidimicrobiia > Acidimicrobiales > Poriferisodalaceae > JAADHX01. Next base: position 38,301 of record CAZMUM010000023.1, read on the forward strand.
CCGAACCCGTATAAGAATACGCCCCTCCAGGGGTTCCAGCCCCGGTAGCCGACGTGATATTCCCAATCGCGTCATAGGCCCACTGGTTATCAAAACCGTTACCAGCCGGAACCACGTCCGCTGTCCCGTCACACCCATTAGTCGACGCATAGGCACGCATCAGGCGACTCAACGCGTCATAACCGAAACAACGATCCTCACCCTGCCCAACATCGGTAACACGAGTCACGTTGCCACGATCATCGAAAGTAAAGCCCGTGTTGACCAGGTCAGTCGTACTCCCACCGAGTCCCGCCGAAATCGAAGACACCCGCAGAGTCGCCGGATCATAACCCCAGGTGCGGTTGACTCTGTTCGGGCCGGCGGTCGCACCTGAGGTCACGCCGAGGAGTCGGCCCGATGGTGAATAGGACGCGTCGGAGGCGTATGCCTCGATGTCCCCATCAATGCTGGCTTGTCGACCGAGCAGGTCGTAGGTGTAGACGAGAGTTTCGGTTCCGTTCAAGTCGACCGTGTCGAGGAGCCCGCCAGCAGTGAAAGTACTTGCCAAATAGGCTGAGCCCGTGGGGAGCCCTGGAATATTCCAGGTCTGGCGTGTTGGCCTGTTTCTGGAGTCGTAGCTGTTTGTGATCGTTACGCTGCCTTCGGCGGTGAACGCCGTGGAGGACGCAAGCGCGCCGCTTGTTCCGGTCGGGTCCCACACAAATGTTGCTAGGTCGCCGTTGCTGTTACCAGCGGCGTCGGACTTGTATCGGCGCGTGAGCCTGCTTAGGTCGTCGTAGTCGAGACCTGTCCAGTTCCCGAGGCCGTCCTGTTGACGTTTGAGGTTGCCAACTGCGTCGTACTGGTACTGCCAAGTTCCGGAGTCGGGGTCGTCGATCGAGAGTCGTTGGCTCGCAATGTTGTAAGTGATCGATGTTTGGTTTCCAGCATCATCAGTAGTTGACACCATGCGACCGGCCGGGTCATAGCTGTACGTCTGAGTGCCCCCGCCCGTTGGCTCGTCGATCGATTCGACCCGACCCTGCCCGTCGAGGGTTGTCAACCACTGATCTCCAGCTGGGTTCGTTACTGTCGTTGTGCGCCCAGATATCGATGTTTGGGTGGACGAGTCGACCAGATTGTTGAGGCCTACAAGCTCGGTGAGGGTGGCGTTGCCTCTCGGACCGTAAGCAAACTTCGAGGAGCTTTCGACGTCAGCCCAATCGAATACAAAGAACCCCGCTTGGCCCGCGGCCTGGCTCGCTGCGAACGGTGCTGAAGCTCGCTGCGTTCGCCCAGTGCCGCCGAGAACGGACGTCGTCACGTTCATAGTTGTGCCGTCAACATGAAGTTGGGCCTGCATTGTGCGGCCGAACCCATCAAGAAACTCCCACGAACGGCGCTGAACTCCGGTCTCGAGCAGGGCGTCGGACTCCACGATCATTGGAAGGTTTTGGTTCGGGTTCGGGACGTAGGTGATTGTTTGATCATCTTCCAGCGCACCAGGTGACCTCGAAGTGATCAGCCGGCCAAGGGAATCAAAGCTCGTTGTCGATAGGTCACCATCTGGGTCAGTCACAGAAAGCTGGGTCCCGTAGCCAGGGTCAGTGACAAACGCGGTCGTTTGGCTTAGCGGGTTTGTCACAGAGCTGGTATGGCCGTATCTCGACTCGAAAGCAAAGGACGTGCGGTTGCTCAGCCCATCCTCGGACCACAAGACTCGACCGCGACTGTCATACGTGAGCGAGCCTCTGAACAGGTTGATGCCACCAACGCGGGTTCGAACTCCAGTGAGATTTGCTACACCGGCAGGCGAAGCCGCCCATCCCCCGTTGTCGTACTGGAACTCGACGTCCTCGACAACCGCGCCTGTTGACAGGACCCCTGCTCGCCGGGTGGAGCGCAGTAACACTAGTACGTCGCCTGTACTCCAGGAGCTGTTGACATTGTAGTCGTCAGTGCCATCGGCCAGGTCTCCAAGCCCGATCATGCGGGTTTCGTTGCCGTTAGCGTCATACACGTAAGAGACGGCCGACTCAACAAACCCGCCACCTTGAATATAGGAGAACGAAGAGCTCGAATCGGTATGAACTCGTCGAGCTGCAGCGTCTCCGCTCCCAGCAGTGACAGTTGCCCCATAAAGCGTCTGTGACCGGTCCTGGTTGACACTGCCTAGAGATTGCCGCGCTCTTTCAAGCTGCCGCCCGGCTAGCCATGGTTCGTCGACGAAGCTCCCTCCGCCAACGTCGGGGCTGATCGACACGGCTAGAGGTGTTGGGCCTTGCCCATTGATCGGGTCACCATCCAACCCCGAGAACGAGGTGATGATGTTTTTACCGGTTCCGTCGGTGACTGTGACGGTGGTGTGGCCGCGGAAGTCGTTCCAGTGGTTGCAGCTTCCATCAGCGTTACAGTCGACTCCGGCGTCCCACAGGTCATATGAGGTCGGGTTGTCGCTGTACGCCCACACCGGCGCCGAGTACGAGTACTCGAAGACCTGGTCGGTGTAGAACGGATCGAGAGCTGGAGTGGCGCCAAAATTCGATGACAGGGTCAAAGTTTCGACCTTGTATTTGTGCCACAGAACAAACCCGCCCGGGAGGCCCTGGGTGATGTTTGGCGCCCAAGCCGGGAAATAGTCACACGGCTGACGTATATAGCCACCGAAGTTCGGTATGAGGTTCGGGTCGCCAGCGAAACACGGCTGGTTCGGGTTGGCGTGCTGCGGTTTCGACGCTGGTTCTTGGAAGTAAACGAACTCTGTCAAACCGCCGTATTCGTTGAGGATGCTCGCAAGCCTGGGCATTGTCGAGTTGTAACCGGCCGCTGGCGCGTTGATCCGGTTAGCCAACATAACAAACCCATAGGTGACCGATGGCAGCGTGATGTCTGGCCCCGGACCGTTACGTCCAGTTTGGGAAATCGAGTCCAACCACAACCGCGACGGCGTCTGGTCACCTGTAGCCGGAAAAGCGTATGAAAGATCCCACTGATTCACCGGACTAGCCGTACCGCCAACGCTAACGGTTTCGGTTGTGACCTGCGACAGACGCAGCCGCGTAAAGAACGACGGAGTTGTAACAGTGCAGCTGACACCGAAAGCACAACCAAGACCTGCCGGAACATCAGGCATAGCGGCTTGGGGGTCGGTACACCCGTTGGCTGCTGCACACCGGTACTCGTAATCAAGATGCACTCGAAACGGCGCAACGTCATCCTCAGAACCAGCTGTAAAGCCGTACTCGACACGAACCAGATCCGACGCAGCAGTGTAGCGAAGGTCACTGAAAGCCTGGGCCGGTAGCTGGGCCCGGTAATAGTTGTTTGCCTGGTCATAGAAATAGGTGATCGCATTACCGTGTACATCTTCGACCCCGTCAAGGTTCCACACGAACCCGAGATCACAAAGATCATCGACACAGCCCTCGCCGGGCAGATAAACCGGATGGGTCTGCACCGACTCGGTACGGGCGTTCGATGTTGGCTCGTTCGAGCTACCAAACCGGTACTTCGTCCCATCAGGGGTCGTAACAGTCCACTGCGATCTAAAGAAATCCGGTTCCGTAGCGTTACCCGGGTCGGCACCACCAAACCCGTTGACCCGACCGGTATCAGGAGCCACCCAATATCCGCCCTCGCGATCTTCAGCCAACGCAACAGGGGCACTATTGAGCCATGAGAACGCCGACCCGTGAAACGGAACGCCAGCACCGTAGGTGAACACGCCGCCGTCGTCTCCGAGGAGCCAGTATCCCGACCCGTCGGGTGACGAAGCAATATCGACAATCGCACCGATATTCGGGTCGGCGACAGCATCACCGTGATGTGCCACGGATTGGGAGTCGAAGACTTCTCCATCGTTGGTGACGAGCCAGAACCCGTCAGCCTGAGACGATGACACGAAACCGACCACCGACTGGGCGCCGCCCAGCGTCACTGTGATCGTCTTTGTCGTAGCGCCGTCGAGGTTGAAAACCTGGCCGTCATCGGCCACAGCCCGATAACCCGACCCCTGAGACGCCGAAGCGTCCACGATTTCTTGGCCTGCGCCAAGCGTTATCGACCCGTCAGCCTGATCATTATCGAACAGCGAACCTGCATCAGTGACAACCCAATAGCCAGACCCGTTCTGTTTAGCGACGATCGCTACAGCTGTTTCACCGGTCGGGAGTGTCGGGTTGTTGTTGAACGGCGCACCGCCATAGGCGAACACGGAACCGTCGTCTTTGAGAAGCCAGAAACCCCCGCCGGGCCGACCGGCCATATCCACAATGCCGTCAGCCCACGCCTCGGAGTTCTCGACCAGTTCGACCTGCCAGTTCGGGTCGTTCTGCAACCGGAAGTTGTGTGTCGACCCGGCTGAAGATTCCAACACAAGCGCCGAACCGACACCGTTGAGCGTGAGCGACAGGTTCTCCAACCGGTCACCAGCCGATCCGTCAACCAGACAGCGATTACCAGAGATCCCGTGAATCGGCCCGCCACAGTTCGCGTAGGCTCGAGAGATCGCTCCAACGCCCAGGCCCCAGCCGGTCCCGAACTGGTCCTGACCGTTCGCACCAGCATGACGGCCATCAGCCACAGCCGACGAATACGAAAGACCCAACGACGGTGCAGGGCCAGCGCCCACCGGGGGAACCGGAAACGAATACGACGCCTCAGCCGCACCAGACGGCACACCAACCTGACCCGAAGACAACGAAACAATCTGCGAAGCCGCCGAATCGCCGAACTGATCACCAGTACCCGCCCCAGGAACAACAAACCCGCCCCCACCAGCCAAAGCAAACACCCGCTGCCCTTCGCCGTCGCCGTCGCCGCCACGGACCGGTGCTTCGACCGCGATCAGATGTGACGGAATCTCAGCCCGCACCACACCATTAACAACATCGTTTGTGGTGTCTAGCTCAAGCCAACGATCACAGTTACCTACCACATCACAATCAAACGCGTACGAAAGCTTCAAACGCCCGCCAAGACCACCCGCGGCAGGAATCCCAAGACCCGAATAGTCGAGCTCGAACACAACCGGAGACCCCCCACCACCGGGGTTCGCGATCGGCGGAAGCTTCTCCACCGAGATGTCGAACACAACACCCAACACCGAAAGACCCGCGCCCACATCACCCGCAACAACCCGCACCGACACCGAACCGACCTCATCGTCACGAGCCTCCACCGCGACAGGCAAACCAGCGAACTCGACACGACCACCAGCGCTCAACACCGCTTCACGCGACACTTCAGGAATCTTCCTGCCTACATCCGAAACAGGATCCACCGCCCGGCCACCAGCTGAACGCGGATTACGGACCGGAAGAGCCGTGTCTTCACGCGGTGGACGAACCGGCTCAGGCTGAGGTGACGACAACACGTCACCAATACCGGTCCCACGCACAGCAGAACCATCAACAGGCTTCACCAACGACGGAACAAACACCCCCGACGGACCACCAGGAACAACAGCCCCCCGCTCAGCCGGTGCCCCCGCCTCCTCGGCCGACGCCGGCAAAGGCACAGCAAACCCCGACACCAACACCACAAACGACAGCAAAACTGCCAACCAACGCAACAGAACAATCCGAAAAGCCACCAGGGCCACCCCTCAATCGGAACCGACCCAAACAGGATTACCACCGTTATCTACCCAAAAGGGCGATGGTCCGAACGACCCGCATCAGCGGAGACGCCCCTAGATATCAGGCCATGGAGTCTGGCAGTCCTTCTGAGTACACAACGACGAGTCGTTTGGTCGATCGGGTCAGCGCCACATACAAGGCACGCAAACCCTGCGGTTCTTCGTCGACGATCCGGCTTGGTTCGACAACGATCGACCCGTCGAGCTCGAGACCCTTCACCAGGGTCACGGGCACCAGCGCAACTTGGGGGTGCAGCTGGCCGGTCGCATTGCGCGACTCGTTGCGGGCCCGTCCGAACTCGATACCAACATCGGTGAGGGCATCGTCAACATCGTCGATCAGCGACTCGGGAACAATCACCGCAACACTGCCACCATTGAGGGTGGCCGACTCCTGTTGAACCAACTGTGCGACCTTCTCGCCAATTCGGTATGACTCAGTAGCCACAAATCGAGGAGACTCGCCCTTGGCTCGCACCGCGGTCGGTGGTGAGATGTGCGGTGCTGCGGCCTCCAACACCCTCAAAGCAACGCGTAAGTTCGGGGCCGGGATCCGATAGCTAAGCGACAAGTGTTTAACTCGAGGTTGCCTCGAACCCAAGGGCAGATGACCAAGCACGTCGTCCCAGTCGTCGGCAGCTCCCGGCGCAGTTGCTTGGGCAATGTCGCCAACAATCGTGAACGAACCGTTCAATGAACGGCGGGCCAACATTCGCAGCGCCATCGGGCTGTGATCCTGGGCCTCATCAACAACAATGTGGCCATAGGTTCGGATCTCCTCTACATCGCGGCGGCGCGGCGGACTGCCAAGAATCGAATGCGCCTCATCAAGAACCGGAACATCGGCATCGCTCCACACATAGTCGGCCTCGTCATCGCCACGCTCTCGACGCATCACCGAGACCCCATGGTCGAGATCACCAGACGGCAACCCAGACGACAGTGCCGACCTCAAAAGGGCCCTCGAGCCGTACAAATCGCGCAAGAGCTCATGCGGCGTGAGAACTGGCCACATCCACTCGAGCGCTGAGCGAACGAGGGGATGCGACCGCAAACGATCACGAACAACACCGGCATCGGGCCGAGATCTATGGCTACCAGCCAGCGTCTGAAAGAACTCGGCCTCGATGAATCGACGGGCCCGATTGTGATGGCGAAAACGGCGCTTGGCTTCGGCCACAATCCGAGCCGACTGCTCGGTCGTAACCCTCAAACTCGTTACCCCATAAGGAACAACGACTTCGTCGCGAAGGCGCCGCTCACGGTCGCGGATGGCCCGCTTGACCACCTCAACCATGGATATGTTGCCCTTGATAGCAGCCTGGGCTGGTGCATCGGCCAAACGAACAAACGTGCCGGGGAACATCTCGGTGAGCAGATCGGCCAACACCAACAGGTGAACACCAGCCTCACCAAGCGAAGGCAGCACTCGCTCGATGTACCGCAGGAATAGGCGATTTGGCCCAAGAAGCAGCACACCCTGGCCTTCCAACGGAAAGCGGAAGGTATACAGCAGGTACGCGGCCCGATGCAGCGCCACCACCGTCTTGCCAGTGCCAGGTCCCCCCTGGACGATGACGACACCCTTGAGATCGTCGCGGATGATCTCGTCCTGCTCGCCCTGAATTGTCGCAACAATGTCGCGGAGCTGACCATCGCGGTTCTGTTCGAGGGCCGCGATGAGCGCGCCATGACCCTGATAGGTGTCATCGAGCCGATCCAGATCGAACAGCTCATCTTCCATGTCGATGAGTTGTTGGCCACGGCTCACAAAATGCCGCCGCCGAAACAGACCCATCGAATCGCGGCCAGTGGCGCGATAGAACCCCTCGGCAATCGGGGCTCGCCAGTCCACAACCACAGGCTCTTGGCGCTCGTCGGCAACAGCAAGGCGGCCAATGTGGAATGGTTCGTCGTCGACAGTGTCGATACGGCCAAAGATTAACGACGACGACCCAAGCTCGAGTTGCGACAAACGTCCGGCAACCTGCTCTTCGATCACGTCACGCTCATAACGAGCCTGAGTGGTGCCCCCTCGGCCAACCTCGACCATTGATCTCAGCTTGACAGCCCGCGCCCGAGCAGCCTCAAGACACACATAAGCGTGGTTGATGTAGGCCTGCTCGGCAGCCATTTCGGGGTGTTGGCTCACGCAGTTGTCCAAATAAGGGGGATCAATAAATCTAGTCTCGAAACGCTGCAAAACCCGATCAACTTCCACCAACTCGAATTGCGCGGTGATCGGGCACCAAAGCAGCGATAGCGTTCCGTTAGTAAGCCCGCTAGTAGACAGCGTCCTCCACCAGAGTTGGCAGATGAATCTCCGCGCCGATCATCCATCGCATCGCCTCACTGACAGCGCGTATCTACGCGCCTGTCGAGGACAGATGCACGCCCATGTTCCTGTTTGGTTTCAGCGCCAAGCGGGTCGCAGTCTGCCCGAATACCACGAGCTCAGGCGCGAAGGAAGCATCCTCGACACCATCCGTATCCCCGAACTTGCAGCCGAGATCACCCTTCAGCCGATCCGGCGCTACAAGGTCGACGCCGCAATCCTGTACAGCGATATCGTCGTGCCCGCCGAATGTGTGGGTTTCGGTGTCGACGTTAAACCAGGCATCGGGCCTGTAATCGAGAACCCCTTTGAACGCAGGGCCGATCTCGACCGGTTACGGCCACTCGATCCAGAAACCGACACGGCCCACGTCCTCGACACCATCAAGATTCTGGCCGGAGAACTCGACGTGCCGCTCATAGGATTCGCGGGAGCACCGTTCACCGTCGCGTCGTACTTAATCGAGGGCAAACCAAGCCGCGACTATGCCAAGACCAAGGCGCTGATGCTCAACGACCCAGCGCTATGGCACGACCTTATGGGCCGCCTGGCCGACCTGGCCATTGCCTCCATGCGATCACAAGTAGTAGCTGGCGCCAGCGCAGTGCAACTGTTCGACAGCTGGGCCGGAGCACTAAACGAAGCCGACTACCGCACAATGGTCCTGCCGCACAGCACACGAGTTATTGCCGAGGTGTCCGAACTCGGCGTGCCGACCGCACACTTCGGCGTTGGAACGGGCGAACTTCTCGCCGCCTTTGCCGACTCCGGTGCAGACGTCGTGGGTGTCGATTGGCGCATTCCGTTAAGCGTCGCCCGCCAACGAACTGGGAATCGAGTGGCCCTGCAAGGCAACCTCGATCCCGCGGTGTGCCTGGCCCAATGGCCCCATGTGGAGAAGGCAGTACGCAGCATTTTGAATGACAATGGCGGCCACCCCGGCCATGTGTTCAACCTCGGCCACGGCGTGCTCCCCCAGACCGACCCCGATATTTTGCAACAAGTGGTCGAGTTGGTTCACGCCGAAGGCCAGGTCGCCGAACTTCCCACAGCTCAGCCGGCGGGACCGCACCCATGACCACCCCTCATGTCGTAGTAGTTGGAGCCGGAATTTCAGGCCTCACCGCCGCCTACCGACTCAGCGCCACCGATGCTGCGTGTCGGGTGACGCTGGTCGAAGCCTCAAACCGTCTTGGTGGCAAGATCGCCACCACGCCGTTTGGTGGGGTCATGATCGACGAAGGCGCAGATGCGTTCTTGGCTCGAGTCCCACACGGAATCGATCTCTGCCGCGAACTCGGCATCGATGTCGACTTCATCAGCCCATCCTCCAAGGGGGCCTTCGTGGTCAGCCGGGGAAAGCTGCGACGCCTCCCCGACGGGCTCATGCTTGGGGTACCCACGCGACTTCGCCAAGTTGTCACCTCGGGAATCGTGTCGCCTTTGGGGTTGCTCAGAGCCGGCCTCGACCTCGTCAAACCCAACAACTGGGACGGCGAAGACGAATCAGTTGGCGACCTTGTGACCAGGCGGATGGGGCGCGAGGTAGCCGAACGACTCGTCGACCCACTCGTTGGCAGCATCAGCGCCTCAGACACGTTCAACCTCAGCGCCCAGCTGGCAACACCACAGATCGCCGAAGTAGCCCGTAACCACCGGAGTCTGATCCGCGGACTGCGGGCGCTACAGAAAGAACGTGAAGCAACAGACCTGCCGCTCTTTTACAGTTTTCAGGGTGGAGTAAGCGTGCTCGTCGACCGCCTCGTCGCCGAGTTGACCGCCGTCGACATCCGGACCAATTCCGAAGTGACGGCCATCGAAGTCCGGCCCGACGGCGGCTACCGACTCGTTACCCCCTCTGGTCCGATCGACGCCGACGCAGTGATTCTGGCCGCGCCGGCCCGAGTTGCGGCGCCCCTGGTAGCTCCTCACGCCGCGAGCGCGAGCCGGATTCTTACCGACGTCGAGTACGCATCGGTTTCGTTGGTCACCATGGCATTCAGGTCAAGCGATATCGGCAACGATCTCGACGGATCAGGGCTGCTCGTCGCACCCGATGAAGACATGTTGATGACCGCAGCCTCGTTCGGTCATCGCAAGTGGCCTCACTGGACCGGAGACAATGACGATCGAATCGTGATGCGAGTGTCGGCCGGACGATTCGGTGACGACCGGGCAATGCAACTCGATGACGACGAACTAGTCGAATCGTTAGCCAACGAACTAGCCGCGCTGCTCGACATCGAGGGCCCAGTTCTCGAATGGAGGGTGTCTCGATGGCCATTGTCGTTTCCTCAATACCGACCAGGCCACAGCGACCGCATCGCTCTTGCAGAGTCCGATCTCTCGTCCAATCTGCCTGGCGTTGAGCTAACCGGATCCAGCTACCGCGGCGTTGGGATACCGGCCTGCATAAGGCAAGGAAACGAAGCTGCGGCCCGAATTATCGAACGTCTCGCAAGCGCGTGAACCCAGCCGCCCTACGATCAGCGGGCCTTCTAGGTTCCGGAATGCTGTCAGCACTGGCTCTGGGACCGTGGGGGTTTTGGCCGCTGGCCATAGCCGGACTGGCCTGGCTCTATCACTCGATGGTCGATCTCGCCACCTGGCGTAGACGGTTGCTCACAGCTTGGCTGTTTCTGTTCGGATATCACCTGGTCGGATTGGTCTGGATGATCGACCTGACCCCGGCCGGGTACGTGATCTCGGTGCCGATCCTGTCCCTTGTCATGGCTGCACCCTTTGCCGTGGTCAGTCGCCGTCAGGCGCTTGGCCGCCGTCACGCAGGTCTGGTTCTGCTACCGGCCGCCCTAGTGGTCGGTGAAGCCTGGTCGTGGGTGTTTCCCTTCGGTGGAGTGCCGATGGCAAATATGGCCTTAGGACAGGTCAATGGGCCACTGATGCCCGTCGCTCGTGCGTTCGGCGCGCTCGGGGTCATCGCCGCCCTTGGGGTGCTTGGCGCCGCCGTTGGTGATGCGGCCATGACCATCGCTTCGGGTAGGCGCAAGCTCGAACGGCCGACGTGGGTTGCTTTCGGAGTCGTCTTGTTGGTCGTCGCCGCTGGCTACGTGGCTCCGGCAGGGTCAGTGGTCGACACCATCACCGTCTCGACCGTGCAAGGCGGTGGCCGACTCGGCACAAACGCTGTGAACAGCGACCTCGGCAGCGTCTATGAACGCCATCTCGAAGCAACCGCAGACGCACCCGACGGCGCGGTGGTGGTCTGGTCAGAATCGGCCGTCACTGTCGACGAAGACTTCACTGGCAGTCGTCAGCAGCTCGAGTTGAGCGCACTAGCAATCGAACGCAACCTCACCTTTATTGTCGGCGTGACGCAACGCAACAACGTGCCAGATGGTGATAACACCTTCGACAACTTGGCTGTTGTCATCGGACCCGACGGCCAAATAGTCGACGAATACTCAAAGGTGCACCTGGTGCCCTTTGGCGAGTATGTACCGTTGCGCTCGTTTGTCGACCGCTTCGCCGACCTCTCGTTGATTCCGCGCGAAGCGGTAGCTGGCTCCGGTCCAGGTGCTCTCGACACACCGTTTGGACCGGTTGCGGTCGCTATCTCGTTCGAGATCTATTTCGGTGAAAGGGTCCGCAGTGGTGTCGATCAAGCCGATGCGTTGCTGGTCGTGAACCCCACTCTGGCGTCGTCGTACCGAACCACACACGTGCCAGAACAAACGTTGGCGTCGGCCCAGTTGCGGGCCGTCGAAACCGGACGCTGGGTCGTGCAATCGTCGACCACCGGATACTCAGCCATTGTCGACCCCGATGGCGACGTCATCGACCGGACCGGTCTAACCGAACAGCGGGTCGTGACCGCCCAAGTGCAGTTACGTGACGGCAAGACCTGGCCCACTCGGACCGGGAAGTTGCCAATCACGTTGCTCGCCATCGGCCTACTCATAGCGATGAGCGTCAAAACCCGGGTTAGCAGCTCAGCGAAAGCAAAGTCACCGGATCAGCAAAACCCTTCAACTGACGCCGACCAGCAGGCTCAAAGCCGAAGCTAGATCGCTCAGCTACATCGATGGTCACCAGGATTTCCGAAGGAATGGCGAGGGCACCAATTCGAGACGCCAGGTTGACAATTGGGCCGTAGTAGTCGCCGCCCCGCGTCACCAGTGATCCGTACGCGAGCCCTCCACGAGGTGTGACCGTCGAATCCTTGAACGCCTCAACCAACTCCGTTGCGACCACACACGCCGCGTGAGCATCAGCAGCGACAAACATCACCTCGTCACCAATCAGTTTCACAACTCTTCCCCCGTTCTCAGCCACTAGGTCATACGCGGTGTCCTCAAAGCGTCTGACCAGGAGACCGAGTTCTTCTGCTGTCACTTCGTCGCTGTACGCGGTAAACCCAACAAGATCTACGAACCCGACCGCTAGGCGCGACAACAGCGCATCGTCGGTGGGGTCTCGCGAAATTCGACTGCGCTCAATCGCATCGTCGAGGTGCATTCTCAGAAGCGGGCCCAAAGAATCGGTCACCCGCTCGAATTCCGCTGCCACTCGCAGGTTCTCTCTGACAACATCGAGGTCGTTGCCACCCGAGGATCGCAACGGCCCCTCGACATCAATCAAGAACAGCGAGACCGCTGCTTCGGCAATACGACCAAGCGACGAGCCGAGGACCCTAGTGAAGTGGTCGGCCTCGTCGCCGCTGAACATCATCGTCGAACGCCTGAGACTAACTAGAGCCTCGATCGCGTCCTTCGAGAGCATCGGTTCATCAAGCGGGCGCTTGACCAGGCCAACTGTGCGTCGGATTACGTCGAGTTCTTCGACTCCGACACCCACATCCTTGGCAGCGTCGATAAAGCTGAGCTCGGCCTTGGGGCTGAGGGTGGTGTCACCGACCAGGTCGAGGAGGTGTTCGTAGCTCAGGGACTCGACTATCTCCGACGGTGTCCAACCCATACCCTCAATCAGGGTGATGATCCCCCTGACTTCGGCGGCTACCGCCTCATCGGGTCGGTATAGCCCAGCCGCTTCATAGCCATCAAGATCGATCACGGCACAAGCCAACCAGAGTGCGGCCTAACCGTCTACTCAACTGCGGCCCTACCTCGCCTTGTTTTCCACCTCTACCAGCAGCGTCACCGGGCCATCATTGACGATACTTACGACCATCGCGGCTTGAAATCGACCAGTCGAAACAGCGAGCCCTAGCTCGGTCAGCCGGTCGATAACTACTTGAACCAGTGGCGCTGCCACAGAGGCAGGAGCCGCGGCGCTCCACCCTGGCCTTCGACCTTTGCGCGTATCGCCATAAAGGGTGAACTGACTGACCACAAGCACCTCGCCTCCGACATCGAGAACCGAGCAGTTCATGACACCGCTCTCGTCGTCGAACGACCGCATATTCGCGATCTTGTCGGCCAGCTTTACCGCCTCGGTGTGGGTATCGGTATGGGTAACACCGACCAGCGCACACCATCCAGGGCCCACCTGGCCAACAACCTCGTCGCCGACGTCGACCTGAGCCTTTCGCATCCGTTGCAGAACTGCTCGCATCACCCAAATCGTACCCTGTGGCTCGGGGGGCGTGGCCAGATCTTGGAGCCTAACTAAACCGCCGGTAACATGGCTTCGCCCAACGGTCGCCCTGGCCCACCGGGACGCAACAGCAAACGCAGCTGTCGACATCTAACCCGGAGGCAAGCGACTATGGCAGATCACAAGCCGTTACGCATTGCTCTGTTGACGTATCGAGGCCATCCATACACCGGTGGCCAAGGTGTCTATGTTCGTCACTTGGCACGCGAACTCGTCGAGCTCGGCCATCAAGTCGAAGTAATCTCCGGGCCGCCGTACCCGCATCTCGACGAGGGGGTTTCGCTCACCAAACTACCCAGCCTCGATCTGTATCGAAGCCCAGACCCATTCCGCTTCCCGAAGTTCAGCGAGTACACCGATCGCATCGACGTCTTCGAGTACCTGATCACCTCGCTTGCAACCTTTGCCGAGCCATACACGTTCAGTTTGAGAGCAGCCCGATACCTCAAAGACCGAGTCGACCACTACGACCTCGTCCACGACAATCAGTGTCTCGGAACTGGCATTGCCACTATCGACGACATGATCCCGGTGCTCGGCACGATCCATCACCCCATCACCGTCGATCGCCGGATCGAAACAGAACATGCCACCACTCGTTGGAAGGCGTTCACCAAGAACCGCTTCTACGCCTTCACCGCGATGCAGTCGAAGGTCGCTCAGAAGCTGACCCGCATCATCACCGTGTCTTCCAACTCCTTCGATGACATCGTCAGCGGCCATGGCGTCGACCCCAAGCGGCTTCATATCGTTCATGTTGGCGTCGACCCCAAACAGTTTGTTCCGATCCCCGAGATCAAGCCGGTCCCAGGCCGGATCATGACAACGGCGTCGGCCGACATCGCCATGAAGGGTCTCACCTACCTACTGGAAGCCTTGGCCAAGCTCCGAACCGAAATCCCAGAAGCGCACCTTGTCGTGATTGGCCGCCCCAAGTACGACAGCAGGGCCACCCAAACCATCAAAGATCTCGGCCTCGCCGATGTTGTTGAGTTTGTCTCGGGTGTGTCAGATCGCCGCATCGTTGAGCTGTACAACGAGGCCCAGGTAGCAGTGGTTCCCTCGCTGTACGAAGGGTTCTCGCTTCCAGCCATCGAAGCCATGTCGGCAGGCGTGCCACTGGTTGCCTCAACGGGTGGAGCGCTCCCAGAAGTCGTCGGTATCGACGGTGAAACTGCGATTCACGTCACCCCGGGCGACGCCTCAGACCTCGTCGACAAGGTCGGCCACGTGCTCAGGCACCCCGAACTTCGGGAGACGCTTGGCGCCGCCGGCCGCCGACGCGTCATCGACAACTTCTCGTGGCGTATCACCGCTGTTCGCACCGTTGAGCAATACCGACTTCTACTGGAAGAACGCTGATGTTAACCGTCGACTTCGAGCGCCTCGATCTCAAAAGTGGCCACCGAGTCCTCGACATGGGCGCCGGCGCAGGTCGACATGCCTATGAGGCGCTACGTCGTGGTGCCACCATCGTGGCGTTCGACTACAGCCTCCCCGAACTCAAACAGTGCATGGCGACCTACTACGCCATGGACGAAGCCGGCGAGCTCCACAACAGCTACGGCGGCGAGGGCGGCACCGGAACAGTCACTCGCGGCGATGCCCTCAAGTTGCCTTTCCCCGACGACTCCTTCGATCGCATCATCGCATCCGAAGTTATGGAACACATACCCGACGACAGCACCGCCGCTATGGAACTGTTCCGAGTTCTAAAACCTGGAGGAACCATCGCAGTGACGGTTCCGGCTTGGTTCCCCGAGCAGGTTTGTTGGAAACTAAGCGACGCCTATCACGCCCCGATAGCGGTAGGTGGACACGTACGTATCTACCGCGAACGAGAGATGCGCAACCTTCTGTCCAGCAAGGGTTTCGAGACCAGGGGCACACACCAGGCGCATGCACTTCATTCACCGTACTGGTGGCTCAAGTGTGCGGTGGGGCCGACCAACAACGACAACCCGTTGGTCAAGCAATACCTCCGGTTCCTCACCTGGGACATCGTGAAGGCCCCGAAGATCACGCGCCTAGCCGACAAGGTGCTGAACCCTCTTATTGGCAAGAGTGTGGTTCATTACGCAGTCAAACCTGACCGCCGCCCGAGCGCCAGCGAGGTAGCCGATGCAGCCTGAGTCATCGAATCTCATCACCGCCACCGACCTCGCAGCTACAGCCGAGACCATCGCAGCCGAACAACTGCCGAACGGCATGATTCTCTGGTTCGACGGCGGTCACGCCGACCCGTGGAATCATACCGAGGCGGCCATGGCGCTCAGCGTCGCTGGCCTTACCAAACAAGCCGAGGCTGGCTACCAATGGTTAGCCGACGCCCAAGATAGCGAAGGCTGGTGGCACCACTACTACGTCGCCGATGGCATCAAGGATCACAAGATCGATACCAATGTCTGTGCCTATATCGCCGCGGGCGTGTGGCACCACTGGCTCATCACCCAAGACCGTGGGTTCCTCGAAACCATGTGGCCCGTCGTGCAGAGAGCTATCGACTTCGTTCTCACGATGCAGAAGCCAACGGGAGAAATAATCTGGGCTCGTCACGCCGACGGAACCCCATGGACCTATGCACTACTGACCGGTTCGTCTTCTATCTACCACTCGCTTCGGTGCGCCATCCGGATCGCTGAGACCGTCGGCCACGAACGTCCGGTGTGGGAGTTCGCCGCCGTTCAACTCGGTCACGCCATAACCGACACACCAGAGGCCTTCGAACCCAAAGACCGGTGGGCCATGGATTGGTACTACCCAGTGCTAGCCGGGGCCGTGACGGGCGAAAAGGCGGTAGATCGCTTGGCCAAAGGACGAGACACGTTCGTCATGCCCGATCTTGGTGTGCGCTGCGTTTCGGATCAACCATGGGTCACCGCGGCCGAAACTTGTGAGTGCGCCATGGCCTACCTCAACGTTGGCAACACTGTCGAAGCGGTCAGGCTCTTTGAGTCGATCCTCGACTTCCGCGACGACGAAGGCGCTTACTACACCGGCACCGTCTACCCAGGCCTCATCAACTTCCCCGACGAGGAACGGTCGACATACACGAGCGCAGCGGTGATCCTCGCAGCCGACGCCATCGACGGTAAAGGTGCAGCGGCCGGACTATTCGTCGGCGAGGGCTTGCCAGACCTGACTAGCTAATCCTTCGCAGGATCCGCAGCGACCCTACAACTCGAACAAGCTCGAACTCGCCACTGGCGATAGCGCGTTCGTAGATCTCAAACGGAGGGCGGCCGCCATCGGCGGGATTGGGAAACACATCGTGGATCGCGAGCAGTGCACCCATCGCCACCTTGGGAGCCCAGAGGTCGTAATCGGCGTGCGCAGGGATCGGGCCATGGCCGCCATCGATGAACACCATCGAGGCCATCGTGGTCCAGGTGCGGCCGACAACGGCAGAATCGCCAACGATGCCGATCACAACATCAGCGAGACCACATTGGTCGATAAGACGCCTGAACACAGGCAACGAATCCATGCGGCCATCGTCATCGACCAACTCGTTGTCGTGGTGTTCCCATCCGATCTGCATTTCTTCTGAGCCGCGGTGATGATCAACGGTGTAAACCACCGACCCTGAAAGCCTCGCCCCGGCACCGAGGTAAACCGCCGACTTGCCGCAATAGGTGCCAATCTCGATGATGGGCCCGTCGCCAACGGCAACAGCAGCGGCGGTCTCGTATAGCGCGATTCCTTCATCAACTGGCATGAAGCCACGAGCCGCTTTGGCCGCACGAGCCAACTCAGCGGGCATCTCCTCAGTCATTGGATTGGCCCACTAAGCAGACGCCGACTCGGTTTGTGCCGTGTCGGTGTCAGAGTCGCGAAAGAGGACTCGTTCGAGCAGCACGAACTTGCCAATCCAGAGGACTCCCCAACCCGAAAGGTTGGCGAGGCTGACGGCCAAGGTTGTGCCCCATACATCGTCGGCCACGGCCACAAGAGCCGTTGAAACCAGCAGGCCGGCAAGCGTGTAACCCCAGAACGGTGCCATTTCTTTACCAAACGAGTGATCGCCGCGTTTGTTCCAGACCCATCGGCGGTTGAGCATGAACACTGGTATCGATGACACCGCGGTGGCCACCACGTTGGCCTGGACGCCGCTCCAATCGAGGCCGCCTTTCAGTATCAGCAGCAAGATCTGAGTAAGCAACACCCCAATTACTGATACGCCGGCAAACCGGACGAGGCGGGCTCGCACGCGCCAAAGACGCATGGGAAGATCTAGCAGAGACACGGGGCATAAGTCTACGGCTTCATCGCGCCCTCGCCGAGGCTCACTCGCACCAGCTTGAGGGGCGGCGAGTCTGGCACGTAGGTAGGCGCGGCGCCCGACTAGTCCATACGATGAGGTTGTGAACGCCCTCGACGAGCTCGTATGCCTACTCGAACTTGAACCAATCGAGGTGAACATCTTTAGGGGTACGAGCCCAGATGAGAACCGCCAACGAGTCTTCGGTGGCCAAGTTGCCGGACAAGCCCTGATGGCGGCGACCCGCACCGTCGACAACGCACTGCCTGCACACAGCTTGCACTCCTACTTTCTGCGGGCTGGCGATCCGCAGGCCCCAATTTTGTACGAGGTCGACCGCATCCGGGACGGCCGGTCATTTGCGACCCGACGAGTGGTTGCCATCCAGCACGGTCGAGCCATCTTCAACCTCCAGGCGTCATTCCACAAGCTCGAAGACGGCTTCGAACACCAAGTAACAATGCCCAAAGTCCCAGGACCTGAATCGCTGCCGGACTTCGCCACCAGGATGGCGCCATTCAAGGCGCAAATGGGCGAATGGTTCGACCGTCCTCGACCTATCGACAGTCGTTTCGTAGATCTCCATCCGATCGAGCGGCGCCAGGCCCACGCCGTCACGAACCGCCTACAAGTCTGGTTCAAGGCCGACGGCGCCCTGGGAGACGACCTCGCCATTCATCAGTGTGTGGCCGCCTACGCGAGCGATCAAACGTTGCTCGACACCACGCTCGGCCCTCACGGCCTTGGGTGGGGCGAAGAAGTAATGATGGCCAGCCTCGACCACGCCATGTGGTTTCATCGCTCGTTTCGCGCCGACGAGTGGCTGCTGTTCGACCAACATCCAATCTCGACTTCTGGAGGTCGAGGCCTAGCCCGTGGGGAGATCTACAGCGCCGACGGAATCCTCGTCGCCAGCGCCATGCAGGAAGGTCTGATCCGCCCCATCAAGAAATGACGCGGCTCAAGCCCACCGAAAGCGACGGATTCTGCCAAGATTAGGGTCTGCAAGGGAGAGGGAGCGTTAGATGGACGATGTCAACCTTGGATTACTGGTTATACGGGTGATCGTTGGGCTGGTGTTAGCAGCTCACGGGGTGGCCAAGATTCGGGGCGGACTCGATGGCGTAGCGAGCTGGTTCGAAGCTGAGGGACTCACCCCTGGCAAACTCCACGCATCGCTTGCGGCATATGGCGAAATTGGCGCCGGTCTGGCGATTGCCATCGGGTTCGGGTTTCCCTTTGTCAACGCGCTGTTCGTCGGAGTGATGGCTGTGGCCGGGTACATCGGTCACCGGAAAAACGGATTCTTCATCATCCGCGAAGGCTGGGAGTATGTGTTCGTGCTGGCCGCGGTCGCAAGCGGCTTGGCGGCGACTGGCCCCGGCGAGTGGTCGATCGATAACGCGATCGGTTCAGATGTCAGCGGACTGGTTGGGCTGTTGATCGCTGTCGGCGGAGGACTCATCGCCGCGTTCGGACTGATCACCGTGTTCTTCACAGACCCCGAGTCGGTCGACTAGTCGGCCGATGGCTCCTATTGGGTGTTGATCAGGTGGGTTGCGGCGTTGTCGAAATAGGCGACCACCTGTTCTTCGACGTCAGGGTCAAGACCGCCGCCCACAAGAGCGGCATTCATGTGCGATAGCCAAGCGTTGCGTTCGGCGAACCCGATAGCGAAGGGCGCATGCCTCATTCGCAACCTGGGGTGTCCTCGTTGTTCGCTGTAGGTGCCTGGACCACCCCAATACTGAACTAGGAACCCGACCATGTGGGCACGCGACTCGGTGAGGTCCTCTGGATAGAGAGGCCGTACGATTGGGTCAGACTCGATGCCGTCGTAGAACCGATCGATTAGATCGACAAACCAATCTCGACCGCCGACGATCTCGTAGAGCGATGCCACTTAAGCCTCAGGCGAGTAGCGATAGACGTTGGTTTCGCGTTCGACGAATCCGAGACGTTGGTACAACCGGTTGGCGGCCTCGCGGCTTGGGCGCGACGTCAGATCAATCGTCTTGGCACCAAGCCGGACACCCAGATCGATCGCCGCGAGGTTCAACTTTGCTCCAACGCCCATGCCTCGAGCACTCGCGTCGACAACAACATCTTCGATCCAGCCGCGAACCCCCGTAGGAATTGGAAACACCACGAGGGTCATGGATCCTAAGACTCGGCCATCTTGGTTCCTGGCGGACAGCAGGTGACACGCATTGGAGTCGATGATGGCTTGAAGCCCAGCCTCGCCAGGGGGCGGAGACGAGCGGCTGAGTTGTGGAATGAGACGATCGAATGCTTCGACCAGTTCGGTCGTTACCTCGGTCTCGACAATGATCTCGACGCCTGACATCGGGGCAGCCTCAATAGTTCGGTGGTTGAGTCTCACAGGTTAGGCGTCTCGCGATCACGCCGATAACGTGGGCTCAATGAATCATGTGGTCTGGCGCTCACAGCCCGAACTTCGAAACCCGGTCTTAGTGCTCGCGTTTGAGGGCTGGAACGACGCTGGCGATGCGGCCAGCACAGCGCTCGAATACGTCGCCCATCGTTACGACGCCGACGTGTTGGCCACCATTGACCCCGAGTCGTTCTTCGACTTCAGCTCGAATCGCCCGATGGTTCGGCTTCGCGAAGGCAACACTCGCAGTATCGAATGGCCAGAGGTTTCGTTTTCGTTGTTAGAGACCCAGGGCGACCGCGACGTTGTAGTTCTCGCTGGTCCAGAACCACGGCTTCGGTGGCGGACGTTTTGTGAACAAATAGTCGATGTCGCAACTCGACTCGACGTCACAATGGCGATAAGCCTCGGAGCGCTCCTGGCCGAAGTGCATCATGCTAAACCGGTCTCGGTTTTTGGGGTCAGCGCCGATGCAACGCTCACCGACAAACTCGACCTCAGGCCATCAACCTACGCAGGCCCAACCGGAATAGTTGGGGTGCTCCAAGACGCGCTTCAACGCGGTGGTATCCCCACCATGTCCTTGTGGGCGTCAGTGCCTACGTATGTGCCAAGCTCGACTTCGCCTAAGGCCGCGCTCGCCTTGGTCGAACGCTTGTCATCCGTACTCGATTTGGCACTAACCGCAGCCGATCTGAAGAATGCGGCCAGCCGCTACGAGCGTCAGATCGACGACCTTCTCGACGACGACGAAGAGTTAGCCGACTATGCACAGCAGATCCTGCTCGCATCGGTCGACGAGCCAGAAGTGGTCGAAACACCTCGACCTTTGCCGATGGAAGACGTCGATGGCGAGGCCCTCATCGAAGATCTCGAGCAGTTCCTCCGCGATCAGTCTTAGCCAAGCGAAGGCGGCGGCAGCCGGAGCAATCGGGTACTGCCTACTCCCACGGTGCGCTTCGAGGTGGATCGAACGACGGAACGACGTGGTCACCGGCTATGGCTGCAAATGCCTGGTCGACCCAAAGGTCTGCGCTAGCGGTCGGAGTTGGCAGGTCGCCCTGTCCGAACCAGCCGACGTCTTGGGTCTCAAGTGGATGCGGGGTGAGGTCGCCGCCGATGGCACGGCAATAGAACACCAGCGAATACAACGGAACTTCGGTGAACCCCAACCGTAAACCATCGAGCACGCTCAACAAACGAACGGGTTCGCACTTTATGCCTGTCTCTTCGAATACTTCTTTTTGGGCTACCTCGGCGGCTGAGTAGCCAATGTCGGCCCAGCCCGTCGGATACAACCAGAGGCCAGAATCGGATCGTTGCACCAACAAGATTTCGCCGTCGTCATTGCCGACCACCGCTCCGACGGCGATCTTTGGAGTGACATAACCAGCCACACCTACACCAACCGACGTCATCCATTCGGCGGCGATGGTCTGGTGATCCACACCAGAGCCTGACGCGGCGCGCATCTGTGCGGCGATCTTCAGCACTTCTTCGAAACGTTCGCGTTCGTACAGGCTCTGAGTGAAGCCAAGACCAGTACGAGCAATACCAGACAGTGCTTCTCCCCACGCCAGAAGCTCTTGCGCAGTAACGGGCTCAGTCATGCTGGCACGCTACAGGCCCCTCGACGACGCTAGACCGACAGCCACGCGTCGGTTCGGTGGCCTGGCGCTGCTAGGAGTGCGCCTGGTGACGAGCGATATGAGCCTTCGCTTTTGCCGCACCCCACACCAAACTAATCGTGTGCAGGCTGACGTCGACATCGGCCAACGCTGCGGGCCCGATCGCATAAACGTCGTCTGGCCACAACCGCTCATCGACGGCATCGCGTACGACCCCGGGCAACCCCGCCTCTCGTAACGCCGCCGTGGGGAAAGACCCCACATCGCGCAGCAGCTGAAGCGGAGTCGAACGCTGCTCATCGACGTCGGCCTCCAACAACACACGTAGTCGAGGCATCACCGCGGCACGGGCCTCGTCGGCAGCCCGGTGCGCGCCATCTCGAACCGTGTCGGGGAATTCGCCGTTCCAGCTTCGATGCAGGCGTTCGACAACACGCACAACCCACGGCCCGACGGCGATGTCGATGCTCGACCATAACTCGCGCCCCACATCTCGAAGAACAGTGTCGGGATTAGGCCTGGCGTCGGGGCTACTCAAAGACGATCGGCCGAGATTGCATACATGAGGTCGGCTCCGCTGGTGGAGGGACCAACCAAGCCCGCCGTCGAAGGAAGAATCTGTTCCGCGTAGAATCGCGCTGTGTTGATCTTGTCGGTCAAGAACTGAGACGACACACCGGACCCCGAAGTGGGCCCGTTGAGCATGTTTGCCGCTGCTATCGCTTGTCTCGCTAGCGCCCAACCTCCAACCACCGTGCCAAACAATCCCAAGAAAGGAGTGGCCCCAGCGGCCAGATCGTTTGGAGCAGCCGCATGGTCGGCGAACCAACTCAGAACTGTCGAAACGTCGGCAATTGCTGAGTCAAGCGCCGCCCCGATGGGGGCCAGATCGCCAATCAGTTGGGCACAGGTGCGGTTCATTTCCGCCATCAGCGACGTGATTCCTTCGCCGCCATCGAGTGGCAACTTTCGCATCACTAGATCGAGGGCTTGTATCCCGTTTGTGCCTTCGTAGATTGGCAGAATTCGAGCGTCGCGCCACAGCTGAGCCGCGCCGGTCTCCTCGATGAATCCCATTCCACCGTGCACCTGAATCCCGACCGAAGTCATCTCAAGGCCGACGTCGGTTCCCCAAGCCTTAGAGACCGGGGTTAACAGCGCAGCCCGAGTGGCTGCCGCCGAGCGATCTTGTTCGGAGCCGCCCGCACTGGCGATATCGAGAGCGGCACCGTTCAGATACATGACTCCCCGCATGGCCTCGACGTTGGAACGCATCGTCATCAGCATTCGCCGGACATTGGCGTGTTCAACAATGAACGACGATGGTTCATCGGCACCAATTGCTCGGCCCTGACGTCGTTCGTTGGAGTACTGAACAGCGCGCTGCATGGCCGCTTCGGCCACTGCTAGGCCCTGAACCCCAACTGACAGGCGAGCCGCATTCATCATTGTGAACATGTAGCCCATGCCGTGGTTCTCTTCACCGATCAGGTATCCGACAGCACCCTCACCCTCGCCGAAAGACATGACGCATGTTGGCGATGCGTGAATGCCGATCTTGTGTTCGATCGACACAACCTTCAGGTCGTTCCTAGCACCTAGAGACCCGTCGTCGTTGATGAGGAACTTCGGAACAATAAAGCACGAAATTCCGCGGGTACCGGCCGGGGCATCGGGGGTGCGGGCCAACACCAGGTGCACGATGTTGTCCGTCATCTCATGGTCGCCGTAGGTTATGAAGATCTTGGTGCCGCTAATGCGGTACGAACCATCAGCGGCGAGCACAGCCTTGGTGGTGAGGGCACCAACATCGGTGCCAGCGTGGGGTTCAGTTAGGTTCATGGTGCCAGACCACTCGCCCGATACGAGCTTGTGGAGGTATACCTCCTTCTGCTCCTCGCTCGCATGTTGGGCCAACATGTGGACCGCACCTTGGGTCAACAACGGGCACAGAGCAAAAGACATATTGGCCGAGTTGACAAACTCCTGGACGGCTAAGCCGAGCACGCTGGGAAGTCCGCCGCCGCCATAAGCCTGATCAAACGAGATTCCGCACCATCCGGCTTCGACAAACATCGCATAGGCCTCAACGAAACCGTCGGCCGTGATAATACGGTCGCCTTCAAGAGCTACGCCCTGGCGATCCGCGGGCCCGTTGAGTGGGGCCAACTGTTCTTCGACGAATCGTCCAGCCTCGCCCAATAGTCCTTCGACAGTGTCGGTATCGATCTCGTCGAAACCTTCTAGCGATGCGAGACCAACGAGGTCGACCAGATGATTCAAGACGAACGCAACATCTTCGACCGGTGCCCGGTAGCTCATTTCTTACCTCCGACCCCGAGGTTATTGGCAACGACTGCACTAAGTGACCGTTGCGGGAGGCAGAATGAGCCCGCCAGGCTAAACACATCGAAGGACATCGTGATGAACACTGCAAAACAACGCCGGCTGATCGTTGGAGTACGCCTGGCCATCGGCGTCGGAGGCATGCTGACGCCACGATTGCTTGGCCGTCTCTTTGGTGTCAAGGACATTCCCGATGTATTGCCATACATCATGCGCCTGTTCGCGGTGCGCGACGCCATCATGGCCTACCAGCTGTATCAAGCATCTGACGACGAACTAGAAGAGGTCTACCGCCAAGGCATCGTTGTCGATTCCATCGACGTGGTCAGCGCGCTAGCTGCATTCGCCAACGGAGATATCAGTGGCCGAACGTTCGTCATGGGTGGCGGTACCGCAGCCGGCGTAGCTGCACTTGCCTATGTAACGCGCCCCGGTTTCGCCCAAGCCCCAACCGAAGCTAGTTAACTCCAGCCCGGTCGAGCACGGTTTCGAGATCGGCGACGAGCCCCGTATAGAAGGCTCCGAACTCGCCATATATGGCCGATGCGGTGTCGTAACGCATGGTGTAAACCACCTCTTTGAGGTCGTCGAGGTGTACCGCAAACAAGGTGACCCCCCACTCGAAGTCGTCGACACCCGTCGAGCCAGTAATCACCTGAAGGATTCGACCTCTGAAGTTTCGGCCAGAGGCCCCGTGTTCGTACATGAGTTCTTTGCGGCGCTCGAACTCGAGCGTGAACCAGTTGTCCTCGCCGACCCGCTTCTTCGACATCGGGTAGAAACAGATTGCGCCTTTGCCCTCAGGTGGAAGCTGAGGATGCAGCCGCGGCGACTTCATGTCATCTGGCATCGCGGCCGCGTACTCCGAAACTTCGGTCATCGATACATAACTATCGACAACGTCGAGCCCAGCGCTCTGGAGGCCAGTTTGCAGGGCCCGCAAACGCCACAGATCAGGACCGAGGGCCATAAAGCCGATGTCGGCCTTGTGGCCGAACACGGCAAACGGAACCACCTGGTGATCATCTCCAACCGCAGCCGCAACTGCGCTGCTGATCGCCGCTGCGTCGGACCCCGCGGTCACCTTTACGAACAGATGGAGGACACCCCAACCGTTGGCGGTAGTTACATAGTTGGGATCGATTGGAATCTCGTCGCTGCTCACGGGGCAAGTCTACGAACCAACCGAGTGCTGACAACTCGGCTAGCTCACGGATCCGGTGTACACGTTAAATGAGCCATCGCGAACAAAGGCCACCAGGTTCATGCCTGCCGCTTCAGCCGTCGAGATCGCCAGCGCCGACGGCGCCCCCACAGCAAGAAGCGTGCCGATTCCGGCAGCCCATACCTTCTGCACTAGATCGAAACTTGCCCGCGACGACACCAACACCGCGGTATTGGCTAGAAGCTCCGAAGGGCCCTCCTCACCATCGAGAAGCAACCAGCCGACGAGCTTGTCGACGGCGTTGTGGCGGCCAATGTCCTCGCGAACAACCATCACCGACCCTCGCGAAACAAGGGCAGCAGCATGGACACCGCCGGTGCGATCGAACAGCTCCTGCCCGCTGACCATCGAGCCAACCGCAGCGTGAAGGCTATCCACCCTAAACGGACCGACATTGCTAAGTGGCTGCAGCCGGTCGGCTAGTGCCTCGAGTTGGTCAGATCCGCAAATGCCACAAGACGAACTCACTGTCGCAAGCCTCTGGACGGGCAACGGACCACCGCCCGCGGTCTTGATCGATACCACGTTGAATTCCGTTTCGACCGCTGAACCGGTTCCGCAGTACCGAACCGAAGTTACGCTTGTGCCTTGCAGCAGGCCCTCAGCATTCACGAAACCAACAGCCAACTCAAAATCGTGCCCTGGAGTGCGCATCGTGGTTGCGACTAGTTGATCGTCGATACGGATCTCAAGAGGTTCCTCGACAACAACCTCATCGGGTCGCCGTTCGGTTCGCCCATCGGCATGGTGTCTGACCAACACCTTGGCCGTACGTCGCATATCGCCAAGTCTAAGGAGCCGCGCGTGTAAGGAGGAGCGGCAAGAGCCGCGGTCCGCGGATCTGGCCAGTCGACCAGCGAACACTCTCGGGGTCGGCAAGAGAAAATTCGGGAATACGGTCCAACCAAGTCTCGACAGCAACCGAGAGTTCCATTCTGGCCAGGTTCGACCCGAGACAGCGATGAATTCCAAGACCGAACGCCGCGTGGCGATTCTCCTGACGATCAATGATGAACTCGTCGGCGCGTTCGAACACATCGGGGTCGCGGTTGGCGGCTGGAAACGGAAGCAACATCCAGTTATCGGCCTTGACCGGGCAGCCACCCAAATCGTGATCGTTGGTAACGATTCGAGCCATCGTTACCGGCGCATACAGCCGCAAGAACTCCTCGATCGCAAACGGGCGGACTTCTGGCTCGGCGATGAACCGTCGCCGATCCTCAGGATGCTGAGCCAAATGCCAAAGACTCGCGCCAATAGACGACCAAGTCGTGTCGATGCCCGCTATCAGGAGTAGCGCAATCGACCCGAAGATGTGGTCGTCCGAAAGCGGCGCGCCGTCGATCTCGGCCGCTATCAGATAATCGATGAGGTCGGCGTCGTCGCCCCGCCCGGGGTTGGCCCGGTGTTCCTCAATCTTGATCTGAAGATAAGCATCGAGGGTATCTTCTGGCGCTATCTCCTCGCCCTGGCCTGGCGTTTCGATAATGCGGTGAATGAAGCCTCGAAATATGTCGCCATCTTCGGCTGGTAAACCGAGCATATGGGCAATGACTTGAACCGGAATGTGTTGGGCGTACTGGGTGGCGGCGTCGGCAGCCGTCGCATCGCTGGCCAGTAAATCGTCGATCAGAGAATCGCAGAACTCCCGCGTCCACGGCTCGAGATCGGCGATGGCCTTAGGACCGAACGGAGGCAACAACAGACGTCTCGCGGCACTGTGAAACGGCGGATCAGAGGTGATCGGCGGAGCAAACCCGACACCGCCGACAACATCGTCGCGCCAAGGCGTGACGATGATACCGTTGGACGAGTAGTTGTCGGTGTCGTTGGCGATGGCGTGCACATCGCCATGTCGGGTTGGCAGATACGTGCCATCAAATGCGTCGGAATGAGCCACAGGGCAACGGCCCCGCAGGTCGGCCCAGATTTCTGGCGCCGCCGCCGCATACGCGGGGTCGGTGTGATCGAACTCAGTGGCCCAATCAGAAATCTCTTGGCGAGGCTCAACATCGATCATAAAACAAACACCCTGTTCTCGGCCCCGATCAGCGAACGACCGTGAGACGAATTGACTCTCAGTGTCTCAAGTCGGCAAGGGTCCCGTCCAGATGAGCTTCCATGAATTCGGTCACACCCGAACGCAACAAGGACGCCCCGAAAGGCGCCCTTGAAACAGTCAGACCCTCTGGGACGACTTAGAAGTCGTCCATGCCCCCGCCGGGCATGCCGCCGCCGCCGCCGTCGGAGGGGGCATCGACAATGGCGCACTCAGTGGTCAAGAACAGGGCCGCGATCGAGCCGGCATTCTGCAACGCTGAAAGCGTGACCTTAGCCGCATCGATAACGCCAGACTCGACTAGGTCTTCGTACTCGCCAGAAGCAGCATTAAGACCAAAGTTACCTTCGAGCTGAGACACCTTGTCGACGATTACGCCACCCTCAAGACCAGCGTTCTCGGCGATCTGGTGCAACGGCACAGAAAGAGCACGAGACACAATACGAGCGCCAGTGGCTTCGTCGCCGTTCAGGGCCTCACCGGCAGCGTCGACCGCAGTGCGAGCACGCAGCAGCGCAACGCCACCGCCGGCAACCACACCGGCTTCGAGCGCAGCCTTAGTGGTGCTAACCGCGTCTTCGATACGGTGCTTCTTCTCTTTGAGCTCGACCTCAGTAGCAGCACCGACCTTGAGCACAGCAACACCACCAGACAACTTGGCAAGACGCTCCTGGAGCTTCTCGCGGTCGTAGTCGGAATCGGTGGCGTCGATCTCATTCTTGATCTGAGCAACGCGACCTTCGACGTCCATCTGCTCGCCGCCGCCCTCGATGATGGTGGTCTCGTCCTTAGTGATCACGACTCGACGAGCAGTACCAAGCAGGTCGAGGGTGACGTTCTCGATCTTCAGACCAACATCTTCGGTAACGACCTGACCACCGGTGAGGATGGCCATGTCCTGGAGCATCGCTTTACGACGATCGCCGAACCCTGGGGCCTTAACCGACACCGAGCGGAACGTGCCGCGAATCTTGTTAACCACAAGAGTGGCAAGAGCTTCACCGTCGACATCTTCGGCAATGATAAGTAGGGGCTTGCTGCTCTGCATGACCTTCTCGAGCACGGGAACAATGTCGCGCACAGCCGACACCTTCGAGCCAATGAAGAGAATGTACGGGTCTTCGAGGACAGCCTCTTGGCTGTCTGGATCGGTGACAAAGTAGGGCGAGATGTAACCCTTGTCGAAGCGCATGCCCTCGACAAGGTCCATTTCGAGACCAAATGTCTGACCTTCTTCGACAGTGATTACACCGTCTTTGCCGACCTTTTCGATGGCATCGGAAATGACCTGGCCGATCTCGTCGTCGGCCGACGAGATGGAGGCCACGTTGGCGATCTGGTCCTTGTCGGTGGAGACATCTTGAGCCGAATCGCGAATGGCATCGACTGCGGCATCAATGCCTGCTTCGATACCGGTTTTAAGACTCATCGGGTTGGCGCCAGCGGCGACATTTCGAAGACCCTCACGGACCATGGCCCACGCAAGCACGGTGGCGGTAGTGGTGCCATCGCCAGCAACGTCGTCGGTCTTCTTGGCGACCTCTTTGACCAGCTCGGCGCCAAGGCGCTCGAACGGATCATCGAGTTCGATGTCTTTAGCAATGGACACACCGTCGTTGGTGATAGTGGGAGCGCCCCACTTCTTGTCGAGCACAACGTTGCGGCCCTTTGGACCCAACGTGACCCGAACTGCATCAGCCAACTGGTTCATGCCCGATTCGAGAGCTCGTCTGGCCTCTTCGTCGAACGCAATCAATTTCGCCACTGGTATTCACTCCAAAGGGGGTCCGCGGTTGCCGACAATCGGAACCGTGGGGTTCGCGCTAACCAACCAGATAGTCCGTTAGCACTCTCACATCGAGAGTGCTAATAGCAAACCAGTCCACGGACCGATTCGCAACCTCGATAGCCAAGAGATTTAGCACTCACAACCCTGCCATCGCGTCGCCAACAACCTCAGACACAAGACTGCATGGACGAGCCATGGCTTCCTCGACGCCAAACCTGGCACTTAGCGAGACCACCTCGACTCCGTCGAGCCCCTCGGGAGCATGTCCACCCTCGGCAACACCCCCCACAACGACCAGCACAGGAACCCCGGCCTCAGCCGCCATAGCAACAACACCCCCCACGACCTTGCCCTCCATCGACTGGTCATCAAGCAGTCCCTCTCCAGTTACGACTAGGTCGGCATCGGCAATGGCTTCAGCTAACTCGACTTCTTCGGCCACCAGCTCAAACCCCGGCCGCAGCGTCGCACCGACCGCCGCCAAGCCGCCAGCAAGTCCCCCGGCCGCCCCCGCAAACCGGAGGTTCGAGACATCGACACCGAACTGCTCTTCATACACCTGGGCCAACCTCATGAGGCGCCGTTCCAAGAGCTTCACCTCGGCTGGGGTCGCACCCTTCTGCGGGCCGAACCGGGTTGCAGCATCGACAAACCCGAGCCGAACATCGCAAGCCACTTCGAGCTCAACGCGCCCAAATCGGCTTAGTGGCTCCATGGCTCGAATTGCACCAAGCCCTCCGTCGGTCGTTGCCGACCCGCCGACGCCGACGACGATCCTTTTCGCTCCGGCGTAGACAGCTTCGGTTACGAGTTCGCCGGTGCCAGCGGTGCTTGCTGATAAGGGGTCATTGCCGTCCTTGCCACCGACCAGTTCGAGCCCAGAGGCCTTGGCCATCTCGACGATTGCCAACGACCCAGTAAAACGCCAAGCCGCGCTGACGGGATCTCCCAAGGGTCCTGTGACCATGGATTTCCGATTCGGTCCACCGAGCGCTTCGAGCAAGCCCTCACCCCCATCGGCGAGCGGTTTCTTGATGGTGTTCCAGCCAGCTCCCAGCGCAGCCACTGCGATAGCCTCGACGACTTCAGAGGCGGTGGCGGTGCCCCTGAATTTGTCTGGCGCGGCAACCACTCGACGAGTCTGCGACGATCCGAGCCGATTCATAGGCCAAGTCTAAGAGGCCGAGGCTCAGTGGGTTCAGCCCGAGAGAAATCTCACAACCTCGATTGGACACGATAGTTCGACGTCGGCAACGTCGGCCAAAGATGCGGGCACTTGTTCATTTGTGACCAACACCCGCAGGTGAGGTCGCTGACCCGCAACCTCGAGAACGGCGTCAAAGGCCGGAAGATCGCCTACATCATCTCCGAAGTACACAACAGCCGAGGCCGATGCGGGAGTGTGGTCTCGAACCGAGGTCCCCTTGTCGACCCGAACCGGCGGATGTAGTTCGACGCTTTGACGGGCGCTCCTCATTTCGAGGCCCGATTCGATCGCTACCGACTTCGCCCACGCTTCTACCTTTTGGCTGCGCTCGGGAGCCTCGCGATAGTGAAGTGTTAGAGAAACGCCTTTTTCTTCGACCCTCGTGTCGGGGAGCTCGCGCAGTGCCCTGTCGGCAACTCTGTCGACTACCGGCTTCCACTGGGCCGCTTCGGGATGCGTTGAGCAGTCCCCGTCGATCCGTTGTTCGAGGCCATATAACCCGACTAAATCGAGATCAGCGTCGCCCAACCGTTCGGCCAGAAACGCCACGGGTCGTCCTGACACCACCATCACGGTTGCGCCACCGTCGCGGAGAGCCTTCAACGCGTTCACCGCACCAGCGACGGGACGGGCATCGGAGGGATCATCGACCAGAGGCGCTAGCACTCCGTCGAAGTCAGTGAAGACCGCAACATTGGTAATGGCGGCCCCGAGTCGGGCCCTTAAGCCGTCAGGCATCGGTTGTCGTCGACCTATGTGGCGAGGTCGGAGCCCAGCAGCACCAGGATGTCCGGGTCTTGGAACTCGCCGATCTTGGCCTCTGGCGTGGCTGGCATCTGGAAGACGTCGTCGTTGGGGTCGAGTCCAACGAATACGGCCAAGGCTCGGGCCTCAGGCAAGAACCCATCAATGTAGTGAATCTTTGTCTTGCTCAGAACGCCCTCGGTCCAGTTGGTGGCCTTCTTGACGGTGTAGCCCCCTTCTTTGAAAGCATCGGTCTGGCGGCCGGCCGCCCCGCCAGTCGTGGTTGTGTTGGCGACCTGCACTGACACCAGATTGTTCTCGCGAGGCTCGAATACCAACTCCGGCTTCGTGGTGGAAGTGGATCCGTCACCAACAGTGGTCTCGGTTGTGTCGTCGGTCACGACCGAGCTCGGAGTGGATCCGTCACCAACGGTGGTCTCGGTTGTGTCGGCAGTGACCGCCGTCGTGTCGGACGGCTCTGTCGGTGCGGTAGTGACCGGGGGAGTCGTCGTGTCGGCGGGCCCGGCCCCGGCGATGTCTCCCGAGTCGGGGACAGCGGTGCGAATTAGAAGAATTCCAATCAGCACGGCCACGACGATCAAGACGATGCCTCGGGTCATTGCTCCACCAGCTGATCGGGCGAATGAAGCATCGCCCGCTGCGTGTCGTCCAGCACTCATGATCGGATTCCTCCGGTTGTTCTTTGCCCGCTTCGTTGGATTCGTTTGTTGTCTCGCTGGCGTCGAAGACGCCTGACAACCAACGGATCGTGAGAAAGCGCCGCTTCGGTGTCGATTAACTCGTCAATCACGTCGCGGTACTCATCGATGGTAAGGCCAAAACGTCTTGCGATGACGTCGGCCCGGTTACCGGGCTCTTGCCACCAAGAACTTTCGTACTCGATTAGTTCGACTTCACGAGCTGACATCGACATCGTTTGCGACTGGCCTCTTCGGTTATTGGTCGGACTGGATTGGTTGATCGGTTTGCTGTGTGTTGTACGAGCCCGAGGTGGGAATCGAACCCACAACCCCCGCTTTACAAGAGCGGCGCTCTAGCCATTGAGCTACTCGGGCGCAATCCCCGATGGTACGCCCCCAGCGGCTCGAAGTCGGTCCCCTTTGTCAACTACGTCGTCTAACTACCTCAAAACACGCAATCGCGGCCGCACTGGCGACATTGAGCGAGTCGAGATGGCCGGTCTGCGGAATCGAGACAAGCTGATCGCAGCGCTCGCCGACGAGTCGGCCCAATCCTTGGCCCTCAGCACCCAGTACGAGCGCTGTCGGTGCTGCAAAGTCGGCGCTAGTCGAAAAGATCGACTCCGTCGCCCCCGCGTCGAGCCCGTAGCTCCACACGCCGGCTTTGGCCAACTGGTCGATAGCCGCCGGCAGACCGCCGACCAACGCCATCGGCAAATACTCAATCGCCCCTGCAGCCGACTTTGCGGCCGAGGGTGTTATCCGCACGGCGCGGTGCCTCGGCAGAACTACCCCAGTCACACCAGCTACATCAGCGGTGCGCAAAATGGCGCCAAGGTTCCCTGGATCGGTGATGCCATCTAGCACCAACAGAAACGGAACTCGCCCATCGTTGACCAGTAGCTCTACGAGTTCGGCTGGTTTCAGGGCACTGGCCTCGGCCATCACTCCCTGGTGAGCGTCGGTGAGCGCCATTGCATCGAGCTTCTTGCGAGGTACACGTTCGACGACGATTCGATCCTCGCGAGCCAGGTCAAGAATCTCCATGATGATAAACGAATCATCGACCTCTTCGGCCACGACAAGCCGCGAGACTCGCCGCCGACCGGCCCTGAGCAATTCGACTACCGCCTGGCGGCCCTCAACTCGATCGCCGCCGAGTTCATTTGGGTTCCGTCGCTTGGGTGTCGAACTTGGTCCCGCTTGGCCCTTCGACGCGGATCGGCGCCCGCCGGATCTGCCACCGTCTGACTGTCCTCGCCGACTCGCGCCGCGTTGTCCTTGGGACCCTCGGCTACCGCTTGCTTTGCCACCACGGTGTCCGGGCTTGGATGCACCGCTTCGCGACCCAGGACCCGACTTGTGGCGAGACTTCTTCTGCCCGCTCATCGATTC
This sequence comes from uncultured Acidimicrobiales bacterium, assembly GCA_964569385.1. Lineage (GTDB taxonomy): Bacteria > Actinomycetota > Acidimicrobiia > Acidimicrobiales > Poriferisodalaceae > JAADHX01. The sequence continues at coordinate 71,580 of CAZMUM010000023.1, forward strand.
CCGCTACTTAGCAGGCCAGTCTCAAGCAGCGCTGTCTCAAGCAGGGCTACCGACATACACACGACGGCCTCCTGACGACCAAGAGCCCCGACGTTCTCTGTAGTCTTGCCCTTCACCGTCACCGGCGCACCAACCGCGGCCGTGAGTAACTCTTCGATCTCTAGGCGCCGCGGCGCCAGCTTGGGTCGGTCGGCCACGACCGTGCAGTCGATGTTCACGACTTGCCAGCCGGCATTTTGAACGCGCTCCATGGCAACCTTGAGCATCGCCATCGAATCTGCCCCAGAATTCTCAAGGTCTGTATCTGGAAACAACTGTCCGATGTCGCCTTGGCCAGACGCCGCAAGGACTGCATCGATCACTGCGTGGGTCAATACGTCGGCATCGGAGTGGCCCACTAACCCGGGTAGTCCGTCAAAGCACACACCGCCCAAGATCATAGGTCGATCGAGGTCTTCGCTAATGCGATGTATGTCGAACCCATGGCCGATTCGCAAGCTCATTCAACAGATCCGATCTCTAGGGACCAAGTCGCCCGGGCCACAGCCAGATCATGCTCGGTCGTGATCTTAGAGTTATTGGCGTCTCCAAGAACGGTAACCACTTTGCCGCCGGCGAGCTCAATAAGGCCAGCATCATCGGTTGCGTCACCACCCGCAGCGTGGGCGGCCCGCAACTGGGACAACCCGAACCCCTGAGGGGTCTGGACAGCCACAAGACTTGACCGATCGACAGTGCCAACCACAACTTCGCCATCGACCCGTTTGATGGTGTCGACTAGCGCCATGGCCGGAACAACCGCATCGGCACCGTTTCGAAGGGCTGCTATGACCGCGGCAAAGATGTCGGCGCCAGCGCCCGGTCTGGCCGCGTCGTGAACCAAGACGAACTCAACATCAGCGGGGATAGTGGCCAGGCCAGCTCTGACAGATTCGCTGCGTGTAGTCCCACCCGCCACTACCGAATCTACGTCGAGTCCATCAGCTATCGCCGGCAGCGAACTGACCACAGTCACACCATCTGACGCAGCGACGGCGGCCTCAACCGCGTGGTCAACTACCCGCTTGCCGGCGAGATCCTCGAGAAGTTTGGGTCGGCCAAATCGCGTCGACTGACCAGCAGCCACAACGACAGTCCAAACCCTGGGCCGGGCCGATGCAGGCTGGGTGGGTGCTGGCACAGCACAATCGTGACAGTCATCCGCGGCCGGCTCAAGCCCTTCCCGAGGCCACCGTTCTGCGGGCGGTGGGCTCGGCTACTTACGCCGGCTTCAGCGCCGAGCTGGTCGTTGGCTCGGGGTTCGTCTTGTCTGGCGTGCCAACCACAGTCGCAAAGTACATCGTTCCCCTAGCCGTCGGCACCGAATGAGCAACCACGACGGCAACTTCTTGACCAACGAACTGGATCGCGTCTGAGACAACGATCATGTCGCCGTCGTCGGTGAAGCCGACACCTTGGCCACGTTCAGACCCTTCTTTGACTATCTCGAGGGTGATCTGGGTCCCGACCACAAGGGGATCGCGAAGGGTCTCGGCCAGTCTGGCCATGTTCAGACAAGCAACACCCTGGAGGGCCGCAACCTTGGCCAACGGCCTGTCGTTGGTTACCAGGCGCAAACCTAGCCTTCGCCCAAGGACCACCAACTTGGCATCGATTTCGGGAACTTCTGGGATCTCATCGTCGAGGATCTGGATCGCGACGCCGCTCTCCTTATCGAGCACATCAAGCTGTTCGAGCGCACGTCGCCCCCGGCGCCGTTTGGTCGGATCCGAGGCGTCAGCAAGCCCCTGGACCTCTTCGAGTATGAACCTTGGAACAATCAGGTCGCCGTAGAGGAACCCACTGCGCACCACGTTCAACAGCCTCCGGTCGAGGACGACACTCGTGTCGAGCAACGACGCCCCAACCGATGGCGTCTCACCGAGTCGACTGCTCGCACTTAGGCCAGCCGGCCTGAGACCGATCAGCTCCCACAGCTCACGGCTGCGACGCAGACCAACACGAACTCCGAGAGCTAGACCGAGCCACGTAGCAACGCCAAAGACAGGCGCTCCCCAACGAAGTCCCAGCAAGACAACACCAGAGACGCCCACAAGAGCGCCGAGTAGCCCGCTCAAGAACCCGAACACGCCACCAGAAATCAGCTCGGCGGCAGACCATGGCAGTTGACCCTGCTCGATTCGGCCAAGCGTGGCGCTAAGCCGACGACCAACAACGCCACCAGCAACATAACCAGCTCCAGCGCCAAGCGTTGCGCCCAACAGTTCGGCTACCTCAGCCTGGGAGAGAGCCTGGCCACTCTTCTGACCGGCCGCGGTAAGCAAGAGCACGATCAAAAGACGCGTGATCTCCACTGACATAACAAACTCCGGATAAGTCGAACATCGTTCCATCGGCAGAACCGCCCCAAATCCTGACCCCATTGCTCACAATCGGCGCCAACGCGCGGCTCATCGGCGGGGGCGCAGTGTGACCGATATCATTGGTGTGATGGATGTCAGGGAACTGCTCGGATTAGTGGAAATGTTCTCGTCGCTTACCGCCGACGAGATGACCGTACTGGTTGACAACGCAACCCTGGTCAACCTCGAACGCAACGACGTCATCTTTCACGAGCACGACGAGGCCGACCATCTCTACGTCGTGGCCTCAGGACGCATTGCCATCACCCGCGACTCGGTCGACGGCCGCGAGTCGGTGCTGGCATTGATCGAAAGAGGTGACCTCATCGGCGAGATGCCATTGTTCGATGGCCACAACCGAAGCGCCAAAGCCAAGGCCTTAGAACGCTCCGAACTGCTCGAGGTTCCTTACGGCCCACTTCGCGTCTTCTACGACACGCGGCCGGTGCTGTTGTGGCAGGTCGTCGAACTGTTGGCGCTCCGACTTCGATCGATGGACGATGCTCTCGCCGACACGATGTTCCTCGACGTTGCGGGCCGCACCGCGAAACGCCTGCTCGAGTTGGCTGGCGATCGCGACGAGTTTCATCTTCCGATCACCCAAGAAGAGTTGGCCAGAATGGTTGGGGCGAGCCGTGAGCGCGTAAACAAGGCCATCTCGTCGTTCATCCGGCTCGGTTGGCTCGAACAGCGCGACCGCGCGTATCTCATCACGAATCGAGCGGCCCTAACGCAACGCTCCCACTGAGCGATCGGCGCTTGGCACCATGGCGTCGGTGAGGGCCTCGTCGAGTGCGTCGAGAAGGTGCCTCGACCGAATAGCGCGCAGACCATCTGGCGCACTGGGCGAACGAGCCGGTACTAACGCGGACTCGAATCCGAGGCGCTTTGCCTCCTCGAGACGACGGTCCATGTCGGCGACCTGGCGTATCTCGCCGCCAAGCCCGAGTTCGCCGCAGGCCACCATGTGGTCAGGCACTGGGCAGCCGAGCATCGATGAGGCAACAGCCAACGCTACGCCAAGATCGGCTCCCGGTTCGGTGGCCTTGACCCCGCCAACCACCGATACGTAAACGTCGGACTTGGCCAAGGCCAGATGACCGCGTCGCTCGAGAATGGCCAACACAAGGGCCAGACGTTTCGGGTCGAAGCCTTGGCTAACCCGACGCGGCGATGGCAGCGCCGACTCGTTTACCAGTGCCTGAATCTCGACCAGGAGCGGCCTGCTGCCGTCGATGATGGGTACAACCACCGAGCCAGGTACTCCAGATGCCCGGTCACTCAAGAACAACCGACTTGGATCGTCGACTCCCTCCATACCTTGCGACGTCATCTCAAACACGCCGAGAGCACGAGTTGACCCGAACCGGTGTTTGACCGCCCGGAGAAATCGCAGAGCATGATGGCGGTCGCCCTCGAAAGTGAGCACGGTGTCGACCAAGTGCTCGAGCATTCTTGGTCCGGCAAGCGAACCTTCTTTGGTTACCTGCCCGACCAGCGCGATCGCCGCACCACTCGACCGCGCCGCGCGGATGAGAGCCTGGGTACTTTCGCGCACCTGGGTAACTGAACCAGGAGTTCCGTCGTTGGCCTCGTCGTGAACCGCCTGAATTGAGTCGATCACGACGAAGTGAGGTTCGAGCCTGGCAATCTCAGACGCGATGCCACCCACCTCGATGACATCGGTGATGAACACGCCCTCGTGGATGGCGCCGAGACGCTCGGCACGGTCGCGAACCTGCTCGATCGATTCTTCGGCCGACACATACAGTGCGCGGCGGCCCCCAAGAGCGGCCTGAGCCGCAGCCTGAAGCAACAGAGTCGACTTACCGATGCCCGGTTCGCCACCCACAAGGGTCACAGATCCGTCGACCCACCCACCGCCGAGTACCCGGTCGAGTTGCGGCACGCCGCTCGGTTGGGGGTCGACGCCGCCTTGGCGCACCGCACTGAGCGGAACAGCCTGTACACCCGGAGCGACCGAGCGCGCCGCCTCGTGATCGACCAGTGAGTTCCACTCGCGACATGTAGCGCACTGCCCAGACCACTGGGGTGCGTTTGCACCGCAACTGCGGCAAATGAAACCAGACTTCTTAGCCATCGGAGAAGTCTGCCTCATCGGTGGGACACTCCAGCCCACATCGCCCCCTGATCTCGCAACCTGTGCCCAAAATCGCGGTGTGGACCGCGATTTTGGGCACAGGTTCGAGGTTTTTGGGCTAAATGGTGGGGAGTTGCGGTGTTGGCTTGCGGCGGCGAGTCACCAACAGGGCCGCGGCGGCCACAACTACGGCTGCCAGCCAGTAGCGGGCCAGGCGTTTCCATGCACTGTCGACGTCTTCGCGAGCCACGGCGGCCACATCGCGCGCCGCGAACACGTCGTCGTCGACCAACTGTGACGAGGCGGCCGCGACTCCGACTTCGTCGTCGGCGAGAGTGACCCGCACCGTGCCTCGGGCATCATCGCCGCTGCCCGGAGCTCGAACTGTTGCCGAGATTGAGATCGTCTCGTCGAGGGGGCGGCCAGCCCGCCGCTCGATGTCGGAAAGTGTGATTCCGAACGGCTCGCCGTCGAGAAGATCGGCGATGGCTTCAGAACTGAAGGTCTCGGCGGAGAGCGTTGGATCGACGGTGACAACGAGGTCGTAGTCGGTCGTGCCAATCGAGGCGATCACTGAAGCTTCGGCCACGGAAAAAAATCGCCCGTCGTCGAGTTTCTCGATCACTGAAGCTAGGTCGGCGACGTCGGCGACGTCGGCGCTGAGCGTCAGAGTGGTTGAGCCGTCGTCGGCTACGACTGGACCAACCACGGCCCAGCCCTGTCCGGCGATGTCGTCGAGCCGAAGCGCAGCAACATCAACGTCGTCCATCACCTCGGCATCGGCTTTAACCACGAATGTGACTAACGAGGTACCGTCGGAACGGAGGTCGATGTCGAGGCTAAGTCCGACCTCACACCCCGTTAGCACTAGGAGCGCCCCAATAAGAGCGATCCAGTGACGGGCAACTCTTGTGCGACCTGAAACCCGACCGACCACCGCTGAACAGGAACGGATAGTTCGGGTTAGGGGCTGGCTACTCGGCTCCGGCGTCGGCGAGTTCGACCTTAGGTGGCTCGAACCCTTCGATAGCGGTAAACGAGATGGAATCATCGTCATCGACGTCGACAATAATGATCTCGCCGGCGTGGAACTCCTTGTAGAGGATTTTCTCTGACAACGCATCTTCGACGTGACGTTGAATTGCCCTACGCAACGGACGCGCCCCAAGAGTGGCGTCGTAACCGGTTTTGGCCAACCATTGCTTGGCCGCGTCGGTTAGCTCGAGACCAAGTCCCTGAGCTTCGAGCTGCTTAGCCGTACGGGCGATAAGGAGATCGACTATCTCGGTGACTTCCTCGATGCTCAACTCGTGGAACACGATGGTCTCGTCGATGCGGTTGAGGAACTCAGGCCGGAAGTGGGCCTTAAGAGCGTCGTTGACCGTTTCCTTCATGCGTTCGTAGCTGACAGACTCGTCGACCTTGGTGAAACCAACATTTACCTTGCGGAGGTCGGCGGTACCAAGGTTGGATGTCATGATGATCACGGTGTTGCGGAAATCGACAGAACGGCCTTGAGAGTCGGTCAGTCGACCTTCTTCGAGGATCTGCAACAAGGTGTTGAAGACATCGGGGTGGGCCTTTTCGACCTCGTCGAACAGCACGACCGAGAACGGCTTGCGTCGGACGGCCTCTGTAAGTTGGCCGCCCTCGTCGTAGCCGACATACCCAGGAGGCGAACCCACCAGGCGGCTGACGGTGTGCTTTTCTTGGTACTCAGACATGTCGAGGCTGAGCAAGGAATCTTCGTCGCCGAACAAGAACTCGGCGAGCGTTTTGGCAAGCTCGGTTTTGCCAACCCCGGACGGGCCTAGGAAGATAAACGAGCCACCAGGACGTTTGGGGTCCTTCAGGCCGGCACGAGTTCGGCGAATGGCTTGGCTGACGGCCTTAACGGCGTCCTCCTGGCCGATGACCCGTTTGTGAAGCTCGTCTTCCATGCGAAGAAGTTTCTGGGTTTCTTCTTCGGTGAGCTTGTAGACCGGAATCCCGGTCCACATGGAGAGCACCTCGGCGATGGACTCCTCGTCGACTTCGTCGAAGAGATCGACGCCATCGGCTTTGATCTTGGACTCGAGTTCGCCCTTTTGTTCAAGAAGGGTCTTCTCTTCATCGCGTAATGACCCGGCAAGCTCGAAGTCTTGGTCTTCGACGGCTTGTTTCTTAGATTCGACTACTCCGGCGATCTTTTCTTCGATCTCGCGATAGTCGGGCGGGGTCTCCATGCGCTTGATGCTGAGGCGCGAGCCGGCCTCGTCGATGAGGTCGATGGCCTTGTCGGGAAGCTGGCGATCAGCGATGTAGCGATCGGCCAGGTTGGCCGCGGCAACAATCGCCTGATCGGTGATGGTTATGCGATGGAAGGCTTCGTAACGATCGCGAAGGCCCTTCAGAATCTCGATGGTGTGCGCCACCGTTGGCGGTTCGACCTTGATGGGCTGGAACCGGCGCTCCAGAGCAGCGTCCTTCTCGAGGTGTTTGCGATACTCGTCGAGAGTGGTAGCACCAATAGTTTGGAGCTCGCCTCTGGCCAACATGGGCTTGAGGATTGAGGCCGCATCAATGGCCCCTTCGGCAGCACCAGCGCCAACGAGGGTGTGAAGCTCGTCGATGAACAAGATGATGTCGCCCCGGGTCTTGATCTCTTTGAGGACCTTCTTGAGGCGCTCCTCGAAGTCGCCGCGGTATCGAGAACCAGCCACAAGGGCGCCAAGGTCGAGGGTATACAGATGTTTGTTCTTGAGCGTTTCGGGAACATCGCCGGCGACGATCTTTTGAGCCAGTCCTTCGACGATGGCCGTCTTGCCGACGCCAGGTTCGCCGATAAGGACCGGGTTGTTCTTGGTGCGGCGGGACAGAACCTGCATTACCCGCTCAGCTTCTTTATCGCGGCCAATGACAGGGTCGAGGCCTTTTTCGCGGGCGACCTGGGTGAGGTTGCGACCGAACTGATCGAGAACTACAGAACCAGTCTGGCCCGAACTGTCGCCGCTGTTACTTCCGGTGGACGCACCGGCTGGCTCCTTGCCAGATTGACCAGACGTGGCTGGCCCTGAGTATCCCGACAGAAGTTGAATGACCTGTTGGCGCACGCGTGACAAGTCGGCACCAAGCTTGACCAATACCTGAGCTGCTACGCCTTCGCCTTCACGAATCAGCCCAAGCAAGATGTGCTCGGTGCCGATGTAGTTGTGGCCAAGCTGAAGCGCCTCGCGCAACGAAAGCTCGAGCACCTTCTTGGCTCGTGGGGTGAACGGAATATGGCCTGAAGGCGAAGAGCCCCCTTGGCCGATGATCTCTTCGACTTGACTTCTTACGGCTTCAAGCGAGATGCCCAACGACTCAAGGGCTTTGGCGGCAACACCTTCGCCCTCGTGAATGAGACCGAGCAGAATGTGCTCGGTACCGATGTAGTTGTGGTTGAGCAATCGGGCTTCTTCTTGGGCGAGTACTACTACTCGCCGAGCCCTGTCAGTGAAGCGTTCGAACACAGACCCTCCATTGGTGTGGTCCGGATTGCGGGATTTCCGAAACCAGATGATGATGACTGTCGTCAGAGGTGTTAATGGCAAGTGTACCTGCGCACCCTTGCCGTTGACGCCTCGGGGCGACCGTACTCCCCCTGTCGACCATAGATCGACCGAGATGAGCCAGTGAACTTCACAACGTCGTGGTCATCGGTCGAATTCCAATGTCGAGTATTGGCTGCGAGGCCGATAAATTGGCCGAGTGAGCTTTCCGAACCTCCTGAGCTGGCGTTCCGCCACCGCTCGAGACGACACCCAGCTCGAAAGACACCTCCGCGCATCGCTCGAGTCTGGCGATGATTCCCTCGATCGGATAGCCGCGTACTTCACCTCAGTTCCGGCATCGCGCCATCGAGCCAGAGCCGCGGTAGCGGCTTCGCTGATCGCCAAACCAACTGATGGCGGAGTCCTTCAGGACGACGTTGTCGATGTGTCCATCGCGGTTGAACTCGCGCACATTGGCACTAGCTACCACGACGATGTCATTCACAAGACCCAGACCCGAAACCAAGCCCCCACCGCCAACAAAGCTTGGGGAGACCTAGAGGCAATCCTCGCCGGCGACTTTTTGATCGCCCGAGCCTCGGAGCTGGCGTCCACCCATGGAACTGAGATTGCGAAAGACCTAGCCACCACCATCGGATGGATGTGTGAGGGTCGCCAGCGAGAGCTTGGCGCGATTGGTCGTGTGACTCCGGTCGACGAACGCCTTGAGACGCTGAGTCTGAGCGTCGGGTCTCTGTTTTCGACCGCTACTAGAATCGCCGGAATACTCGCCGGGGTACCAGCAACCAACATCTCTCGCCTGGCCAAGGTCGGCGGTCATCTCGGATTGGCTTTCGCGATCGGCTCCGACATCGACCGATTCGTTGCTGGAGAGCCGTCGACCGGGCTCAGTCCTCTCTACGACCTCGAGCGCGGCCACTTCACGTTGCCGGTTCTGCTGAGTAAGAGTCCCCCAGACGCTGCATCGCTCGATCATGACGCGGCAACGGTCGAGCACAAGCGGCTCTGCGCTGAGGGAGTCGTCCAACGAGCAAACAACCTGCTCAACGCATCGATGCAATCGGCAATCGACGAACTGGTTAACTTCGACAACGATGCAGCCCGTCAGCTCAGCGCTGTGCTCGGCACCACCACTACCGACTCGGCCTCTAACAGGGTGATGAAATTCGGGGTTTGAGCGGCGGTTCGTGTCGGCGGGTGACGATTGGCGGGGTGTTGGCGACTATTTGTCGGCCGGTTTGGCCGGTGAGGGCCTGTTGTTGGGCCGGCCGGGTTTATGGGTTGTTGGCGGCGTCGAGGGTGCAGATTCTGATGATGTTGTACACAGCGGCTTCGGTTTTGAACCAGGCCCGGTTGCGTTCTTGGCCGATGTAGCGGACTTTGCGGCCAGCGCCGACGGTTTTGATCCAACCGAACGGTTCCTCGACCCGTTTACGGATCCGCTGAGACACGCCATGACCATCGTGGCGGGTAGTACGTCCATCAGCCACAAACCGTTTTGTGTCATAGTTTTTGTCGGCTCCGACTGTGCGCCGCCGTTGCCTGGTCGGTAACC
>CAZMUM010000024.1:0-80939 GCA_964569385.1 uncultured Acidimicrobiales bacterium
TCCACAGCTGCGAGGCCGGCTCACACTGAATCCGATGACGCCCCTCGATTGGAACACCGAGATCGAACATCGAAGGACCAAGCCGCTCCAACAACATCGCCCCCGCTCCGCGTCAGAACGATAAAGCCGAGGGCACCCTCGCCCATCAGCATGTTCAAGCACAAGAATCTCGTGACCCGCATGATCACAAGAGCGCGGTGGCGGGTGAAGGAGAGATGAGGAGACGGGGGGTGGATGGTTGGTGGCGACTTTGGTCCCGAGCGAAGCGATGGGTCCGGAGCAAACCGGCCGTCCGCCTACCGTCACCGACCGCAGCGCGAGCCTTGTTGCGAACAACCTCAGAAACAAGAGACGTCAAGTCAGTCCCCGGTCAACAGCTTCGGTGACGAGCAGTCCCGCAGGTGCGTAGCGCACAAAGTTGTGTAGGGGCCGCAGTGTGGGGTCGAGTGAGAGAGGAGGTGGCGGTAGGTGGACGGTGGGTGAGCGACTTTGGGCCCGAGCGAAGCGATGGGTCCGGAGCAAATCCGCCGTCCACCTACCGCCACCGACGGCAAACGATCGACTACAAGATCTGCGACAAGAACAACTTTGTGCGGTCTTCAGTCGGATTCGTGAAGAAGTGTTCTGGCGTGCCCACTTCGACGATCTCGCCGCTCTCCATGAAGATGATGCGGTCGGCCACTTCACGGGCGAAGCCCATTTCGTGGGTGACCACAATCATGGTCATGCCGTCGCGGGCTAGACCCTTCATGACGTCGAGAACTTCTTTGATCATCTCGGGGTCGAGAGCCGACGTTGGTTCGTCGAACAACATGACCCGCGGATCCATGGCCAGTGACCTGGCGATAGCTACACGCTGTTGCTGACCACCAGACAACTGGCCAGGGAACTTCTCGGCTTGTTCGGGGATGCCAACTCGCTCGAGCAACTGACGGCCCCGCTCCTCGGCTTCTGGTTTGGGAAGCTTACGCACCCAACGCGGAGCAAGGGTGATGTTGTCGAGAACCGTTAGGTGCGGAAACAGGTTGAACTGTTGGAATACCATGCCCACTTCGGAGCGGATCTTCTCGATATTGCGAGTGTCGTTGGTTAGTTCGACCCCATCAACAATAATTCGACCGGCCTGGTGAACTTCGAGGCGGTTGATGCATCGAATCCACGTCGACTTACCAGAACCCGAGGGTCCGAGTACAACTACAACCTCACGTTCGGCGATTGTTGCTGTGATGTCCTTTAGGGCTTGGAAGTCGCCGTACCACTTATCGACGCCTTCGCAGACGATCATCTCCTTTTGGAGAGAACCCTCTAGTGATGGTGCTTCGCTCATCGCTCGCCAACTCCCAATCTCTTCTCAAGTTTCTGCGAATACTTAGACATTGCGTACGACCCGACAAAGTAGATGACCGACACAAACAGAAGACCTTCACGTTTGTGACCAATGAAGTTGATCGGCGTACTCTGCGACGGAATCACCTTGTCGGCGATACGCAAGAAGTCGAAGATGCCGATAATGGCGAAAAGCGACGTCTCTTTGTAGGTCGAAATAGTCTGGCCTACAAGGGGTGGAATCGAGGCCTGTAGCGCCTGCGGTAGCACAATCAGCGAGGTGCGCTGCGATGTTGTGAGGCCCATGGCATCGGACGCTTCGTACTGGCCTCTCCTGACCGATTGCAGACCGCCTCGAACGTTTTCGGCTAGGTAGGCCGCAGAGAACAAGACCAGACCAATGATTACCCCCGTAATCTCGACTACTTCCATCCCGTGAGGAAGGAACAGGGGCAACATGATCGAGAAGAAGAACAGCACCGTGATGAACGGAATGCCGCGAACGACCTCGATGAACACGGTGGCCATTATGCGGAAGATAGGCAGGGTTGACGTGCGGGCCAGAGCCAGGAGCACGCCAAGCGGGAACGAGAACATAAGCCCGAATGCTGCCGCGAACAACGAGAACATGAACCCACCGAGGAAATCATTTCGCAAGAGTTCGAGTGTCGACGCGGCGTTGATCATGGTGATGAAGTAATGCAAGACGACAAGAACTCCGGCCCACAAGTACACATACCCGAGTCGGGTCTTTCGCTGGCCAGCAAAGTTAGGTGCCGCCAGGCCAAACGCTGCTAGCACCACGAAGCTGATGCGGGCCTTCTGAAGCATTGCAAACCAGCCAAAGAAGCCTCCGACGAAGGTCATCACGGCTATGAAGACGAGGCCGATGGCTATGAGTCGTCCGAGTTCGCCGGCATCGGGCTTGGTGAGGAGATAGAGAATGGCACCGCCGACAACAGCGAAGCCAAGATACATGGGTATGTCGACGCGGAATACGTAGCCGTAGTCGAGCGCTGGGTCGCGCAGAATCACCCAGTACAAGATGAACGGAGCGAGGGCCCAAAAAGCGATTACCAATTTCCTTAGCAGCTTTGTGATCGAGCCATCGTGTAACAAGCGACCGGCAAGAAACCCGATACCCATAACAACCCACATGGACGTCCATGGTCCTCGTGTGGACATGGCCACTAGCGAGTCAGGGTCGGCGTATGGAACACCAGGCTGTGGGGAGCCAACAAAGTGACCCCAGCGAACCACCCAAAGACTCAACACGGCCAGGCCGAACGAGACGTAGGCAATTCGGGTCATGCTTACGAACTTGTACCGGCGCTGCTCGCCATACCCGAACCAGAGCCCAACGCCGATGCTGATGAGCACCGCGGCGATCACAAACCACCAGATTCGTGTGTCTAGCCCTGAGGCCCAAGAGCCACGAACTGCCTCGAACTGCTCGGTGAAGATGAGCGCGCCCTCGGCGTCACGTTGGAGCGGCCCCTTGACAACTAACGCCGCCACAAAGATGACCACACCCGAGACCGTGAACTTAGACGCCAACCGTTTGATCGAGATAGCGCTGTCGCTTGGCCACAACCCGGCGGTTAGTCCCGCCAAAACCAGTATGTAACCCAACGAGACCCATACCCGCGAGAACTGCGAAACCGGGTACGCAAAGACGAAGAACAGTCGCAGGTTGGCTCTGATGGCGTCCCAGTCGCGATCTGCGTTTTCGAAGACGAAGTTTACGAGTCCTCGAAAGACGAGGACACCCATCAGCGCGAACACAAGCGTCAGTACAGTATTGCCAGCCGACGAGAAGAGATTGGCCTTGGCCCACTCGAGTGGCGGCAGGCTTGGTTCTTCGGGTGCCTTAGCGAGTTCGGGTTCGACCTCGTCGCCCGTGGTGGTAGTCATGGTGTTCATATCAACGCTCCACTAGCTTCAGCCGTATGTTCCACCAGTTGACAACGATCGAGATAGTGAGGGAGCAGCCGAGATAGAACAGCATCCAGATCACGATGACCGACAGTGCTTGTCCGGTTTGGTTGAGAACCGTGCTACCGACGTTCACAACGTCTGCGTATCCGACAGCTATTCCAAGTGACGTATTCTTGGTTAGGTTCAGGTACTGGTTGCCCAAGGGCGGCAGGCTAACCCTGAACGCCTGAGGCAGGATGACTTGGCGAAGGGCCTGAGCTCTGGTGAGCCCAACAGCCATAGCCGCTTCGGTTTGACCCTTCGGTACGGCCAAAATTCCGCCGCGAACGATTTCGGCGATGAAAGCCGACGTATAAATCGTGACGCCCGCGAAGAGCGCCGCGAACCAGACTGTCATGGTCAGGCCCTGCGGCCCGTACCTGAGCAGGGTTCCTTCGCCTTCGATTGTTGGCATCATCCCATCGATAGGCTGGCCCGTTCGATTGTCGAACTTGTCGGCCAAGAAGTGCCAGAAGTCGGCTCCGCTGTTGACGATCCAGCTCGACAGGCCTGGCCAAACAACGAAGATGACACCTAGGCCAATGACCGCGCCTAAGGCAGAGAATACTATTCGGAAGTAGTCGTCGTCGATCAGCTTGGCCAGGCCGGCTGGAGTTCGTTTGGAGTCCAGAAAGTTGCGGATCCAACGCGCCGATGCGGTAACCACAAGCGCAGCCAACAGAAGCTGCATAACAAACACCGGGATGCTGTCCCAGGCATTGCCGAACGCATCGAAGATTTGTTCGAAGAATGAAAATACCGAATGGATGAACCAGCCAACTGCGCCGAATGCGGCGATTACGCCCAACCAGTACAGGTTCGGATAGGTGATTTTTCCGGTCGAGTCCTGTAGATCCTGGCGTTTTTGGCGAACAAACCAACCAACGACAGCGCCGATAATGATGAACACCATCCATTGGTAGAACCCATCGGCGGCAAACAGCCGCGGCAGCGACAACCCCTTCGCCGAGATCGCTCCGAGCCCCCACAGAAACTCCGAGTCCTGTGTAAGCCGACCAAGTCCGCCGAAGATGGCGGCGTAGATGAGAATCTGCACTACTACCGGAATGTTCCGGATTGCTTCGATGTAGGTGGAAGCGGCCCGGTGGACCATCCAGTTATCGGACAATCTGGCAATTCCTATGAGAATTCCAAGAACGCTAGCTACGACAATTCCAACCGTAGCCATCCGCAGGGTGTTCACCATTCCGACCCAGAGCGCCCGACCGCCGGTGTTGGGGTTCTTGTCGATGCCTTCGGAGATGTCGAACCCTGGGTTTATTTCCAAGAAATCGAAGCTGGTGGTGATGTTTTTGGCATCGAGGTTGGCCTTCGCTTCTACAGCAACAAAAAGCGCAAGGCCCACAACCACGGCTAAAGCCGCTATCTGGCTGAACCATTTTATGATTGCAGAGTCGCGATACCACGGTGGTTTAGCGCTTTGTGTAGACGCAAGAGTAGAAGTGTCAGACACGCCCTTGATCCCCCCAAGTGTGTGTTGGTGCTGTTAGCGAATAGCAGTGGCAGCAGGGCTGGGAGCTTGCGGGCTCCCAGCCCTCGAGTCACTGCCCGAACCCGACTAGCGGTTCGGACTTAGATCCGGAAGGATCAGCGTGATGGTGGTGCGTAGATGAGACCACCGTCGAGCCAGCCAGCGTTGGCCGAACCCTCGCGGACAAGGCCTACGGGGCCAAGGCTGCGGACGTAGATCTCGTCGTAGTTACCGACCTGACTGATGACCTGCAGGAACGCATCGGCAGGAATGCCCATGCCAGACTGAAGCTCACCGTCGCCGCCCAGCAGGCGACCGATTTCGGCCGTTGGTGGGTTCGCAGCCATATCGGCAGCATTGCCCATGTTTACACCGTTCTCATCAGCGATGATGGTGGCGTACACAGCCCAGTTCACAACGTCAGCGAAAGCCGAGTCGTTCTGGCCATAGGTTGGGCCGAGTGGCTCTTTCGAGATTGGCGTCGCTGGGAAGATCACCCAGTCGTTTGGCTGGTTAACAGCCGCACGACCAACGAGGCCGGAGCCATCGGTGGTGATTACATCGCAGGTGCCATCGATGAAGGCCTGTGTGACCTGATCGAAGTCCTCGAATGGTCCGCCAAGCTCGACGGTGATGCCAGCGGCGTCAGCGGCGTCAGCCACGTTCTTCTCGGTGGTGGTACCAGAGCTGGTGCACGAAGTAAGACCATCGATGTCGTTGATGGTCGAGCTGGTGCTGAAACCGTCGGCGGCGCGGCCCATGAACTGCTGGCCGTCGTAATAGGTGGTTGGGCCAAAGTCCATGCCGATTTCGCTGTCACGGCTTTGGGTCCAAGTGGTATTACGCATCAACACGTCGACAGCGCCGGTCTGAACAGCGGTGAAGCGCTCAGCGGCGGTAAGTGACACGAAGTTGACTGCAGTCGCGTCGCCAAGAATGGCAGCGGCTACAACACGGCAGTAGTCGGCATCGAAACCAACAACGCTTCCGTCTGGCTGAGTTTCAGAGAACGCAACAGCAGAACCCGAGACACCACAGTTAAGGGTGCCGCGGTCGATGATTGCACCGAGAAGGCCGCCCTCGGCTTGGACGAGTTCGACAGTAGTAGTGGTTTCCTCTACATCTCCGTCGCCAGCTTCGGCAGCAGTAGTTGCAGTTGTTTCGTCTCCGTCACTATCACCACACGCAGCGGCCAAAAGGCCGAACGTGAGGAGCAGTGCAAAGAGCTGTAGCAGCTTGCGCTTGCTCATAAAAAAATCCCTCCAGGATCCAGGTAAAACCAAACATCGTTGTTCGGTCGTTTGGTCGGCGAGAACTCTAGAGCACAAATCGACTCCTGTCGCATAACAGTTGTCCATCACACCATGTTTCGGGAGCCCGTTAGCTTCGAGAGCACCAACCTTGGGCTCCATTGTGGTGTTCTGTGGTCGACAGGCTCTATCGAGAAACAGCGTCGACAACGCCCAACACAACCGATCTGAACGGAAAACTAATGGCCGACCCCAGAGATCACACCGAAGCAGCACGAATCGCCACAGAGGCCGGCCAGCTGTTGTTAGAGACCCGCGAACGACTGTTCAGGCTCTCGGTCGATACCAGAACCATCAAAGATGAAGGCGACCGCAGGGCCCACGAGTTCATCATGGATCAGCTCGCCAGAGCGTTTCCAGACGATGCGGTGTTATCGGAGGAAGGCAGCGACGACAGAGCACGTCTCGACTACAACAGGGTGTGGATCGTCGATCCGCTCGACGGCACCAGAGAGTTCAGCGAACGAGGTCGCGACGACTGGGCTGTGCACGTTGCGCTCACCGAAGGCGGCCGTCCGACCGCTGGCGCAGTCGCGCTCCCGGCAATGGATCTAACCCTTGGCTCCGAACCGGCACCGGTTCTGCCGCCTCGCAGTGATGGCCCGCCTCGGCTCGTCGTCAGCCGCAGCCGCCCACCGGCCGCAGCCATGATCATCGCCGAGGCGCTCGGCGCAGAACTAATCGGTATGGGATCGGCTGGAGCCAAGGCCATGGCGGTAGTTATGGGACACGCCGATATCTACGCCCATAGCGGCGGCCAATACGAATGGGACAACTGCGCCCCAGCCGTGGTGGCCATCGCGGCAGGCCTGCACGCCACCCGCGCCGACGGTGCCGAACTCACCTATAACCACGCCGACCCTTGGCTCCCAGACCTGTTGTTCTGTCGGCCCGAATTTGCCGCTGACGCCCTAACCGCCATTCACGACGTCATCGACAGCTAACAGGTCCATGAGCAACGTCGAGCCCAAACTCGAGCTAAAGACGACTACCTACTCAGTTTCGCACCACGTCGCTACCCTCACGTTGTCGAGGCCGCATCGGCACAATGCGTGGACCGGTCGGATGCACACCGAATACAGACACCTGCTGTCGATAGCCGAGGGTGATCCCGTCGTAAGGGTCATTGTGATTACCGGAGCCGGGCGCGCGTTCTGCGTAGGTGGCGATTCCGAGGCGTTGGGCGGACATGCCGACAGAGGTTCCTATGACCCAGGAACCCCACCCGAGATCGACAAGCCTGGTTACGGATTGGCAACGGCCTTCGATGCCGACTTCGCGTTCCAGCTCGCAATGGAGACACCAATCATCGCATGCGTAAACGGAGCCGCGGCGGGCGTCGGTCTCGCGGTGGTCGCCTTCGCCGATCTCCGGTTTGGCGCGCAGGGCGTCACGATGTCGACTGCTCATGGGCGCCTCGGCTTGCCGGCCGAGTACGGCCTTAGTTGGATGTTGCCCCGACTGATCGGGCCAACGAGGGCTGCCGATCTATTGATGTCAAGCCGCAAATTCACAACCGATGAGATCGCCGACTGGGGGCTGTTCAACGCAGTGGTTCCTGCCGACGAACTTCGAGGCGCGGTCGCCGACTACGCCGCGATGCTCGCCACCGAGGTTGCTCCGCAGTCAGTAAGGGCCACAAAACGGCAGATGGCTCTCGATCTACTACGCGACGTTGGCGAGTCTGTCGAAGACGCCGGAACGCGGCTTAACGAGATGACGGGCAGCGCCGACTTCCGCGAGGGAGTTGCAGCCCTAACCGAAAAACGAAAGCCAAACTTCACCGACCAATAGAGAGCTGGCACATCTGCTCTATGGCAGTTCGAGAATCGTCACCTCACCGGTGCCGCCGTTGACTTCAACGAGAGCTCCATCGGGAATGCGCCGAGTGGCATCGGTGACCGACACGACACACGGGATACCAAGCTCGCGGCTTACGATGATCGAGTGACTAAGCGGCGCGCCCACGTCGACGATTACTGCTGCGGCCGGTACGAACAGCGGCGTCCACGATGGATCGGTGATTGGTGCCACCAGCACATCGCCAGGTTCGAGGGCCATGGGGTTATGGCTGTCGGTGACTATCCGCGCTCGACCCCGAGCAGTGCCGGGACACCCGGCCACACCTGCCAACACGTCGCCGGCTGCGACGGGTTCTACCTCGACAGCGTCGCGCCTAGGGAAAGTCGCAGGGCTCGCCACATCGCCGAACACGATGAACGGTTCTTGCAGTTGCCGTAGCTCTTCGTAGTCGGCTCGCCTTGAACGAATGGTGTCACCGAGAGCCGAAGCTGCTGGGTTGTCGACGAAGTCCTGAAGCTCGTGCAAGTAGAGCATCGAGAAGTCGGCGATCTGGTCGAGGTGTCCGGCATCGACGAAACGCCCTGCCCACTCAAAGTGCGCCATACGAGCTTCCTGAATCAGCCGAACGCAGTTGGACTTGGTGCGTTCGCGACCGGCCATGAATACGCGGGCCGCTCCAAGCGCGGCAACGAACTGGCCTTGAGCCTCGGCGTCGCCTTCGAGCATCGCGGCAATCTCGGCACCAATTCGTTCGCGGTCGGCGGCCAACTCGGCCTGATGTCCTAACGGCGCCGCCGATGCCGGCGATAGGCGCATCCGGTCGATAGCTGCCAGTGCGAGCTCAGGTTCGACTTCCCAGGTTACGCAGCTGGGCTCCCACTCGTTTGGTCCGCGAGATCCGAAGTTGTACAGGAACTGATCGAAACCGGCAGTGAACTCACTCGCTGCGCCGTCCGCGCTGTTCGTTGCCAGTTTGGCGATTCGATCGAGACAGCCACCGACGCCTTCGTCGAAGATCGACGTGAGCTCACCCGATCCCGCGATGATGCGTCCAAGGTCCCACATCGCCGCTGACGGTGCGGCTGAGTCCACACCGCCAACCCCGGCGATTAACCTCAACGCATCCTCGGGTCGGCCCACAGCAGCACATATCTCGCTAAGAACCGACACTGGCACCGTCGCCAAGCCTGTGATGAACAAGTGTCGACCAAAAAGCGAACGAAAATGACTATCGAACAGACCCGTCGCTCGGTCAAGCAGATCGCGCGAGCTCATCGCGGCGAGGTCTGGCCGGTCGGTTCGAAGTCGCTCCATCTCAGCTTTGTCAGCGAGGACATCGTCGAGGTCTTGTACACCGAACACCCACTGGAACGTCTCGCCGATTTTCTGAGTCTTCGATTCGTCTTGGTCGCCTTCGCGTTCGACGTATGGAGGTATCCCCGGTTGGGCTCCAAAGAACTGGTCGTCGATGTCCTGGGCGGTCATGCCAGGTGCCCTGGCACCAAACAACCTCATCGCCGATGCATTCAGGTAGCAGTAACCACCGAACACACCAAGAAAGACAGGGTTGTCGGGATCGAGTTCGTCGTGGCTGAAGGCTCCCATCCGCACATAACCGTCGCGAAACCCGGTCTCAGCGCCCTGGAGCCCTTCGGCGTTCTTGAATACCGAAGAAAACGATAGGGGTGTTACCGGATCGGGAAAGACCTCTCCAACGTTGGCCCGCGTATACACAGGAAACCTTGTGGACGGAACTGTTTCGACTACCCAACGATCAACCATGACTCCCCCAAAGAAGCAACCTCTCGCAGACGGCGCCTGTGAAAGAAGTCACTGCTCGGTTCTGAGGCTAGGTCAAGTTGAGTCGAGGATGAAAGCTCGTTCGCTGCGAGACTGGCGAGGTGAGTTCTTCCCCGCCACAGGACAGACCGACAGCAAACCAGCAACCCGACTCCGGACCGGCCACAGATTCCCTCGCGAACAGGGTCGGCGATTGGGACGAGGGAACGTTCAGCGATACCCCTCCCTGGTTAGTCGAGCCATCGAAGCTGTCCTGGACCGCAGGCCTCGACGAAGTACGGCTCACCACTAGGCAAAGTGTTCCCAAACTTGTGCGGTCACCAAAGTTCCCGCCTGTTGGTCGCTTGTTGGTCACTGCACGACACCTCGGGCTAGGCGTGGCTCGCTGGTACTTCGGGGCGCGGCGGCGGGGCGGAACCGCATCGAAATCCGACTTGTCGAAGAGGCTGCGCAAGGCTTCCGAGGCCCTCGGTCCCACATACATCAAGCTGGCCCAAATCATTAGCGCAGGCGAGGGCGTCTTCCCCGACGAGCTGGTCAACGAGCTGAAGAAGTGCCGCGACAAGGTCACGCCAGAGCCGTTTACATCTGTTCAGGCCACTTTGAGAAGCGAACTCGGCCGACCACTCGAAGACGTATTCGACTGGATCTCGCCAACGTCGATTGCGGCTGCATCGATCGCCCAGGTACACGAAGCCAGACTACGCACCGGCGAAGAAGTGGTAGTTAAGGTTCAGCGCTCGGCCGTCGGCCAACTAGTCGGGGCCGACCTCCGAGTTCTGTCTTGGCTGGCACCGTTTCTGGTTGGACGCATTCCGGTTTCGGCGCTGGCAAACCCTCCGGCTTTGGTGGAGTTGTTCGCCGAGACCATCACCGAAGAACTCGACTTTCGCCTCGAAGCCGAAAACTCCCTCGACATGGCCCGCGTGCTACGCAAACTCGACCAACACGATTGGGTTGTGCCACGGCCCCACCCCGACCTAGTGAGCCCACGCATGTTGGTGATGGAAAAAGTAGGTGGATACACCTTCGACGATGTCGCCGGAATGCACGATGCCGGTATCGACACCAAGGCCGTGGTTCATAACGTCATGGTCGCGTTTTTGGAGAGCGCAACCTTGCACGGTGTGTTTCACGGCGACTTCCATGGTGGCAATCTTTTTGTTCAGGACGACGGCCGCATTGCCTTGCTCGACTTCGGTATCACCGGGCGGCTCGACGAGTTCAAGCGCCGAGCATTCTTGCGACTGATGATGGCCGCCATGGCCAACGACCTGCACACACAAATGGAAGCCATGCGCGACCTAGGCGCTCTTCCCCACGACGCAGACATCGACGCGGTCATCGCCGAGTTAGGCCTCGAGGAAGCTGTGGTTGACCCAACAACCATGTCCCAAGAACAACTGTTGCTCGAAGTGCAGAGGCTGGTGAAAGCCATGTTGGGCTACGGCGCCAAACTTCCCAAAGAACTCATGTTGTTCACCAAGAACATGATCTTCTTATCGTCCATGATCGGCCATCTAGCTCCCGACATCGATTTGCTTGGCGAGGTGCAGTCGATAGCGATGCACTTCGCCATGAACCACGGCGCCCAGATAGCCGCCGACAGCGGCATGATCGTCGACGAAAATGCCATCGACCTCACAGGGGTTAAGGCGTCGCTTGGGCTCGAGGCAGACGTCGATTCGCTTACGTGGGTCGAATTGCGCGAACGTCGTGCACTGATCGTCAAACGAATGGGGGGTGCCTAATGGCAGCCATGAACGAAACCGAACGCCAGGGGTTCCTAGCCGAGATGCACGTCGGAGTTATGGGAATAGCCGACGGCGAGCGAGGGCCGCTTGCCGTTCCGGTCTGGTACTCCTATGAGCCGGGCGGTGATGTCGTCGTGCTCACGAGCCCCGACAGCCGCAAGGCCAAACTCGTCGACGCTGCTGGCCGATTCTCGATGTGTGCACAGCAAGAAGCGCTTCCATACAAATACGTGATGGTCGAGGGACCCGTTGTCGAGGTCCGCGACAGCGAACCAGGCGAGATAGAGAAGATGGCCATCCGTTACCTTGGCGAAGAGGGTGGCCGGGCTTACGCCGCCGACTCCGAAGGTGGCAGCGTCATGTACTCGATGCGGCCCGAGCGTTGGTACAGCGTCGACTACGGTTCGTAATCGATGCGTTTAGTCATTGCCAGATGCACCGTCGACTACGACGGCAGGCTTCAAGCCCATCTGCCAGAAGCCACCAGGCTCATCATGGTGAAGGTCGACGGCTGCGTCGCTATCCACGCCGACGGTGGGGCCTACAAACCGCTCAACTGGATGAACGCTCCCAACCGCTTAGTCATCGACGACGAAGGTTGGACCGTTACCAGCCCCAAAGGCGAGTCACTGCGCATAACCATTCACGAGGTTTTCTCCGACGTCGAACACGAACTCGGTGTCGACCCTGGTCTACAAAAGGACGGGGTCGAGGCTCACCTGCAAGAGCTCTTGGCCAGAGACATGGCCACCCTTGGCCACGGTTGGACGCTGGTGCGCCGTGAATACCCGACCGACATCGGGCCGGTCGATCTTATGTGTCGCGACGATGCTGGTGGTGCAGTTGCCGTCGAGATCAAACGCCGGGGCGAGATCGATGGCGTCGAACAGCTGACCCGTTACCTCGAGCGGCTCGACCGCGACGGCAACTTGAGACCAGTCAGCGGCGTGTTCGCGGCTCAGGAGATCAAACCCCAAGCACGAGTGCTGGCCGAGTCAAGGGGCATTCGCTGCGTGACCCTCGACTACGATGCGCTGCGCGGCATTGAGCCCAACGAGATGACGTTATTCTGAGCTTGCATGATTCTTAGTTCAATTCACGGACGCCTTGGGTTAGCAGTAGCGATGGCGATGCTGGTCGCATCTTGTAGCGGAAACGTGTCGTTCAGCATCGGCGGGCAGTCCGCAGAAGACGCCGCCATCGAAGTGATCGAAGACGATCTGGGCCCCACGCTCGGTTGGACACTCGTTGCCACCTGCGACGCCGTCGATCAGCCAGAAGAAGGCGACAAGTTCGGGTGCACCGCCACGAACGACAGCGGCGAGACGGCCGAGTTCGTTGTTCTGGTAGGTGACGACGAGGTAAACGTCAACACCACCAACATCATCGCCAACAGCGCTCTGGAAACCGTCGAATCGGTTGCGCTAGGCCTCATCATCGATGCCACCACAGTGGCGTATCCTGATGGCAGCGTCGACTGCGGAGCCGACTCAATCGTCATACCAACATCAGGCGAGGTCGACTGCCTTCTGACCGAACTAGACGGCTCCATAACCGAGATCTACCTGTACGAAATCGACCCGGATTCAGGCGATTTCACCCTCGCCGCCCGCTAGCCGCCGCTCGCTAAGCACAGACCACTACTGACACCGGGAAACGGTCGCCCGCAGCCGCTAGCCGGTGACAGTTAGGCCGCCGTCGAAGTCTTCGCCGCCCATGTTGGCGTTGAGCCTGGCTTCG
The DNA here is from genome assembly GCA_964569385.1 of uncultured Acidimicrobiales bacterium. Taxonomy (GTDB): domain Bacteria; phylum Actinomycetota; class Acidimicrobiia; order Acidimicrobiales; family Poriferisodalaceae; genus JAADHX01. Next base: position 13,203 of record CAZMUM010000024.1, read on the forward strand.
CCCACGAGGCGCTTGGCGATCTGGCCGATCTCGGTTGGGTCGTCGACAGGGTCGGCGGTGGGGCCTCGATGCCAACCCTCAGCGACGGCAAACGTGCGGCCCGATGCCTCAAAAACCCGGCCAGTGACACCCTTGGAATCTTCAGATACAAGCCAGGTAGCGATGGGCGCAATCCAGCGCGGCGACATACGGTCGCGGTCTTCGCCTTCTAAGGCACCCATGCCAAGGTCTTCAGTCATACGGGTCAGCGCACCCGGAGCAATCGCGTTGACCGTGACGCCATAGCGGGCCAGCTCGCGCGCAGCAATGATGGTGAACGAGGCGATTCCCATCTTGGCCGCCCCGTAGTTGGTTTGGCCAGGGTTGCCGTAGATTCCAGAAACCGATGTCGTGTTGATGATGCGACCGTCGACGGGTTCGCCTGCCTTTACCTTTTCCCGCCAGTAGGCCGCGGCCCAACGGGCTGGAGCAAACGTGCCCTTCAGATGAACCTTGATTACGGCATCCCATTCGGCCTCAGTCATGTTGACCAGCATGCGATCGCGCAATATGCCCGCATTGTTGACCACCGCATGGAGGTCGCCAAAGGTCTCGACGGCCTGATTGATCATGCGTTGGGCGCCCTCCCAGTCGGACACATCGTCACCGTTGGCCACGGCGTCGCCGCCCATGGCGATGATCTCGTCAACGACCTGACCAGCGGGCGATTGATCGGTTCCGGAGCCGTCGCGTTCGCCGCCGAGATCGTTGACCACAACCTTGGCTCCGTGTTCGGCCATCATCAGCGCGTGTTCGCGGCCAATGCCCCGACCAGCACCGGTGACAATAACAATTCGGCCTTCGCACAATCGACTCATGAGTTCTCCTTGGGTTGTGTTTGCATCGTCTATAGATGCCTCGGCTCCTGCATCGTGACACTCAACACCGCAGGTTCTCAAACTCGCGATCGTTACTGTCGAGAAACTCAGCATCAGATCTTTCGCCTAGGCGACATCAACTAGGCCGGCGCGACCCGTACTATCGGTCGCCGTGCGTCCCCTGTTTAGCATCCCTCGTTGGGCAGCTATTGCTGCTCTCCCAGCAGTACTGGTCGTTGCGTTCCTCGGCGGCTGGGCCGCCGATGCTTGGGCCAATAGCGGCGAGGTCGGTCGAAACGTTTCGGTTGCCGGCGACACTGTTGGTGGTCTCGGCGACGACGACCTCCGCGAACACGTCGAGGCGATCGCGGTCCGATTCGCGCAGACCCCAATCCTGGTCATAACCCCAGAAGACGAGATCGAACTCGGCGCCGGTCGCCTTGGCGTGACCGTCGATGTTGATGCCACCATGGCCAACGCCAAGGAAGCCGGCTCGATGAGTAACCCCATCACCTGGTTCAAGTCGCTGACCGGAAGCCGTGGAGCCGACGTCGTTCTCACTTGGGACGAAGCTACCGCCCGCGAAGGTTTGGCCGGTCTCGATGTGGTCCGCACCGAACCGACCGAGGGAAACCTCGACGGATCGTCTGGCCAGTTGGTGTTCATGCCAGGAGTTCCTGGCCAACAGATCGACTTTGAGGGCGTGGTCGCATCGATTCCTCAAGCTGTCCAGCAAGGCGGTAGCCCAATAGTGGTCGAAGCGAGCTGGAAGACTCTGGCCCCTCGCCTACAGGTTTCGGACTTTGGCGACATCATCGACGAGGCGGCGCGAGTAATCGGCAGCGGTGCGGCGCTGACGGTAAATGACTTTGTGGCCAACCTTCCCGCCGACGTGGCCGCAAGTTGGTATTCGTCGGACTTCGACGACGACGGTGTGCCCCGCCTGCTCGTCGATGCCGAGAAGGCCGCAGCCGACATCGAAGCCCTCCTGATCGAAGGAGGTGTCGGTGGCAACGGCGAAGCTGTCTACACCGTGGTGGACAGCGAGCTGATTGTCACCGCAACCGAAGACGCTCGCATTTGTTGTGGCGACGATGCTGTCGACGCGTTGTTGACTGCTCTGGCCGCTGAGAACCGCGATCCAGCGGTTGCGATATCGATACCGCTTCGGGTTGCCACTCCCGACGAGGCACTGGCCGAGGCCGCCGAGCTTGGCATCGTCGAACTGGTCTACGAGTTCACTACCGAGTACGCCTGCTGTCAGGATCGGGTTCACAACATTCAGCTATTCGCCGACTTCATGACCGGCACAATCATCGGGCCTGGCGAAACCATCTCACTGAACGAGACCGTCGGTCGCCGAACCAGGGAGAGGGGATTCGGGCCTGGGGGATTCATCTCCAACGGTGTCATTGTCAGCGATATCGGCGGCGGAGTCAGCCAATACGCCACCACCATATTCAACACCGCCTTCTTCGCTGGCCTCGAGTTCCCCGAGTATCAGGCTCACTCGATCTACATCGGGCGTTATCCGTTCGGCCGCGAAGCCACCATCAGCTTCCCTAAGCCCGACCTCAAAATCTACAACCCGACCCCGTACGGCGTACTCATTTGGAACACCTACACCGACACCAGCATCACCGTGCAAATGTTCTCGACCATACATCTCGTAGCCGAACAGACAGCCCAGAGCACCGTCTTCAGCGGCGTGTGTCGCATCGTAAACACCGAGCGCACCCGCACCTACGATGACGGCCGGGTCGTGATCGATTCAGTAGGCGCCCGCTACCGGCCCGAGGGCCAGCTGTGCGACGGATCTCCTAGTGATCCGAACGCCACCACAACCACCGAACAAGAGACAACCACGACCGTTGAAGACGTAACCACCACCGTCGCTGGCGATACGACCACAACTGTCGCGGGTGATACGACTACAACGACAACGATCGCCGACACGACTACAACAACTTCAGCCACCACCACAACCACAACCACTGCTACTGGAACCACCACCACTACTACTGGCGGCTGACCATGGAGCGCCGGACGTTCCTAGTCTCGGGGCTCGCCCTAGCGGCTGCGGCGTGCACCGATACGACGACCGACAACATCTCGTCGCCGACATCATCTGAAGCGACCACCGGTTCGACGGCAAGCGAGTTGTCAACCTCGACATCTGCAGCCACGACTACCGTCCGGCCTCGCACCACCATGGCGCCACACATGGCCAACACTGGTGAGAGCCCATTCGGGCTTGGGGTTGCCAGCGGCGACCCCGACAACAACAGCGTGGTTATCTGGACCAGGTTGGTCGCAGGCGCAGACGGAGCTGCGGTTGCAACTGGTGCGGTCGAGGTTCGGTGCATTGTCACCCGTGATGCCGATCTGGCCGACGTCGTGGTCGACGAGACCGTAAACGTCGACGAGTCGACTGGGCATGCCGTCCACTTCGTGGCCAACGGCCTTGCCGCCGGCGAAACCTACTATTTCTGGTTTCAAGCCTTAGGCGAGATATCACCAATCGGTCGCACCAAAACTCTGCCAAACAACACTGACAGAGCACGCATCGTCGTGGCTAGCTGTCAGAACTACGAGGATGGCTTCTTCAACGCCTGGCGCCATGCCAACAACGAAGACGCCGATCTCATAGTGCACCTCGGAGACGCGGTGTATCTTCGCGATGGCATTCGGTCCAGACGCAACCACGGCGAGTCCAGGCCCAACGACCTCACCAGCCTGCGGCGACGCTGGGCGTTGTACCGAGCCGATGCCGATCTTCAGTTGGCCCACGGCTCGATGCCATACGTAGCAACTTGGGACGACAACGAAGTGGCGTCGAACTACGCCGCGTTGTCTCGTTACGGATCAGACCCGAACGAATCGTTCGCATCGTTAAGAGCTGCCGCTTACCAGGCTTGGTGGGAACACCAACCAACCCGGCTTCTGGCACCAATCGACGGTGCTATTCGGATCGAACGCGAGATCCGAATAGGCAACCTCGCCACAATCTGGCTCCTCGATGGGCGTCAGTATCGAAGTAGTCAGGTATGTGAGCCCCTCGATGGACTGCCCGCGATCGAGGCCTGCGACGACATCAACGATCCAGCTCGAACGATGCTCGGCGCTCAGCAAGCCGAGTGGCTGAGGTCGGGAATCGCCCGCTCGAACTCCACCTGGCAAGTCATCGCCCAAGCAACTGTTGTTGCCGATTGGGCCATCAGCATCGCCGGTATCACTGGCATCAACCACGATCAATGGGACGGCTATGGCCCAGCTCGTGCCGAACTGCTCGAAATCTTGTCGACTGCCGACCGAACCTTGGTGCTATCGGGTGATGTGCATTTGGCAGCGGTAAACACCATCGACACCGCACCGGCGGGTGAAACCTCCGTCTCGGAGATTGTGACCCCGAGCATCTCGGCCGCCCTCGACGACAGGGTGGCTCTCGGACTCGAGCTGACGGTCGCAAACCTTGACCACGTGCATCACCTTGACACCTCTAATCATGGCTATGTGGTGCTAAACATCTCACCAGACGAAACCAAAGCCACCTTTCGCAATGTCGACACGTCGGCGGCCGGAGGCGCCGCTTCCGACGGTGACAGTTTTATCTTCGACGGTCGAGGTCGTGTTGTCGCCATCGACATCTAAACCGACAGCGTCCGCCCGAGATGAGGAGAGGGTTACAACTCGTGCGGCTCTAACCTCACGACCCGTGACAGAGGTCGATGTTCTTGTGGTCGGGGGCGGACCCAGTGGAGCGGCCGCGTCGATGGTGTTAGCCGATGGCGGGTGCGCCGTGTTGGTGGTCGACAAGGCCTCGTTCCCTCGCGACAAGTGTTGCGGCGACGGTCTAACAACGCTGGCCCTTCGTCTCCTCGAACGCCTCGACTTCGATCCGCAGACTGTCGATTCATGGCTTGAAGTGGACGAGGTTCGACTTCGCACCCCGCGAGGTCGCGAGTTGACCCTTCCCCTCCCGCGCGGTGCTGGGTGTTACGCAGCTGTAGCCAAACGCCGCGACCTCGACCACGCCTTACTTGACCTAGCTGGAACCCGAGGTGCCAACGTGCGTCAGGGCACGGCCATGATCTCGATCCGACCCACCTCTGATTGCATCGAAGTCGAGTTGAGAACTGGGACGACCACCGAGTTGGTCAGGGCTCGTTATGTCGTCGGAGCCGATGGCATGTGGTCGCCCGTCCGTAAGGCCCTCGGTCTCAACGTCGAGGGCTACCGAGGCGAATGGCACGCGTTCAGGCAGTACCACCGTGCCGCGGGGCCTGAGTCGAGACAGATGTGGGTGTGGTTCGAGCCTGACCTACTACCCGGCTACGCATGGTCGTTTCCTCTGCCAGACGGAATCGTCAACGTCGGCTTCGGAATCGTCAGAGGACCAAAGATGTCGGGCGCCGAGCTGGCGGCCCTTTGGCGCGACCTACTCGATCGACCCCACATCGCCCGCGTGCTTGGCGAACACGAGGCCGAGGGCCCACATCGAGCCTGGCCCATCCCGGCGCGCCTACCTAGCATCGGCTTGACCGGCCCGCGCACGTTCTTTGTCGGCGATGCTGCCACCGCCACCGACCCAATGACGGGCGAAGGCATCGGCCAAGCGCTCGAAACTGGGATCCTGGCCGCCGAGGCCATCCTCGAAGCCGGAGCCACTCAACCAGCGGTGGCCGCAGCCAGCTACGAACGATCGGCTCGCGCGGCGTTGTCTGCCGATCATGTTGTGGCAGCCGGGCTGTCTCGCGTTCTCGGGCATCGAAGAGCTGCCGGCGCCGCGCTAAGTGCTGTCGACCTCAACGATTGGACCCGCCGCAACTTCGCCCGCTGGATGTTCGAGGACTATCCACGCGCCATGTTGGCCACACCCCACCGGTGGCACAAGCAGATGTTCAGCCGCGCTGGCGCCTGGGCGCCTTAGCCAGCCAAAACAGCTGGAGCCTGGTCTAATCAGGAGACAGCGCCGACCGAGTTACAACTCGTCGATGTAACTCTTCAGTTGCTCGACGATCCCGATCTTCTCAGACGTGGTCGCGGCGATCGGTGAGATGTTCAGGTAGGTGACTCCGGCGTCAGCCATAGCCCGTAGCCGGTCTTTCACGAAGCTCTCCGAACCGATCAGGGCCGCCGAAGCCAGAAGTTCGTCTGGCACCAACGCCGCAGCCTCGTCCTTGTGGCCAGACAGATACAGGTCTTGTAGTTCTTCGGCCACATCTTCGTACCCGTACCGCTGAAGCACGTTGTTGTAAAAGTTCTTGCCCTTGGCGCCCATTCCGCCGAAGTACAGCGCAGCCATCGGCCGCGCCAGCTCGCGCAAGTGATCGACATCGTCGCCGATTGCAACGGCAGCGCCAGCAATGATGTCGAGCTGGCCGAGACTCGGGTCGCGCTTGGCCAGGCCCTTTGCCAGAGAGTCGCCCCAGACCTGTTGCGAACGTTCTGGCCAGAACCAGATCGGCAGCCATTGGTTGGCAATTTCGGCTGTCATCTCGACATTCTTGTCGCCAAGCGATGCCACCAAAATCGGGATGTTCTCCCTAACTGGGTGGTTTATCAGCTTCAATGACTTGCCAAGCCCGGTGCCTTGCCCGACTGGTAGCGGCACGTCGTAGTGCTTGCCATGGAAGTTGACCTTCTCGCGGCGCCAGACCTGACGACAGATCTCGATAGTTTCACGGGTGCGACCGACCGGAGCGTCGTAGGTCACCCCATGGAAACCCTCGATCACCTGGGGCCCAGAAGCACCTAACCCCAACACGGCGCGTCCCCCTGACAAGGCATCGAGCCCCGCGGCAGTCATAGCCATGAGCGTCGGTGTGCGGGTGTAGATGGGCAAAATGCCGGAGCCGATTTCGATTCGTTCGGTGCGAGCAGCCAGGAACCCCATGACGGTCACAGCATCGAACGAGTAAGCCTCGGGGACCCACACCGCGTCGAGTCCGGCCTTCTCGAGTGCGACCACCTCATCGATGGCGGCCAGGAAGTCACCTGAGTAGTTGAGCAGGGTTCCGATCTTCATTTCGATGTCTCCGTGGTCTCTTTGAGTGTCGATGATTGATTGTTGTTACGAGCCTGCATACGTTCGTCGATCCAGTGGTCCATCGTCTCCCACTGATCGAAGAGCCAAAGTTCGCGTTCGGCTGGGTCGTCGGGAATGGCGGACCTCTCGTGGTGCCAAGTCCTGATTTCGATCTGGTGCTTGAGCGGGACCGCTCGCCACGCCGTCTTTGGGGCTGTCAGTTGCTCGAAACCCACGTGGCCAGTGATGACTACCGGCGCGGTCGGAGCCCCATCGAGCATCGCCGACAAGCCTGCGACTCTCGGTGCGAGCAGGTGCTCTAACGCTCGCGCCCGAGCGGCTAGATCTGGGCGGCCCTTGTCGAGCCGTTCGATGATTCGGGCCCGGCGTTTTGGTCGAGCTAACCCACCCTCGGGGAAAATACAGAACCCGGTGTTGTCGGCAGTGGCCTGGGTCATTCGGCTGATGCCCTCGACCTCGCGTCGCATGTCGGCACCATCGCGCTTCACAAAGAACTGCGGGGTGCGGTGACCGACTACATCGAGCGCTGGTTCGTTTCGCAACTGCGATGCCAACACCACACGAATGTCCCGACCAGAGTCCAACAAGTAACGCGTCGGCATGTACACGTCGGCAAAACTCTGATGCCTTGCTGCGGCAATGACTGGCCCGGTTGGAGGTGCTGGGTCGCCGACGTACACGAACCTCGCGCCAAGGATTCGTAGCGCCCACATCATCGAAACAATCCAGAAGCTCACGGTCGCGTTGGCGCTCCTCTGACCAGCTGATGTCCAGATCTTGGTACCAAAGCCAAATCGAACCCAACTGCCAAAGGCCCATAGATGACAGACGATCTCGATCCACAGGAAAGCCAGCGCCATCAATACAAATCGAACGGTTCCCAAGCCCCACCGTCGTAGGGCCACATCGACGATCAGGGCCAACAAGAGCGCTCCGGGCAGAACCAGAAGGAGAAGAATTCCCAAGACGAACTGGCCGCTGATGAAAAGCAGCCGACGACGAATTGTGACGAAACGCGATGTCTTGGCTGGGCGAGGCAACTCCACGGTTCGACATCATCACAGCCCGGCGAGCTACATGCCAGACCGATCCACAATCGCCGTTTCATCGATGTTAGATAGCGACGCCTCGATAGGGTCTCTCGCCAATGACCCAATGCACGTTCTGCGAGATCATTGCTGGGCGATCACCGGCCCAGGTGGTTCATGAGGACGACCACAGCCTGGCCTTTATGGACCTCTTGCCCATGACCCCTGGCCACTGCCTCCTGGTACCGAAGCGCCACGTCGTCGACGTATGGGATCTCGACGACGACGATGCCGCCCACATCATGAGAGGTGTTACCCGCATTTCACACACGGTTCGCCAGCGGTTGAAGCCAGCTGGGCTGAACATCTTGAACAACAACGGCAAGCTCGCCGACCAATCACAGTTCCACTTTCACTTTCACATCATCCCGAGATATGGCAACGACAGACTCCTACATCCGTGGGAACGCCGCTTCGGCAACCGCGATGAGATACGCATGGTCGCCGGGGTGCTCCGAGGCGAGAGAGATCTGCCTGGTGTCGAGTAACCGCTAGTAGTGCGTGTCGTTAAATGGCACCTGTGTGCAACGGAAGAACTCTGTGGCGCGAGACGCGTCGCCCCTGGCCCGACCGACTGTGACGATCGTTGCCGCCGTCGCGCTTCCGGCGAAGATCGAAGCCCAGTCAGCAGCCAAGCAGGTGAGGTCGGCGGTCCTGTCTGTGCGGCTGACCTCTGCGGTTCCACCCTGTGCGTCGATTGCGTAGTTGCCAGCCAGATCGCGGAACGTCGGGTCGTCGAACCCCACCACGAAATGTCCATCAACCAGGTACTCCCTCGCACCGAACACTCTGATCGGATCGAGGATTCGTAGCCAGTTGAAGTCGGTGATCCCCACGGTAGAAACACAGCGAGGCTCTAGCAAAGCATCTGCGAGGGGTTCAGCCAGCGGACGCTCGGCGGTTACCTTGACGACCAGATCAATGGACAGCAAGAACTTCCACAGCGCCAGAACAACATAGGCATCAACACCTATGAGGAACTTAACCTTGAGCTCGTTGCGGGGCCCATCGGCTCCCCAGTTCTCTGCTATGCGGTAAGTGACAGCACCATCGGGCACACCACTCTCGTCGCGATGGACCACGTGAAAGAACTGCGACGCTCCGCCCCGAGCCGATTCGGGATCCTCGAAGTAGCTGGACCAAATGGATTGCGGACGACTCATCATTCCTGACGTCGTGGCCCGTTGACGCTCGTGAAGATCGGGGAAGATCTCGGCGGCCTGCGCTGGGCTAACTGTGGCAACGTCGCCTATGTCTGGGGTGCCCTCGCGCAGCGCAGCCCGCTGAGTATCGATGCTGACCAAACGAAACGATGTCGTATGACCGTATCCGTACCGGCCATAGATCGTGCTCTCGGACGCATTCAGCCCGGCAAGAGGCATGCCTGCCTCCCGAAACCCCGATAGCTGCTCGGTCATTAGCATTTTCAAAGAGCCCCGGCGCCGGTGTGTAGGTTTCACCGCTACCGAGGTCACGCCAGGACACCCGAGCGATTCGCCGCCAGGGACGGTGACCTCCATCGGATATGCCGCAGTGGCCCCAACTAGATCGTCACCATCGAGCACGCACCAGGCGTGGTCGTTGAGATAGACCTCGTCCATGGGGTGGTTCTGAACGTCTCGGTTTGGCGTATATCCGAACGCGATGGAATCGACGAAGAACAGAGCGTCCAGATCGGCCCTACTTGTGCGTCTCACTACTAGCTCACTCATGGCTCCATGGTGGCCCATCGAGGCCCTCAACACTTCGAATTCGTAGACGTTGGGGTGAGCGGCGTACGATCGCACCGCTCGACGACCACTTCTCAGGAGATCCAGATGGCCGGATGGAACTTTGCCGATGTATGGGAAACCAACGCCAAGGCAGTCGCCGATCGCGACGCCTTGGTGCACGGCGACCATCGCGTCAGTTGGTCCGAGATGAACCGACGGGCCAATGGTGTTGCATCAGCGCTCCTCGCCACGTCTGGTCTTGCCAAGCAGGACAAGGTCGCGCAGTATCTGTACAACTGCACCGAGTTTATGGAATCGCAGTTCGCCATCTTCAAGGCTGGCCTCGTCCCGGTGAACACTAATTACCGATACACCTCAGAAGAGCTCGTCTACCTGTGGGACAACGCCGACGCTGTGGCCGTTGTGTTTCATGAGTCGTTCACCGAAACCGTCGAGGCGATCCGCGGTCGTTTGCCCAAGATAGAGACGTACCTCTGGGTCGACGACAGCGAACGCGGCACTTGCCCAGAGTGGGCGATGCCATATGAGCACGCGGCCACTGGCGGCACCGCAACCAATGTCTCAGGTCCGTGGGGCCGCAGCGGCGACGACCTTTACATGCTCTACACCGGCGGAACAACCGGAATGCCCAAAGGTGTCATGTGGCCCCAAGACGAGCTGATGAAGGTCTATCGAACGTCCAATCCCGAGCTGCCAGTCGAGGTCGACCTCGACTACTTCGTAGCCCACAACCCGGCACCGGCATCGATCGGAGTTCCGTGTTGCCCGCAGATGCACGGTACTGGCGCCCTCAGCTCTCACGCACTGTTACACGGTGGCGGCACCGTGGTCACCCTGACCATCCGGAGTTTCGACGCTGACGAACTCATCGACACCATCGAAAGAGAAGGTGTCAACAGGCTCGCCATCGTTGGTGACGCCTTCGCTAAACCAATGGTTAGGGCACTCGATGCCAGACCGGGAGAGCGCGATATCAGTTCGTTGTTCGCCATACTCTCGTCCGGGGTGATGTGGAGCCAGGAATCCAAAGACGGTCTGTTGCGACACCACCCAAACATGATGTTGGTCGACGCGTTCAGCTCTTCGGAGGCACTCGGAATGGGCCAGTCGGTATCTACTGGCGCCAGTACCGCCAAAACTGCGAAGTTCGACCTCGGCGAACGGGCCATCGTCATCGATGACAACGGAAGCCCAATCGAACCTGGCACCGGCGAAATCGGACGCGTCGCCGTTCGAGGCGTTCTGCCAGTCGGCTATTACAAGGACGCCGCAAAGACGGCCGAGACGTTCATCACGGTTAACGGCGAGCGCTTCTCGACTCCCGGCGATTACGCCACCATCGAAGCCGATGGCTCGCTCACGCTGTTGGGCCGGGGGTCGGTGTGCATCAACACCGGCGGCGAGAAGGTCTACCCAGAAGAGGTAGAGGAGCGCCTGAAGACTCACCCGTCAGTACTCGACGCGGTTGTCGTTGGCGTTCCCGACGAAAAGTTTGGTGAGGCAGTTACCGGGGTCGTCGAGCTTCGTGACGGACACGACCTCGATGCCGTGTCTGTCATTGCTCATGCCCGCGAAACGCTAGCTGGTTATAAGACTCCCAAACGAATACTGACAATCGACACGATCGGTCGAGCTGCCAATGGCAAGGTCGACTACAAACGGCTGAAGAACTACGCCGCCGACCACATCTAGTCACCACAGACCAAGAACGGTCATCCAGTTCTCGAGTATCCAATAGTGGCCGCCGGCGACGTCGTCGACGCTGACGTTGGCCAGGTCAGCGATCGCCTCGCCGCTCTCGATGGTCACATCACTGTCATGTCGACCATGAATGACTCGGAGCGGTAGATCATCAGCTACCTCGGCGCTCCAGTTCTGGGTCAATAGCAGCGCATCCGACAGCCAACCCGCGACGCCCTGTGCGAACGCTTGCTCTGCATCGGCTTCGAGCATGGCTCGAACATCGCGGCGCTCGAGCATGGCGGTGTCGCCGTCGCCGGCGCGGTCGACGACTTCGGCAATTCGATCAGTCGGACCAGACCGTGCACGGGTCGCCGTGGGTGTGAGCACCCATCGAAGCATCCTTCGGCGCAACGCTAGCGGAGCCCTTCTCAGCAGCTTCAAACGACCCGCAGAGTCGGCAGGCAAGGCCCTATACAACCGTTCGTCTCGGATCGAGCAGATGCCTGACACGATGGTCAGGCCCTGGCAGCGCTCTCCCATTGCCGAAGCCGCATGCCAGGCATGCCCGGCGCCGGCCGACCAGCCCACGAGGCGACACGTGTCGACGTTCAACTCATCGAGGATCGCCGTTGTACGAGCCGCACTGCCAGACCAATCTGGCTTTGGCAATGAACTGGATTTGCCGTATCCAGGCCGATCGAATGTGATCAGCCGTGCGTCTAGCTCCGCCACCATCGCAGCGGGCGGTTGAAACAGCCTCGAGTTCGGCGTGCCTCCGAACAGCACGACGGTTTCGGCTGAATCGGTAGAACTGACCTCGACACAAACGTCGTGGCCGCCGAATCGAACAATCTGCACGACCACAGTTTCTACCGCACATTTCTGCCGCGCACTTCTACCGCACAGCCACCCGGATCCGATCGCTCCTCAAGCTGTACTCAAAGCCTGCCGAAACAGACCCTTTCATCGCGACATTGTTACTTATGTTTCAAATGTTACAATTCAATGACCTCAATATGACGACTGCGATATGACAACTGCGATATGACAACTGCGATATGACAACGATGCTTCGAAACTTAGCTGTGGGTGCAGCAATCCTTGGCGCCACAGTCGTGATCGGCGCCGCCGTCGCCGCCGCGTCCGATGGCTGGGGCGACGTGGACGAGAGCGCAACTGAAGTGCGCGATATCGCGTATCCGCTCGGCGAAGATGCCGGCGTGTTCTCCGACACGTGGTTGTATCCACGAGGGTCGCGGCGACACGTCGGAACCGACATCATCGCCGACAAGCTTGTGCCACTTCTTGCCGCCAACGCTGGGTGTATCACCTATCTCGACTATGGCGGCCCTGGCGGCGGCAACATGCTCGGGCTCACCGACGAAGACGGATGGGAATACCGCTACATTCACATCAACAACGATTCGCCAGGTACCGACGATGGTGCAAACCCATACGAGTGGGCCTTCGTCGATGGCCTCGAAGAGGGCGACTGCGTCGAGCGCGGCCAACACATCGCCTATGTCGGCGATAGTGGCAACGCCGAGGCGTCGGTGCCTCAGTTGCATTTCGAAATTCGGCGGCCGGACGGGATTTGGATCAACCCATTCCCGTCAGTCGAGGCCGCGAAAGCCGCCCAAACACCAGAACCCCAGCCCGAGCCCCAGCCCGACGAGCCCCAGCCTGACGAGCCAACTCCGGCTCCAGCGGCACCCATCGGCGCGGCTCCGGTACCGACCGACTGCATGACGTCGGACCGCACCGCACCTGCAGGCACCCCCTCCGATGCCTCAGGTGCGGGGTATTGGTTGCTCGACGATCGCGGCGTAGTGCACGCCATCAATTCGCCCCACTATGGAGATCTATCCACTATCGACGGTGCCAGCGCTCCAGTGTCGATGATTTCAACCCGCTCTGGTGAGGGCTACTGGATCGTCGACACCAATGGTGCAGTTCATTCCTTCGGCGACGCCGGGCACTTCGGCGACATGGCCGGAATCGAGCTCAATGGGCCGGTGCAACGAATCGAAGCTGCTCCCACTGGTGACGGCTATTGGTTGGTTGGCGACGACGGCGGGGTATTCAGTTTCGGTCGGGCTGAATTCCACGGGTCAACCGGCGCCATGGCCCTAAACGCGCCGGTGATCTCAATGTCGGCCACCGCCAGCGGCGACGGCTACTGGTTGGTTGCTAGCGATGGCGGCGTGTTCACCTTCGGCGAGGCGGCATTCCGGGGCTCGACGGGAGCGCTGCAACTCGCTGCACCCGTCATCGACATGGCCGTCGCACCTTCGGGAGACGGTTACTGGTTATACGCCTCCGATGGCGGCGTGTTCAGCTTCGGTACCAACTTCTACGGTTCGGCGCCCGGACTCGGCCGCTGCGATCTGTCAACGGCTGTGGCGCTCAAAGCCACCGATGCCGGCGAGGGCTACTGGATAGCCACCCAGACCGGCGAGGTTCTCCCGTTCGGAGACGCCAAACACTTCGGAAACGCCGAGGCGACCGATCGAACCGACATCGTCGACATGGCGGTGCGTCATGTGTCGGTCGACGGCCCCAGTAGCGACGGCGCCGAAGACGCCGAGACCAGCGACGGCTAACGAGACACAAGTGGCCGTTGCACTCAGATAGCGTTGAGGCAATGGCTAGGCGAAAACGCAAGCCCGCGACCCGGGCAACTTCAACGAATTCTCGACCGGTCCGCGCTGGTATCGTCTCGGCCCGCCGTGAAGTGCCTAGCGAGATTGGCCGACCCGAATATGCCGAGCGCGGCTACCCGATCGAGACTCCGCCGGCCAATCCACTCCAGAACGACGAAACCATCGAACGCATGCGGCTTTCGGGCCGAGCGGCCCGCCGGGTGTTGGCCGCAGTTGGCGCCGAAGTTGCTCCGGGCGTGACCACCGAGCACCTCGACGAAGTCGCTCACGAGGCCTACATCGCCGAAGGCGGCTATCCGAGCCCGCTCAACTACAACAACTTCCCTAAGTCGCTTTGCACATCAGTCAACGAAGTGATCTGCCACGGAATCCCCGATTCTCGGGCCCTCGTCGAAGGCGACATCATCAACTGCGATGTCACGATCTACCTCAACGGCGTTCACGGAGACCACAGCGAAACGTTTCTCGTAGGCGAGGTAAACCCCGAATCGAAACGGCTCGTCGAAGTAACCCGCGAATGTCTCTACCTCGGCATCGCCGCCATCGAGCCTGGTGGCAGGGTCAACGCCATTGGCCGAGCCATCCAAGACCACGCCGAATCGAATGGATACGGGGTGGTAAGAGAGTTCATTGGACACGGCACGGGCCCGGTGTTTCACATGGCCCCCAACGTGCCGCACTTTTATGATCCTCGGAACACGGCGGTTCTTCAGCCAGGAGCGACGTTCACCATCGAACCGATGATCACAATCGGCGAATGGCGAGCACAGCTTTGGGATGACGACTGGACAGCAACCACCATCGACTTATCGCACAGTGCCCAGTTCGAGCACACCATGGTCGTACACGACAACGGCCTCGAACTCCTAACCGTCGGGGCCGACGAAGCCCAACCCTTCATGCCTGGCAACGATCCGAGCATCTGGCCAGCCACCCTACCCAACGCTGCTGGCACACAAGTAGCGCCGTAGGCGGCTACCTTATCTGTCCGTGGTTAACCAATTCGTGCGCTTGTCGGTCGTCGCTATTGTCATGGTGCTCGCGGCGTGTGGCAGTGACGACACCGAATCCAAACCGCCACCAACTAGTCAGAGCACCCTTACCACCGCACCAAGTGCTCTAACGACCACCACGACCACCACCGAGGCTGGTCCGAAGCTTCATTTTGTGGCGGCAGGCGAGACGTTGTCTGGCATCGCGGTGCTGTACGAACTAACTGTCCAACAAATTCTTGATGCCAACCCCAATCTCGGAGATGGCTCCCGTATCAGCATCGCCCAACAGATAGTCATTCCAGACATCGACAACAGCGAGCCGAGCACTACCCTCGCTCCGCTGGAACTCGAACCACTCGACGAACCTGATCTGCCGGAGCTTCTCGTGACCACCTCCACCACCGAGCCACTAGCCACCACAACCACAGCTGGCTGACATCTGCCATGGCACAAGCAGCCTCGCCGGACTCCCCTGGCGACTCTTCAGATCTGGGTGCTCTAGGGCACCAGATTGATCGGTTCGACCAGTTTGTCGACGCATGGTTCGAGCCGCTGCGTTCGAACGCCGTCGCTGACCGAGTCATGTACGGCGCGTCGACAGCTGGGGACTGGAGCGCGATCTGGCACTTGTGCGGCGTAGCTTCTTCGGTCGCCAGAGGCCAACCACGAGACGCCGTGCAGCTGAGCGCCATCATGGGCCTCGAGTCGTTGCTGGTGAATCAAGGCATCAAGCGGCTGTTTAAACGGGTCAGACCGCGACGCGACGAGATCGCTAGCGAACATCACATTCGTCAGCCGATCACTTCGTCGTTTCCTAGCGGACATGCCTCAGCAGCTATGACAGCAGCCGCTGTCCTGAGCAGACACGGCAGCCGCCCGTTGTGGTATTCGCTCGCCCTGGTTGTGGCCTCAAGTCGGATACACGTAAGAATGCATCATCCGAGTGATGTGGCCGCGGGGCTCGCAACGGGCGTGGTTCTTGGGCGAATCGCCAACTGGGTTATCGACCGCCCAGCCAACTAACCGAGCCAGCTAACCCAAGCCAAGTGGCCTAGGCCAGAGTTGGTTCTTTGCCTTTGGCGGGCACAAGGGCGCTTCTCAGATCGAGCAGGAGGTTAGCAACCTCATTGGTCGACACAAGCTCGCGCTGCACCATGTCGGATAGACCTTGATCGATGATGCGAAGGGCCTCGTCGACGATCTGGATCTCTGCGGTATCAGTCACACTTACTCCAACGTGATCGGGGGCCAACAGATTCCCGTATTCGATGTGACGTCGAACACGTTCCTACGCGGATTGCGTCTGCTCACCATACACACCACGTATGACGCCCACGCTTCACGACCGCAAGTTTTCCAGTCGGTTCTGACAACAATGGCGATGGGTCAGTCGGCCGATATCACCCGTGGACCGATCCAGGAGCCACATCGATTACGCGATCTCCAACGCGCAACCGGACCTTGCCATCGTCGGTGAGGACAGGGTTACCTTCAGCATCTGTCACGACCTCGACCCGTTCTAACACCGGCGAGACAATCGTGACGCCTACTCGTTCCCCGCCAATGCCCACCGGATGATGCTCGAGTGTCTGGATCGACCCATCGGCCGACACCGAGACCAACATCTGGGCCACGCCATCCAGTCTCACAGTTTGATCCTCAGCTGAGGCTGGAACAAGGGACTGGAATTCCTCGGTATACGGACTTGGCCTAATCACGGTCAATCGGGTGTCCGGCGGAACCTCGATAGCGAACGTATGCCCGACAAGCACTCCGTCACCGTCATAAACGGGCCCCACCTCGGAAAGTCCCGAACCGGCTGCCTCTGCCAACGCCTCAGCAGTTTCGGGCTGCAATCGGACACCCGAAAGGGCGGTGGGCTCATGGGCCAGCGAAGCAACCGCCAGAGGAATCGCTTCGAGAAGTGCCTCCAAGGTCGCGCTGCCGTACGCGACAGTGTTTGAGTTCTCCACCGCTGGATCGTTCTGATCTCCAGAAAGCTGCCTCGCCGCGAAGACCGTCACGGCCACCGCACCCACCAAGACGACAACTCCTAGGGCAACTCTCATCCGCAACTCCACGTTGATGAGCAGGCTAGCTGACACCGCAGGCCTCTTCTCGGCGTAGGGTCGCGACATGGCAAGCACACCTCTTGGCGTCACATTCGCGGGCCTCGCCGCCCTCGGTCCGGCCGCAGTCCCGCGGATCGCCACCCTGGCTGAAGATCTCGGATACCAGTCATTCTGGACCGCAGAAGCTAACGGCACCGACGCCTTCACCCTGCTCGCCGCCGCAACCGTTGCCGCGCCCTCGCTCGATCTCGGGACCGGTATTGTCCCGATGCAAATTCGGTCGCCATCGTTGACTGCCATGTCGGCCGCGACCCTGCAGGCCCTGGCACCGGATCGGACCGTGAATCTCGGAGTCGGCGTATCGACTCCTGTTGTCGCCGGTAGTTGGCACGGCACGCAGTACGGCAACCGCCCCATCGCCCAGATGCGCGAGTATCTGACCCTGCTACGCGAGTTGCTCTCGGGCGAATCGGTCACATTCGAGGGAGACTTCTGGAGTGTCAGAAAGTTCCGCCTCGCAGTACGACTCGACGACAAGCGGCCGCGGCTCGTGGTTGCGGCGCTGAATCCTCAGATGCTGCGGCTCGCAGGCGAACTAGCCGATGGAGTGCTGCTCAACTACATCCCAGCCAACCACGTGGCCGCATCGGTCGACAAGGTTAGAGCCGGAGGTCCGGCCGAGATCTTGGCCTACGTGCATGCCGGCGTCTGCGACTTCGAACGCGCCGCCCCGTCGGCGCGGCGCGACATCTTCGGATACGCGATGGCCGACGGTTACGCCCGGATGTTTAGCCAGGCCGGATTCGCAGACGAAGTCGACGAGATACGCGATCGATACGCAGCTGGCGACCGAGCGGGCGCGGTCGCGGCCATCTCGGACGAGATGATCCAAGCGATCGACTTCATCGGGGACGCCAACGAAGTACACCAGTTTGTTCGGACCTACGTCGATGCCGGGGTCGATCACCCGATTCTCATGGCCCTACCTTGGGGCGAGAATCGGCTCGAGATCGCCGAGGCCACCATGGTCGCTGCAATCCAGGCTTGATAATCGCCACATGAGCGCATCGGCACCCGCCAGTCATGACCTCTCGTCGCTGCGGGTTGATCAGTTGACGATGGCTCTACACGGGCTCCACGGCCGTCTTGATCCAGGTCAGGTGGTCGAGGTCGCGCTGCCTGATATACGCGACCAGGGTCTGTTGCTCGATGGCGCAGGTTTCGTCGGCGAGGCCCAAGCGCCCGCCCACACGGGCACTCGGCCGCTGCACCTGACCAGACTCCGAACCTTGCCAGACGCCGTCGGTACAGGTCTACAGGTGCTAGCAGTCGGCTTGAACCCAAGCTTGACCGCCGCCGACCTTCGCTACGGTTTCGCCAGCCCCAGCAATCGGTTCTGGAAGGCAGCTGTTGCGTCTGGCCTCGTATCAGTGGCTCGCGACCCAGGCCGATCCGTCGAGGCTGATCGCGTCGGATTCACCGATCTAGTCAAGCGAGCAACACCCAAGGCCGCCGATCTCAAGCGCTCAGAGTTTGTCGATGGTCGACGGCGGCTTGAATGGACAATCGGGGTGCATGAGCCAGCAATCGTTTGCGTCATGGGTGTGACCGGTTGGCGCAAGGCCTACAACCGCGACGCAAACCTCGGCCTCCAGCCCGACCTCCTGGCCGGTAGCGCGGTCTACGTAATGCCAAACCCCTCAGGGCTAAACGCCCACACCAACCACAACGATCTAGTCGAACACTTCGCCGAGGTGCTCTACCTCGCGTCGAATCGCTAGCACAGACCAACGCGTCACCGGGAAACGGCTGCGGGCAACCACATGCCGGTGACAGAAGAGGTCGAAAGACCAACGCGTCACCGGGAAACGGCTGCGGGCGACCACATGCCGGTGACAGGTCAGGTCTTTCGGGGTTTTGCTCGAACGTAGTGAGAGTGAAAACCCGGTAAGCGGCCGTAGGCCGCGGCGGTTAGCAACCGCAGGTTGCGGCGGTTAGTCGGTGGCGGCTACTCCGACGGGGCACGACACGCCGGTTCCGCCCATTCCGCAGTAACCGTTGGGGACCTTGGCCAGATACTGCTGGTGGTAGTCCTCGGCGTAGTAGAAGTGGTCGAGTGAGACGATCTCGGTGGTGATCTGGCCGTATCGGGCTTCGTTCAGCTTTGGCTGGAAACGCGCCAGCGAAGCCTCGGCCGCTTCTACGTGAACAGCTGACGTTGCATAGATGCCCGAGCGATACTGCGTGCCGACATCGTTGCCCTGGCGCATTCCCTGGGTTGGGTTGTGGTTTTCCCAGAACACGCTCAGAATCGAGTCGAAGCTGATCGCCGCCGGATCGAATACGACAAGCACAACCTCGTTGTGACCGGTCTTACCCGAACAGACCTCTTCATAAGTTGGGTTCGGGGTAAAACCGCCGGCGTAACCAGCAGCGGTTGAGTAGACACCATCGGCTTCCCAGAACTTGCGCTCAGCGCCCCAGAAGCAGCCCATGCCAAACACCACTGTCTCGAAACCATCAGGCCACGGACCAACAAGGGGGTTGTCGTTTACGAAATGACGATCGGGCACAGACACCGCGACCGAACGCCCCGGTAGTGCCTTGTCGGCATCGGTCATGGCCTGCTTGTCGCGTCCGAACAACATGTTTCTCCCGAAGTGGTCCTGTAGTAATGATCAACACTTGCCGCAGGGCAAACGTTCCCGGCAATTCAGCCTCGTGCCGAAGGCGATAGATCCCGGGCGGCCTGAACTGGGTCGATGCCGCCAAACGGCATGATCGCGATCGCCGAAGTGCTGACACCTTGATCGTGGTAGCGGTCGATGTGTTCGCGACATTGCTCTGGTGTTCCATGGACGACTAGTTCGTCAACCACGGAGTCGGGAATCGAAGCCAATGCAGCCTTTCGATCGCCGTTGGACCAGTGCTTCCACATGTCGCCGAGGCGGTCACCGCGGCCAAGCCACTCGTGGAAGGCGGCATAAACAGGCACGTTCAGGTAGGCCGCAATGGCGAATCGCGCGCTAGCCCGAACGGTGTCGGCATCGGGGTTCGGACACACAAAGATGCGAGCCACAATCTCCTTGTCTGGGCCGCCGGCGTGGACATGAGGCGTAACAGTGGGTACATCGTCTGCGGCCAACCAATTGATGATGGCGCCATCGCCTTCGCGTCCTGCCAATCGAAGCATTCCTTCGCGAAGGGCGGCGATGAGAATCGGAGGCTGCTGCTCTGGGGGTCTGCGAAGGGTGAACCCGTTTACGGCGAATGTCTCGTATTCGGCCTTGACCTTCTCGCCGGTCAGCGCGGTCCGAAGGAATCGGGTCATGTCGCGCGTGTGCTGATATGGCTTCTCGAAGGCAATACCGTTCCACCGCTCGACAATGACATTCGAAGACGATCCGATGCCCATCACGAATCGCCCGGGGGCGGCCTCACAAATGGAGGCGACCTGTTGAGCCATGAGCGCCGGTCCGCGGGTGAACGCCGGAACGATGGCAATTCCGAGTCGCACGTCGGGGACCCATTGGCTAGCGAGGGTCAGTGGCGTAAACCCATCGGTCCCGTCGGCTTCGGATGACCAAAAGTCGGAGTAGCCGAGATCGGCCAGCTCGACCATCAGATCGCGTTGGCCATGCAACGGTCCATCAAAGGGCACCGTGATGCCGTAGCGCTTCATAACCATTAGAAACCTCCAGAGGGTCTGCCGACTCGTTTCACCGTAGCTTGATCTCATGATCGAGCACCCTTCGTCGCCAGCCAAGCCACCAACCGTCGACGACGCTCCGCTTGTGTTCGAAAGCGCTACGAGACTCCGACAGATGATTCACGATCGCGAAGTTTCGGCCTCCGAGCTGCTAACGGCGCACCTTTCCCAAATCGAAGCGCTCAACCCAGACCTCAACGCGATCGTCACGCTCGACATCGAAGGAGCCACCACCGCAGCCAAGGCGGCCGACGACAAGACCGCCTCGGGTGCCACCGTCGGGCTGTTACACGGGTTGCCGATGGCGCACAAAGATCTGGCAGACACCGCCGGCATCCGCACCACATACGGCTCGCCCCTGTTCGCCGATCACGTTCCCGCGTCGAACAGCCTCCATATCGACAGGCTTCAGAACGCCGGAGCGATCACGATCGGCAAGACCAACAGCCCCGAGTTTGGCGCCGGTTCCCAGACGTTCAACACCGTGTTTGGTGTTACCTGCAACCCGTGGGACCAATCGAAGACCTGCGGCGGATCAAGTGGCGGTGCCGCGGTCGCGCTTGCCGCCGGGATGATTCCACTAGCCGATGGTTCCGATATGGGTGGCTCTCTGCGCAACCCGGCCTCATTCTGCGGAATCGTCGGTCTGCGGCCAACTCCTGGCCGGGTTCCGACTTGGCCCTCTGGTGCTGTCTGGTCGCCATGGGGTGTCGAGGGGCCCATGGGAAGATGCGTTGCCGACGTCGCACTTGGCTTGGCCGCGATGAGTGGACCTGACCCCAGGGTCCCACTGGCTCGTCCCGAGCCCGGCGCTACCTTCAACAAGCTGAACCTCTCCCAAGACACGCTGACCGGAATCCGAATCGGCTGGGACCTCGACCTTGGCGGCCTGCCCATCGATCCGCAGGTAAGGCTCGTTCTCGACCCGGTCCGTGCAGTGTTGGAGTCGATAGGCGCGACCACTACGGAGGAGTCGATCAACCTGGTCGGCGCCGACGAAGTGTTTCAAGTGATGCGGGCAGCCGCGTTCGATTCGAAGTTGGGGCCGCTGGTTGACGAGCACCCTGACCAGTTCAAGGACACGATTCACTGGAACATTGGCGAGTCTCGCCGGCGGCCGCTGTCAGACATGGCCAAGGCCATTGCGGGTCAGGCCCAGATACACGCGTCGGCGGTCGAGTTCTTTGCATCACACGACGTGCTCGCATGCGTGGTTTCCCAGGTGCCACCGTTCGATTTGGCCACCGACTGGGTGCGCGAAATCGACGGACATCAGATGGACACCTACATCGACTGGATGCGGTCATGTTCGGACATCTCCACCACCGGGTGCCCTGCCATTTCGATTCCCGCCGGCGTTACTCCGAACGGCTTACCCGTTGGGATTCAACTCGTAGCGGCGCACGGCAACGATGCTCGTTTGCTTGAAATTGCCGCTACCGTCGAGGCTGCGCTGCGCTAGTTACGGCCAGATGCCGTCGCCTGGCGTCTGGTCGAGTTCGCCACCTTCGTAGCAGTCTGATGCTCGATACGTCCCGGGCATTCTCGGAAACACGTCTTCCCAATACGTCTCGGCCAGAGCCCTGGCCTGCTGGGGTGTAGCGCCAAGCAGTTCAGCGGATTGGGCGTTTGATTGCATAGCCAGGCACTCGGTGCGGGCCTCGCTAGTAACCCCAGAAACGTGTATCGCTTCGTGGCTGAGCACGTGTACAGCCACGACTTGGTCCCGATTGTCGACGCCAAAGCCCGCCCCTCGCCAATCACGGATCTGATCGCAGACCGAGCCCCGTAGTTGCGCGGTGCGGCTCACACCGCCATTGCCATCGAAAGCCACTTCGCCAAGGTTGTTGTCCAAACGAAACTCCCTGAGGAATCCCTGACACTCGACCGCGGCGGCTGGGACTCCAGACACGATGGCAACCACATCTGCGAGTTCGGCTTCGAGGCGCATCTCGCGCCACGTGAGGCCGCCAAAGATCGAAGCGATCAATACGCAGAACCCAACCGAGAGCGAGTGACGACTGCCTTTGAGCACCCAGTGGCCGGCCAGCGCCAGAGCAAAACCGACGAATATGGCCGAAATCACGAACATCGGAGGCCTCGTTCGGGATGACTGTCCCACCCCCTATGCAGAATGTCTCCTATGAAACAGCCGCTCCTTCTCCTCCAGTACGACGAGACCATCCCGGAGTGGAAGCTCGACCAGTCAGTTCGCGATCGCGGCCGCGCTGGTGTGGCTATCGCACGGGCAGCACTCGACGCTGCGAGGCCAACCTTCCTAGATAGCGAAGCGGCATGACGCACAGCCTTCTCCAAAGTCGAGGGTCATCAATAGCCGTCGGCCGCCGCACCGCCAAGTCAACTCAAGGCCACAAAGGAGCAAAGCCAACAGTCCGTTAGCGTGTGTGGGTCATGCCCAACCTTCGAGTACTGCGCCGCGGCCCAAATGGACTGGCCGAAACGTCTGGCCAACGGTTGGGTGTTGCCGTTTCGCTGATGCTATTCGTTTCGGGCTGCTCGATTGCTACCGAGCCAAGCAGCGGTTCTTTTCCTGAGACAAGCACCTCAACCAACGCCAGCACTTCCACGAGCCCGACTCCTGGGGCGTCACCGGAATCTGGGTCGGTTCCCCTCGTCCCGAACGCCCAGGTCGTGTTCGTGATCGATGGCGACACCATTGAGGTCGACATCGACGGAATCCAAGAGACAATCCGATTCATTGGCATCGACACTCCCGAAAAGACCGGCGGGTTTAGGCCCGCTGAGTGCTACGGCGACGAAGCCAGCGAGCGCATGCGTCAGTTACTCGAACCAGGCGATGCCATCAGGCTCGAACTCGACATCGAGGCTCGCGACCGCTTCGAACGGCTATTGGCCTACGTATATTCGCCCGATGGGTTACTGAACGAGCTCATGGTGGCCGAGGGTTACGCCGAGGCCGTCCGGTTCGAACCAAACACGACCCTCGCAACTCGTTTCGAGGCCGCAGAGGCGTCGGCAAAAGAGTTCAACCTCGGGCTCTGGCGCGACTGCGGCAGCGCCGATGTACTTCTCGAGCCCGCCGGTTAACAAACCAGCTACGAGCGATCTGTCGCCTCGCCGAGGGACTTTCGGGCTGCGGTCGCCACGTCGGAATCCCACAAAGGCAACATCTCGAGCCACTTCGACATATCGCCAGACATCTTCAACCGACCCTGCATAAAGTGCGCAGCTGCGGTCACTTCGCCATCAAGCAAACGAACAAAGTCGACGAACTTCGCAGTCAGGACCACATCGGCACCCTTCGTGGCACCCGTCTCGACAGTCACGTCCGAACCAGCAAAGGTTTCGGTCCAAGCGACCTTGCCAGCCGGACTCTTCTCGATAGCGGTCGAAACAGTGACGCTCAAGCCAGCCACTGAGCGTGCCGCTGCCGCGTGTGCAGCTTGTTCGATCCATTCGTCGGAGCCAATGACCGCCATATCAGTCTCTCAGACCGGCAAATAGGTCGGTTTCGGGCAGGTTGGTTTCGACGCGGCTCTCCATGATCCGAAATTCCTCGAATGGGTGGATCTTGTCCTGGACTTCGGCTGGAAGCCCGAACCAGAACGGACTCGTTGGATCGACTTGGGTTGCATGAGCCAACAACGCCTGACTCCGAATTCGGTTGTCGACAGGAATTGTGGTCGAGATCAGATGGTCCTGATCGGGACGATCGAACCACTTCTCGTCGAAGGGTGACTCGAGATCGAGGCGCCCGAACGCTTCGTGAATCTGAAGCATTCGTTTGCGACTCCAAACGGTGCAATAGAGCTTCGACGGCGTCCATGCCGGCCCAAGGTCTGGGTATGCGTCAGGGTCGCCGGCCGCGTCCCAAGCAGGCATAGTGATGTTGTAGACCTGAAGATGATCGGGGTGTGGGTAACCCGATTGATCCTCGGGGTAGGTGACTATTACCTGTGGTTTGACCCGCCTAATTACCTCAACAAGTCGACCGACAGCTTCGTCGAGATCAGCGTTGGCGAAGGCGTCTGGGTGGGCGTTCACATCGCTGTCTGGCATGCCGCTGTCTCGAAACCCGAGCCACACCACCTCGTCATAGCCAATCACCTCAGCCGCCAACTTCAGCTCGTCTCGCCTAACCTGTTCGAGGTTGTCAACTACTTCTGGCCGGTCCATGGCCGGGTTAAGGATGTCGCCAGCCTCACCACCGGTACAACAGACCAGCGTGGTGTGAACCCCAGAGTCGGCGTAGTGGCGGATAGTACCTGGCCCCTTGGAGCTCTCGTCATCGGGGTGAGCATGAACGGTGAGGATGGAGAGGCGGTCTGACATTGGACGTGAAGCTACCAACCCAGAACCCGTCAGCCACGCCTGTACCAACCAATGGAACCGACTGCGGGCCTTCGTCGTTGATACCTTTAACTTCCAACGCGGGTCGTGGGCGACCCTTGACGAAAGGGCTAACAGTGGATTCACCAGAGTCATGGGTATTGATATGGCTTGCCATCGCCGGATTCTTCTTGATCGGAGAGATCTTCGTAGCAGGCACGTTCTTCCTGCTGCCGTTCGGCATATCGGCACTACTAGCGATGCTCTTGTCCATCGTCGGTGCCCCGATTTGGCTTCAGTGGGTGACCTTTGTGGTCGTTGGAATTGGACTGTTCGTGGTTATGTTGCGCTGGGGCCAGCGCTTTCAGGCAGAACAACCACTTCCGGTGGGAGTCGGCGCCGATCGTCTCGTAGGTGAAGTGGGTCTTGTAACTGGGAGCATTCCGTCCGAACCCACACAATCAGGCAGAGTTCAGATCGGTGCCGAGGATTGGGCCGCAGAGAGCGTGGGCAACGTCAGCATCGAGGCCGGCGCCGTCGTCGAGGTCATCAAAGTACGAGGCACACGGGTGATAGTTAGCCCGGTAGAGGTCACAGCAAACGAAACAATTAAGGGAGCAAGTTGATGGTAGTACTAATCATTCTGGGCGCCATCGCCCTAATGGTGTTGGTGTTCCTGGCCGCCGCGGTCAAGATCATCCGTCCGTATCAGCGGGGTATCGTCGAGCGCCTCGGAAAGTACAAGGACACCTACGAACCTGGCCTTCAGGTCATCATTCCCTTTGTCGACACCATCCGTCTCGTCGACATGCGCGAACAAGTGATCGACGTTCCGCCCCAAGAGGTCATTACCAAGGACAACGTTGTTGTCGCCGTCGACGCGGTGGTCTTCTACGAACCGACCGACCCTCGCAGGCTCGTCTACAACATCTCCAACTTCGTTTTGGCTATCACCAAGCTGGCTCAAACCAACCTGCGTAACCTCATCGGCGACCTCGATCTCGATTCCGCACTGACATCACGCGACACCGTCAACACCAGCCTTCGCGAGATACTCGACGACGCCACCGACAAGTGGGGTGTTCGGGTAGTCAGGGTCGAGATCCAACGAATTGATCCTCCCGCCGAAGTTGTCGCGGCAATGCACGAGCAAATGAAGGCCGAACGTACCCGCCGGGCCACGGTCACCGAGTCACAAGGTTTCCGCGAGTCGGAGATTCTTCGGGCCGAGGGCGACAAGCAGTCGGCAATCCTCACCGCCGAGGGCGTCAAGCAGGCGGAAATTCTTGGCGCAGAGGGCGAGGCAGCCGCAGTCAGGACAATCGCCGAAGCCGAACGATTCAGGCTCGAAACCGTCGCCGCTGGCCAAGCCGAATCGACCAGGCAGAACTTCGCAGCCATCCACGACGGCGACCCGACCCAGGATCTGTTGGCTATCAAATACCTCGAAGCCTTAGCTGCGCTCGCCGACGGTCAAGCCACGAAGCTGATCATTCCAGTCGAGTTCAGCGGAGTCCTCGGTGCGGTCGCCGGTATCAGCGAAGCAATGCAAAACGACACAACCCCGGCCCGTCGAGCCCAAGACCCAGCCCTCGATACCGGCGAGGCCGCTGGCGCCGACGGCTAACAAAACCGAACCAGTGTCGAGGATCGTTGCCGTGGCCCCAATCCTCGACACTGGTTGCAGATTCTGATGGGGGCCGCTCTTGCACTGCTGGCCGCCCTGACCTGGGGAACGGGCGATTATCTCGGCGGTATAGCCACCAAGAGGCAGCCGGTCATCACCGTTGCTGCCTCAGCTCAGATCGGTGGCCTCGGGGTAGTTGTGGCTGCGGCATTCCTACTCGGAGGATCTCCAACTTGGGAGGATCTGTTCTTCCCCGGCTTGGGCGGTGCTGCTGGAGCAGTTGGTCTGCTCCTGCTCTACCACGGTCTTGCCACCGGCACGGTGTCGGTGGTTGCCCCAATTACTGGTGTGATGTCGGCCGCGATTCCTACGGTCTGGGGTTTTCTCAACGGCGAGTCCGTTGGCCGAACAAGTGCATTGGGGTTACTGGTCGGCCTGGTCGCCATCGCGCTGATCAGCCAAGACGGCAGCGCTTCCCAAGACCGCTCAGGACTAGCCGGCCGATCGGTGCTGATCGCGTTGGCCGCGGGAACGTCGTTCGGACTTTTCATTGTGGCCCTCTCGGTTGCGGGCGACGACGCTGGCCTATTTCCAATTCTTGCCGCGCGTGCTGTCTCTTTGCCGCTGCTGATTCTCCTCGCAGTTGTTGCGGCGAAGCCAGTCACAGCAAAGCTGGATCGGCTGGTCATCTTCGGAGCCGGAATCTTCGACGCCGCGGCCAACGCCTTGGTGCTCGTCGCCCTGCGAGACGGTGTCATAGTGGCCACCGTGCTTAGCAGTATGTATCCCGCTGCGACCGTCCTATGGGCGCGACTCATTGAGGGCGAACGAGTGCGCCCGGCTCAGAAGTTCGGACTGCTGTTGGCTGGCGCCGCGGTCGTTCTCATTGTGATCCGATGAGCGCATTACCGAACTCTCGATCAAGCCACATGACAGCGACGCACCGGTGCGGCAGGATGAGAGCCAAAGCAATGGAGGACGCCGGGTGAACCACGAGGTCAATTCGCTTACCGACGAAGACCTACGACAGATGCTGACCGACATGATTGGGGCGCGGGTGTGCTCCAATCGTGCGTTCAACCTTCAGCGCCAGGGCCGGGCCGGCACCAACGCGCCGGTCGACGGAAGCGAGGCGATCGTAGTCGGGACAGCCATGGCGCTCGACCCAACGACCGATTGGATACTGCCTCAGTACCGCGAACAGGTTGCGCTTGCCCGATTCGGACCAGAAGTTCTGGATCGTTATGTGAAGTACATCCTTGGCCATCCCGATGGCGGGCATATGCCTGAGGGGACCAACGTGTGGCCTCCCCAGATCAGCCTCGCTACACAGGCCCCTCATGGCGTGGGCATGGCTTGGGGAATCCAGCAGCAGGGCCTGGCTGGTTGCGTGGTGGTTTTCATAGGCGACGGCTCGACATCGGAAGGCGATTTCTACGAGGCGGCCAACTTCGCAGGGGTGCTGCGGGTGCCGGTGATCTTTGTGGTCATCAATAACGGTTGGGCGATTTCCACTCCTGTGTCGGCCCAGACGAACGCCAAGAACTTCGCCGCGAAGGCCCACGCGTTCGGTTTTCCTGGGGTGACAGTCGATGGAACCGATCCGGTCGAAGTGTTCAACACAATCGCCGAAGCCAGAACCAGAGCAGTAGCCGGCGCCGGACCAACTCTGGTCGAGGCCGTAACGACCAGACTCGCGCCACACACGACTGCCGATGATCCTACGCGGTACATCTCGTCGGAGCAGATAGCTGCGGCCCTCGAGAACGACCCGGTTAACGGTTTCGAAGAACAGTTGATAACCCGAGGCATCTGGCAGTCATCTGATCGAGAGCGGGCCGAAACCGAAGCCGACGAACGGATGGACCAGGCGGTTCGCGACGGCGAGGCCAACCCTGCCAACCCGATCACTGTGTTCGACCATGTATACGCCGAGCGCACACCACGCCTCGAAAGACAACGACTCGAGTTCATCGAGCACTACGGCGAAGGGAACACTCAGTGACCGACTCCCACACCGCCGCATCCGACTCGTGCGATGCCGTCGATACAACCGTCATGACGATGGTCGAAGCGATAAACCACACGTTGCACCGAGAAATGGAACGCGACGAACGGGTGATTGTCTTCGGCGAAGACGTTGGCGTAAACGGCGGTGTGTTTCGGGCGACCGAAGGCTTGCAAAGCACGTTCGGTAGCAGTCGCGTGGGCGACACACCAATCGCCGAAGCCGTTATCGCCGGAACAGCAGTAGGTCTGGCCGCCGCCGGCATGGTTCCGGTGCCAGAGATTCAGTTCCTCGGGTTCTCCTACCAGGCCATGCACCAGATCTCTGGCCAGATCGCCAGGCTCCGATACCGCACCCGCGGCCGGTTCGAGGGTCGCATCACTATCCGTTCCCCGTTTGGTGGCGGCGTTCGGACACCAGAACTTCACAGCGACTCCCTTGAGGCCCAATACGCCAACGTCCCTGGGCTCAAGATTGTGATGCCTGCCAGTGCCGCCGATGCCAAAGGCCTGTTGACGACAGCTATTCGCGACCCCGACCCGGTTCTGTTCCTCGAACCGCTTAGGGGCTACCGAATGATCAAGGATCCGGTTCCCCTCGGCGAACACCTTGTCGAGTTCGGTCAGGCCAGAGTGGTCACGCCAGGCACCGACGTGGTCATCATCGCCTGGAGCTACATGGTCGAAGTGGCCAGGCGCGCCGCCGAAGAACTCCGAACACAAGGAATTGCTGCGAAGGTTCTAGACCTTCGCACCCTCGTACCACTAGATATTGAATCGATCGTTGCCTCGGTAGTCGAATGTGGGCGAGTTGTCGTTGTCCAAGAGGCTCCTGAAACCAACGGATTCGCTTCGGAGATCATCGCCACCATCAACGACGAGGCGTTCTATTCGTTAGAGGCACCTGTCGCCAGGGTGAGCGGTTGGGACGCTCCCTACCCCGTAGGACAACTCGAAGACACCTACGTTCCCGATGTCGGAAGAGTTGTGGCCGCCGTTCGAACAACCGTTGGTGCCCAATGACTGCCTTCAGGTTGCCAGACATCGGCGAAGGCCTAGATCAGGCCGAGATAATCGAATGGCTAGTCGAGGTCGGCGACGTAGTCGTCCGCGACCAGCCGCTGGTCGAGATCCTCACCGACAAAAGCCAGACCCAGCTTCCAGCGCCAGATTCAGGTGTCATTACCAGGCTCGGCGCCGAAGTCGGCGACCTCCTACCAGTGGGCGAGGTCGTCGTTGAGTACGAACCGAATTCTGGTGCCGCGGCATCGCCGAACGTCGCGACTCCCGTGGCGGCAGCAACCCAAAAGCCAGCTCCACCAACGGCGTCGGCTCAAGCTCCACCAAAGGCGTCGGCCAAAGCTCGACCAACGGAATCGCCCAAAGCTCGACCAAAGGCATCACCGGCTGTTCGCAAACAAGCGCTGGTATCGGGAGTCGACTTGCACCAGGTGATCGGCACCGGCCCGGGAGGCCGAATAACCGCAGCCGATCTCACGCACCACACGTCGCGGTCGAGTCCGCAGCCGTCAGGTGTGTATTCCGATCGTTCTCCTCTGGCTCCTCGACCGAACGCAGCTACGGCAAGTTTGGGGCAGTCCCAGCCCGGGGTCATGCCTTTGCGGGGCGTTCGGCGGGTAACGGCCGAGACAATGCAACGGGCCTGGTTGGTTCCTCATATTCACGGCGCCGATGAGTTCGATGCCACCGCATTGATGCAAGCCCGAGCGGCTTTACGGGCAGCGAACCCCGACCTGACAACTGTCCTTACACCACTCACGTTTATGGTGATGGCCGTAGCCAACGCACTCAGGACCTTCCCGCTAGTTAACGCCTCTCTCGATCTTGAGGCCGCCGAGATCCACGTCCACTCCGACATCAATATCGGCGTCGCGGTATCAACCGAACGTGGTCTCCTGGTGCCGGTCGTCAGAAATGCTGACCGCCTCGGTGTCACCGCAATGGCGGCCGAAATCCGCCGCATCACCGCTTCGGCGAGAGACAACTCCATAACCGCGCCCGAGCTACGAGGCGGTACCTGCACCGTTACTAACTACGGAAGCCTCGGTGGCCGGTACTCGAACCCCATCATCAAACCGCCAGAGTCTGCGATTGTTGGCTTCGGGTCGATCCGCGAGCGCCCGCTCGTCGTAGACGGTGAGATCGTAGCTCGACGAACACTTCCAATTGCAACAGCAGTTGATCACCGCCTCATCGATGGCGATCTAATGACCGCATTCCAGGAGCACATCATCGGTTTGCTGTTATCGCCTGTCGTCCTCGTGGCCCACTAGCAGCGGGAGAATTCATGGTTGTAGGAGAGGTTGCTGAACGCGCCGACGTTGTTGTCATTGGCGGAGGTCCCGGTGGCTACGCGGCAGCGCTTCGCTGCGCCGCTCACGGTAAGTCGGTGATTCTGGTCGAACGCGATCGGGTTGGCGGCACGTGCCTGAACGTTGGTTGCATTCCGTCAAAGGTGTTGATTCACAGCGCCGACCTCGCGCACTCAGCCACCTCTTCGGCTACACACGGAGTGGCTCTGGCCGTAACCGTCGACGCCATGCAGATTCAAGCCCACAGCCGAAGTGTGGTCGGCCAACTGACCGACGGAGTTGCGAGGTTGCTGAAACACGCCGACGTTTCAGTGTGGACAGGTGAAGCCCGGTTCTCAAGGCCCAATCGACTGGCAATCACCTCGGGAGATCAGGTTAGGCACCTCGAGTTCGACGACGTAATTGTCGCTACTGGTTCTCGCCCAATCGAACTGGCCGGACTACCATTCGACGGCAAGACAATTCTGGACTCAACAAGCGCGGTGCAGCTCGACTACGTCCCCACCAAAGTGATCGTTGTCGGCGGTGGCTACATCGGAATCGAGTTAGGTACCGCGTGGTCGAAGCTCGGCTCTGCGGTCACCATCGTGGAGGCCACAAGCGGAGTGTTGCCGGCGATGGATCCAAGACTGGGGCGAACAGTGCGCCGTCGACTCAAGGAGCTCAGTGTCGATGTCCTCACCCAGTCTCTGGCGATACGCATGGACGCCGGACACCTCGTGGTAGCAAGTGCAACAGATCGTTCGACCGAACAGACCCTCGAGTGCGACGTGGTCGTTGTGGCAGTGGGTCGCATCCCAAACGTCAACGAACTCGGGGTAGAGCGTTATGGGCCCAAGGTCAGCGATTCGGGCCACATTGTCGTCGACCCACAGCGACGAGCCGCCCCACACATCTATGCCATCGGCGACGTGACCGACGGGCCCGCGCTGGCGCATAAGGCCACCGCGGAAGCCGAAGTTGCTGCCGACACCATTGCCGGGCTGCCGGCGGCTTTCGACCCCGCGGCCATTCCCGAGGTCGTGTTCTGCGACCCTGAGGTTGTCAGCGTCGGGCATTCGCCAGGTACAGCCAAGGATGCAGATATCGCAGCAAACACCTTCCGATTCCCGTTTATCGCAGGTTCCCGATCGCGCACTATCGGCGATACGGGTGGTTTCGTTCAGTTGGTTGCCGATGAGTCCGGCACAATCATCGGCGCGCAGGCCGCCGGTCACGGCGTCTCAGAGCTTTCCGGCGAGCTCGCCCTCGCGATCGAGATGGGCGCCACCGCGTTCGACCTCGCCGAGACAATCCATGCCCATCCGACCATGTCAGAAGCGATAGGCGAGGCCGCGCTAGGGCTCGACGGGCGACCGCTTCACGTTACGAACTAGCCCAGACGCCGACGAACCATGGCCTCTAACCAGTGACACACTGCGAGCAATGAATACAACCCGCACAACGTCGCGTCTCGTCGCAGTTTCAATTGTGGCGGCGATCGCTCTTTCGGCTTGCTCCGCCGACGGAGGCGATCTGACCGCGCCAGGAACAAACGGCGCTACGCCAGAACCGATCGTGATCCCCACCGAACCCGAGCCTCTGTTGTCCGAGGACACGCTGGCGTTCACTCTGGTGAGCCCTGAGTTCGAGGCCTCAGGAAATATTCCTGCGGTGTTTAGTCGCCGCGACGGCGACGATGTATCGCCTCCTCTGCAATGGGGCGGCATTCCAGAGGGCACCATCGAGTTGGCCCTTGTGATGACCGATCCGTCGGCGAACGGCTTTGTGCATTGGGTCATCTGGGGGCTCGACCCAGTTTCGATCGGACTGGACATTGGTCAGGTACCACCTGCGGCACGACAGGCGCTCAACGGGTTCGGCGACGCGGCTTATGGCGGGCCGTCACCGCCTCCTGGCGCAGACCCTCATGTCTACCTGTGGCGGCTCTTCGCTCTGGACGCACCCACTCTCGACCTCGAAAACGGCATGAACGGTCGAGACGCCATCGCCGAGATCGAGTCACGAGCCATTGCGATCACCGAGCTAATCGCGTTCTACGGCTAGGGCGTAGTGAATCCGTCGCCTCCGACCTAACCAATCGGACTCGCGTCGAAGCCGGTTACTATCCGAACTCGATGAACCTGAGACTGGTAGTGGTCGACCACGAATCGGCCAAGCATCACGATGCCGGCCCTATGCACCCAGAGTGCTCAGACCGCATCGACGTTGTTAGCGCTGTCTGGGACAACGAACAGATCGTGCCTCACATCTCGCGTTTAAGTGCGACGGCAGCTACGACAGCCGACCTCTTGAGGGTTCACCGAGTCGAACAGATCAAAACGATTCAGACGCTGTCGTCTCGTGGCGGTGGCTACATCGATGGCGACACTCACGTGTCACCATCGTCTTGGGAGGCGGCCAGTTACGGCGCTGGCTCAGGGCTTACTGCGGTGTCGGCCATCGACAGCGGACACGCCGATGTCGGGTTCGTTGCCGTCCGACCGCCAGGACACCACGCGACAGGGCATGAATCGATGGGGTTCTGTTTACTCAACAACATCGCAGTTACGGCCGCGGCTTTAGCCGATGACGGGCATCGCGTCGCGATCATCGACTGGGATGTCCACCATGGCAACGGGACCCAGGACATCTTCTGGCACGATCCACGAGTTCTGTTTGTCTCGCTACATCAACGGGGCATCTATCCGGGCACAGGCCACCACTTCGAACGCGGCGGCGCACAATCCGCCGTCGGCACTGTGAACGTGCCTCTTCCAGCGGGCACAACCGGCGACGCATTCACCGCGGCCTTTGGTGGGCTCATCCGCCGAGCAATCGAACGATTCGACCCTGAGTGGATTCTCGTATCAGCCGGATACGACGGTCACCGACGGGACCCACTGGCATCGCTAGCGCTAACAGCGGGAGACTATGCCGACTTGACCGACTACGTCGTTGAGTTTGCCTCACGAACAAAACTAATCATGTTCCTCGAGGGTGGGTATGACCTGACGGCCCTTCACGAATCGGTCACCGCTACCGCTAGGCGGCTCGTCGGACTTCCGTACCGCGGCGAACGTCGGAGCAGCGGAGGCCCTGGACGCAGCGATGTCGCCGAAATTGCGTCCGCATGGGAACAAGCCATCGGCTAGCTCCGTCGAGGAGCCAAAGGTCTAGGACTCAACTTCGCCTCACCATGACAGAGAGGGCATAGCAACAATTGCGGTACTCACGCCCAGTCGATGCCATGATGCACACGTGGAAACTCGTCAACTCTCAAGCGTCGGTGGTTTCGCTCTTATTGATCTTGGGGCCTCGGCCGTCGCGGTTGGCCCGGCGCGGCTTGGCACCAAGCTGATTCCTAGCAATGCCACGCCGTATGTTCGCGACATCACGTACGGTTTCGGCCTAATCGGCGCGCAACTCGGGGGCATGACACTTGGCCTCAAGGTCGACCCAGCCGACCGAGCTTCCGCTGTCGAGGCCATAGCAGCAGAGCTGTCAACCGATCTGAGCTCTGGCAGATTCCGCCTAGACGCCGGGTTGCGAATGCCCGCCAGCGCCCTAGGCCCCTTGGCCACGGCAGACCCTCGACCACCCTCTCGGTTGGAGGCTCACGGCAACGTCGATCTTATGGCTCACCTCGACGCCCTCGGAATCTTAACCAGCGCCGAGAAACTACTCGGCTCACTCGAAGGCAAGTCGGTCAGCATCGAAGGCCTTGGCTCCACGGTTGCTGCGACCGTGGCAATGTTCGCAGCCGCTGGTGCCATTTTCGTTCGCTCTGGCATCAAGAAATCATGCGTCGAAGGCGGTCTCGACCCCCAAGAGCTCGCCGCAGCAGCCATGTCAGGCGAGGAGGCACTCAGTTCGCTCGGACATGGCGCCAAGCCATGGTCGCTCTGGAAACCCGACGTCGATCTTGTCATCGCCGGGTCAGCGGTTGGCGTAGTAACCGCCGCCGCCGCAGCGTCCTTGGGCGACACGCCGATCATCGGCTACGGCACAACACCGATCGCCACTAAAGCACTGGCAACCTCGATGAAAGCGGGCGGCTCGATTGTGCCTTCGTTCCTTAGCACGCTTGGTCGTCGCGTGGCCGATTCGGCCGACATCGATGCCACCGCCGAACAGCTGATAACGACAACAGTCGCCAAGCTCTCCGACGCCCTAGACGTGGCCTTTGCTCACGATCGCGGACCGTTCTTGGGTGCGTGCATCGCCGCTGAAGAGTTCATCGGCACCTGGAGCGACCCACCGTTCGGCCGACCTTTAGCCTAGTCGTCTGACCGCGCATCGGCCCGGCGGATGTACAACAAGAACCACCACCCGCCAAGGCCCACAACGAGGGCGGCAAACACCGTCGAAACAAAGGCCCACCCTCGCGAAAATTCTCCCGTCCCGGTGATCGTGCTAGTGACCGGCTCTTCATTTGTGCCGGCTGAACCTGGCCCCGTCGACGTGGGCGAGTCGGGTTGGGTGGTGGTTGTCGCCTGGACTTGGTCGGCGTTCTCGTTCTGTCGCGATAGCGGCGCCCAGAGCCGCGTGACCTCGACAGGATCACCCCCGTCGACGATCTTTACGATCGACCACGGGCCCCCACCGCTCACTTCGAGCGGTGGACAATTGACGCCTCTGACGTCGCCCACATCGATGGTGTCGATACGACACCTTACGGCCGTGTCGCCAACAGCAACCTCGAGCTGGCCGCTCGGCTGGTCTACCCACCGCGCCAGCTGTCCTCCACAGAGCACGCTCCCGCCGGCCTCGACCTGAGCAGCCGGGAAACACCTAAGCACCGCGTCGGCAGCCTGAGTGAGAGCCACCCTTGGATCGAACTGATCGAGGACCTGGGTAACGCGCAGCCGATTCACGGCACCAAACACCGGAACCTCAGAGTTCATGAGTGAATCCGACGTTGGCCGGATCGTTGCTGTTCCCCCGTCGTAACACCCTCCCGTAACGCTCCCGATTTCGCCGACGGTCAGTTGCTGCACGATGTCGTCTGGGTAAAACCAGTCGTACCGATCCAGCACGGCCAGATAGTCGTACACAAACGGATCTATGTCGCCAACCTGATCGCCCCACCATTTGGTTGCCTCTTCGTTACCGAAAGCGCAGTTGGGGAACCCATATTCGGCCCCTCGACCAACCTCGAAGTACTCGTCGCGCAAGTCAAATAGGGCGTGACCCATTTCGTGGGCCAGCGTTCGAGCCGCAGCGAGCGGCTCGAGTGCGTCGATGGCAAGATAAATTCCAGCGAAATCGAGACCGTCGAGCCCGGGAACCTCGGTTGTTCCTCTAAATCCGGTCCACCAAGCCTCGGATCGTCCGTACCGGCCCACTGCCTGATGGTGAAGGTTCACAATCGAGACGTTGTCGATTGTGAAACCATCGAGGTCGCGACCAGTCGAAAATTCGGGGTCGGAGTTGTGGAAGAACGCCCGCTCGTCCTCGATCTGGCCGGGGATGGCCCACAGATTGAACTTGGCCATGTTGCTAGCTAGTGGTTCAATAGCAAAGGGCCCGAACACAATGTCGTACACCAAAGACCCGTCGGTCGCACCGTTGTCGTCGACAACGGTGATTCCCCCATCTTCGTAGCGATCGAGCACGGCACCGTCAGCGGTCAGTAGCTCTCTGGCTACATCGATCACTTTCACGCCATCGGGGAAGCCACTGCCGACAAACACCAGGTTTATGCGCTCGGCCTCGGCTCGATTGTGGCCAGGGACAATCTCAACCAACTTTGGGTCGATCACTTGAAACGAAATGTGCTTCGGGATAACCGAACACGTCTCTTTGCTTTCACCAACGCATACCAAAATCACATAACGACCTGGTTCAGTGGGAGGGTCGATCTCGTTGGTCACACTCTCGAACGTGTTCGGTTCTGGCACGCTCATCTGTTGGGTCGATACGTATTCGAGTGGGTCGGCGAACCGTTCCGATCCCTCAACTCGCCGCAACACGTTGGCCCACATTGACTGCTCGGAGAGCTCGACGTTGCGCCACGTCGTGAGGCGAACCGGTCGACCCTCGAAAGCGACAGGCTCCGAACCTGATTCGGCGAAGACGGAGTAATCGTAGGTGAACGACTCAACAACGTCGAACTGCGCGAGGGTTCGGCTCTGACCGTCTAGATCGAGCGAGACCTCAACGCCTCCAGGGTGGAATGGCGCAGAGATACGCGAACAACGCAGCTCACCGAGTTCGAACACGCACAACGGCAACGGCAACGGCGATGTATCGAAGTCGATCCCGGGAGACACCACCGCAGTTACCGGGCCCTGCCAGTCGAGAGGCCGTTGTACGCGCCCGATTAGCGGGAAGCGACACTCGACTAGCGACCCAGTAATCGCGGTGGTGGGTAAACATCTTCCTGGCCCAATGGCCTCCAGCACGAACGCTTCTGATTCCATGAGATCGAAGCTCGGATCGTTAGCCAGATCGGCGGCGGCCCCGGGAACACCAACCGCAATCGGCCCAATGCCAAGTGCCGCCAGAACCACTGAGGCCATAACCAGCACAATTCGAGTCACCCGCCGAGTTCGCATCCTCAGACGCTACTGCCCTTCTACCTACCTGTGGCTAACCCACGGTGCCCGACTCCCACCGACAACAAGTCGGACGTTCATCTCTTGTTCATCGGATTCTCACATCAATTTGGAACTCTGGTCTGCGTCGGAGCGTTTCTACTTACAAGAACGCACCGAGACTCTCGGCACCGATCGATTGACCCAATCAACTAGGAGACATCATGTCCAACTCGCCCAAGGATGGAAGCGCCGCTTCGGTTGCTCGTCGTTTGCGGCGACGGGCCAGACAGCTTCGGGTCGACGCAAATCTGCGTCTCCGACCACTGGCCGAAGCACTTCGGCGTCGGGCCTCTGAACTCGAACTCGAAGCAGCCATTCTCGATCAGCGCATTCGCCCAATTCCAGTTACCACTCGCTAACAACACCAGATCGACGGGGCGGACACCCCTCCAGTCCGCCCTGCCGAGTTTGGCCGTCATCCCGCCCGCTGACGGTCCGGGGTCCCGACACTTCCCTAGGTGTCGGGACCCGCTCGTTTTCAGCGAAAGTCACGAGACGGAACCGAAGCAGCCACAGGCAGGGGCTCGATACGCTCGGCGATGAGGTTGTAGACCCCCTCCGATGCCTCGAGCCGCCCGCGCACCAACAATGCAGGCGCACCACGAGCAATACGTCGATACCGGATCCAACAACCTCGGCTACACACCACGTTGATCAGACCGGTTTCGTCTTCGAGGTTGATAAACAATGTTCCACCAGCTGTCGCCGGACGCTGCCGATGGGTTACTACTCCCCCAACCCAAATTCGGGTTCCGCTTTCGAGTAAACGCATGCCAGCTGAGGTAACCGCACCAAGGCGGTCGAGTTCCTCACGCACAAACTTGGTCGGGTGCCCATCAGGCGACACTCCAGTTGCCCACAGGTCGGCCACTGCCTCTTCTTGGTCCGACATACCGGGGAGTTGGGGCGCGTGGATACCGGTCACAATTCCTGACAGACGATCTGGTCGCGACTGGATGACCGCACCGGCTTGCCACAAAGCAGCCCGACGGTCGAGACCGAAACAGCCGAAGGCTCCACCGGTGGCAAGTGCTTCGAGGTGGGCCAGGTTTACGTCGGCCGAACGAACCAGGTGTTCCATCGACTCATACGGGCCATTCTCGGCGATGTCTTGGGCTAGGTCGTCGCCGATGCCGCGAATAGAAGACAGTCCGAGCCGAACAGCAACACTCCCCTTCGACCCGGAGCACGGCTCGAGAGTTGCCTTGTCTGACGATTCGTTTAGGTCTGGAGTTCTAACAATGACATCGTGACGTCTCGCATCGAGCACCAGAGACTGCGGCGAGTAAAAACCCATTGGCTGCGCATTCAGTAATGACGCGCAAAACGCGGCTGGGTAATACAACTTGATCCAGCTCGACGAGTACACCAAGTAGGCAAACGAAACCGAGTGGCTTTCGGGAAAGCCATAGTTGGCGAAAGCGGCCATCTTGTCGAAGATCTCGTCGGCGATGTTTCCGACGATGCCTCGTTCGGCCATACCTTCGTACAGACGAACCTTCAGTTTCGCCATCCGTTCGCGTGATCGTTTCGACCCCATTGCTTGGCGAAGTTCGTCGGATTCGGCTGGGGTAAACCCGGCCACGTCGATGGCCATCTGCATCAGCTGTTCTTGAAACAACGGAATGCCTAGCGTTTTTCGAAGCGAGTTCTCCAACAATGGATGCAAGTAGGTAACTGGTTCTTTGCCGTTGCGACGGCGGATGTATGGGTGAACAGATCCACCTTGAATCGGGCCTGGCCTGATGAGGGCAACTTCGACCACAAGGTCGTAGAAGTTACGAGGTCGGAGCCGCGGCAGCGTGGCCATCTGGGCACGCGACTCCACTTGGAACACGCCAACTGAGTCTGCTTCGCACAACATGTCGTACACCGCGCTGTCTTGGGGAAGGGCGGCTAGATCGAGGTCGAGGTCGTGATGTTCGCCAATCAGGTCGACGGCCAGATGCAGGGCGGTCAACATACCAAGCCCGAGCAGGTCGAACTTCACTAACCCGACAGTGGCGCAGTCTTCCTTGTCCCATTGGAGGACACTGCGGTTGGCCATACGCCCCCATTCGATAGGGCAAACCTCGGTGATAGGTCGATCGCAGATGACCATCCCACCAGAGTGGATTCCTAGGTGGCGAGGAAAGTTCTCGACCGCTGCGGCTAGTTCTAGAACATCGCGCGGCACGTCGAAATCGCCAGCTGTTACTTGTTCGGCGCTGCCGTCGAGAAGGTCAGACAGACCTCCCCAACGGTCGAGTTGTTTTGAGAACGCATCTTGTTGGCCGGTGGCGTATCCCAGGGCCTTCGACATGTCGCGAATGGACGACTTGGCCCGGTAAGTGATGACGTTTGCCACTTGGGCTGCATTGTTTCGTCCATAACGCTCATAAACGTGTTGGATGGCTTCTTCTCGCCGCCCACTTTCGATGTCGAGATCGATGTCTGGGGGACCGTCACGTTCTGGCGACAAGAACCGTTCAAACAACAATCCGAGGCTCACGGCATCGGCCTTGGTTATGCCGAGCACGAAACAAACCGCTGAGTTTGCCGCCGACCCTCTGCCTTGGCAGTAGATGTCGTTTACCCGGCAGAAGTCGACGATGTCCCATACGACTAAGAAGTAGCCGGGGAACCCGAGCTCGTCGATCAGGGCGAGCTCTCGATCGATCTGTTTCCATGCCCCAGGCACCCACTCGGCTGTACGTGGGCCGTATCGCTGTTCGGCGCCGCGGCGCACAAGCTCGGTTAACCAACTCATCTCATCGTGTCCTGGTGGACACGGGAACGGCGGCAATGACGGTGCGACCAGGTTGAGGTCGAATGCACACGCCTTTCCGAGTTCGGCGGCCGCTTCGACAACACCTGGGTATCGGTTGAAACGACGCAGTTGTTCGTCGCCAGATCGCAAGTGAGCCGCGCCAGAAGGCGGCAGCCAGCCGTCGATTTCGTCGAGACTTCGCCTGGCTCTGACCGCAGCTAATGCCGTTGCCAATCGGCGTCGCGACGGGGTTGCGTAGTGGACGTTGTTGGTAGCGAGCAGCCCAACTCCGTAACGAGCCGACAACCTGGCCAGCTCGTCGTTACGGGCGCTGTCGAGTGGGTCGCCGTGATCCCATAACTCGACATAAACGTTTGGTCGACCAACAGCATCGATTAGGCGCTGCAATTCTGTGCCGGCTGCAGCCGGGCCGGCTTCGATCAGAGCCTTCGGTACTGCACCTTTTCGGCCACCAGTCAGAAGAACCCAGTGATCGGCAGCACCATTACATGCGGCTTCGGCGATGTCGGAGAACGACAGACGAGGTGCCCCTTTTTCGCCGGCCATCTGGCCAGCCGAAATGAGTGAACCGAGTGCCGCATACCCAGTTGGGTCTCTGGCCAGAACAATCTGATGGATTCCTGCTGGGTCGGCCACGCCGTTTTGCGGTTCGGTGAGGCCAAGTGAAAGTTCGGTGCCGAACACGGTCGGAATGCCAACTTCGCGCGCCGCTTCGGCAAACCTGACTACGCCGTAGAACCCGTCGTGGTCGGTGATCGCCAGTGCTTCCAGGCCAAGGCGAGCAGCTTCGGTTGCGAGTTCCTCAGGGTGCGAAGCTCCGTCGAGGAAACTGAAATTCGAGTGACAATGCAACTCGGCATACGGCGTAGTCGACGATTGCCTGGCGAACGCTGGCGCCTCGAACTTTTCCCTGTGGCGCGACCACGCCGGGCTGTCTCCCCCATCGGCATTGGGGGGCCGGCCAGAAAGCCGTCGTTCAAGTTCGGTCCAGGACACGCCCGGATTGTTAAAACCCATCCCCCGACTATCGAACAATTGTTCGTTCAAGTCAAGTCGCGCTACCCCAATCGAGCGAACCAGTGTCGAGGAATGGGGTGCCAGCAACGATCCTCGACACTGGTTGCGAAAAAGGGAGGGTTAGCGGGTGTTGGTGATACCCATTTTGGCTAGGTACAGGGCCCGGACGGCGAAGGCTTCGCGGACGTCGTGGATAAGGTCGGCTAAGAACTCTTCGCGGTAGGTGTCGTCGGTAACGGCTGAGATGGCGAACTGGAGGGCTGAGAAGGCACCGATGAAACCAGCGACGGTAAGCAACTCCCATGTGATTAGAAGTTCGGTGCCTGGCGGAGTCCAACCCGAAACCGATGTGTCGGTTGTCCACTGAAGAATCGTCTCGGAGCGAACAGTCACGGCCCCAAACACGACGTAGAACGCCGCTATCAAAAGGCCGACCAGAAGGACCTGCACGGCCTGGGAAAACCACCAAATAAGGCCTACGTTGAGCCAGTCGGACCTGGTGAGCTTCGGTGGATCTGGTGGAGCGGTGAGGAAGTCGCAGTCGGCGGGATCGAGAGGGGCATCGGACAGCAGTTCGGCAACCTCATCCCAGCTGTCGAACCGGCGTAATGCATCGACCTCACGGGGCAGTCGCAACAAGATAAAGATCGAAGCAATCGCCAACAGAACTCCGACTGCTATCGCGAAGTACGTGACTGTGAAGTCGGACGCGACCTGCCAAAGTTCGGCGTTCAAGAAGATGAACATCGAAAAGATGAGCACCAGCGGCAACGACCTGGCCATCAAACGAACGATTCCGCCCAGCTCGCTCCACATATGGCCAAGGGCCCACCGCAGCATCGGCACCAGGCCATACAACAATACGAAGTAAACGACGACCACGATCGCTACGTTCGTACCAATAGTCACCAACGCGTCTCGCCACCGGCCCCCGATTACGAGGGGCAGCAGCGCTGGCAGGAACACAAATCCGGCGAGCTCAACCAGACCAACAGTGTTAGGTCTGTTGAACAGTGGCCTACCTCTTAGCCGATTGAGGGCGGCGTACGAACTGGCGAGCACAACAACACCTGCCAGAAGGGCAAAGGCGTTCTGCCACCAGTTCCATTCGGTGTGGGCGGCACCAACAACCTCAACAAGAAAGACGAGCGACAGAATCGGGAGTGCTCTGGTGAAAACATCCTCCGAAGCGTTGTACTGGTCGATGAAGTGTGGAATACCGCGGTGAACGAACCAGGCTTCGGTTGCTTCCTGAAGTTCCGGATCGAGACCATCGACCTCAGAAGTCATAGGACCACATAGCAGTCATTTGGCCATTGCTAGATCGATGGCAGCAACCGCGGCGGCAATATCGACACCCACAACGATGCCCGTTATGCCCAAGTCTTCAGCGGCTGCAACATTGGTTGGATGGTCGTCGAGGAACAACGCTTCGTTAGCAGCGACACCGAGACGTTCGAGGGTGAGCTCCCAAATACGTGGATCGGGTTTGCGCAGCCCTACTTCGCAAGAGTCGACGACCAGGTCGAACATGCCTAGAGGGATCACGTTGCGCCACCCAGCCCACTCCTTCACGTTGTTGGTGAGGATGGCCACTGCAGTTCCACCACGGCGAAGTTCGGCAACCTTGTGGATCATTTCCCAGTGCGCGCCGGCATTGGCAAATACGTTGAACTGGGTTGCGTCGAGCGAGAAGATGGGGTGGTCGTCTGGTACCAGCCCGCGTATTCGGGGGATCACGTTGTCGAGAAAGGCCTGAACCGAAATCTGGCCCATCTCGACTTGATGCCACATCGGTGGGGTCTCCCCCGGTGCTGGCATCCTGGCGTATTCCTCGAAGAAAACGCTGAGGGTCGTGTCTGGGAGTTCGAGGTCGCTCTGCCAACGGAGCGCAGCCATAAACGGCGACTCAACCAGCACACCACCAACATCGAATATCACTGCATTTGGGGCCACCGCTAGATGGTAGGTGCTCATTCGTAGCTGGCATCGATAGCCCATTCGTTATTCAGCAACGAGACCATATGTGCGGCACCGTCGTCGGTAACAATCTGGAAACGAGCTCGTCGCTGATGACGGGTTGTGTCCCACCAACATTCGTCGATCAGCCATGGGCCAGCCCAACCAACCACCCGGAGCCGGTGTCGGCCATCGATGACAGCTTCTGGTTCGGCACTGAGATCTCCCCTACCACTGACCGTTACCCGTTGGCCGCTCACATCGATCACTTGAACCAATCGGCGTTCAGCATGAATAGCGGTTGGTGACGGAGCCGGAAGTCGGCCAGGCCAAGGGGCCGCCGCTGACGGTGCATCGA
This sequence comes from uncultured Acidimicrobiales bacterium, assembly GCA_964569385.1. Taxonomy (GTDB): domain Bacteria; phylum Actinomycetota; class Acidimicrobiia; order Acidimicrobiales; family Poriferisodalaceae; genus JAADHX01. Next base: position 57,015 of record CAZMUM010000024.1, read on the forward strand.
TGCCGCGGGTTTCGTCGGCTAGGTCGACCAGAGTTAGGGCAACAGTGCCAACTGCATCGCCTTCGTTTCGACCGCCTCGACGCTCGGGAACCGACACTGCTTTGGCACCGAGCAGACCTTGCACCCGCGCCAAAGCCCGTGAAGCACGGTCGGTTTCGAGTTGTTGCCCGCCCCAGAACCCAAGTTGGCGACCCCGGTCGGCGATAACTTCGTCGGGGATCAGTCGGATATGGGTAATAGCCGAGGTTGGCCGGCGTGACGATGTAAGCCAGCCGTCGAGTTGCCACCGAACCCGATCGGCCACATCGACGGCCGACAGAGCACCTTCGTGTCGCCACACACGGCTGAGCGTCTCGCCCTTTTCGGTGACTGCTTCGACGATGATGCGGGTACAAGCCAAACCAACAGCAGCTAGTCGTGTGTGGAGCTGGTCGGCCAACGTCTTGGCTACAAAGCTTGCAGTATCGACTCGTTCGGCCGGTGGGTCGAGTTCGGCTTCGACATGGGACTCTGGCGGAACTGGCCGGGTATCTGGTGGCCGTTCGTCAAGGCCTGAAGCGAGCCGATGAGCGGTGCTCCCGTCGGCTCCGAAGCGCGCCAGCAGATCGGCTTCTGGTACCTCGGCAACTAAGCCAAGAGTGGAGAGGCCAAGCCTGCAAAAAAGGTCGACTAGGTGTTCGCCATTGTTTAAGGGTGCCGACCAACGCCGCAGCGCCGAAACCGACATTGGCGCGACAAACTCGCGACTATTACCAGGTTTAACTAGGCGGAGTCTTTCGTAGAACTCAGAGTTTCCGTGAGGTAGCTCGGCCGCCATCGATGCCGCGAACAAACCATCGGCAACTCCAACACAAGTCGCGTACTGGTGAGGTGCTTCGTCTTGGTTGAAGACATGAGCAAGTTCGGCATCGGCGGCAGTTGCAATGGACGCCGAGAGGGCTTCGTCGCCTCCAAAATATCGCGATGGGCCTCTTGTCGGAAACGAACACCGACCTTGGCCAAGCAGCTCGACTCTTGGCGTGAAGGTTTCGAGGGCGGCTACTACAGGTTCGAACCGACGGGCGTCGAGGTCTGGGTCGTGTTCGAGCACGGCCACCGACGGGCATCGACCTTGAGCTTCGCGCCTGCCCATACCGACCTCGACACCATCGCTGTTTGCTGCTGGAGTGACATCGAGAACTCGGTTGGCCCTAACAACCACAGCCGCAACATCTGGGGCAATACCACCAGCGACGAACGACCAGTGCGGAACCACCACCACCATTGTTCGTGTGGTCATGAAGCTGCTTGTCTTGACCGCAACCTGGCAGTGAGGTCGGCGACATCGGCAATGGTGTTATAGGTGATTAACGACCCGTCTCGTCCGCTGTTGACACCGGACGAGATCAGTTCGGCGCGGCCTTTGTTTCCTGGCAGCCACATCTCGACCTTGGCCCCTTTCGACGCGGCACCTCTTCCGCCGGTTCGAACTATCACTCGACGTTGTTGAAGACGGCCATGACCACGGTTGAGACCTTCCCAAGCCACCGAGTCGGTGTTAAGTGTTACATCGCCTTGTAGAACCGCTTCGGCATTGCGTTGCAACTCGACGATGACGCTGCCGCGCTCACGCAAACGGGCACTTAGTCGACGACCATCGCGTTGCCTGACCCTGGCAGGGGTTTCGGTAACGATCACGTCGACAGACCCGACGAGGGCCGCGACAACTGTTGCCCAGTCGTCGCCAGGGTCGTCGATGAGGGCAACACGCGACAGGTTGAGGCCGAACTCTTCGGCCGCTGCGAGCCCAATACCGCCAACACCGACAAAGACAACCCACGAACCTTCAGAGCTAGCTTGTGCAGCCAAGGCCAACGCTAAGGATCGGCGCACTTTGCCCCGAATGGTTATGGACATTCCCCGCTGAAGGACACCGCGTGGCAACAGCGCCGATGCCGCTTCGTTGACAGGCAAAGGTTGATCCTTGGCCAGTGTTACCGGCGAAGTGAGCGTCTGTAGCTCGCGAAGTTGAGGGGTGACAGCGACCATGGCGCCACCATAACGAACAAATGTTCGGTACCGCCAATGGAATCCGAAATTCGAGCACCAAAACCTCGGTCACATAGCTCACTCGCAAAAAGGCCACAGCAGGGTCACTCGCCAACGAGTGTCGCCAGATCACTTCCGAGCAACTTAACCAAGGGCATGGCCTGGACACGATCACCGAGAACGTACTGCTCACTTCCTGGATAGACAATGAAGACGTGGTCGAGGCTCAAATCAGCGAGAGCGTTCCGAATAGAAGGTGTGACCTTTGGGTTTCCAGTCCGTTTTATCTCAAGACCAACGGCCTTTCCCTCGACTGACAAGACAAGGTCAATCTCTGCTCCAGCCTGGGTTCCCCAGAAATGAAGTGGTGTTGCGCCAACCAAGGCTGCGACCTGTTCGACTACGAAACCTTCCCAACTCGCGCCGACCTTGGGGTGGTTCAACAACGTATCCATCGAGTCGATCGAGAGTAGGCCGTGCAAAAGCCCAGAATCGCGAACATACACTTTGGGTGATTTAACAAGCCGCTTACCTGTGTTCACGAACCAGGGCTGGAGCTGACGAACAACCAACGCATCAACGAGGGAGCCAAGGTGGCGCCGCGTCACCCGCTCGCTGACGCCCAATGCACGCGATAACTCCGCGCCGTTCCAAGTTTGGGCATGGTAGTGGGCCAACATTGTCCAGAACCGCCTCATCTGGACGGCCGGAACGCGAAACCCAAGCTGGGCAAGGTCGCGCTCCAGGAACGTAGCAATGTAATTGTCTCGCCACGCATTGGAATCGACGAGGCTCTGGCTGAACGAGCGGGGCAGTCCACCGTGCAACCACAGGCGATCCAACTCGGCTGCTCCTACATCAGCCAACCGAAACCCACCAAGTTCAACAATCTCGACCCGACCGGCGAGGGACTCCGAGTTCATCCCGGTTAGATCAGGCGAGGCGCTTCCAAGCACCAAAAAGGTCGCAAGCCGATCCGGCCTATCAGCGAGTACGCGCAGCACCGGAAACAAGTTGTTAGCGCGCTGGGCTTCGTCAATAACCACCAATCCCCTTAGCCCTTCGAGGGTGAGCATCGGGTCCTCAAGCCTGGTGGCGTGTCGAGGATTCTCAAGGTCGAAATAGGTGGCCTCATCCGCGCCCGCTAGCTCGCGAACCAGCGTCGACTTCCCGGCCTGACGGACTCCCGTCACGAGAACAATCGGGGATCGCCCGAGAGCGGTGTTTACGCGTTCAATTTCTACCAAACGAGGTATCACATACGTGAGTTTACCTTGTAAATATGTCGACCTGTGTCTGATTTACAAGGTAAAAGTTCCACTGCGGAGGCGCTAGGTCTATGTGTAGTGCAGAAACAGGCCTTCGATGAGTTCGGTGATGCCGCTGGTATCGGCACCACGTACGAACTTCACCGTGATAACGCTGCCATTTACATGCACGTTCTCGACACCATCGCGAGCAAACAACAGCTTTGCTAACTCATCGGCTGGATCGAGTTCGCTAGTGGCATCATCGCCTGAGGTGTAACTGCGATGGCCCATTCCGCTAAGAGGCCGATTGGTCTCATAACGAATGGTGTCCAACTGCGCAGACGATGGCTTTTCAACAACTCGAACCGGCTGACCCATAGGCCATAAGGTTACAAGCACGCGCCGCCTGTGTGACACCTGATCGCCTAGTCGAGGACAATCTGGTCGAGCCCATCCTCGGGCGGAGGGAACTGGGGGTCGAGGTCGCGAAGTGTCTCGCTAACAATCTCAGCCACTGCCAGCTTGCGGTACCAACGTTTGTCCGAAGGAATGATGTACCAAGGTGCTTCTTCGGTAGAAGTTTGTGAGATGGCGTCCTCGTAGGCCTCCATGTAGTCGTCCCACCGGGCCCGCACCGCAATGTCGCCGGTCTCGAACTTCCAGTTCTTCTCTGGGGTGTCGAGACGTTCCTGAAGTCGCTCTTTTTGCTCGTCCTTGCTGATGTTCAAGAAGAACTTGACGATGGTGGTTCCCTCGTCGACAAGCATCTGTTCCCAGGCCCGAATATGGCCATAACGCCGTTTCCATTGTTTGTCGGGAACCAGTTCGCTGACGCGAACGACGAGCACATCTTCGTAGTGACTGCGATTGAAGATCTGAATTTCGCCCTTGACCGGTGCGTGCTGATGAACCCGCCACAGGTAGTCGTGGGCGAGTTCTTCGCTGCTCGGTCGACCGAACGCGACCACATGGACGCCATTGGGGTTCGTCTCTTTGAACACGTCGCGAATCGTGCTGTCCTTGCCAGCAGTATCCATTGCTTGGAGCACAACGAGCAGCCGTTGTTTACCTTCGGCGTACAGACGGCCCTGAAGCTCGGCAATGTCGTCGCGTATTTCGTCCAGCTTTGCGGTGGCCTCGTCCTTGTCGCCATCGAACAACGCATCGTCGGTCGTGTCGAGCTTGGAGAGGCTGATTTTGTCGCCCTCTTTGACGCGGTAGATATTGAGTTTCTTGCTCACTTGGCCTCCAGAAGGTTTCCCATGTTCGGCCCCATCCGGACAGGGCCGCTTGGTTCAGAATAGTTGCGGTTGCCGCGTTAGTTCTCTGTCGTAACGTTCGGCACTAAACGGCAACGAGTCCATGAAGACCCAACTTCGCCGGTGAACCGTTGTTGGTCCGAACCCCGACAATGCCGCTACATGGTCTGGAGCCGGATAGCCGACGTTCGATTCGAAGCCGTAGGCAGGAAAGTGTTCGGCCTCAGCCATCATGATGCGGTCGCGAGTCACCTTGGCGATGATCGAAGCGGCGGCGATCGACAGCGATATCGAGTCGCCTCTCACGATGCAGGTGGTGTTGTGGTTGCCAATGAAATCCCACGGTCCGTCTACGAGGATGTGATCAACGCCGATGCCGAGACCGTCGATTGCTCGCTGGGCGGCTAATCGCTGTGCCGCGGACATGCCCAGTCGATCGCATTCGTGGTGTGTGGCATGGCCCACAGCCCACGCATCGGCCCACTCAATGATTCGCCCGTACATCACCTCGCGCTGAGCGCGGGTCAGCTGTTTGGAATCGCGCACCTTGTTGATGCGCCGGTTGGTTGGCAACACCACGGCCGCCAGCGTCAGCGGCCCGGCCCACGCACCACGGCCGACTTCGTCGATTCCTACAACTACCTCGTCACGTTCCCAGTGCTCGCGTTCGAGACGAAGAGTTGGCGGTCGTTGTTTGGTCGCCGGCATGTGCCGCGACCCTAGCTGTCAGACGAACGTCAGAAGGCGACGTCGGTGCCAACAGTGCAAAGACCGTAGCGGTCGCCAGACGATGCCCCTGGGCACTTGACGGTGTTCATCGTGAGCCCGTCGGCAATGACGTCGTCGATCGTGGCGTCGGTTAGGTCGTCAAAAGTCATGACGACGTTTGTCATGTTCGCACCGACAATCTGGGCTCCGACATAGGAGTTACGCTCGCTGACGAAACCCGTCAGGTCGGCGCCGTCGAGCGTGGCAACGGTGAAATCGCTATCGATCGAGAACGAGTCAACTAGGAGGGCAAACGACAGATCGGCACCAACGAACCCAGCGTTGTATAGCCCCACGGCTGAAAGGTCAGCTTGGGTGAGCAATGCTCCAGAGAAGTCGATTCCCGATGGCAGGATGCCGTACTCGCTCAAGCTCGCTCCACTGAGGTCGGCACGGCGAAAGTCCACAGCCTCGATAGCGGCCTTCGACAGGTCGAAGCCTGCCATCTGGCTTCCGTAGAAGCTACCCCGGAGAGTAACCCTGCTCCAGTTGAGCGACGAAGTGCATTCATCGGCGATCGTTACGCCAGAGAGGTCCATTCCCGCGGAGCCGTACAAGACGTTGCAGCCGAGACGAGCGCCGGTGAGATCTGTGAGAGCCATACCGACTGGAAGGTCAGTAAAGTTCGATCCCGACAGATCGGCAGCAGCGAAACTCGACCCCCGCAGATCGCTGCGGGTCAGGTCGGTATCCTGGAACACGGCGCGGGTGAAATCGGCACCCAGAGCAGTGATGTCGAGCGTTGCACCGGTGAAGTCGGCACCGGTGAGAATTGCGCCGCTAAGGTCGACACCTCTAAGAGTGGCGTTCACGAAGCTGGCCCCTGTTAGGTCGGCACAGCGCAGATCGGGGCCGGTGAACACCCGGTTGGAGAAGTCGGCATTGGGTTGGACCCTTGCATCGGCCGTCGAGCATTCGATAGCCAACGCTTCAAGTTCGGTCGTTGTGTCGACGATGAGGGTTTCCCACAGCTCGTCGACGCCGGCTAACGAAGCGTCAAGAGCCTCCAGTTCCTCACTGGGGTCCATGCCACTGCCGTCATCGACGGAAGTCTCCATCGGGTCCTGCACAGTCAGCTCAATATCGGCCGCGCCTGATGGTGATGTGCCGCCAGCACAGGCAGCGATGAACAGCGAGCTGCCCAGAATTAGAATTGAATAGCGCCGGTTGTTCACGTCGGTATCCGTCCTCGTTCGACACCATTCCGATCGGACAAACCGACGACACACTGAGGGTTTCGGGCGCAAAGGTCGCACTCGTTAGGAGCGCTACTGGTGTCAACTAGCCGGTCAGAATCAGGACGCCGCCAGGGCGAGCTACTGTGATGCAAGGCGCGGGGCAAATTCGCGGACGCCGGGAGCGCCTATGTTGCCAAAACAGGTACGAAGACGATTGTTCAGACTGCCGGGCCTGACCGATCTCGGCGTGCGCGATAAACGCCTGCTCACCCGCTCGTGTACGCCGTTGACCTACTGGCCGGGCGCCGTATTGGTCGACAGCACGGTAGCCGACCTGCGGGTGCGGATCGTGCTCGATGGGATCGTCGAACTGCGCCGCGACGACGAACGCCTCGGCCAAGTAGGCAAGGGCACGATGCTGGGGCTAGCCAGAACCGACACCAACAACGACGTCGACGCTGTGGCGCTTAGCCAGGTCCGCACGGTGCTAGTAGCTACGCCTGTGCTTCAGGTGATTGCCCAACGAAGTGGGTCCTTGGCGTACTGGCTCGAACGCGACCGCGAGTTGGCTCAGCGAATTGCGGCGAGGCGCGAGGCCTAACTAAAGCCGCCATCTGTCTGGTCAGGCCCCGCGAGCAGCACCTCACCAACCAAGTCTGTCGTCGACCAGTTGGCATCGAGCCCTGGGCACCGCATCGTTGTCAGCTGGTTTGGGTCGCGATTTTGGTGCGGCGTGAGGTCCCACAAGAGTGCTGGGCGTTTGCCATGCCACCTAACTGCGTAGGACAAAACTCCAAACCGGGTCGGAGCGTCATGCACTTCGAAGTTCTGGCCGAGCCAGTGCTGCGGCAACACGGGAAGCAGCGACAGAATGGCGCTGTCGTGATTCTCGATGACCATGAGACTCCTAAACAGACCTACGACAGCCGCTACCGAGGATCCATGGTGGCCGTCGCCATGAGTGCCGCCGGCTCCTTTGGGGTGGATCAGCGCTGGCCACGCACCGGTGGTGGTGGCCGCGTCGACCAACCAAGCCAAGCGCTCAAGCCCGGCCGTGGAGCCAACGGCAAGTTCGTGAGCGCCAAGCACCGCAGTCGTTGCAACGTCGTACCCGAGCGGAACTGTTGATCGATGCACGGCTGCCCCGTCGGTTCGCTGAAGGTAGGCGAGCGCTGCGCTAAGCGTCGGGTTTTGTACGCCGACCGGGGTAGCCCGCACACAGCTAGCGGCAGCTTCATAGTCGTCGATCGCTTCGATTGGCGGATTGGCAGCGACGTTCGCTCGGGCATCGGACCCAGCCCGATTCTCGCCCACAGCCTCAAGCAAGAGTGAAGCCGCCCCAATTCCAACTGCCGCTAGGTAGTCCAAGTGAGCTTCAGATCGAGCGTCACTGGCCCTAGCCAGATGCCGGGTCGCACCAATGATCGCCTCGGTAAGAGCTTCCGTTGTGGCGTCGATTCCGCTGAGTTCGTGGTGCAGTCGTATTGCGTCGATGGCGGCGGCGGTGTCGCTCAAGCTGCCGATAGCTCCATTTCGGTCGATGGACTCGGCAATCCCGAGCAGGACCTCTGCTGATTCTCGGTGCCAAGCCAACTGATCGTGGGCCGCGGCGATGAGGCGGCCGGTGGTCCAGTCGGCACCAGCGCTTGATTCGGCTGAGGATCCGATTGGATCGGCCGTAAAGGTGTCGCCGATGCGGAACAGACGAAGCGAACGTCTCGCCTGTTCATAAACATTGCGCCATCGGCCTGGGGGAAGAACCAACCGAGCGCCATTCGCGGTCTGGGCCTGCCAACCCGATACGACCCGATCGAGCGCTGGCGCCATTTGGGGGCTACTGAGGTCGGGAGACGGTAGTCGGTGTTTGCCGCGCAGGTGCAGAGGGGCAACTAGGCGGACCGTGGTGGAATGGACCAACGGAAGGCTGACCACGGCATGGGCCATCCCAAGGTCACAAGTGACAGGCAGAGGGGCGACCGCGGCGTCTGGTTCGTCGTCAGCAGTGATGGTTGTGGCCAGATCGACTGCGGCAGTTCCACCAGCCAACAGTCCGGGCTCTCTCGGGAAGCCAACGATGCGTTTGCCATCGGCGACCAGCCAGGTGCCATCGAACTCCACTCGGTCGACTCTTGTTGCGCCAACTAGATCGACGGGCCTGACCGCTATGGCCAGTGCAACAGCCGCGTCGGTGTTGTTCTGAAACTCGATGACGAGTTGACCGTCGCCTCCTGCGATAGCACCGACCGTCTGAATCACCTCGCCACCGCCCACACGGAGGCGGGTCTCGATCACCGGCACGCCTTCGACGCATGTTTGGCGAACGGCTCCGGCCCGCGCCGGCTGGTGCCATTGATCGTTGGCTCTGACCCACCAGTCGATTCCGCACCCGGCGCCCGTGGTCAGGAAACCGCGAGGGTCGACGGCGCCTCGCCCAACGGATCCGAGCGCTCCGAGGAGCGTCCATGTTCGTTCTGTTGTGTTCGACCGCAAGGGCCCTATCGGGTCATACGCCGGTGACTCGGGGCTAGTACGCCGGTCCCACCAATAAGGCAAGAGCCACTGGCGCTCGGCCATCGAGGGGCCCGATTGGGATTCGGTGCGTCGACGCCAGATCACGAGGGGTGCAGGCTAGTGCCTCGGTTACGTAGTTGACGTTGAGCGCGCGGTAGGTCGCGCCATACACTTCTCGATCTCATGGACTGTGCATTGGATATCCGATGAGCACCAACGTCGCGGTGCTTATTCCGGCCAAGTCGTTTACGTCGGCCAAACTGCGTTTGTCGAGCGTGCTCGACAACGACGGCCGTAGCCAGCTGGCCAGAGCACTGCTAACACGCACGTCCGCCGCTGCGGCCGATCTCGGCGACGTTTTTGTGGTCAGCGACAGTCAAGCCGTTCTCGACTTCTCGACCGAGCTTGGATTGCACATCATTCGATGTAGCGGTCCCGGTCTGAATCTCGCTGTCGACGAAGGGGTAATCGCTCTAGCCCGAATTGGCGTTGAGCGCGTTGTCGTAATGCACAGCGACCTCCCGCTCATCGGCGATGTCTCCAGCCTCGAGACCGATCACGGTGTGCTGATAGTCCCCGACCGGCGAGGTCAAGGCACAAACATCCTCTCGATTCCAACCAACGCGAACATTCACTGGTCCTATGGCGACGGCAGCTTGCATCGGCACCGAGCGGCTGTACTTCGACTCGGCCTTGGTCTGTGCCTGGTCAGGTCGGCAAGTCTCGGGTTCGACCTCGACACTCCCCAAGACGTGGCCGACTTGCTGGATCTCTGTGCGATGCGAGACCACCGCTCCAACCGGTCTGGTGCCGACCGGTGTGGGGCCGGCGCGATCGCTCATCCGCTTTGCCACATCCTCAAGGCGCATTCGGTCCACACCACAACCACACCAGCTGAGGTCGCATGAACGTTGATCTTCCTGTTCCCGATGTAGCAATGGCGATAGTTGCTCATCCAGACGACGCCGAATTTCAATGCGGAGCCACGTTGGCCAAGTGGGCATCGCAGGGCTGCGTCGTACACCACTTGGTTTGCACCGACGGGTCTAAGGGCACCTGGGACCCAGCGGTAGATCAGGCCGAGTTGGTTGTGACTCGCCAACACGAACAGCACCGCGCCGCCCAGGCGCTGGGAGCTTCTGGCGAGGTCGTGTTCCTGGGCTGGCCCGACGGCGAACTCGACAGCGGTCTTCGGCAACGTTCCCAAGTTGCCTATTGGATTCGCAAGCTCAAACCCAACGTCGTGCTTGGCCACGATCCATGGAAGCGTTATCGGCTCCATCCCGATCATCGCAACGCCGGCTACTTGGCCTGCGATGGCGTTGTGGCCGCGCGTGACCCGTTCTTCTTTACCGAACACGACATCGCCCATCACCGACCCGATGCACTGCTGTTGTTCGAGGCCGATGAGCCAGACCACGCCGAGAGTGTCGAGGGATTCGCCGGGGCAAAGGCCGCGGCGCTGCTTGCCCATGAGTCACAGTTCGAGACAACCCACGACATCGCCGACGTAGCCGATGTCGAACAACGCGATCGGTTCGCTGAGTGGGTCGAGTACAACCTGACCGAAGGCGGTGCCAAAGCTGGCGTAGCCCAAGCCGAACTTTTCAAGCTCATTGCTGATCTCTAGGCGAAGCCAGCGAAGCGGCAGGGACGCGGAGCCATCAGAACAGCGAAGCGGCAGGGACGCGGAGCCATCAGAACAGCGAAGCGGCAGGGACGCGGAGCCATCAGAACAGCGGCTGAAAACGCAACGAGGACAGGACCATGTGGCCCTGCCCTCGTTGCTTGAACCAAACAGCGTTAGCCGTTAAGTGCGTCCTTGGTTGCTTTGGCAGCACTGAACTTCATGACGCGTGAAGCCTTGATTGCGACTGGCTCCCCGGTCTGTGGGTTGCGACCAGTGCGAGCAGCACGATCGGAGTGCGAGAAGGCGCCGAAGCCGGGCCAGCTCACCTTGTCCGCATTCTTCACTGCACTAGTCACAACCGATGCAAACGCGTCGATGACGCTCTCGGCATCAGCCTTCGAGACGCCTGCGGCGTCGGCTACTGCGCTAATGGTGTCTGACTTGGACATTGCCACGGCAATACCTCCCTGAGTGGTTGGGTCATGGTTCGACCCAGAGCGGCGCCATCTGAGTGCTCCTGGCGTTGCAGGTCAAGCATCTAAGGGTTTCCTGTGACCGTCAACCGCTCTCAGTGGTCGGTGTCGGGACTACAACCCTCCTCGTCCGGGGGTCGCAACACCTCAACAACTTGATACTACTTGTATCTAACCTGTATCATCTCGTAGGTGGGTTGGACCGAGATTGCGATCATCTGCGTAGCTGCGTTCGCGACCTCGGCGATTTCGGCAGTAGTCGGATTTGGCGGTGGGTTGATTCTTCTTGTGGTCTTGTTGGGGTTCATGGACCCGCTCGTTGCTGTCGGTGTTCATGCTGCTATCCAACTGTCCTCAAATTCGTCCCGCGCGCTTGTCCACCGCTCCTGGATTAACTGGCGCATCGTTGGCTTCCACACTCTTTTGCTGGTGCCAGCGACCTTCGTTGGGCTCGCCTTAGCCGAACGTCTGCCAGTTAGTGGGGGGCGGCTCATCATCGCAGTATTTGTGCTCATCGCGACCTGGCGACCGACTTGGCTTGGTCGTCAGCTAAGCCGAGCTCCCGATGAGCGAGTGTTCATTGCCACGGGCGGCATCCAAGGAGCCCTCAACATTCCACTTGGAGCTACCGGGCCCCTCGTCGCCCCCTACTTTCGAGCTGCGTTACCCCAGCGTCGAGCCATGATCGGCACCTTCGCCACCGCCCAGACGTTGGGCCATCTCGTTAAGTTGGCCGTTATCGGACTCGGCGGAATTGCCCTCGGCGAGAACCTGACCCTGATCGTGCTGGCATCGGTAGCGGTTGTTCTTGGCACCCGATTCGGATCGACACTTCTAAACAGGCTGAGCGAAGCCAGCTTCGACCAGATCTTCCGAATCGGCCTAACGGCTATGGCGTTACAACTGATCGTCAGGACGTTCGCTTAAGCGACGCAAGTATTCTCCATGACAGTACGGCAGTGATCGAGAACTGAGACGCCGCAACAGCCTAGACGTGAAGACTCACGCCTGAACAGGCATGGACCTGTGGCCAATTCGGAACAGGTCGGCTACAGCAGGTTCAGAGTAACCTTCCCGGAGTGCCCAAGAGTTACGACCTAGAAGATCAGCTACTGACGGTCGCACACTTGCCTCCTCAGCAACGGCTCGCAACCATCTGGGAGGACTACGAGCGCGCTACCGGCCGCGAACTTCCGGAGCATCCGAGCGACAGTCAGCGCAAGGCTGTGCAGGATTGGATCCAACCACCCCGACTCGTCACTCACGGGTCGAACTCGGGGATCACTTCGCTTGTTGGCCGGGATCTCGATTACACAAAAAGCCTGGACTGTCGCCCAGCTAGCGTGGCCTGCCCGCGAGACGGTCATGAATGACGGTGGCACCGTTGCGCTTCACCTCACAACCGCCATCGATGTGGATCCATAGTCCAGACAATCCACCCAAGGTGCTAAGAGGGTTCGTCAAGGTGTCCGGCGCGAAATACTTGAACGAAAACACAGACAACCCTACGAAGGCCCGTTGTGCGTAACGGTGTTCTCGGTTGCCCCAACAGGTCAGCCAAACCGGCGCCGCGCAGATGCTGACAACCTCGCCAAGGGTCTCCTGGACGCACTGAACGATGTCCTCTACGTCGATGACACTCAGATCCAGTGTCTGACCTCACGCCGGTTCGAGTATCGGGGTGAGCGCGGTTTTTATGTCGTAACCGCCCGCGGAGTCTTCGACTTTCGCGACGATGTCGTGCACGACGACACTCATCCGCCGCTGATGACGAATGGACGACGGGTGACTCGTTGAACCAGCTCAGCGTGACGGAAACGAGTGACACTGAAATCAGACTATTTCTTCTGATAATATGTTCACACTGCCACCTAGAGTGATGCTGGAGGCAACGATGAAGCGCACGAAAGACAAGCCAGTGATAGCCGGATTCGAGAGCGATGCAAAGTCCATCGGGGCACTTCACGGCTCGGCACGCGGCAGGCGAAACGTAACGGGCCGAATTCAGGCAATGACCAGGCTCACAGAGTTAAGAGGCAACCGACTCCTAGATATCGGATGCGGAACTGGCGAATACACGGTCGAGATGGCGCCCGGGTTTAGCCAAGTCGACGGCATCGATATTGAACCGAAACGACTCGAACTTCTACAATCGAATAGTCCCAACAATCTGACGGTTAGCGCAATGTCAGCCAACAGTCTCGAATTTCCCGACGAGACCTACGACATCATCACCTTGGTTGAGGTCCTTGAGCATTTGACAGACCCGATCGGGGCCTTAGTCGAGGCAAGGCAAGTACTGACCGCAACTGGAACGGTTCTTTTAACCACTCCTAACCGCAAGTGGCCAATAGAGCAACACGGTGTTCTTGTGGGAGAGAGGCGAATACGCGGAATCTTCGCTCCAGGATTGGTCTGGGTGAAGCCGCTCCACCGCCGGTTTAGCGACGCTAATGCGTTCAGCAAAGCTGATCTACGAATGATGGCTTCCGAGGCTGGACTTCATGTCACCGGAGTCACCTATATGATGCCGCCGCTCGATTCACTGCCTAACGGCAGCAAGGTCCATCGCGCTCTCGATTGGGCCGAATCAAGCCCTTTAGCTTCCTTTGGTCAGACCATCGTCGCGGCGATGAGGAAACGGCCCTCACTTGTGTAGGCGTAACCAGCCCTTCTCGGTAGCAAGATGAATAGCCTCCGCCCGCCCTTCAACTTCAAGGGATCGCCACATTTCGCCAAAGTGGCGGTACAGCGAACGTTCCGAATAGCCAACTGCGATGGCAACGTCGGCCACCCTCTGGCCAGTGACCATACGGCCCAATAGCCGGACACTCCAGTCACTAATTGGGCAGTCCACGTTCGGTACAATTGCATCTGCGAGCCTTCGGGTCGTAACAAGTGTTTCCTCCACAGCACTCCGCGATGCGAGCTGAGCGAGCAGATCAAACCGTAGTACAGACGGCGGATGATCCAACTCGACGTGCGGGACCTCAGGCGCGCTAAGCGCTGAACAGTCCGGGAGTTGCTCGAATATAGCCAATGATGAAGCGCTCAAGTAGCGACACACAAAGATCCACTCCTGCTCCACCCCTCTTGGGGATTGGGCCACGGTCATTGCGTTAGCAGCCGACTCCATCGCAAGTGCGTGCCTCGACAAATAGGTCCACTTCAGAGTCGCCGAATAGATACCGGTCGCCTCTCGGTGGAATGCCGGAGACAACAGGGTGTCAATCGAACCGGGACCGTAGTTTAGCTCCTGGGCCTCATGCAGCCCGCGTGCGAGTAGGGCGGCCCGCCGCGTCGCTTTTACGATCCGACTCATTGAGTCCTCCATCGTTTCGACAGTAACACTGCACGCGAGCGGTTCAGCTTCACCGAGAGGCTTGTACGTACCTGCAGTTTTCTGCCACGAATGGCGCGAACGCGGCACCCAAATGCCGTAGTTGTCAGACATCTGCGTTGCCAATCCCTCAGTGTTTGAGTCAACTAACCACAGCGGGCACGGAGCGGAACATGAACCAACGTACAGATCTTGATCAGCCAATGAGCAGGCGCCGGGCCCTCGGCCTTGCGTCGACGGGTGCCGTAGGCGTCGCTATAGCCACGGCGGGCCTTGCAGTTAGCCCCCAAGCCGCAATGGCTTCATCGCCAACGGATTGGCATGACGTCACGCAGTCGCCCTACAACGCCCCGGCACCGAGCAATGACACAACTACGGCAATACAAGCTGCGCTTGATGCCGCCGAGACAGCTGGCGGGGGGATCGTGTACCTGCCATCACGTCGTTACAAGATCAGCAGCGAGCTTACGATAGGAGCGAACGTGACTTTGCTCGGAACCGGTCCCAGTTCGTATCTAGAAGCTACGGGAGCGGACTTTGCACAAGTCGTCAACTTCAAATCAGCCAGCCATGTCGCTGCCATTAGAAACCTTCGAATTTTCGGAGCCAACACGGCTGGCGGGATTCGCATCAACACTTCGGGGACGGGTGCTTTCAGTGGGAGCGACGCGTACACACTGGTCGAGCATGTGTTCATACATCAGCCCAGGACAACCGGTGTCACAGTTGAGAACGTGTCGCGGGAAGTGCGCCTGCGAAGTGTCGTGGTCTTCGACGCAAAGACTAGTCACGGGATCCACTTTAAGGGTGTTGACGGCATTCTCTCCGACTGCACAAGCGCATCGTGCAAGCTCGACGGTTTTCGAATAGAAGGTGGCAATAATCGTCTGACGGGCTGCAAAGCCTTCTTCAATGAAGAGTGTGGCTTCTACATCAACGGCAACCGCGGACAGCTCAGCGGTTGTCAGGCGCAAGACAACGATACTGATGGGATACGCCTTGAGAACGCCGAGGACGTTGCGTTAGCAGCATGCGCATCGGACTCCAATCAGTGGGTCGGAATTCGCGTACGAGACTCCGAAGCAATCACATTCGATAGCGCGTCAAGCTTCTCCCGAGGCGGAGGAGCGCACACTCAATCCTACGGAATACGACTGCAAAACTCGACCGACTGTCGCATCACCGGAGTCTCACGGTCGAACACAACAGACCTCAAGGTTGATAACGACTGTGTGAATTGCGATGCAACGGGTGTGATCGCTTAGCAAGACCTTTGGTCGGACCATCGTCGCGGCGATGAGGAAATAGCCGGAACTACGACAGCTCGATGCGAAGGCGCTTGTTGCCTTTGCCTTTCGACTCGGTCTTGACCACGCGGAACGTACCGACTTCGCCAGTTGAGGCCACATGAGTTCCGCCATCGGCTTGTTTGTCTAGACCGACGATGTCGATGACCCTGATGGTTGTAACGAACTCAGGGATGAGATTGACCTTCGTACGGATTAGATCGTCGTCGGCAACGGCAACTCCTCGATCCAGAAAGCTCACTTCGATCGGGCGGTCGGCCGCGATCTCGGTGTTTACGAGTTGCTCAACTTCGCCGGCAAAACCGTCGGGCAGAGGATCGAACTCGAAGTCCATACGGGCCGCGAGCCGGCTCATGTTGCCACCAGTTACCGACGTACCCCAACGGTTCCAGATGACGCCGCACAAGATATGGAGGGCAGTGTGTGTGCGCATCAGTTCGTGGCGACGATCCCAGTCGACTTCGATCGTCACAGCGTCGCCGATGTCTGGCAACTGATCGCCGCCAAGCTCGTGCCAGACGACCACCCCCTTCTTCTTCACCCCAACGACTGGGGCGCTCTCGTCGTTCCAGCGCAAAGAACCTGTGTCATGCGGTTGCCCGCCGCCCGTCGGATACATGACGGTCTGCTCGACCGCCACATGCTGGCCATCAATGCCGACCACTGTGGTCTGGCACGACCGCACATAGGCGTCTTGGAGGTACAACAATTCGGTTTCGGAATCTGCCATGACGGACACGGTACCTACCCAGGCCCGTGTTGCCCGCTACCGTCGCGGCTGTGTCCGACCTGCTAGTGCCAGCACCAGACCCCGAGCCTGGCTCGCCTATTTCACTCATCAGATCGTGGACCGGTTGTTCGATGCGGCGGAATGCGCTGCCATCATCGGTCTGGCTGATGCCTATTGCGACGAAGCGTCGACGGTCGGCAGCGATGATGAGGGCACCGAAGTCAGCGAAGTCCGGTCGGCCACCACAACCTGGATGCCAGTAACCGACGCAGCTGTTCGTTGGGTGGTCGATCGGCTTGCCGAAGCGGTGACTGAGACCAACCGGGTGTGGCAACTAGATCTAGTCGGCTTCGCCGAGGATCTTCAACTGGCCACCTATGACCGTGTCGGCGACTTCTATACGTGGCATCAAGACGGCCTCGACAGCGGCGTCGCCGATCGCAAGTTGGCCGTAGTGGTTCAGCTGTCCGATCCAGCGACGTATGAGGGCGCCAACCTCGAGATCTTCGATGTCAACGTCGACCTCGACTCGATTGGCACCGACGATTGGTTAGACCAGACCTCCCAGCTCGGAACAGCAGTGGTGTTTCCGGCATGGGAGTACCACCGGGTGACGGAGCTCCGAAGCGGTGAACGAAAGTCGCTGGTGGCTTGGATTTCGGGTCCGCCTGTTCGTTAGCTGAACTCACACACTGGGCTCGGCTGGGCCGCCAGCCCGACTTGGTTTGACCCAGCCAGCCTCGTCGTCGTGCTGGCGGACAACTCGAGCGGGAACTCCCGCAACGACGCATCGGTCGGGAATCGTGCCGCGCACCACGGAGTTCGCGGCTACCACCACGTGTTCGCCAATGTCGGAGCCAGGCAAGATGACAGCTCCCGAGCCGATCCACGACCCTTTGCCGATTCGCACGGGAGCCTCGACCGGAACTTGCTTGCCAATGATCTCGTCGAGACCCTCGTAGCTGTGGTTCTGGTCGGTGATGTACACGTTCATTCCGGTGTAGACGCCGTCGGCGATGTCGATCGAGAAGTGCCCGATGATGGCGTTGTAGCGCCCGATCAGGCAGTCGTCGCCAATTCGGATCACCGGATTCGTCACCATTTGCTGATCGACCGCAATACCAACCGACATCGTGACGTGATCAGCGATCATTGTTCTCGACCCGATGTGCATCCAGCGTTCGCCATAGACGGTGCCGGTCGGGAATCCAATCATCGAACTGTCGCCGAACCGCCCGTACCGGTTAGCACGGGGATGGCCGGTCCCTATGGCTCCCCACCGAACAACACGTTCGTGAATCCAGTTGACGATCACAGACCTAATGGTGGTCAGCACACCAGTTCTCGCCGAACGAGAATTGAACCTGTGTCGAGGATTGGGGTCATGACAACGATCCTCGACACAGGTTGCTCACGGGGTGTAGCGGGCCAGTATTCGCGCCGCAGCACGTTCGCCGACGTCTGTGAGGTCGGCCGGGGCGATGACACGTGCTGCTGTTCCGGCTCTCAGCAATATTCGTTCCAAGAAGACATCGCCAAATATCGACATCGTCACCGTGGCGGCTCCAGATGGTTCGGTGTCGACCGAAAGCGTGGGATACGCCTCGGTGATCCACATCGCTTCTGGTTCGAGGCGAAGGGTCACAACCCGGCCGTCGGACCCAGGATCGACACGCGGCGGGGCCGTGATGCTGGGCGGGTCGAAGCTGTCGGAGGTGGCCGCGAAGTTCTCGATTCGATCGACACGAAACGTTCGCATGGCTTCGGCAACGTGACACCAGGCGTGGAGGAACCAGTCGCCGTCGTGGTTGAGAACTCGGACCGGATCAACGCACCGGGTCGACACAACATCGCGGGACGCGGTGTAGTAGTCGATCTCGACGCTATGGCGAGCCTCGACTGCCGAATCGAGAGCATCGACGAGTAGTGGTCGATCAAGATCGACTGACACCGGGCTCCGATTGCCCAGGGCCGTGTCAAGCTTCTCCAGAGCAGTTGCCAACGAGCCAGCTCGATCGCCAAGTACCGCGGCCGCGGCGCTGCCGGCGGCTAGCAGCCCGAACGCTTCTTGGGGACCCAGACGCAACGGTCGGGTAAGCATGGCTCCTGGTTCAACCATGACTGCGTCGTCTATAACAACGATGCCCAACGTATGGTCGGGGCCATAAGGCGGGATCTCGCAGCACTGAACGAGCGACAAGTCGCTAAGCACGTCGCCTTCGGGGATACCAAACTGATCGGCGATCTCATCGATGGTTGCTCCATCGCGCTCAACTATCCACGGGATAACCGAAAGCAGTCGAGCCAATCGAACCTCGGCGGGCGGTCGCGCCATCAGCCGGGCTCGGCGATCGCAGACAACCAACGAATCGTGTCGGCCCTAAGATCGGCCGGTTCGAGCACCTCGGCATGATCACGAAGACCAAGCAACCACGAGCGAAACGCGGGTCGGTTTCTGACGGGGACGCTAAACACGGCGGAGCCGTCGTCGTTGCGCTGCACAATGGCCTCCTCGCCGCGGAGCCTCGCCACCCGCCCAGCCGCGTGCTGGTCAATCCATACTCGAGCCACCGTCGCATCTCCCTCGCCGATGAGCAGCGGATCGAGCGGCATGATCTCGATCGAATCGAACGATTCGGGAAGGTCGTAACTGGCCGATTCGCCGACCCTGACCTGGCCGTCAATCCGATCGATTCGGAAGGTCTTGGCCGCTACTCCGTCGTTGCCGTTGAGGTACCAGTTGCCGTCGCGGTAGAAGACCCCATAGCCGTCGAGCTCGCGCTGTTTACCGGCGTAAACGAACGACAACGGAGCCCGGGCCCGAATGGCGCTGTGAATGATGGGGAGCTGTCCCAACGACGGGAGTTCGGCGACCACCATCGGTGGAGCGTTAGAAGTGGCACCAAGTTTGGCCATGGCCTGGTCGTCCCAGGCTTCGTCGAGACGAATAGCCGAGGCCGCTAGCTGCAACGAAAGTTGCTCGGCTTCGGTAAGTCCAAGATCGGGTAGGAAGTAATCCTCAGGCCGCACCCGATATCGGGTCGACCCATTGGACGGCTCGATCGTTGTGTGGATCTCGACGCCCAATGACCGCA
This sequence comes from uncultured Acidimicrobiales bacterium, assembly GCA_964569385.1. GTDB lineage: Bacteria > Actinomycetota > Acidimicrobiia > Acidimicrobiales > Poriferisodalaceae > JAADHX01. The sequence goes on from CAZMUM010000024.1 coordinate 76,584, forward strand.
ACAACGCCTTGTCTCGTTCGAACGACTTTCGAGTCGCTTCGGAACGTTCGCCATAGATGGCGGACCTGGCGAGGATCTCCTCGAAGGTCAGAGGATGCTCAGCATCGAGCAACATCATTAGGAGTTCGGTGATGCGCTCGACTCGATCTACCACTGCAACCAATGTTAGAAGCTCTAACGCCACACGCGGCCTCCAGGAGCGACCCAAACACTCGCAATATGACAATTTGTCGACTATCGTCATCAATTCGTCATGAAACTCTTGCGCGGGCCGATTGGCATTGAACACATGCGTCCCCTCTCCCTCCCAAATTTTGCATTCCGCCTTGGGGTGGTTTGTGCGGTCCTCCTTGGTTCGTTCACGACATTTTCGACCCCGGCGCAAGCAGCGTCGACAACGGTGGCCATAGCGGCAACCGACGGCGGTTACTATCGCCTCGAGGCCGACGGCACGATCGTCAGCTCCTCGGCGACCGATCTCGGCAGTTCAGGTGTGACTCAGCCAACGGCCATCGCTGCGACGCCCGTTGGGTCTGGCTACTGGGTCACCGGTTCGACTGGACAGATCGATGCCTTCGGCGACGCGGCCCACTACGGCGACCTTTCGCAACTTCAACTTGCTCATCCCATCATTGCGATGGAGCCAACACCAACCGGTGGCGGATACTGGCTAGTGGGTGCAGATGGTGGCGTGTTTGCGTTCGGGGATGCAAGTTTCTACGGCTCGATGGGTGGCATCGCACTCGCGGCTGGCGTTGTCGGCATCGCATCGTCACCTACCGGAAACGGATATTGGCTTGTCGCGTCGGATGGCGGAGTGTTTACTTTCGGCGACGCCGAGTTCCTCGGATCGATGGGCGGGGTCCAGCTCAATCAGCCAGTCATCGGCATCTCGGGCACACCAAGCGGCAGCGGATATTTCATGGTGGCTTCCGACGGCGGAGTGTTCGCCTTTGGAAACGCGCCGTTCTTGGGTTCGGTCGGCGGCCAAGGTCGGACCGACTTCGTGGCCCTATCCCCCACACCAACTGGGGCCGGGTACGTCCTGGCATCGTTCACAGGCGAGGTTCTTAGCTTCGGCGATGGTGGTGTCACCAACGAGATAACTCCCTCGCCGCTACCGATTCCTCCAGCGGCGACGCCATACAGTTTCGAAGCCGACCTGCTCACCCGGGTCAATGCCGAACGAACCTTGCGCGGAATTCCGGCACTTACATGGGACCCTGACCTTGCCGCTATGGCGACCGAGTGGAGCTGGGAAATGTCGCGGTCTGGTTTGCGCCATAGCGATCTCGACTCACAGATCCTTCGACTCGAAGTTCAGCAGGTAGCCCTCGGCGAGAACATCTATTGGGGGTTCGACCAGTACGCGACGCCGGCCGCTGCTCACACGTGGTTCATGGGCAGCGCCGGTCACCGAACCGCTCTGCTCGAATCGGCGTACACCACCGCTGGCTTCGGGGTTGCCTGCGTCGATGGCGCTTTGTGGGTCACCCAGTTGTTCGCCAGACCCGCAGTTGCGGGCCAACCAACGTTCTCAGGAACTGCGCCGGCGTCACCCCGAGCCAACCTTTCTCAGCAGCCAACTGCGGGCTGCTGAGTTACCGACCCTCGAACTTGGGGTCTCGACGTTCCATGAACGCCGAAACTGATTCCTTGAAGTCGTCGGTTCGAAACAGCGACATCACCTGAAGCAGAACGTGATGGCTGTGCGACTCGAAGTCTTGAGTTTGGCCATGTCGAAACAACCGCTTCATGGCCTGAACCGCAAGCGGAGCGTTAGCCGTGATTTCGGCGGCCCACTCCTTGGCCACGGTGAGAACATCGTCGTCGCCGACCACCGTGTTCAACAAGCCAAGCTCTTTGGACTCAGATGCGTCAAGGTCGCGGCCCAGAAACCCGAGCTCGGTGGCCTTGGCCCAGCCAATGAGGCGTGGGAGGTACCAGGTGCCACCAGATTCGGGAACAACCCCACGTTTAGCGAAGCCAGGAATGAGCCTGGTCGACTCCCCGCCGATTCGCATGTCGCAACCAAGCGCTAGGTCGAGCCCATAGCCGGCTGCGGGCCCGTTGATAGCGCCAATAACAGGAGTGTCCATGTTGTGCAGAACGTTGGTCGGAAGAGTTCTCGTATGAGGAAGTGCGCCAGAAGTCGAGCCTGAGCCGATGCCAGTGCCAGAAGCCGCAGCCTTCATATCGAGGCCGCTACAGAATCCACGACCGGCACCTGTCAACACCACAGCGCGAACGTCGACGTCGGCGTCGGCCTCAAGGAATCGATCGGCCAATTCGTTTAGCATCTGACCTGTAATCGCGTTGAGGCGGTCCGGCCGGTTCAACGTGATGATTGCTACGTGATCTTCGACTTCGTACAAGACCTGATCTGGTTCAGACACTCGGGCTCCTTGGCTTGGTTAGACGATCATGGCACCTTCTGGCCCGCTGTGAACACCTGAGGCGGCGGGTGACGAAACTTTGTCACACTCTGGGTTTCTCCGACTCTCAATAGTGGTAAGCAACTATTGGAGAACCCATGAACAACGCCATCACGCTCGAACTCGCCCGCTTCAAGGTGCCACCGGAGAACGTCAACGCGATGCTCGCCGATCGACCCGGAGCGATAGAACACATCTCGACCACATATCCTGCGTTTATCAGCAGCCGCCTGGTGCAGTTCGAAGCTGACGAGTTCATGGACATCGTCGAGTGGACGTCGCTCGAAGAGGCAAACAAGGCGGGCGAGGAAGTACCAGGGCTCCCCGAATGCCAGCCGTACTTTCGACACATGTCCGAGCTCGTTTCCATGGACCATGCCACCGTGGTCGCCTGACGTGAGCGATCTCGACCTCACCGACTTGGCTGCCAAGGCCGCCGGCGGAGATCGGGACGCGCTCGAGGTGCTGTGTCGCGAGACGCAGCACCTCGTGTACCGCCTGTCGTTGCGGTTCTATTCGAGCCGACCCGATGCCGAAGACGCGACCCAGGACATCATGGTGAAGGTCATCACAAACCTCGGCAGCTTCGAGGGCAGGGCAAAGTTCACGACATGGGTCTACACGATTGCGTCACGTCACCTGCTCGCCTCCAAGCGAAAGGCCGTCGAAGACTCGATCGCCGGAGCCGAGCCGTTCGGTCAGTGGTTGGACGCCAATCTGGGTGGTGCAGAACCCGATATCGGAAGCGACATCGAGTACCAGGAGCTTTGCAGCGAGATTCGCCTCGGCTGCACTCACGGGATGCTTCTCTGTCTGAGCCGAGACCTCAGAATCGCCTACTTGCTGGGTGACCTCATCGGATTCACCGCTGTCGAGGCCGCCGAAGTCCTCGAAATCACGCCTGTGGCGTTCCGTCAGCGGCTCGCTCGGGCGCGGCGAATCATGCGGTCGGTGATCGAGAATCGTTGTGGGCTCATGTCGGAGTCGAACCCCTGCCGCTGCTCGATCCAGATTCGTCCGAGTTTCTCGGCCGGCATTCTCGATTCGGGCAACTTGACGTTCACCAAACACCCCGGCGTCGGCTCGCCGGTGAGCGTCGAATCGTTGAGCCGCGCTGCCGGTCAACTCGACAAGGTGGTAGCTGTCGCCGAGATCTTCCGCGCCCAACCCGACTACGCGGCTCCCGAGGAGGTCTGGGCCAATCTCCAACGCGCGTGCCCCGACCTGCTAGCCCCATGAGCCGCTCGGTAGGGGATGCGGCGCGGACCGATGACTCCAGCCGAGGTTTTGACGCCATGAACCACATACGCCCTGACAAGCGCGCCAGCGCCGATCACCATACTGGCCGCACCGATGCCAGCAACAGGTTCGGGGAGGAGATCGAAGCGCATTGCGAACTCCTCGACGACGCGCGACCACAAGAAAATCAGTGGCGGACGGTTGACCGTGTGGCCCTCGTTCCGATCCGAGCGGTGTATCCAACTCATCAAGAAAGGACTCAGCGACACGGACCTCGCGGCGTGGGCTCACGAAGGTTCGGAGTTGAGCAACCCGTACTTGGCGACGATGCGCTGACTCTTCGCGTCGACCCGAGCCCGGAACTCGGGGTCGAGACCATCGAGCGAATCAAGAAACCCGTCGGCAACGACCCGTGCGCGCTCGTCGGGGCTCATCAGCTCCATCTCGGCTGCGGTCCAGACCTTCTGATGCGACATGGGCTCAACCTACTCGGCGCCGGTTTTCTACGAAACTCGAGCCTCGGCCTGCGCCAGGTGGCCCCGGCCGAGCGCTAACCACATCATCGCTGCGGCGATGAGTTGCGCGACCCCAGCGGCGGCGAACGAGGAACGGACGCCATAGCGGGTAGCTAAGGCACCAGCGAACAGCGCGCCGACCACGATGATCCCTCTCGTGAAGATCC
>CAZMUM010000025.1:0-33904 GCA_964569385.1 uncultured Acidimicrobiales bacterium
GGGCGAACATCCCGAAGATGCTCTGGTTCGCGAGGTCTACGAAGAAGCAGGGCTCAAACTCGAAACTTGGGAATTCATGGGTATCTTTTCACGGGTGTTCGACCGCCCCAATTCGGGTCAGCTTCACTTTGTTGGCCTGATCTATCACGCAGCGCTAGCTGGTGAACCACGGGTGGTCGAGGTTGATGGGTCAACGTGTGCGGTGCGTTGGGTCGCTCTGGCCGATCTGGAAGATCTACCCGTGACCTTGCTGGTCGATGAGGCTCTCCGGTTGGTTGGCAGTTGAAAGGTCTGGGCCTCGATTTCTAGACGTTTTTGGGATTGTGGGTCATCCTTTCGGCTGGGCATTGCGTTTGGATGGTTGTGGGCGAATTCGACGAGTTGTTTGCAGATCAACAGGACCGATTGGTGCGGCTCTGTTGGTTGCTGACCCTGGATGAACAGGTCGCGGCCGAGGTGGCACAGGAGACTTTCGCCCGAGCATGGCGCGATTGGTCGAAGTTGAACAATCCTGGATTCGACATCAATGCCTGGTTGCGTCGGGTTGCGGTCAATCTGTGTTGGGATCGTTCGCGTCGCCGGGCTGCCCGCACGAGGCGAGCCCATCTGGTGGCGAGCCCACAAGCCACCACAGACGCAAAGGCAGATATCGATCTGCATCGTGCCATCGCTCGGCTGTCCGACCGCCAGAGGCAGGTAGTTGTCCTGCGATATTGGGACGACCTCAACCTCGCCGGGTGCGCCGACGCCATGGGTGTGTCGGTCGGTTCGGTCAAACAACACCTCGCCCGTGCTCATGCCGGGCTAGCCCAAGCACCTGAGTTAGTTGGGGAGGCTCAATGACTTACGATCTCTTCGAAGACCTCGGGGGCCGTCTCGACGATCTGGCCGCGGCTGAAACGGCACAGATCGACTTGGCGAATCCCTCGACTGAAGTAGTGCAGCCGCGCTCGCCGCGATTTGGCAAGGGGAGCGCCATTCTCGTGTTGAACGCCGCCGCAATTGTGTTGGTCATCGTGTTCGCGTTGTGGAGCCGATCGACGTCGCCTGAGGTCAACGAAACCGCTGCCTCCGGTTTGGCCGATCTGCTCCCCGAATGGGCTGACGTTCCAGCTGGAATCAATGTCGAGGGCTGGTTGGACGAATCTGAGCTCGCAGTGCTGTTCGACCTGTCGACCGTGCGCCAGATCGACTTCGAACCAGGGGCGGTGTTTGTGGGCCTCGATCCCGCCGGTAGAAGTGTGGTCGTCGCTATCGGATCGCGCCTCGACGGTCAGGTGCTCGACTCATCGTCGAGTTCGTCGATCCCGCTGCCTGACCTTTTTCGGGAAAACCGGCTCATCGTGCAGTCGCGCGGATCGCTTCAAGTGACAACGATCGGAGGTGTTGCTCCGCGGGGCGCTGTCGCCGTGCTTGCAGACGGTGTCTCATTCGATCTCGATTCGGGCGCGTTCTATCTTGAGTTCCCGTCAGGGGAGGAGTTCCCTCGTCTTCAGGTCGAATTTTCGGACGGCACAGTCATAGGGGCTTTCGAGAGTTATGGACCGGGGGCTCCTGGGGCGACTGGGTCGTTGTCTGCCGATATTGAAGGGTCGTTCGTGGATCTGTCTCTAGACAGTGTGAACTGTGTGCGGGTGGACTCCGAGCCGGTTGCGTTTGACTTCAGTGCATCGCGTGGTGATGCGTTGTTGGCCGGTGACTGGCTGGTCATCGCTCTGAGAAGCGAGGGCATGTTCTTGCTCGCAAGAGTCGATGGCGAGTCACCAGTCGCTCTCGTGCCCATCGAAGAGCTTGTCATCGGTGCCGACGAAGCTGGGCTTATCGAGCTGACTTGGGATACGGCCACGACCGCGGGCAGCGCTACGATCAATTGCGGAGATTTCATCATCGATGCCGCCGAGCTGGCCGCATTACTTCGTTTGGGTCCTGTTCTGGCCGAGCTGCTCCCCTGATGGGTCGACTGTGACGAAAACGATCGGACCATACGGAAGCCCAGAAGAACGGACCTACCCTCCAACTTGTGAGTGAGGGCGGTCTTGAGTTCAAGCAGATGCGTCCGCGGTTGCACCGCCTACGTGACAAAATGGCTATGTCTGGCTGATTTGGGCGCTCAGAGTGGGAATGTCAACCTGGTTTGGCCCCTATGTGGAGCTCCACATAGGGGCCCGTTTTGCTCCGGCATACCCATCAGAGTGACTTCTGGGTTCGAGCTTGGTCGTCCCGCCCCTTCGGTAGAGTCGTGCCTACGGCACGACCGGTGGAGATGGCTTGCTCTCGATTGTCGGTCATCAGCGGTCAACAGGAATGTGCACCCACGGCCGTCTGCTACGCCCTGCTTGGTCCTTGGAGAGCCGAAGCAGCGGCTTCGATGTGTAAAACTGATCAAAGATGTCCCCTACGGCTGACTACCGGCCTTAGTCGATGAACTCTTCGACGTGGGACCGGATGTATCTGACGAGCAGCGGTTTGTGATCCAGATCGAAGTAGCGTTCGTTTAAACCTGTAAACACCTGCTCCTGCGATGATTCGGCGAACGCTTCGAGGGTGCCGCGATCCTTGTAAGACATCAGGCGGTAGGCGTTGTCGTCGAGTCTGGCAACAGCGTCGTCTAGGAGTTGAAGGTGTTCGGTTGCATCGAGGAGCTGGTATGCCTCACGAGCTATGGCTATGTAGCGACGTGAGTCGTTCCAGAACAGCTGATTGAACCCACCATTGCATACCTCGCAATCGACGATGAACGATCCCCACACAATTCTTCGCCCCTGGGAGAGGCCCTCCATGTACGTAACCTGATCCTCGAGTGGAACCGTCTCCAAGAGGTCGATGAGTTGACCGGCGACGAGACCAACCGGGTCATCGGACTGCTCGAGCTGTTGGCGGCTGACCATCGAGCAGGAACCCTACCGGCTGCGATCTGGACATCGAGGCCAAGGACTGTCTGGGCCATCAGCGCGATGTCGATGAGGTTGCTATACCGCGTGCTCGGGCGATTGCCGGCGTACCGGCTGGCTATTGCGACGAGCTGTGTCTGGTGTTTTCTCCGGACCAGATTGATCGCTCTCGGTGCGTGATCTTCCCGGTTCAGGGCGCGAGCTTGCGCAGCCCACCTGAGGAGATGACGTAGATGAACGGACCAGGGAGCAGTGCGGTGTCCTCGATGCGGTCCCAGTGGCGGACTAGGAGCTGCAACATGTCCCAGCGGGTCTTATTGCCGCTTCCCGTGAGGCAGAATGCCTTGACATCGTGTGCCATCAGGCGATCGCGTTCCGGCTTCCGGTAACGGATGCGCTTGTCGCGCATCAGAACGATCCAACCGTTGTCGCCGACGATGGGCAGCCAGTCCTCGTCATCCATGCCGCGGCGAATCGGGCAGTCCGGGTGGCCGGGGTAGACAAGGTCGTTGCGGACGGAGGCGAGTGCCTTGCCGATGGCGATCATGCTCTCGTCGACGAACCACCGCAACGTCGGGTCGGGCTCGCCGCCACTCATGTTCAGGCAGCCGAGGTCGCGGTTTCGCGTCGAGGCCGTAGGGACTCGTAGCGGACAGCAGCCTCGATGTGTTTGCGCTCGAGGTCGTAGCCGTCGGCAATCTCATCCATGGGGTCACCCGCCGCGAACATCTCGTAGAGGACTTCTGTGCGGATGCCCTCGACTGTTGGTGCCCCGAACGACCGCTGTGGATCGATCACAACTGGCTGATCCCGACCTGCCGGCCAGTACCGGCTGGCCACGTTGTGGTCAAACTCGACCTTTCGGATGAACTCCTGGGCCCATGGCGTGAGGGTCAGCTGGCCATCGTGGAACCGGTAGATGACAGTGTCGCCCTCGCCCGTCTCAGCGACGTCCATGAGATGACGTCCCGGGCCGGCGTACGGTTGTTGATGCGCAAGCGGGTACCGAACGTCGAGCTTCTCGCGCCACGCATCGATGTAGGAACGGATCTCTGGCAGCGGGATGCGTTGGACGCGGCGATACTCGTTCAGAAATCCGGCTTCGACGAACTCACCCCACGTGAGGAGGTCGAATCCCGTGGCGCTCTCGCGCAACACGGGTCGATACGTCTTGCCTCTCGCCGTGTATCCGTCGAGCCAGTTACGCAGCGTCCGCGAGTGCACGCCAAGAAGGCGGGCGGCCTCGCCCACCTCGTAGATCTCGCGCTCAAGCACGGTCACGGTTGCCACGTCGTCCTCCTCGGTCACCAATGAGCGTAGCTCCAGGGAGGGACGTCCCGTGGCAGGGCGAGTCCAGCGATGCCCAACCGTTGGGCCAGTCGGGGGGCGGCCGATGACATCAATCCCGAACGGTCAGATGATCCAGGACGCTACAAGGCAGCTCCCCTTCGGTATTCATGACTTGCTCGACATCGATCCAAACGGCCCGCGGCACCCCGAGACCCTCTGCGAACTCAAGACATTCCGCGACCGTTTCGGAGAGGGGCGCGGAAGGCACCAGGAATTCGTCGCCTGTTCGGACGGCGAGAGGTCGGGACCTGCGCTACTCAGTGCTGATCGTGAGCACGAACGTCTGAACTGCCGGCAGTTCGGGTGTGGCTGTGGAGAGCGTGATGGCGACGGTGCCCTCGCCGGTGTCGGGGATCGCGATCGTGGTTGTGAAGTTCGAATGGTCAATGACCACTGGGATCTCGGTTTCGTTGAGGTAGGCACGGGCCCCTCCCTCGACCGGGACCCCTGGCAAGGTGATTTGTCCGCCGGCGTCCACGGTCGATTGGATCTCGTCCGACTGGTCGTCTGCGGTTGGGAGCCGGTGGATCCACATCTGGCCGGGCTCGCCCTGTTCGTTGGAGAACCCAACTAGGAAACCCACGGCGACGGCGGGGCGCCCTTGGTCGGCACCTGCGAACACAGTCACAACCGGAGTGGCGGCGGTCCACCCCCACGAGGCATTGACGAAGATCTCAACGTCGGCATCGAGGATCGAAGCGAACTCTGGATTCGAAAGGAGCGCTTCGATCGACGCGATGCGTTCGATCACGGGTGCGCCGGGACCCATGTCTGGGTACCCGGTCCATCGATCCGCCGCTGCTTGGAGATCACCTCGACGAAGGTCGTCCAGGAACTCCAGCACGAGTGCTCCTGCGACGTCGCCTACACCGGCAGCGAGGGTGAGCGGTCCGGATGCAACGGGGGCGATCTGAACTGACAGCCTGTTGCCGTCGACCTTGACGACTATGCCATCGAGATCGACTGATTCTGGTCCCCAGATCGAGTACTGGTAGTAGCCTTCGTGAGGGCCGCAGACGACAAACTTGGCAGGGTTGCCGATTTCGTCGAGTTCGCTTGTATGAGCGCCCTCTGTGTCGGCGAACCATTCGGCTGGGATCAACACATCCACGGTTCCTTCGGCCGGCGAAGGGAACGAGTGAACTGACTCGCAGACCTGGACGGATCCCGGTTCCTGAGTTGTGTAGATGATTCTGTCGATCTCGCCGAGCGTGGGTATTTCCTCGACGTAGATGACGTCATCTACTGGCAGCGGTCCGCTGAACTCCATCGTGACACCCGTGGTCCCGCGCTCACCCCCGACGACCTCGGTTCTCTCTACGGTGAGTCCGGTTGATTCATCGACTGACCCGACGGGCGAGTCCTGAACTGGATCGAGCAGGTCGCTTGAGTCACTTGCGTTCGTCTCGACTCGAAGACTTTCGTCTCCGGAACCGATGACCACCATCGTGCCGATTACAGCGACCGCGGCGATGGACACGAGAGCGAGGACTCGATATCGCCGAGGGCGCCGCTCTTCCTGCCCTGGTTGAACGATCGATCTGCGCAACAGTTCATCTTCGAGCGCCGCGCCATAGCGCTCCAGCTGGTCGGGGATTTCAATCATTGTTGTCTGCCTTGAGTTCTGCTCGGAGGCGTGTCAGCCCCCGGGAGACGTGGTTGCCGATCATCGAAGTGCTCGTACCGAGCGCCTCGGCCGCCTCCGCGTACTGCCACCCGCACCCATGGACCAGCCAAACAGCCACCCGTTGTGTGCGTGGCAGTCGAAGCAGCGCGGGAATCAAACGGGGTTCGACGTCGGGAAGCCCGATCGCCTCGGGCTTTGGCAGGACGGGCTGTCGCCGGCGTCGTGTCTTCGACTGGCCGACCCGGTAGAGATAGCCGATTGGGTTCTGCATCTCGCTCACCTCTATCCAGTGCTCCCATGCGTAGGCCAACGCTTCAGCGGCTCCGTCCAATGCGGTATCACCGCGGGTTGGAGCCAGAGCGCGTACGAGCCGCGGACGGGCCGACCGAACAAAATCGTCGAACTCTGCGGTTTCGGGATCAGTCACCTGTGATTGCTCCACACCCGATAGACCGACGAGGCATGCAGTCGCGCACCACTCCTCGTCATGATCTCACGCCACGAAGCGCCGGGCTGTCGTTGCCGATGTGCCCGCCAGATGGCGGAGGTCGCAGTGAACAGCGATCGCGAGACCGCTGAGTTGACCTTGCGATGGTTCGCAGAGACCAAGCAATGGCCAGCGTGCTCTTCATGCTGCTGAAACGAGAGGATTTGCCAGCGTGGTCGAAGTACTACTTGACGCAGGGGCCTTGGTGATCTCGCTTCTGTAGGGCCAACCTTTTTACCGAAGGTGGTTGACTTGAAAGGAACGCAAACGGTCACTGCGCGTCTGCCTGCGTCGTGCTGTGTTGTTGCAGGAGTGTTACCCGCGGCATGTAAGTCGGACAAAGCGAAGAGCGGGTGAGGAGAATCGAACTCCCGTACCCAGCTTGGGAAGCTGGTGTTCTACCATTGAACTACACCCGCACAACCGCCGAAACGGCTGGGACTGCGAAGTGTAGCGGCCCCAAGCGACGCTTCTGAGGGCGATCGCCGGTCAGGCGGTACGTAGCGAACCTGGCGGCTACGATGCGCCTCGCCATGATCCTGTCTGACCACACAATTCGTGAAGAGATCGCTGCTGGGCGCATCGAGATCGACCCTCTCGACCCCTCGTGTATTCAGCCTTCATCGGTCGATCTACGCCTCGACGACCGCTTCCGGGTCTTCCTCAACCACACCCGCACCGTCATCGACGTCAAACAAGACCAGACCGATCTCACCGACGAAGTGCTGGTCGAAGACGGCGATGCGTTCATCCTTCACCCAGGCGAATTTGCGCTCGGCTCGACTCTGGAACGCATTGCCATTCCAGACGACCTGGTCGGTCGCATCGAGGGCAAGTCGTCGCTCGGCCGCCTCGGGTTACTCATCCACACCACGGCTGGGTTCGTCGACGCTGGCTGGGATGGCTACCTCACCCTCGAATTGTCGAACGTGGCCAACCTGCCCATCACCCTTTACCCGGGAATGAAGATCGGCCAGATCAGCTTCATCAAGATGACGACACCAGCCGATGTGCCTTACGGGTCGAGCAAGCTCGGGTCGAAGTACAAAGGCCAACGGGGCCCGACAGCCAGTCGTTATCACGAGAACTTCGACAGCTAAACCACCTACGGTCTATCGGCAATGAGCGCGGCAGCAGGCGACGCTGAACGTCGGATTCGAGACATCTACTTGGGTCTTGGCTTCGTGTTTGGCTTTGCCATGTCGTGTTTTGGCATCGCGGCCACGGTTGCGTGGGTCACTGAAGCCAACCTGTCTTCAACGCAACTGATCCTTATGGGGTCGGTGCTCGAGGGCACTGTCTTGTTGTTCGAGGTGCCGACTGGAGTGGTCGCCGATCGGTATAGCCGGAAGTGGTCGATCGTTGTCTCGTACGCACTCATCGCGGTAGGCATTGGCGGCAGTCTGTCGACCTCGTTCTGGGTCCTGATGGTGGCGCAGTTCGTGTGGGGAGTGGGATTCACCTTCCAGAGCGGCGCGGTCACCGCGTGGGCAACGGATCAACTTGGTCGAGATATCGACGAACTCATCGTCGCGCAGGCTCGCCGTCGCAGCGTTGGCGTGATCTGTGGGGTGATCGTCGGTGCGGTTCTTGGCTGGTCGGTGAGCCTGTTTGCTGCCATCGGTCTAGCCGCGGTGACGGCGGCGATGGTCGCGCTCGCCCTGATCGTTGTGATGCCAGAGCAGGTCAAACCGACGGGAGCCGATATCGCCGACAGCCCCTTCGAAACTGCCCGTAACGGATGGAGGGTTGTCTCTGGGTATCCGCTCGTCCGCCTGGTCATGATCGTGGCCTTTATGGGTGGGTTCGGCAGCGAGGTGATCGATCGGCTGTACACCCTGAGGTTGATCGACCTCGGCGTACCAGCGGTCGAACCCGTTCTGTTTATCGGTGCCTTGGCGCTAGTGGCTCAGATCGGGTCCTGGTTCGTGCTCGGCCGACTTGGTCGGAACATCGAGACCAGCCCGGTGAATGCTCGAATGCTGGCCATGGCCTATGCACTAACTGCAATCGCGGGCATAGCGCTCGCTCTCGGGCCCGAATTTGCAATTGCGGCCGCTGGCTATATGACGATGCGCGTGTCGAGAGAAACGATCGAACCCCTAGAGGCCGCAATCGTCAACCGACGGGCGCGGTCGGCCGAGCGGGCCACCATATTGTCGTTTCACGGACAGGCCGATGCTCTCGGCCAGACAACCGGAGGTCCTACGATGGCATTGGTCGCCTATGCCACGACGACCAGTACCGCTATGGCTTGTGGGGCCGCGATGTTTGCTGCCGCGGCCATCTTGGCTGCAACCAGACACAAACAGCCAGCCCGAACCTGAACTCGAATAGATGGAGACCTAGATGTCCGCCAAGCCACCCCAAGACAGCCCATCGCCAGACAGTTCGGGCCCGGGCGCGTCGGCCGTAGTTTCGGCCCTAACAGTCGACTGCGCCGACCCGGCCAAGGTCGCGGAGTTCTGGCGAGTGATGCTCGGTGGGGAAGTTGTTCCGTTCCCTGGGTATGACGTTGTGAGCCTGCGGGCTACGGGGATAACACTTGACTTCGTGAAAGTCGATGAGGCCAAAGCCAACAACGTCAAAGCCTCGAAGAACCGCTGGCATCTCGACCTAGCCAGCACTGACCATGCCAAGACTGTCGATCAGGCCATCGCTGCGGGAGCGTCGCTGTCCGAAGATATCTGCGTCGCTGAGCGGTTCACGGTCATGCGCGATGTCGAGGGCAATGAATTCTGCATTCTCCGCCACGCGCCACCGAGCCCATGGGCCCCAAGCACTTGAGGGACTATAGTTGAGCGCTCGCTATATTTTGTGTACGATGGATCCATGGCACTCAAGACGCGCGACAAGTTTGTGGCTACGGCCTCGCAGTTGTTCCAACAGAAGGGCTTCGGTGCTACTTCCGTCGGCGAGATCGCCAAGGTGGGCGAACTCCCGATTGGGTCGCTGTATTACTACTTTCCGAATGGCAAAGAAGAGCTAGCTGCGGCTGCGGTTGCCCTTGGAGCCGAGAGTTTCGAAGCGGCCCTCAGTGAGACGCTGGCGACCGAGCGAGATCCTGGCGCAGCTATCGCCTCGTGTGCCCGAGTTCTGGCCGATCGGCTGGAGGCCAGTGACTGGCGTGACGGCTGTCCCGTCGCAACCGTCGCTCTCGAAACCGTCCACAGCTCCGAACGGCTTCAGATCTCAGCTCAGTCGGCGCTCGACTCGTGGGTCGCCGTCATAACCAGTCGGCTTACCGAGCTCGGCCTGGACAACAAGGCAGCTAGTGAAATCGCGACAGTCACCATAGCGGTGCTCGAAGGCGCCGAGCTGATGGCCAGGGTCGCCAAGTCTAGAGAACCGCTCGACGTGGCTGCGAGACGACTCCCTCTTCTGATTGGAGCTGTGTCATGACCACCACAACTGTCGTAGGTGCCTGCTCGCTCGATTGCCCCGATGCTTGTTCGTGGATCGTCACCCTCGAGGATGGTGTTCCGGTCAAACTTCGAGGTAATGCCGACCATCCGTACACCCACAAAGGACTGTGCGTAAAGGTCAACCCCTACCTCGAACACACTAAACATCTCGATCGCATGATGACACCACTTCGCAGGGTTGGAGCGAAGGGCGAAGGCAAATTCGAGCCGATCTCTTGGGACGACGCTCTCGCTGAGATCGCCACACGCCTACAAGGAGTGATCGACGAGTTTGGGGCAGAAGCCATCTGGCCGTACACCGGCTCGGGGACGATGGGCTACATCCAAGGTATCGGTGGTGCCGGTAAGAGGCTGTTCAACGCGCTCGGCGCTAGTCGCCATGATCCAAACATTTGCTCAGCCGCTGCATACCCGGGCATTGCCTACACGTCGGGTCACGGCACTTCCATGGACCCGATGGACATCAACAAGGCCGGTGTCATCCTCATTTGGGGCGGCAACACCGTTTCGACGAACCAGCACTTGTGGCCCTTCATTCGTGAGGCCCAAAATGGTGGCGCCGAGGTCGTGGTCGTCGATCCGGTCACCACCCGCACCGCACTTCGTGCCGACCGTCATCTAGCGATCCGGCCGGGCACCGACGGTGCATTGGCCCTTGGGTTGATGGCCCACATCGACGAGCTTGACCGGGTCGACCAGGGCATCGCCGACGCGATCGGCTGGAACGACTTTAAGTCAGAGGTGTTGGCCCAGTGGAGTGTAGAACGGGCGGCCAAGGAGTGCGACATTGACGCTGGCGCCATCAAAAGCCTCGCCGAGCTCATGGTCGATCGGGGCCCTGTTGCCATCCGGCTAGGAATGGGAATGCAGCGCCATGCTGGCGCTGGACAGGCAGCGAGGGTCATCTCGTGTCTTCCAGTCGTAACCGGGGACTACGTTCGCTTGGGCGGCGGGCTCTGCTATTCAACCAGTCAGCTCTATCCGATCGATACTGATCTCCTCAACCGCCCTGACCTAGCACCGAACCCCACTCGGCTACTGGCCATGACCAGGCTTGGCGAAGGGCTGCTCGATCTCGAAGATCCACCCGTGAAGGCGTTGTTTGTTCTGGCCGGAAACCCCGTGGCGTCAAACCCCGATCAGAATCGCGTTCGGAGGGGCCTAGAGCGCGAAGATCTGTTCACTGTTGTGGTCGACAACTTCGTCACCGACACCGTCGACTACGCCGACATCGTCCTGCCAGGAACCATGCAGACCGAACACCTCGATATCCACGACTCGGTCAGCCACATGTTCTTGAACCTCAACAACCCAGTTTCAGAGCCCCCGGGTCAGTGTCTCACCCACACGGAAATATTTAGGCGGGTAGCCAAGGCGATGGGCCTGACCGAGCCGGCGTTGTATGCCAGTGACGAAGAGCTGCTGGCCGATGCACTCGGCGGCGACCATCCCGGCCGCCCCAAGGTCAGTATCGCCGAACTTCGCGACCGCGGATTCGCACGGCTCGATTACCCAGAGCCCTTCCTGCCGTACGCAGAACGCTACGACACGCCATCGGGGCGCTTTGAATTCCTTTCCGACCAAGCCGACCAAGACGGCCAAGGTCGCCTGCCTCACTACGTCGGGCCCAAAGAAGCAACCGCGCCGTCTGGCGAAGGGGAAGAGCCGACAGTCGCCCTCATCGCAGCCGCCAATCACTACTTAATGAACTCGACGTTCGCCAACTCACAAAATCACGCCAGATCTGGAGCCCAGTCCGTGGCGTTACACCCAGACGACGCTCGGTTGAGATCAATCCAAACCGGTGACACGGTGCGGGTTCACAACGATCGGGGCGAGTTTGTGGCTATCGCTGAGGTTTCGGATCGCACTCGCTCAGGAGTAGCAACCATGACAAAGGGTCACTGGCCCAAGTTGGTAGGCGGGGCGTCGATCAACGCGACAACAGCCGAACGCGATGCCGATATGGCCCGAGGCGCGGTGTTTCACGACAATCAAGTTGCGATTTCGCTCGTCGAGCCCATTTCGGATGGCGACTCTGCGGTGCTGATTTCCGAAGCTGTCCGATGAGCGGTCGTTTTGTTCCCCGACCCGTTCGGCCGACAGGAGTTTCTGAGATTGCGGGCTGGCGGCTCAAGCGTTACGACATCACAGTCGGCGGAGACGCGATAGGCGAAGACATCAACCTCGCTGTTGATCGCCTGCTGCGCGTCGCGTTGCCGTCTCCGGGGGCCGACGAGCTTGGCCTCGGATTCCTGATTGTTCATCACGGAGTCGAATCCATATGGGTGCTTGCCGACCTCTGGGGAGGCGACATCGTCAGCCAGCAGACCTTTAGTGCCAAGCTCGACGACCCGACGGCCTTTGAGCGCGTACCGGCGGGCGGCCCAACTGCGTGTGTGTGGGAACTCCCAGTGCACGCCCATGAGCGCGATGCGTATGTGAAACACGTACTCGATCCGAAGTGCGGGCCCGACGCTAAGGCCTATCTAGCCTCCACGTTGGTTAGCAATGTCGAGTTGTCGCTTGGTGGGCCAGCCTAGAGTTCGCCACCATCCGCGAGGAAGTCGATGGCCTGACCCTGCCAGTTTTCGCGATCAATCCGATCGGGGAACGACTGCTCTTCTTCTAGGGCATCAATCTCATCCTGGCTAAGGTTGGCGATCTGCTCGAACGAGTAGATGTTCTTGGTGTGTAGCCATGCTTCAAGTACTGGGCCGATGCCTTTGATGCGACGGAGATCATCTGGCCCGCGGGTCACCTTGGCTGGAGCTGTCACCGTTGCCGTCGAGCTGCCATTGTCGCCTCGGATGCCGAGAATCAGATCGGTTGGCGATGGTGTCTCCAGACCAGGCTCATCGACCAACTCAGATGCTTCGAGGGCTTCGATGAGGTGCATCGAGATATCGGCCACCTTGAGCTGATCTTCTTCGACTCCCTGAGCTTTAACTCCGTCGTCCAGCATGATGTAGCAGAACGGGCAGGCAGTTGCGACGCGTGTTGCGCCGGTGGCAATGAGTTCCTGGGAGCGTTCGATGTTGATGTTCTTGCCAGTGGTCTCTTCCATCCACATGCGGGCACCGCCAGCGCCACAGCACATACCTTCGGTGCCGTTTCGGGGAGCCTCGACAATCTCAACTCCGGCCAAGGAGCCGATCACCTTGCGAGGCGATAGGTACACGTCGTTGTGCCGACCGAGATAACAACTGTCGTGGTAGACGACCCGTTCGTCCAGGCGGGCGCCGCTCATGTCGAGTTGGCCTGACTCAATGAGATTCTCGAGCATCTGGCTGTGGTGGATTACCTCGTAGTGGCCGTCGAGCTGCGGATATTCGTTCTTCAGTGTGTTGAAACAGTGAGGGCACTGGGTGACGATCTTCTTGACTCCCATGTCGTTTAGCGTCTCGATGTTCTGCATCGCCAGCATCTGGAACAGGTACTCGTTGCCAGAACGTCGAGCCGAATCGCCGGTGCACATCTCCGATGGGCCGAGAATGGCGAAGTCGACACCGGCCCGGGTGAGTAACTTGGCCGTCGCCTCGGACACCTTCTTGTTTTTGTCGTCGAACGAGCCCGCGCAACCAACCCAGTACAGGTACTCAGCGTCGAAGGGGTCACCGCCATCAATGATGTCGACAAACTCGAGCGCTTCGGCCCAATCGCCGCGTTCGGCGTTGTTCAGGTTCCACGGATTGGAGTTGTTCTCCATGCCTCGGAACGCGCTGCCGAGTTCGCTTGGGAAGTCAGACTCCATCAGGGTCAGGTAACGCCGCATATCGAGGATCTTGTCGAGGATCTCGATGTTGACTGGGCAAATCTCGTCGCAAGCCTTGCACGATGTACACGCCCAGATTTCTTCTGAGCTGATGCGCTCGAAGACGTTGGCCGAACTGACGGTGATGTCGGCATCGACGCCGATTGGTGGGGTAACAGCCGGATCGCCGCTTCGAGCCATGACTTCGCCGGTCTTGAGTACAATTTCGCGCGGATCGAGAGGTTTGCCGGTCGCGTGAGCCGGGCACACTGAAGTGCAACGGCCGCACATGGTGCATGCGTCGGTATCTAGGAGCTGCTTCCAGGTGAAGTCGCCAATTTCGGTGGCGCCGAAGGTTTCGAGTTCGGTCTCCATGAGGTTTGGCATCGCCCGCATAGCCCCCTTGGGGCGGTCCTTGTCCTTCAAGTACATGTTCAGTGGCGATGTGAACATGTGGCGCATCATCGTGATGGGCAAGATGATGAGGAACGCGATGAAGCTGATGACGTGGATGATCCACATGGCCTGGTGCCAGCCGGCGATGGCGTCGACACCTTCGACAAGGCCAGACAGCGGATAGCCAACGAACGACCACTTCTCATACGATGGGCGGCCAACCTCGGCGATGCGGAACATCTCGGTTAGGAACCCAGTAACACCGACCGACAACAAGACCCCAAGGACAACAGCGTGTTCGGGGCGGGACTTGGTGCGAATTCGGTACGGGCGCTGGACGTATCGGCGAATAATGGCCCACATAATTCCGGTCAGATATACAAGCCCGCCGACATCGCCGACGAAGGCAAACCCTTGATAGACGCCGCCGTGAAGGAACTTGAGGTCCTCGGGAAGTTGGTGGTCGATCTCGAGGGTGGTGGTGACACCAAGCAGAACAAAGAACCCGTAGTAGATGAGCAGGTGCATTACGCCCGCGGCTGGATCGCGAAGCAGAGTCTGCATAAGAACCCCGGCCCGCCAGTCCTTGGCTCGACGGTGAGCGTTGTCCTTACGGAGTTCGCGCCGGTCGGGTTGGCCGCGCTCCCAGTTCTTCATCCGGTTGGCGAACATGACTGCGCCGTAGACCAGGAGCAGCGGCATGACCGTATAGAAGGTCCACTTCAGTGGGTCAGGGATGTTCCCAAAAACCGTCCGATGTATCTCTGACTCTTCTTGGAAGTCAAAGACGCTCGCGGCAATGCCAGACAACAAGGTGCCGACGGCCAGCAATACCCCGGCGGCCAAGACGTACTGATGTGGCTTAATGCGACGTGTCACGGCCGCACACCGTACTAGTAGGTGAGGGGGTGTGAGCTAACCGAAGATCTTTCGGTCAAGTTCGCGCACCCGACCGGCTAAGGCAGCAAGCATTTTCATCGACAACGAAGGTGTTGCTTTGAGAAGTTTTGAGAACTCCTTGGAGCTGATGCAAAGCAAGCGCATGTCGGTGGCGGCTTCGACGTATGCGGTGCGAGGTCCCCGATCGAGAAGCGATAGTTCTCCAATGGCGTCGCCTGCTTTGAGCGTCGCGATCTTGCGGCCGTTGCGGCGCACTGTTGCCTCGCCATCGAGGATCACAAACGCCTCTGTGCCCATGTCGCCTTGTTCGATGATGGTCTTGCCGACCACGACATCGATCTCGGTCGAGGATCTAGCGATGTTCTGTAGGTCCTTCTTGGAACACCCGGAAAACAGTTCCAGATCCCCAAGCCGGCTGATGTGTTCGTTGCGCGCCATTCGTGCAGTGTATGAACAAAGCTGAATCCCGTCCAGAAAGTCTCAGAAGAAATTGCATCAGGAAACTTGCATATCGCACACTCAGGTTTTATGATGTCTTCTAACAACCCGACTGGGAAGCAGCACTCATAGCCGCCACACTGGTCGAGAAATGCGGTTGAGATCAGCCGTGTTTCGGAAATTGCGGGACCCCCCTCCGCAGGTGCAAACACCGCACCAACTAACTAACAGGAGATCAACACCATGGCCAGAGCGGTCGGAATAGACCTCGGGACAACCAACTCCGTTGTTGCTGTCCTCGAAGGTGGCGAACCAACAGTCATTGCGAATGCCGAGGGCGATCGCACCACACCATCAGTTGTCGGCTTCAGCAAAAGCGGCGAAGTTCTAGTAGGTGAAGTCGCCAAACGTCAGGCGGTAACCAACCCCGACCGCACGATTGGCTCAGTAAAACGCCACGTCGGTAGCGACTGGACTGTCGATATTGATGGCAAGGCTTATACCCCCCAGGAGATTTCGGCCCGCGTGCTGCAAAAGCTCAAGCGCGATGCTGAGGCCTATCTAGGCACAACTGTCACCGAGGCCGTCATCACTGTTCCGGCCTATTTCGACGACGCCCAGCGCACGGCCACCAAAGAAGCCGGCCAGATCGCTGGCCTCGAGGTCCTTCGCATTATCAACGAGCCCACAGCCGCTGCGTTGGCCTATGGCCTCGACAAAGAGAACGATGACCAGACGATCCTCGTGTTCGACCTTGGCGGAGGCACCTTCGACGTCTCGGTTCTCGAGATCGGCGATGGGGTGTTCGAGGTCAAGAGCACCTCTGGCGATACCCAGCTAGGCGGCGACGACTGGGACGAAGCTGTTATCGAGTGGCTAATCGGCCAGTTCAAAGGCGACCACGGCGTCGACCTTGGCGCCGATCCGATGGCCAAGCAGCGTCTCAAAGAAGCAGGCGAACAGGCCAAGAAGGAGCTCTCGACCAAACAGAGCACCCAAATCAATCTGCCGTTCATCACCGCGACCGACAGCGGTCCACTACACCTCGACTACGAGCTCACCCGGGCCAAGTTTCAGGAGCTCACTGCCGATCTCGTGGCTCGTTGCGCGGCTCCATTTGAGGCAGCCATCAAAGACGCCGGCCTTACGAAAAGCGAAGTCGATCACGTCATCATGGTTGGCGGCTCGACCCGCATGCCCGCTGTCCGTGAGCTTGTAACCGAACTAGCTGGTGCCGACCCACACCAAGGCGTGAACCCAGACGAGGTCGTTGCCGTAGGCGCCGCGGTTCAGGCCGGTGTGCTCAAAGGTGAGGTTAAGGATGTTCTGCTCCTAGATGTCACTCCTCTGTCGCTCGGAATCGAAACCAAGGGTGGCGTCATGACTCGTCTTATAGAGCGCAACACCACCATCCCGACCAAGCGCTCCGAGACCTTCACCACCGCCGAGGATATGCAGCCATCGGTCGAGATTCACGTCCTCCAAGGCGAGCGCGAGATCTCCAGTGGCAACAAAACACTCGGCAAGTTCCAGCTTGTCGATCTGCCTCCAGCACCCCGTGGTGTTCCCCAGGTTGAGGTCACTTTCGACATCGACGCCAACGGAATTGTTCATGTGTCGGCTAAAGATCGGGCCACTGGCAAAGAACAAGGCATCACTATCACCGGGCAGTCGAGCCTTTCCAAGGACGACATCAACCAGATGGTGTCCGATGCCGAAGCTCACGCCGAAGACGATCGCCAGCGGGCCGAAGAAGCCGAAACTCGTAACAACGCCGACAGCCTCGTCTACTCAACCGAGAAGGCGCTTCGCGATAACGGCGATGCTCTTCCCGAGGCCGACAAAGAGCCGGTCGAGGCCGCGCTCAATGAGCTCAAGGCGATCCTCGAAGACGAAGATCTCGACGCCATCAAACAAAAGACCGACGCTCTCGGTCAGGCCAGCCAGGCCTTCTTTCAGAAGGTCTACGAACAGGCTGCGGCCCAGCAGGAGAGTGCGGAAGGGTCAGAAGGCGAAACCGCTGGCGACAACGACGACGATGTAGTCGACGCCGAGATTGTGGAAGACGACCAGTGACCGATGCCGACAACGCGGCGGCTGGCGATGACCCAGCTGCCGCGGCGGCGTGGCATGAGCAGGCCTCAGCCGATGCAGCGTCCGGCGCAGAGCCGCCAACAACAGCTAACGAGGTCGTCAGCGAGGCCGCTGACATGACGGTCGAAGACCTCGTAGCGTTGCTCGAATCCACTATTGTCGAGCGCGACGAATACTTAGCCACAGCGCAGAGACTTCAAGCCGACTTCGACAACTTCCGCAAGCGCTCGGTTGCCGAATCGGCAGCTCGGGTCGAGTCTGGCCTCGGCCGTCTAGCCGAAGCACTACTGCCGGTGCTCGATGCATGCGACGCCGCCATTGCTCATGGCGACGAGTCTGCTGGTGCCATCAGAAGCCAGCTGAGCGCAGTTCTCGAACGTGAAGGCCTCGAGCGTATTGCTGCTGTGGGCTCACCGTTCGACCCGAACTTACACGAAGCAGTGATGCACGAAGCAGGCACCGCCGAACCGACAGTCAGCGAAGAGCTACGAATTGGATATGTCTGGAAGGGCAGAGTTCTTCGGGCCGCGATGGTCAAAGTCGCCGGGTGACCAGCCAGAAACAAACGACGCTGAAACGAACGAGGGAGGAGGTACGAGATGACAATGCAACGTGAATGGTTCGACAAGGACTACTACGCAACCCTCGGAGTGAAACCTGGGGCCCCAGCCAAGGAAATCACCAAGGCCTACAGAAAGCTTGCTCGTACCCACCATCCCGACTCCACGGGAGGTGACGATGCCAAGTTCAAGGAGATCGCGGCCGCCTACGGAGTACTGGGCGACGACGACACCCGCAAGGAATACGACGAGGCCAGGCGTTTAGGTCCCGCGGCGTCTGGGTTCTCCGGTGGCCCGTTCGCCGGGGGCCAGGCCAACTACAACGTACGTTTCGACGACATGTCCGACGTGGGCGGCCTCGGCGATCTCTTCGGAGGTCTCTTTGGGCGTCGAGGTGGTACCGGGGGTCGCAACCCAGGCATCCGCGGTGTCGACCAAGAAGCACGACTACATCTCGGGTTTCTCGAAGCCGTCAATGGTGTGACCACCACTGTGCACCTCTCTTCGGATGTGCCAACTGCGACAGGAATCGAGCGACGCACCCGCGAAGTCAACGTCCGCATTCCTTCTGGAGTCGATGATGGTCAACGCATCAGACTTCGCGGCAAGGGTGGTGCTGGTCGAAGCGGTGGCGAACCCGGCGACCTCTACGTCGTTGTCGATGTGCAACCGCACGAAATGTTTAGCCGTAAGGGTCGCGACCTCACCATCTCCATTCCGGTTACGTTCCCTGAAGCGGCCCTCGGTGTCACTGTCAAGGTCCCGACGCTCGATGATTCGACAGTGTCAGTGAAGGTGCCGCCAGGCACTCGACCTGGCAAGACATTTAGAGTTCGTGGCCGTGGTGTCGAGACTCGCAAAGGCAAAGGCGACCTACTCGTCACCATCGACGTTGTTGTTCCCCAGCAACTTAGTAAGAAAGAGCGCGAAGCTATAGAAGCGCTTGCCAAGGTAACCGACTGGTCACCTCGCGAGTCGTCCGAAGTGTCGTAGCTCCAGTACAAGCTCAAACCAATCCCCGACTAAGGAGGCAACAGATGGCTACCAACGACCAGACCAGAGCGGTGTATGTCATTTCCGTTGCTGCCGAGCTAGCTGGAGTGCACGCGCAGACTCTTCGTATCTACGAGCGAAAAGGGCTGGTCGCTCCAGCCAGAACACCCGGCGGCAGTCGCAGGTACAGCGACCGTGACATCACCTTGCTCCAACGGATTCAAGAACTCACAACCGACGGAATGAACCTCGTTGGTGTGAAACGAATTCTCGAACTCGAAGCCGAGAACAAACGACTCCGATCTGAGATCACTAAGGTCAAACAACAGGCCAACTCGGCCATCGAAGCCGCGCGCCGCGAGCATCGACGCGACCTTGTTCCGTTACAGCAGGCTGTTGTTGTGTGGGAAGCCGCCGAACCCGAGTCGCGCCGCTAGTGACGATTGCATGGTTGTTTCTTGGCGCCCTCGCCGCCGCGATTCTGCTCTTTTCGGTGGCGCTGTTCGTATCAAGGCGGATTCTTAAACATCGTCTAGCGAACGTGGCTGGGCCATACCTGGTACGCATCGGGTTGCCCGGTGGCCGCGGCCGCGACGGAGACGACCTCGATACCACTTTCGAAACCCTCGAAGAAGCACGTCAGGCCGCGACGGCAGCACTTCTGACCCATGAAGACGACGCCGTGGTCGCCTTTGTGTTGGGCCAGCGAGACGATCAGCAATGGGATGTGATCGATCGGGTCGACGTTCTGACACCCTGAGTCGGTTCACCCAACATTTGGCCACATAAGGCGTCGTAGGTAGATAGTGTTTCGCAACGTCGTACTGATCGACGTTTGGAGAACAAGTGCCTGCATCCATTGCAGTTGGCACCCAGTGGGGCGACGAAGGCAAAGGCCGTGTGGTTGATGTCGTTGCCAAAGAAGCCACCATGGTCGTCCGTTATCAGGGCGGCCACAACGCGGGCCACACGCTGGTAGTCGACGGCGAAACTTTCGCCCTACAGCTGATTCCTAGCGGAATCCTGTACGACTTCGTTACACCCGTCATTGCCAACGGGGTAGTAGTCGAGCCGCTGGTCATGCTCGCCGAGATCGCCACGCTCGAGCACAAAGGCGTCGATTGCAGCCGCCTTAAGGTGTCGTCGCATTGTCATCTTGTGATGCCGTACCACCAAGCTCTCGACGAGCTGAGCGAAGCCAGACTCGGCGACGCCAAACTCGGTACAACTAAACGCGGCATCGGGCCTGCGTACGCTGACAAGGCCGCCCGGCTTGGCGTTCGCATGGAACACCTTGCCGATCCGCCGACGTTTCGCCGGATGATTGCCGCGGCTTTGTTGGACAAGAACCCAATCCTGCGAGACATTCATGGACACCCAGGTTTCGACCCAGACGAACTAGCTGACCACTACCTCACCGAGGTCGCGCCGAAGGTTCTGCCCTATGTTGACGACACCGTTGGGTTGGTTCATGACGCACTCGAACGAGGCGAGCGGCTTCTGTTCGAAGGGGCCCAGGCGACGTTTCTAGATGTCGATCACGGCACGTATCCCTTTGTTACTTCGTCCAATCCCGTCGCCGGGTTCGCCACCGTTGGCGCTGGCGTTGGGCCTGGCGTGTTCGATCAGGTCATCGGAATCGTCAAGGCGTACATCACCCGAGTCGGTAGCGGACCTTTCACGACCGAACTATTCGACGAGACTGGCGACAAACTGGTTGAGATCGGCCGCGAGTATGGCGTCAACACCGGCCGTCGCCGTCGACCCGGATGGTTCGATGCGGTTATGGTTCGCCAAGCGATCCGGCTAAACGGCTGCACCGAGTTGGCCCTAACCAAACTAGACGTCCTCGACACCTTCGAATCGATCAAGGTGTGTGTCGCCTACGAAATCGACGGGGTCGAGTTTCGGTATCTTCCTGACCGATTCACCGACCTTGAGAAGGCAAAACCGGTTTATATCGAGCTTCCCGGTTGGCAACAGGATCTAACGAATGTGCGCGAGGTCGCCGACTTGCCCGACCTGGCGGTTAGCTACATCGAGTTCCTAGAAGACCAGCTTGGTGTGTCAATACGCCTGGTCTGTGTTGGTCCCGGGCGCGAGCAATACATCGTGCGCGGAACATGAGCTTGCCTTCTGTTGTCATCGCCAATGTTCTGGCTGACAGGTATGCGAGCCGAGAAATGGCAATGCTCTGGTCGCCCCAAAACAAGGTTGTTCTCGAGCGCCGCTTCTGGGTAGCGGTGTTGGAGGCCCAACGCGACGCTGGGCTCGATGTTGGGTCCGATGCAATCGGCGCATACCGGGCCGTTGTCGAAGACGTCGACCTTGGTTCTATCCGACGACGCGAAGAAATCAACCGACATGACGTCAAGGCTCGGATCGAGGAGTTCTGCGCACTGGCTGGCTATGAAGATATTCACAAGGGGCTCACCAGTAGGGATCTCACCGAAAATGTCGAACAGCTACAGATCGTTCGGGGTCTCCAGCTAATCCGGGGTCGCGTTCTAGCCGTCCTGAAGCGTCTCGGCGAACGGGCAGGCGAGTACGAAACCCTGGTCGTGGCTGGCCGGACGCACAACGTGCCCGCCCAGGCCACCAGCCTCGGAAAACGCTTCGCCAACGTGGCCGAAGAGCTCCTGATCGGTCTGGAGCGACTCGACGGAGTTCTTGAGCGCTACCCGCTGCGGGGTATCAAAGGACCAGTTGGAACCCAGCTGGACCAGCTCGAGCTTCTCGGGTCGGCCGAAGCCGTAGCTCGTTTTGAACACGACATCGCCGCTAGACTCGGGTTCGACCGGGTGCTGGACAGCGTTGGCCAGGTGTACCCGCGTTCGCTCGACTTCGATGTGGTCTCGACCCTGCTACAAGTCGCCTCAGGGCCCTCGAATCTGGCCTTGATGGTTCGGCTGATGGCAGGCACCGACTCGGTCACTGAGGGTTTCAAAGATGGCCAGGTCGGGTCATCGGCCATGCCTCACAAGATGAATACTCGTTCGACAGAACGAATCGGCGGCTTCATGACCATCCTGCGCGGCCACCTGGCCATGGCGTCATCGCTGGCCGGCGACCAGTGGAACGAAGGCGATGTGAGCTGTTCGGTGGTGCGTCGGGTGATGCTGCCCGATTCGTTCTTCGCCGCCGAGGGCGCCTTGTTAACCACGATCACCGTGCTCGACGAGTTCGGGGCATACCCCGACGTAGTCAGCCAAGAGTTCGAGAAGTACCTGCCGTTTCTTGCCACAACCAAACTTCTGGTTGCCGCTGTCCAGCGCGGCGAGGGCCGTGAGACCACTCACGAGGTTATCAAAGGACACGCCGTGAGCGCCGCGCTCGCGATGCGCACCAACGGCACAGAAGCCGACCAAGACCTGTTCGGGCGGCTTGGAGCCGATGACCGCTACCCGCTGAGCATGGTCGAGATATCGAATCTGATCGGCGAGCCAATGGAGTTCGTCGGTTTGGCCTCCGCCCAGGTCGCTGCGGTGCTTCGCCGCATCGGTGCAGCGGTGGCCACGGATCCCGAAGCGGCAGGTTTTGTACCGAAACCCCTGCTCTAGTCTCACCAACTCGCCCCGGCCGCTCGGGTCACGGCGTCGCCGCTAAGCCGAAAAAGCCACGGAATGTGGCCGATTGCCCACAATCGGCGCTCCGGATGCGGTACCTATAGGCAGCGTCCTGAGTTCGAACCGGGGGCTGGGTGAAACTCCTCGAAGACTGGCGCGTCTTTCTAATCTTGATGACGATGGCATTCGCCATCGTTCTCACTGGCATAGGCCGGCCCGCGGATGGCCAGGCTTCGGCTAGTGCCATTGTGCAGATCAGTGATCCTGTCGACTCTTGGCTTGGTGTTGGCGGCGATACGAGCGGAGATCTAGTGCTGGCTCGAACCGTGGCCGGCAGCGTTCAGGTCTCGATTTCAGAAGTTGGTCTCGAATTCACTGCCGGGGGGTCGACCGCAACTGATGCCCAGCACTCGCTGGCTACCGCCCTAGCCGCTTACGAGGCCGCCAGGGTCGATCTCCGGATCGGACTGACCGAACGCCTCGACGTCGTACCGGCCCTTGAGGCGTTTGTGGCGCAACGTCGTGCTGTTGCGACGACGCCGGCCCAAGATTCGCCGGTTGGCGTGGCTGAGCTCGGCTCGATCCAAGAGCAGCTTGCCTCGCTGCCGCAGTCGAGGTTGGCGCCACTGTGGCAAACAACACCAGTCGCAGAGCGGCTGTCAAGAATCGACAGCGTGTTGGCAAGCGCATTCTGGGACGTAGCCACCAGCGCGGGGCCATAACCCTCGCGAACAGAGCAGCTACGAAAACGATGAAGACCCGGGACGAACCCGGGTCTTCAAGTGGTGGTCGGGACCGGCGTCGATCCGGTGACCCCACGCTTTTCAGGCGTGTGCTCTGCCGACTGAGCTACCCGACCGCGGTCCCGACGGGATTTGAACCCGCGACCTCCGGCTTGACAGGCCGGCGTGAACTCCAGACTTCACCACGGGACCAACCGCAGCTCGAGGACCACTTTCGCGGCCCGCGAGGGAGCGACACATGATGCACTGCGAATTCGTGCATCGCAACCTGTTAACGCGAATTTTCCGGTTCGGCACGGTCTGGCAGAAACTCCGAACGGATCTCTTCGGGCTCTGGTGGCCTCAACAAGAGATCCATAGCCATCCAGAAGGTCCTGGCAACTGGGAACAGAATCAGCGGCGCGATTATGGGAATCGGCAAGAGCACCGCCAACATTGTTCGTATTGGGTACTCGGGGTAGGCGACGATCATCACGATGCCAAGAGCCACAAACATGATGCCGAAGGTGACCATCGTATTCACAGCAACTGCGCCTATCCAATGGCCTTCGAGGCGCTCGAACTTGAGGTCGCATTGTGGACAACGTTGGGCCATCGTGAACCAGCGCCTGAACAGTCGGCCTTGGCCGCACACTGGGCATTTCACCCGCAACCCGCGGGCAAGGGTGCGTCCTGGCGGCAATGGCATGGTTTTGGCCCGTGGCCTGTCTGGCTGGTTCACCTATGCCTCTTTAAGGGCTGGCCATCGATTGCCTCGGTGAGAACGCACCGCGCCGCTGAGGTCACCGCGGGCGTCAACCTGCACCTCGTCTGCCCCTATGTGAATCGCCAGCTGTGAGAGTTCGTTGACGAGAGCCAAGGCAGTGTCATCGGGGTCGTCGTCGGTAGGTTCGCTCCAAGCCGCTTTGCACAGCAGTGTGCGTGACGAGCGGTCGTGCTTCAGGTCGATTCTGGCCCTCGGCCTGTCTCGATGAATGAACGGCAGCACGTAATATCCGTACTTGCGTTTGTGAGCAGGTACATAAATTTCGATCCGGTAGTGAAAATCGAACAAGCGCTCTGCCCGTGGCCGGCACCAAACCACCGGGTCGAAGGGACTGACGAGGGTAGTAATACTCGAACGCCTAGCCGTTGTTGGGGTGCCTGAATGCATGTAGGCCGGCTCTTTCCACCCCTCGACCGCTACCTCGATCAAAGTTCCTTCAGCCACGAGATCTGCGATATGGCCCCGGCAATCGGTGACTCTCAGGCGGTGATAGTCGGCGATGTCCTTGTCGGTCCCGATGCCGAGGTATTGGGTCGCGAGCGTAAGCAACTGACGGTGGGCATCGTTGCGACTTGTCGGTGTTAGCGACGCCGGGTCTGGCACGATCCGCCCGATTAGGTCGTAACGCCTGTCGAAGTTCGGGCCACGGGTTGCGCCGAACTCGCCAGTTCTGAACAACCACTCGAGGGCGAGTTTCGAATCGTCCCAGCCCCACCAGGGGCCTCGTCGTTCGCGGGGTTGATCGAGATCGCTAACGCTAATCGGGCCTCGCTCTGTGACCTGTCGACGGACATCATCGAGAAGATCGGCGTCGGGTGCGGTCCACTTTCGAGCAGTTTCGCCTCGACGCCAATGAAACAGATGGTGTTGACCGACTGGAATCACGCTCGCCTCATGAACCCACGCCTCGACGAGCTCCAAGTCGTTGACAGCTTCGCGAAACAGGTCGCGACGGTGCGGTCCGAGCCTGGCGAACAGCACAAGGTGCTGGGTGCGATCCAGCACGTTTACGGAGTCGAGTTGGATGAGCCCGATGTCATCGATTACGCGACGTACATGTCTGCGATCGATTCTTCCGACCGGGCGAGGTCGTGTGAGGCCGTGTGCTCGCATGGCAATGCGGCGCGCTGTTAGCGCCGAGATTCGTTCTGTCGTCACCTTCGGGAGGTTATGCGAACGCCGCACCAGCCAAGGCGACAACAATCTTCTCGATGGTCTCGTCGTCGACGCCTGACCAACGATGCAGGTGGTTCCACGTAGCAAAGTCGAAGGCAACATCGAGCGCAGCCAGCACCCATTCGGGGTGCCCGGCCGTGCTGATGGCATCGTCGAAGAGATCGGCCACCTGAACGCGATCTGACCGTCGACCATCTTGCATTATGCGGGCCACGGTCTTAGAGCTCTGTTCGGCCACTAGTCCGGCCCGTATAACATCGGCCGCGATACTCCATCTGGTAGCCCGATGTTTGGCGAACGCCTCAAGTCGTGCGTCTATAGGGAGCTCTCGAGATGGAGGCGCGGTGACGGCCTTCCAACGATCTTCGCTTCGAGCCGACACCTCGAGAATTAGCGACTTCATGTCGTCGAAGTGGTGGTACACCGAGCGTGTAGACAATCCCGCCGCTTCGGCCACGACAGCGGCGGTTGGCCGCAGGTGGCCGTCGCTATAGAGCTGCAACAGGGCATCGACGATGGCCTCACGGTTGCGGCGGCCGCGAAGTACGCGCCCGTCGACCTCTGGTTCGGTCGTCGTCATGTGACTATTTCAACAGATACCGAGCCGCGATGTTCAACCGAGGGCCAGTCGGAGCCTTCTATCGGACTAACCACCACACCGAAGCCAACACTGTGGCGAGTGTCACAACCGACATTGTAATGATGCTTGAACGTGGAACCTTGCCGTCGGAATCGGTCGGAATCCGCTTCCTGACTCGCTGCAACAACCGGTCGGCCCACGCTACATCGCGGGCGAGTATCGCTAGACCAACAGCGACGATCAATATGCCAGGACCAGGACCGATCATCGCAGCTATGCCCAACAAGAAAATTACCGAACCAAGAGCCATTCTGGCGAGGCGAACAATGACGTGACTTCGGGCCGCAGCCTCTGTTGCTTCGTGTTTGCCCGAATCGAACTCGGCATCGATGGCTGCGTCATGCCAGGGATGTTTGGCAGAAGCAGCGATGTCGCGAGAGTCTTCGTGGATTGTGCTCACCTCGGTAGATTGGCGACCTAAGTCGCGGGTGTACTGCTGGAGCAGCAGATGTATCAGGACAACGACCGCTGGGTGCGGATAGTTCCGAAGGACCAGCTACCCGGAACACGGGACCTGCCGATTGTGCTGCCCATGGCATCTGTATCGTCAGTGGGGTGCGGGTGCGTGTGATTGTTCTAGTTGTGGCGCTCGTCGCTTCGAGCTGTGCCAGCGATGGGGTTGTCGATGCATCGGTTGGCGAACCCGCTGACACCAGTGCGGAACTGCCAGACGGCGATGTTGGTTCTGGCGACCCGGCTGCTCTCGACCTGCCGACAACGACCGGTACCAGTACTGCGTCGGGCGACGCAACCGACGAGCCCTCGACCACAACGCCGTCAGCGCCGCCCGCCGGGCCCGGAGGTGAAGGCGTCGACGATCCGTACTTCCCAAGTCTCGGCAACGGTGGCTATGACGTGTCTCTATACGACGTCGCCATGACCGTTGACCCCGATACTGAGGTACTCGACGTCGTCGTTGCGATTACTGCCACATCGACAAGAGAGCTGACACAGTTCAACCTCGACCTGGCTGGTTTTGAGGTCAGCGCCGTAACCGTAGATGGGGTTGCGGCCGACGTACTTCGCCAAGGCGAAGAGATGACAGTGGTGCCCGCGAACTCAATAGCGTTCGACGCCGCGTTCGAAACCGTGGTTGCCTACTCGGGTACGCCAACACGAATCGTGTCACCCGCGTGGGGCGACGGTGTCGGCTGGATCGACGCCGGCAGCTATTCCTACGTCGTAAGCGAACCGTCTGGCGCGCACGGGTTCCTGCCGCTCAACGACCATCCATCCGATAAGGCCATCTACCGCCTGGCCATTACTGTTCCTGACAATCTCGACGTCATTGCCAACGGAACTCTCTCCTCCAAAGAAGTTGGGCCTGATGGCACCACCTGGCTGTACGAACCTCGTGATCCGATGGCGAGTTATCTACTAACGATTGGTGTCGGCGACTTCGAGTTCGAGGAGCTGTCTTCGGCCGGTGGCGTCGCGATTCGTAACGTGTACGGACCAAACACCATGAGTAGTGCTCAGCCTCTGCTCGCGATACAGGGCGAGATGATCGACGTCTTGTCCGAACTATTTGGGCCGTATCCATTCGAGACCTACGGAGCGTTCGTAGTTCAGGACAACTTTGGCGGTGCCCTGGAGAACCAGACGCTTTCGGTGTTCTCGGGTCACATTTTCAGTAACCCGATTCTGGCCGAGCGAATAATGGTGCACGAGGTGGCCCACCAATGGTTCGGCAATGCGCTAACGCTCGCTACGTGGAACGACATCTGGTTGAACGAGGGATTTGCGACGTACTCCGAATGGTTGTGGCGAGAAGCAACCGAGCCCGGTTTTGACATAGACGAGTTCGCTATCGATCACGCCAATCGTGGGCGACCCGTTTGGGGTGCACCTGGCGATCCCGGCCCGACGCAGCTATTCGCGCCGACCGTGTATCAACGGGGAGGGCTCACCCTGCACGCCATCAGACGCACCATCGGAGACGACGCGTTCTTTGCCGGACTCTCCACCTATGTTGAAAACAACCTTCACTCCAACGTCTCGACCGATGATTTCCGGCAAACCATGGAAGACGCTTCTGGGCAGTCTCTAGTCGAGTTGTTTGAGGGTTGGCTCTACGCCGGAGTAACTCCGGCCATGCCCGACTGAAGTTTTGCGTCTATCGTCGAAACCAATCCGATGCAGCGAACCTGGAGCGATAAATGACTGAGCGAGGTCTCGACGGAAAGGTGATCTTCATCACCGGCGGTGCCCGAGGCCAGGGAGCCACAGAAGCCAGGCTGTGCCACTCGCTTGGAGCCAAGGTGGTGGTTACCGACGTTCTCGTCGAACAAGGCCAAGCGGTTGCCGACGAGGTCGACGGCTTGTTCGTGTGTCACGACGTGACGTCGCCAGAGCAATGGTCGGGCGCTGTCGATGCCGCACTCGACCGGTTTGGTCGCATTGATGGGTTGGTGAACAATGCTGGCGTGTTTGTAATCAAGTCAATGATGGACACCACCCTCGACGAATACCGAAACCTCACTGAGATCAATCAGACAGGCGTGTTCCTGGGGATGCAGACCGTTGGTCGGGTAATGCTCGACCAGGGCTCGGGAAGCATGGTCAACATCAGTTCAATTGCCGGGCTTGGTGGCGCAGGAGGTGCTGCGTTCGCGTACACAGCCTCAAAATGGGCGGTGAGGGGCATGTCGAAATCGGCCGCCATCGAGTTCGGACCTCACGGCGTGCGGGTCAACAGCGTTCACCCTGGCATCATCGAAACCCCGATGCTTGAGCAATTCACCACGCTCGGGGATTCATGGCACCAGACACTTCGTGCCGCCATTCCCATGGGGCGAACAGCTCAGGCATCCGAAGTGGCCGAATTGGTCGTGTTCTTGTTGTCGGACCTAAGCAGCTATTGCAGCGGCCACGAGTTCGTGGTCGACGGGGCCCGAAACGCCTAGAGGCCGTCGCCTGTTAGGCGACGATGTTTGTGCTCGCCTGTTAGGCGACGATCACCACTGGGGTGCCGAGTGGTACTCGGCCGGCAAGCCTTCTAATGAGGTCGTTGTCGGTACGCACACATCCAGCCGAAACGTCTGAACCAAGCAGCTCAGGGGAGTTCGTACCATGAATCGCAATCTGACCGTTGCCTCCGGCGTACTCGGTCAGGTCATCGGAGTACATGGCCAGACCTAGAGCGTATGGCCCATAGATGGTGGCGCCTGGGGTAGCCAGAACCTCAGAGACGAACGTGAACCCGGTTGGGGTGCGAGAGGTACTCGAGCCGATCGCAACAGTGCCCTCAACAACCACATCGCCAGCCGAGTACAGCGCGAGGCGGCGATCGCTCAGGTCGATCACGATGAAGAGATCCGTCCAGGTGATCTCGACGTCCTCAAGACGAAGCCATCCCGTCGACTGGTTTGGGCGCTGGTCCAAGCGAACGTTCACCCACTGTCCCACCGGGTCGCCGACCACCGAAAGGGATCGGTCGAGTCCGTACCGAGTTGTTGCGCTGACCTCGCCAACCGGTTCGCCATCGATCGACGAGTAGACAGTCGCGGTGCGAACCAACCGAGCAATCTTCGACACACCGCTTGGCACCACCTCTGGGCGATATGCGTCCGATATCTGCGGATCGATCTGGGCCGGTGGCTTCGGCGTCGCGGCCACAGTCAGGCTGGCGCCAGCGCTGTTCGGCGAAGCATCGACGTTCGTTGAGAGCTGAAAAAAGGCTCCGAGGCTTAGCGCCACCGCGCCGACAAAAGTGGCCAGCTTGGTTACTTGGCGTATCACGTCAGCCGGTGAAATCTGGCACTGTCACGACAGGTGTCACCGGGTCGGCCTCGTCGAGCGCAGGAGGATCGACATCGACCAGGACGCGCACCTGCGCTTGGTCTGAACCGCATTTGCCGTCGCTGACCCTGTAGATGAATGTGTCCTCGCCCTCGAAGTTCAGCCCCGGTTGATACGTGACCGTTCCGTCGTCGTTATTGACCGCCTGGCCTGAACCCGGGGTTGTCACAGACTCGACTACCAGAACGTCGCCGTCGAAGTCCTGGTCATTGTCGACGACATCGATCGACACCGTCCCACCTGGTTCGACCCACGCCTCGTCATCGAGGGCGAGTGGCGCGTTGTTGATTCCGCCAAGTGCAGCGAGGCCGTTGCACGCACCCGGAGTGTCGTCGGTGGCACTCGCTGTTCCCTGAATGGAAAGCAACCCAGCCGTCGCCACAAGCAGCGCGGCGCGAGATACCAAGTTGGAAGCCATGGTGTTCCGTCGGTCAGAGATGGGGTGCCGTTGAGGTTCTAGCCGTCGGTACCCAACACCTACCGCGAATCGCGGCTGTCAGGCTGCTGGTGTATCCCTCAAGGCTTGCGGAAGAGGTTCGGCGTGGACGAGGGCCACCCGTTGCACGGCGCGGGT
The DNA here is from genome assembly GCA_964569385.1 of uncultured Acidimicrobiales bacterium. Taxonomy (GTDB): domain Bacteria; phylum Actinomycetota; class Acidimicrobiia; order Acidimicrobiales; family Poriferisodalaceae; genus JAADHX01. The sequence continues at coordinate 30,182 of CAZMUM010000025.1, forward strand.
CATTGCCACGTATAAGGCGCGCAGACCATGAGCCGTGCCGCCGGCGATACGGGAAGGCTCGACTACAACAACCGAATCGAACTCGAGCCCCTTTGACTCGACAGCAGCCAACACGGTGATGTCGTGATGCTCCCTTGTTTGTGCCGTTAGGGCTCGGCGAAGCTGGTCGGTGTCTTGTGGTGCAGACAAGACTGCAACTGTCGTGGAGGTTTGGGCGTACTCGATGGCTTGATCAATTGCGCTGCTAAATACGTGAGTGGGCTCGACAGTTCGGACAAGAGGGCGAGTGCCTCCTGGGCGAACCGACGTCGATGGCTTGATTCCTGGTGCGGCTGCCGGGAGCAGAACAGATGCTGCTTCAAGAAGGGCCGCGGGCAGCCGGTAACCGATCGTGAGTTCGGCGACACGTCCCGCGGCCACGCCCAAATGCATGATGGTGTCTTCCCAAGAGGTCTGAGCTGCAGGGGTCGTGGCTTGGGCGAGATCACCCAAGATTGTGGCCGAGCCTTTGTGGGCTCGTCTGCCGATCATTCGGAGGGCCATGGCCGAGAGGTCTTGGGCCTCGTCAACCACGATGTGGCCGTAGTACACCCCCGAGCCACCATTGAGCAGCTGTTCGAGCTCGGTTAGCAACACAAGGTCGGCTGACGTCCACGGTTCGTCGTCGATCTTCGGCGCGTTGGGCCTCGCCAGGGCTGAGCGTTCGGCGTCGTTGAACCAAGCTGTCGCAACTCGATTTCGGGTTGGACCCCGTGAGTACAATTGACGTAACAGCTGAGCGTTGCTTTGAGATGGCCAAATCTTGTCGACGACGGCGTTGAATGGTTTGGAAGCCAGGAGTTGGGTTCGTAGTTCGCTAGCGCGTTGTCTCTCTTCTGGGTGCCGGTCGTGTCGTCGCTCGAGGGCCACTCTGGCGATGGCCTGGCGAACTCCCTCTCTGGCCCGGTTGAGAGGCCCGCCGCGTTCGAGGGCGTTCTCGATGATCTCGCTAACAACGTGCTCCTCAACACGCAGAACGCGATGCCCAAGCGGTGTCTCGACTGAGCTAGCTGCGATTCGGTCGGTGGCGAGTGCTCTCAGCACATCCACCATCGCAATACTGCCCTTAACCGTGGCGGCGAGGTTGTTGTCGCTCGAAGCCGAAAAGCGCCGAGGGTCGGCCAGACCATCGACGGTGAGTTGGGTCACGGCGTGTTCGCCAAGGGATGGCAACACTTGGGCGATGTAGCGGAGAAACCGCTGATTGGGCCCGATTACAAGCACACCCTCTCGACTCAACTGCTCGCGGTGTTCGTACATCAAGAACGCGGCTCGGTGTAGGCCGACCGCAGTCTTGCCGGTTCCCGGGCCTCCCTGGACGACGATCGTTTCTTCGATCGGAGCACGAATGATCTCGTCCTGCTCGGTCTGGATTGTTGCCACGATGTCGCGCATCTCGCCGGTTCGTGACCGGCCGAGTTCGGCGATCAGCGGGTCGGGGACACCGCCGCCGCCCTGCTGATCCGGGTCGTCAAAGCGTTCGTCGAAAACAGCCACGACCTCGTGCTGCTCAATGGTGTGCCGCTTGCGTCCATCCAGCTCAAACGGATCGGCATACGTGGCGCGATAGAACGGCGTGGCCACGGGTGCGCGCCAGTCGACCACGTAGGCATCGCCTTCGTCGTCATCGATGTGGCGGCGACCTACATAGAACTCACCTTCGGGCCCGTCGATCGAACCGAAGAACAAACCAGCAGCGTCATCGTCCATCGTGCGCAGGCGTTGTCGCAGCGTCCATTCGACAACTTCGGAATCGAAGTCATTGGCGGCTTCGGCCGCGTCGGCGGCCGCGGCCGTGCGTTCGCGCATTCGGGCGAGCAGGGTACGGGCGCCATCGTGGTTGATCTGTTCGGTGGCCCGCAGCTGAGCCTGATGAACGCTTTGATTGTCAGGTTGCACTGGCGTCTCCGGTGTCCGGGTGGACATACGTGAGACGTGCGCAGCCCACCGGCCCGTCGACGTCGAGTCGGTGACTCTAGCCCAGCAGTCGGGCTCCAGTAGTCGGACCGAACTGCCGAGCGACTGCCTAACGATTTAGCGAGTACTCATCAGTGAGGCGACTTGTTCCAGACGATGAGGTGAGGCGGCCGCTATCGACAAGTCCGATTAGGTGCGCCTGAACCGAACGTGCCGCGGCAGGCCACAGTTTCGAGTTTACGTGTGTGTAGTGCATTCTGACCATCGCTTCAATGGTGCTGACCCCATTGCCTACCGAGTCAATTAGCTGTTGTTCACGATGACGCCGATGGGCGAGGAGTCCTCGAACGAATTCGTGAGGGTTGCGGATTGGGTTCCCATGAGTAGGCCAGTAAACCTCGTCTTCGCGATCTAGGAGCAGCTCCAAACTGTCGAGGTAGTGGCCCATGTGACCATCAGGTGGACCAATCACCGATGTTGACCAGCCCATCACGTGGTCGCCGGTGAACAGAGCCGAGGCTTCGTGCCATGCAAAACAGAGATGGTTCGAAGTGTGACCGGGTGTGTGAACTGCTTCGAGTGTCCAGCCATCGCCGGCGATGGTGTCGCCGTGGGTCATTTGTGTGTCGGGCCGGTAGTCGAGGTCGATGCCACCGTCGCGATGATTGATGTGCGGGCTCTCGGGATCTGAATCGTCGCTAGCCGATGTATAGGCTCCACGGGCCAACTCGACCTCGTCGCTTTCATCGATCCCGAAATCGATGATGTCGGTTGGGTCAGGTTCGGGAACCGAAGGGTGAGGGCCGCAGCCGACCACGGTTGCACCGACTGCGGTGGCGAACCGCTTGGCGAGCGGTGAGTGATCTCGATGCGTGTGCGTTACGGCGACGTAGTCGACACTCAGACCGGCCGTCGCCTTAAGTAACCCGTCGTAGTGGGCGTCGAGAGCTGGTCCGGGATCGATCACAACAGCACTGTCGGCCGTGCCAAGAATAAACGTTCCAGTACCACGGAACGTGAATTTCGAAGGGTTGTTGGCCACAAGACGCCCGAGGTTCGGTGCTACGTGCTGGAGCACAGAAGCTTCGCCGTCAAAACCGAGATCAAAGTTAATGGACATCTCTGCCATCATTACCAATGTCGTGAGTAAATACCGACTCACCGGCGTGGTTCGTCACTCTCCGTCGTCTAGGCTAAGCAAGCGCGGATACAAGGAGCGGCCTCGTGGCGGGAAAAACCAGTCGGAATATTCTCGCGGCGATGCTGATAGCCGCGGGTGCGTTGCTCGTCGCGGTTTCACCAGTGTCGGCCGACGGCGACGGGGCGGCTGCATGCGTCGATGTCACTTTTGACTTCGACTCCCTAGGGCAGGGCGCACTCACAAACAACAACCCCACGTTGGGTCCCACTGCTATAGCGATCGGTGCTGGCACCTACGATATCGAACTCACCTCCACTGATCTCACCCACGGCCCGGGTCTTTTCACCGACCAGACCAACGAACAGTGGTTCTTTGTCCTCGACTCCGGCTACGCAAGCCCGGTGACCCCCGACATTCCCGAGATCGATCTTTCCATCACTGTGGTCGTTACCGGCGTCACCTTGTCGGCCTCAACAGCGATTACGGCCGTGTGGTCAGGCCAGGCGCCGTCTTCAGACAGCGTGCATCCAGCCGTCACTTTCCGGTGCGCCGAAAATCTCGTAACCGTTGGCTCAACTACCGTGGCGCCGACCACGACCGTGGCCCCAACGACGACCGTGGCCCCA
>CAZMUM010000025.1:34004-40902 GCA_964569385.1 uncultured Acidimicrobiales bacterium
ACGACCGTGGCCCCAACGACGACCGTGGCCCCAGCACCGGCTCCGCCAACCACAGTGCTGCCGGTGACCGTGCCTCCCGCTGTTGCAACAACAGTGGCATCGACGCCGACGAGCCAGGTTGTTGTCACCATTGCCCAATCCGAAGACGACACGTCTGAAGTCACCGAAGGCGACGACGAAAACCCAGACCTCGGTCTCGACGGCGAACTGGCCGCAACCGGTGTCAACCTGAACCTCGCTCTTAGTGGCCTGTCGCTGATAGCGGCCGGCTTTGCCCTTGTCATTTCGGGCGCCATGGTCGACGACCGACGACGGCTCGCACAAATCCGCAGCTGAGTCGGTGACCGACTTCGAGCTCGCGATAGTTGCCGTCGTCGAGTCGACCGAAGCAGGCGACGTTATGACCTATGGCGAAGTCGCCACCGAAGCCGGGAACCCAGGCGCGGCGCGAGCGGTCGGAAGCTTGCTGGCCAAGGGTGGCGTCGACTGCTGGTGGCGAATCGTCACCTCAACAGGGCGACTAGTGCCCGGTATCGAATCCGAACACACTCAGCGTCTCCGCTCCGAAGGAGTAGAGATCCGAAACGGACGCGTTCCCATGCGCCGTAAACCCGACACGTGGACTCCCAAAGAACGGTGTGTCTCTGGTTCCTCGGCCCAGCCTAGGAACTAGCGTTCTTCTGCGACGTGGGTCAGAACGCTCAGCGTTCTTCTGCGACGTGGGTCAGAACGCTCAGCGTTCTTCTTTGAACATCACGTGGCGGCGCAGGACGGGATCGTACTTACGAAGCTCGATGCGCTCGCGCGTGTTGGTCTTGTTCTTGCGGGTTACGTAAGTAAAGCCGGTGCCCTCAGTGGACTTCAGCTTCACTATCGGCCGTTTATCTGACTTACCCATTAGATCTTCACTCCACGACGGCGCATTCCAGCAAGAACCGACTCGATGCCGTACTTGTTGATGGTCTTGATGCCCTTGGTGCTGACGGTAAGGGTCACCCACCGCTTCTCATTGGGCACCCAGAAACGCTGCTTCTGAATGTTGGGACGCACCCACCGCTTCGTACGACGGTGTGAGTGTGAGACGTTAAAGCCCGTCGTGGGCCGTTTGCCCGTGACTTGACAGACGTTGCTCATCGCTAAAGACCTCAATGTTTTGAAAGGCGCGGGCCACGGGCAATACCGAGATGGTAATACCGACTGGCACCGGAACTATTGGCCAAACCTATGGCCACGCCGACGTATCAGGCTACCAGAGGACTCCGCCACTGCACCAGGGAGACTTCAGAGCGCACTCCGAGCTGCCTAACACCTAAGCAATCGCAGCTAGCCGATGGCGTGAAACTTTCCACCCCGGGTGCCCACGTAGATGGTCCCGTTCCACACAGCCGGCGTCGACTCGATGCAACCCCCAAGGTCCACCGACCAGATCTGTGGTGGTTCGATCGACGTGTCCGATACATCGAATGCCCGTAGCTGACCAGCGCAATCGCCTTGTATGAGCACGTCGTCGACAACCACCGGCGACTGCCATAGTGGCCCAGGGAGGTTGATGGTCCAACGGATCTCGCCTGATTCCCGATCTATTCCGAGGACGCGGCCTCCGTTCGTTGGCACGATCACTAGGTCTCGATGGAGAGCGGCGGTGGCCCACACCCCACCGTTTAGACGGTCGTTGTCGGCTACCGACCAGACGAGTGGATCTTCCGCGGTTGGATCGAGCTTGATGATCTGGCCAACCTCTCTAGCGCGAGCGAGGCCGCGCTCGTACTCAACCCCGACGTACAGAAATCCTTCTTCGTCGATGACAACCGACGCGTCGACGTCGTCGCCAACCCAGTATCGAAACACCCGTTGCGGCTCGCCACCGACGGCGAGATCGGTAATGTCCCAGCCTTGAACCAACCCGCCTGAGTTGGCGAAGTAGATAGTGTTTCCGCTAATTGCCACTGAGTTCTCGATCGACACGTTGTTTCCAACAGCGCGAATCAGCTCGTCGTCCCACCCCGCGGCATCGAAGACAATTTCGGGGTCGACAGTGACGAATCCGTCGGCGTCGTAACCGCGGTTGAGCTTCACGATGTGGATGCGTGAGTTTTCACCACCCACAAACAAGTAGTCGTCAATAACAAGCGCCGCGCCATCCCAATCGTCGTTCCATTTGGTGGGGCCCACATCGGTGGCGGCGAGACGCCACAGTTCGACGAGTTCGCCGCCGCGGTCCCAGGCGAGGGCCCGAAAGAAGTTGTCCCTCGAACCCGAGTAGATGATCGGGAAGCCATCTGGATCAATGGTGACACTTCCCTTGATGAGGTCTCCGGTGACGAAATCGTCGAACTCGCGCTCACCAGAGTCGGCGTCGAGCACGTGAATGGCGCGGTCGTAAGCGCCGAACGCTACCCAGGTGTCGTCACCGACTTCCCATACCGACGGTTGACCCGTCCAACCCAACCCACACCAAGTCTTGGTCTCGCCACCAGATGTCGATAGAGAACACATCGATCCTGATTCGGGAAATGACCAGAGAATCGACGGGTTCTTCGGGATTGGTCCGGAGCCGTAGAACGTACGCGTGGGTGACCCCCGGAATGTCAACAATCCAGCCACAGTGTCGCCGTACGGAACTCCAACGAGCGTCGGGTCTACCCAACCGTCGTAGGAGGTCGTGGTGGTAGTTGAGCTGGTGGTCGTTGTAACGAGAGCTGTTGTCGGGGTCGCAGTGGATGTTGCGGTTGGGGCACTGGTTGTTGAAGTGGTTGTGCTGCTCGCGACCGTCGTGGTCGCTTCGACAGGGGCGCTGGCTTGTTCGGCTGAACTGTCCGCTTCGTTGCTCCACCACGCCAAGCCAACCGCGGCCAGGATCCCAGCCAACAACAGACTGGCTAACACCGACTTGCGTAGCAGGGACGGCGAAGCGTTTGAACTATCGGCGCTTCCCATCGGCGTTAGCCTAAGCCTCACGGGGGTCCCCTGTTCATCGCCGCGTTCGCCGCCACCACGTCGATGCCCATCGAGGGCTGGCCTCGGTGGAGCTACCGGCGTCTGGCTTCGGAAGCCGCGTAGCCGTCGATCTCGGCGTGAATCTGACCTTTACGGTCGGCTGACGCGAAGCTGGCTTCGACCGAGTTCCGCGCCATTTCGGTGAGAGCCTCCTCGTCGAACCCGGCATCTCCTGCCACGGCCAGATAGTTGTCGCCGACGTATCCACCGAAATAGGCTGGGTCGTCGGAGTTGACGGTGACCATCAGGCCCTGTTCGTACATTGCGGGCAGAGGATGTTCGGCGATACTCGCGACCGCTCCGAGCTTCACGTTCGACAGGGGGCAAACTGTCAAAGGTACGGCTTCGTCGCGCAGTCGAGCCACTAGCTCGGAGTCCTCCATCGCGCGGATGCCGTGGTCGATTCGTTCCACGTGCAGCAGGTCGAGTGCCTCGCGCACGTAGTCCGGAGGTCCCTCTTCTCCGGCATGGGCAACAGTGTGGAACCCTTCGGCCCTCGCCTGTGCGAAGACATCGACGAACTTGGAGGGTGGATGACCGACTTCGCTCGAGGCGAGACCAACGCCGAGCAGATGTTCGCGGTACGGCAACGCCTGGTCGAGGGTGGTCATCGCTTCGTCCTGGCTGAGGTGTCGCAGAAAACACATGATGAGCCCGGTCGTGACCCCGAGGCGCTCCTCGGCGTTCGTGCACGCGGCGCTGAGGCCTTCGACAACGGCGCCCATCGCTACGCCGCGGTTCGTGTGTGTCTGGGCGTCGAAGAAGATCTCAGCGTGCCGAACGTTGTCGGCTGCAGCGTTGTTCAAGTACGCGGTCGTCAGCCGGTAGAAGTCATCGGCGTCTTGGAGTACCGCCGCGCCCTGGTGGTAGATGTCGAGGAAATCCTGAAGGCAACCGAACTCGTACGCGGCGCGTAACTCGTCGACCGAGCCATAGTCGATCGTTGTCGCGTTTTTGGCTGCGAGCTCGAACATCAACTCCGGTTCGAGCGTGCCCTCGATGTGAACGTGCAGCTCGGCTTTCGGCAGCCCACGGATGAAGGACTCCACATGTGCTCCTGTCGCAGGATCAGTGGCGCGGAGCGTATACGGGCCGCGATGCTGTCGTCGACATCTGTCGCAGACTGGCCGCCTTGGGCCCCGGCGCTTCAACACCGGTGTATCGACCGTGAGGGTGCTTGACAGTGCTGTGGTTGTTCTTGGCGAGGAGGGGACCCGGTTCGTTTCACTCGGCTCTCTGGCCTCGACGAGATCGAGCAACTACGCCACACCCCGCTGGAGTCCCGTTCTTAGCCCGACGAGGGCGAGTCGCAGCGAACCCAGATGAGCGGCGAACCGGTACTGGAACATGTGACAAACCGGGAACGGGTCAGAAAGTGGGCAGCGCTGTGGCGGCTTTGAGGCGGGCCGTCAGGGGTTGTCGCACTCGTCCCAACCGGGGCTGTTTAGGTCGAGCCAGATTCCGACGTCGGGGTCAGTGACCGACAGGCACTCGTTTCCGCCCGTTCCGTCACCAAGCACGAAGACGATCGCGGTGTCGCGGATGCCCTCGGCAATAGCAGTAATGTCGCCCGTCAGTTGGTTGTTTGCGAAGCGGGCGTAGACAAGCCTGTCCATGCCTGCGAGTTCGGGTGGAAGCGATGTCAGCTGGTTGTCTCCGGCGCTCATCGTCCAAACCTCCTTGAGGTTCCCGATTTCAGGTGGAAGCGATGTCAGCTGGTTGTCGTAGATGTCGAGTCTCCGCAGCCTGCTCAGGGTCCCGATTTCGGGTGGAAGTGAGGTCAACAGATTGCGAGCGAGCTGAAGCTCACGAAGGTTGCCCAGGTTCCCGATTTCTGGGGGAAGTGAGGCAAGCCGGTTGTTGAACATTCGCAGGTAGATCAGGTTGGTGAGGTCGCCGACTTCGGCCGGCAGAGAAGTCAGCTGGTTGTCGCGCAAACCGAGCACGCGCAGATTCGTGAGGTTGCCAATTTCTGGTGGCAGTGATGTCACCTGGGTATTGCTCATGTACAAGCTCTCCAAGCTGACGAGGTCTCCGATCTCCGGTATCAGCGCGGTCAACCCACTACCTTGAATCGAGAGGCGAGTCAGGTTGACCAATCTTCCCAACTCTGGTGGCAGCGATGTCAACTCGCTACCGCCGATGAACAGCTCCGTTAGGTTGGTGAGGTTCCCGATCTCAGCTGGTAGCGATGTCATCAGATTTGTGTTCACACTCAGATGTGTGAGGCGGGTGAGATTTCCGATCTCGCTTGGTAACGACGTGAGTTGGTTCCCAGACAGGTCGAGAGCCGTGAGGTTGAGATCTCCGATTTCGGGCGGAACTGCGGTCAGCTGGTTGAGGTGCGCGGCCAGAGTCCTGAGATTCGCGAGGTTTCCCAATTCAGCCGGTAGCGACGTCAGCAGGTTTTCGCTGAGCCAGAGACTTGTGAGCCACGGGAGATTGCCGAGCTCGGCGGGCAAAGCGGTGAGCAGGTTTCCGCTTAGATCGAGTGACTGGAGCCTCGACAGGTTCCCCACTTCGGCGGGCACCGAGCCGAGCCTGTTGTCACCCAATCGGACGATTTCGAGCCGAATGAGGTTTCCAACCTCAGCCGGAATCGAAGTGAGTGCGTTCCCGTCGAGTTCCAGTCTTTCGAGCTTGATGAACTCACCGAGCGAGCTTGGGACTGACCCTGAGAGTTGGTTGCCATTGAGGCGGATTTCGCGTACCGCAACCCCGCGGCAGGTGACGCCGTGCCAGCCGCATGGGTCGGTTGTGGTGTTCCAGCCGAATGACACTCTCCAGCCTGGTCCGTTGGTGGCGTTGTAGAAGGTGACGAGGGCATCGCATTCGATCTGGGGGAGTTTGGTGTCGACCCAGGTGCCGTTGATGATGCAGCCGTTCTCGGGTGGAGGTTGGTCGCCCCCGCCGTCATCGCCGTTGTTGTCGGGGCGGACGCAGGTTGTGGTTGTGAGAGTCGCCTGCAGGCGGGTTCGGATCGTCCAGCCGGCGTCGGGCTGTATGGCCGCGAAGTTCTCCGAACCTGAGCCGCTGCGAGTCGCGATCCAGCTGCCGTCGACGCGGATATTGACGGATCGGCCGTCTGGCGCGGTCCAGGAAAGGTCGGTGCCGGTGCCGTCAGCAGCGGCGGCCGCGGTGCAGGCGACAACTGGGTCTGGTGTCGGTGGGGGAGTGGCCTCGATCGTGCACGAGTAGTCGGTTGTGATGCCGCCGGTCCTGACCCGCGCGATGTAGGTCGTTTCGACGGCGCCCTCGACGGAGTGCGAGCCCGGGCCGGTGTAGGCCGCGATCCAGCGGTCGTCGCCACGCAGGTTGACCGTGACGTCATTGTCGACGTCCCATGTGACGGTGATGTCGCCCTCGGATTCGGCGGCGCTGCATGTGACGAGCGTTGTGCCGGGAACGGCGTTGCTCGCCTGTTCGCCAGCGGCTCCGTCGCCATCATTGGCCACCGCTGTTTCGGTCTCTAGTTGCGCGGGCGCGGCGCCCGCTGACTGTTCACTGAGAGGTAGTGCAACAAGCATCGCCGCAAACATCGTCATTGCCACCAGAGCCCGGGTCAGATATCGCATCCGACCACACTCTCACGGACAGTGGTCGAACACAACAGAAAGTAGTCGCATGCGGCGACTGTGGGAATGTTGGTCGAAGTTGTCGCCGACTTGTGGCCCCGCTCTGGCCGATCTACAGCGACTCACCTCGCTCGACAATCGTCAGACCATGAGCGTCGTCATGTCGTAACTCGTGTTGCTGCGTTCCTTCGACCTGAGTTTCGTTTACTCGTGCATCGACGCCGCAGGCTGTTCCCGGACGAGCCGCTGATCGAGCGTGCATGTCCTGCCGTTCGAGGTCATCAACTCGCCGCCGCGAATTAGCTCGACTTCGAGTCCCGTCCCGG
>CAZMUM010000025.1:41002-68260 GCA_964569385.1 uncultured Acidimicrobiales bacterium
CGGCGTTCAATGCCCAAATGTCGGAGCGTGTGTACACCTGAGCGCCTCCGATTCTGTCAAGCCGATCGCCGCGTTGCAGCCCTGCTTTCGACACGACATGCTGAGCGCAGATCTCGTGCAGCCGTCGTAGTGACGTTTGACGATGTGGCCGGTTTCGACGAACAGGATCAGATCCTTGATGCCGTGCTCCCAGCCGAGCGCGTTCGAGGCGTTGAAGATGTCGGCGGCCCCGTCGTCGCCGAAACCGAAACGTGTGATGGTGCAGCCGTGATCTGTGTCGACGAGGGTCACCGTCATGTCGCCGTGACCCATACCGGGACGCTTGTTCCTCCAGCTGAGCCTCTCCATTGGTTCCATGTCGAGCAGTGAGTTCGTGCTCTCGACGGCTGAAGTAGCGGTGACGGTACCGGAGGGAGGTGCGAGCAGCCGTGCGGTCGTCTCCGGGTCGGTAAAGGCCGCCCACGTCGCCTCACGGCTAGCTCTGACTTCGAAGGTTTTCTTCCATACGTGGGTCGGCTGTTCGGTGTTCACTTCGTCGGTCATGGTTGCTCCGTTGTCGGGTGCACTGCGAGTTCGACGGAATAGCTGTCGCCACCGGTCCCTGCGTGCGAGTCGATCAGTTGTCGTGTGAGTTCGAGGTAGTCGCGCATGAAGCTGGCTCTGGCGGTTTCGTCCGCGAAGTTGACGGTTACGCCGATGGACGCACTGGCGATCGTCTCACCGTCGAAGGCGGCCCTGTCGAGCAGCTCCGCTGCGTTTCGTTGCAGCCGAGCGCCCTGCTGTACAAGCGTCTCGAGCGAGTGCTGCGATCGGAGAGCCTCGACCCGCTGTTCGCCGCTCCAGGCGACGTCGGGGGCTATGACCACCGAGCGCGCCGCCGCCTCGTACCGCGTCTCGATGAAGTTGTCCTTCTGGCGGGACTCGATCGCAACGACGAGACGGGCCACCTCCAGTGCCTTCAGGTGATAGTTGATCTTCTGGCGTGGCTGACCCAGCCGTCGAGCGAGGTCTGCGGCCGACCCGGGCGGGTCGAGGGCACCGAGAATGGCAACACGCAGCGGATGCGAGATCGCCTGCAGCCCCTCTTGGGTCGAGATGGTCAGAACAGGAGTCACCATGTCGTTCACCCTCGACTAATAGATTTGTCTAGACAAAATAGATTGTCACACCGACCTCTCTGGGCCCCCGCCGTGAAGCCACTTACCGAAGCGTGTCTCGAAGTGGTTCATGGGTCAATGTCTTTCGGACAGTTGAGGCACTTGTCAAGGTGGCTGGTGAAGACTTCAGTATGATCGGACTCGAGACTTGAGATTGTCCATGCGGACCAGTGAGAAGCCTGACAAAGCAATGAAACCAACAACTCTGCTAACGGCACTCGCCGTTAGTTCAATGTTACTTGCGGCCTGTAGCAGCGGATCCGATGACGCGTCGGGGTGCGCGAATGCAACAGTGACGGTCGACTTCGCTGGCGATACCTCCTTAGAACCGGGGCCACGCGATGAGGTACTCGAGATGATCGAGAAGTATCGAAGTGCATGTCCCATCGCCTACATAACCGTCTATGAGGATGCCGCTGGGGTGGAAACGGCACAGATGCGCGACAACCACATTTCCAACCTGCTGTCGTTCCGGGCCGACCTGGGTTCTGAAAGCAAAGTGCGTGTCATTGAGGCTGCACCATCTGACGATCTTGGCGGTCGAGCGATTATCGAGTTGCGAGGCGAGTAGGAGTACCCGGTTTGACAGAAGAGGGGTTTAACCGGCCAGAACAGAACCAAGTTCGGCAAGACTTGAAGGCGCTCTACACCACCAAGTGACCAACGGTGTGGTTAACGATGGGCCAGCGCCAACTCCAACGCGACCTCGAAGACGTCCTTGTTGCCCTGGTTGAGGGCGAGTTGTTCTTCGTTGCTCATCGGGTCGAGGAATCGCCTTCCTCGTGTGAGCTCGTCCCAGACCACGAGTAGGGCAACGGCCGAGCGATCGAAGTGCTCGGCAACACTAAGCGTTGTTGCTGTCTCCATGTCGACAGCGAGGAATCCCTCCTTGTGCCAGGCCTCCATCATTTCGACCGTTTCGGCAAAGAGAGACGAGAACGTCACATGTTTCCCGACGTGAACAGTGCGGCCGCGTTCAAGCAGGGCCCGGGTGGCGTTGCTCACTTCCGAGGCGGTGGCCGACGTCGTTACTCCCCGGCCAAACAGGTGGCCCACACCGTCTTTGGAAACGACCTGGTCGGGGATCACAATGTCGCCCGGTCTGAGTTCGGGCTGGAGGCCGCCGCAGGTTCCGATCTGGATTGAGAGCCGCGTTCCGAGCAGGCTGAACATGTAGATGACCTCGACAGCCCGAGGAGCCCCGTAGGCCATGCAGAACACGATCTTTTTGTCCTGCCACCGACCCCAGAACAAATCTGGAAAGCCCAGCTCTCGCACTTCGCTGAGGTAGTTGAGCCGCCAGGTCTGGCGCTCGTGTCTCCACCATGAACCCTCGACGATCACGCAGTCCGGAATCTCGCTCTCCGAGAGTTGCAAGCCATCAAGCCACTCGGAGTCTGTGACGTCGAGGATCGAGCGAAAGTTGGTCATGGCCCGGTTTTGCTCCTTGTCTTTTGGATGTCAACCAATTGCCCATATGGGGATGTGAGGTTGACGGTCTGGGAGTTGAGAGGTAAGTTCTTGTTCATTCGACCACGTAGTGTTCATATGAACACTACACTCCGGGGGGACAAGATGCACGTGGCGGGATCTGGATCCCTGTGACAAAGGGCCGCGAGATCACACTGGATCTTGTTCAGCACCGGCTGTGTGCGCGTACGGCCAAGCTGTACTACGAGTCGGAGCTGACCCAGGCCGAGATCGGCGAGATTCTCGGGCTGTCCCGTATGAGGGTCAACCGGCTGCTGACGCTGGCTCGCGACTCCGGTGTCGTCGATGTGCGGATCACCAGCCCGAAAGAACCTTTTGGGGAACTCCAGCATGAGCTGCTAACGGCACTTCGTTTGCAGGACGTTCGCATAACTTCGACGCCGCCATCACCAGTTGCCCTTCGCTCAACTGTGACCGCCGCTGCGGCCGGCTGGTTGGAGGAACGCCTTGAAGCCGGTCTCGTCATCGGACTCGGTCTTGGACGAACCGTTGCGCTGTTGCCTGAGACGTTCTCTCCGAGGGGATCGGTATCTTGCACCTTTGTCACCGTTGAGGGTGTCGGTACGTCGCCGAACACAGGTTTCGCGGCCTATAACGTGACAAGCCGACTGGCCGATGCGGTCGGCGGTACAGCGTTAATCGTGTCGGCTCCGACCTTTGTCTCTGACGCGAACCTGCGCGACCGTCTGCTGTCTGAACCGTCGGTTTCGGCCACCCTAGATGTGGCCCGCGGCGCAGATGTCGTCATCCAGAGCGTCGGCACAGTCACCGACGACGCGTTGCTGTATCACCACGGAACGTTGGACCAGGATGATCTCCAGGCACTGCAGGCGGCAGGTGCGATTGGTGACGCACTTGGCCACTACTTCGATGCCGACGGCAAACACGTGCCATTTCGCACCGACGATGTGCACATCGGGCTAACCCTCGACGATCTCCGCAAGCTCGCGTCCAGTGTTCTTGTTGCCGGAGGCCGGGACAAAGTTCGCGTCATCCACGCCGCCATCAAGGGTGGCTACTTCAACGTGCTGATCACCGATTCCGATACCGCCACACAGTTGCTTGCGATGTCGACATGACTGGCTCGGTACCGTTCGGTGGGGATACGCCCTTGTTCGTCGCAGGTGTCGGCATGACACGATTCTCCGCACACCACTCGGACCGCACTGTTGTAGATCTCGCCAGAGAAGCCATTCGTGACGCCATCGCTGATGCAGATACGACGAGTGGCATGGTTGATCAGCTCGTTCTTGCCAACGAAAGCGACCATCTGAGTCGCCAGGTAACGCTTGTTTCTGCGGTTCAGTCAGAAGTCGGGCTGTGTGAGCGGCCCGCCATGCGCGTCGAAGCAGGTGGCGCCTCAGGGGCCGCAGCGATTCGAACTGCCGCGGCACTTCTCCGTTCCGGAGACGCTGAGGCTGTCATCGTCTGCGGGACAGAGAAGACTGGGCGAGATGTGCGAGCGGGCTTGGCTTCCGAGATTTTCGCTCTCTCGGCTGACTCCGATCTGGAGTTTCCGATGGGGGTCACGTTTCCGGCCCTGTACGCCATGGCTCTGCAGGTGCATATGGGTCTTTACGGCACGACGATGGAGCAGGTGGCATCAGTGGCGGTGAAGAACTTGCGCAACGCGGCCGCCAACAACAAGGCGCACCGTAGCGCCGACATCTCCACAGCCGAGGTGCTGGCATCAGCACCCGTTGCCTCTCCATATCGAGTCCTGGATTGCAGCGTTCTGAGCGACGGCGCCGCGGCAGTCCTGCTGGTCACCGAGCAATGGATGCGAGCCAATGGTGCGCGGAGCGATCCTGGCGCTAAGCCGCGGCCCCTTGTTTGCCTTGTCGGGTCTGGTGCCGCGACGGCGCCTGCCAGGCTTGGTGATCGGATGATCGATGGGCCGGCGGGGGTGGCGAACTTTTCAGCTAAATCGGCTGCTGCGAAGATTGCGTACTCTCGTGCAGGAGTCACGGATCCGGCGGGTGAGATCGATGTTGCCGAGGTCTACGACTCGTTCAGCGGCGCTGAGGTGCAGGCTTATGAGGGGCTCGGTTTCTGTGCTGTCGGAGAGGGTGGGCCTGCGGCAGCCGATGGTCGATTCGACTTCGGTGGCCAGCTTGTGGTTAATCCCTCCGGTGGGCTCTTGGGCCGCGGGGCTGCTTCAGGAGCCACTGGTTTGGCGCAGATTTGTGAGGTTGTGGCCCAGCTCCGTGGTGAGGCGGGAACCCGTCAAGTTGCCGGCGCTCAGCTCGGACTGACCGACACCCACGCCGGGGTTTGCTCGATGAACGAGGTCCACGTGTTTCGACGCTTCTCTGATCTGGCCGATGCAGCATGATTGAACTGGCGACGGTCGAACTCGAGCACCGGCAGAACTACAATCACTCACTAGGTCACAACGCCCCTTTCTACGGGGCGCTCGCCGCTGGGTCTCTGGTCGGCACACGATGCCAGTCGTGCGAGCGAGCGTTTGTGCCTCCCCGCGCTGCCTGCGTTGTCGACGGCTCGCAGGCCACATGGGAAGCGGTTGGCAATGTCGGGACCTTGGTCGCCCAGAGCGAACTGTCGCGGCGTCCGGGTTATGCCGCCGATGGGGGCCCGAATCTGGTTCTCGGCCTCGTTCAACTCGATGGGGTTGACACCGCGATCCTGGCTGAACTGGTCGACTCCGATCACAGCCCAGCTACGTCTATTGCTCCCGGTCAACGAGTGCAGGCGCGTTTTCGCTCTGCGACTACCCACCCGGCCCAGCACTTGAGCTTCACCGCTCTTGGTCCATCTGCTGACAGTGAAGGCGACAAGACATGACTCGCAAAGTTTCTGTCAGTGCGTACTACTGGATCAACCGCTGGAACAGAGACCAGGTCGAGGTCTTCGAGATCACCAGCGACTGCGGGTTCGACGGCATCGAAGTTTCGCTCTACGCCCAGCCAGACATCGACCCAGCGGCGATGCGAGACAAAGCTGAGTCGTGTGGTTTGGAGATCCTGGTGAGCACTGGGGTTCCTGCTGAGGCTGACCCCTCCAGCGAGAGTCCTTCTACGCGCGACGCAGCCGTGGCCTACCTGACGAACTGTCTGCAGATGACAGCCGACATGGGAGCGTCGCTTCTCGGGGGTCTCACCTACTCACCATGGATGCTCTTCCCCGATGGTGCCGATCCGGTCGGTGCCAGGGAACGAGTTGTCGAAACATTGCGCAAGGTCGGCCCTGTGGCCGAGCGCCTCGGCGTTGTGTTGTGCCTTGAACCCGTGAATCGTTTCGAGACATACGTCCTCAACACGGCCGAGCAGGGTGCGGCCATGATCGACGCCATTGGAAGTACTGCGGTTTCACTGCAGCTCGACACCTTCCATCTCAACATGGAGGAGCGCGACGCTGCGGCCTCCATCCGTTCGACAGGCAGCCGTCTCGGGCATTTCCAGGTCGCCGACAACGATCGGTCGGTGCCAGGCAAGGGTTCTATCGACTTCGCTTCGATCGGTCAGGCCTTGGACGACGTCGCCTATCAAGGGTGGATCGGGCTCGAGACCTTCCCGCACCCTGGAACCGAAGTCGGAAACGACACCTTCACGTGGCGGCCGTTGGTTGCCGACCACGAGGACGACGCCCGTGAGGCTCTGGTTCTTATCCGGCACCTGCTCGGCGGCCCAGCCGACGCTTCAGATGGTGGGACCGGCGATGGTTAACCGCGCGACGAAGTTCAGCAACGACACCGACCGCCTCGTGGTCGAGATGCTCGAGGGTTGGGTAATGGCCAACCCCAGCCGAATTGCGCTCAATTCCGACGGTCATGTGATCCGCGCGACACCGAAGGCCGATGGTGGCGTCGCTCTGGTCATCGGGAACGGCACAGGTCATGAGCCGGCAATGGTCGGCTTTGTGGGCCGAGGCTTGATGGACCTCAACGTTGCTGGGCCCGTGTTTGCTGCTCCAAGTGCCGCTGAGATCGTGAAGGGAATACTTGGCGCTGATCGTGGCGGTGGCGTGTTGCTTTGCGTGTCGAACCACGAGGGCGACGTTCTGGCCGCCGAACTTGCCATCGAACTGCTCGAAGACGAAGCCGACGCGCCCGAGGTCAGGGTGGCGGTTCTGGGCGAGGACATCGGTGCAGCTTTTGAGCACCGTTCGCAACGACGTGGTGGCGCAGGGCTGTTGTTCGTTTGGAAGCTGCTGGGCGCCTATGCCGAAGGTGGCCACACGCTCGACGAATGCCACTCCCTCGCTCTGCGGGTGGCCGATCGCTGCGCATCACTGAGCGCCACCATGACATCAGGGTCCCACCCTGTGTCCGGCGCGACACTGGCCGAAATCCCAGACGGACACGTGCTGCTTGGGTCAGGAGTCCACGGCGAGGGCACCAATGCCGTTCCGCTTGGATCGGTTGATGATCTGATCCGCCACATGACCGTCTTGTTGTTGGCCGATGCTGTTGTCGGACAGTCGAAGCGGGTTGCTCTCGTGGTTAACAACAGTGGCTCGCTCACCGACATGGAGCTCGGCGTTATTGCCCGCTCGGCTCGTCTCGAACTCGAGAGCCGCTCCATCACAGTGGAGCGCACTTGGTTCGGTCGTTACGCCACAACCCAGGAAGCGGCTGGTTTTGTGCTCGCCTTGTGTGCCGTGGACTCAGAGTTTCTGACGCTCTACGACGCGCTCGCCGACGGCCCATCCTGGTCGGATTCGCCAGACTCCACTCGGGGCTCCGATGAGTGAGGCCGGCGAGAGTTGGGCCCGCCTGATTCGGGCCGGCGCCGATGTCGTCGCAAATCGGGTCGATGAGCTGACGACCCTGGATTCGGTTGTCGGTGATGGTGACCATGGAGTGAACCTCGTCGCCGGGTTCAAAGATGTACTGGGGCGACTCCACGCCGACCACACAATGACCGCCCCGCAGGTCCTCAAAGCGACGGGCGACGGGCTTCAGGAATCCATGGCCGGCACCGCCGGCCTGTTGCTCGGCCGGTTCTTCGTAGTGGCAAGCAAGGCCATCGAGGATCGATTCGACAGCGAGACGGTGGCCGCCGTCCTCACCACCGGTACGGCCGAGATCGTGAAACGCGGCGGTGCGGGCGTTGGGGACCGGTCGATGGTTGACGCGCTGACCCCTGCGGCCCTGCGAGGCCGCGAACTCAGCGAGGCCGGTGTGCCTGTCGCCGAGGTTCTCGCGGCGGCCGCCGATGCGGCTCGCAAGGGCGCGGACAGCACCGCAGCACTTGTGCCGCGTGTCGGTAGGGCAGCAAGAGCAACACAAACCTCGGCCGGTAAGCCTGATGCAGGTGCCAGTTCGATCGCTCTCATTCTCGAGGCTTGGGCGAATGAGGAAGCTAGGAGAACCAGCGATGTCTGATCGATTGACAATTGGGTATGCCGGTGTTGCCTTCGCCAGCTATTACGCGGAAGAACACAACCAGTACGGCCGCGCTCGCGAGTACCTCACTGAATTGGCAACGAGGATGGATGTCGACCTCGTCAGCTACGACAGCCCGATCTACGAAGCCCACGACGCTGAGTCTGCGGCCGAGATGTTCAACGAGCGCGGTGTCGATTTCCTAATCATCCAGAACGCAACGTGTGCCAGTGGTGAGACGCTGCTGCCCTTGACCAGGGTCACGAAACGCCTTGGACTGTGGGGCACCCCTGACCCGCAGCTCGAGGGTCAGGTCGAGCTGCATTCGCTTGTATCGATGAACCATTTCGCCTCGATCGTGCGGCGGTATCTGCGAGATGAGGGTATTGAATACAAGTGGTTCTTCGGAGAACCGGGCAACGAGCAGCTGACCCGCCGCCTCGAGGTGACCCTGAATGCCCTGCGGGGCCTCAAGAAGATGCAAACCGCTCGCATCGGATGGATTGGGGGGCTGTCGCCCGGTTTCTTCAACATGGAGTTCGACATGGCACTGCTCAAGCAGCGCTTCGGGACCGAGGTCGTGGCTCTCGACATGAAACAGCTTATGGACCGGGCCAAGGCCGCTGACCCCGCCGACGTCGAACGGACGTCTCAGGAACTCTCCAGCGCAGCCAAACTTGTGCTTGTCGACAGCCGCGAGATGACTCAAGGGGCTGCCCTGGTCGAGGGAATGCGGAACCTCGTGGCCGAAATGGACTTTGATGCCTTGGCTGTCCAGTGTTGGCCGACGTTCCAGGACGAGTACGACGTTGCTCCATGTATGGCCTATGGCTGGATGGGCTCGGAATACAACATCCCTGTGGGCTGTGAGGGCGATGTGCTCGGCACCGTAAGCATGCTGATGATGAACGGCTTGCAGGTCACTGCGCGACCACCGACATTGCTTGACCTGACCGCATTCTCAGCCGACATGGAGGCCGTGCTCATGTGGCACTGCGGTGTCTCGCCTCGTACCTGGGCCAACGAAGACGGCGTTTCGTGGGTCCCGCATACCACCCTCGGTCGCAAGAGCGAGAACACCTACGGTGTTGCAGGCGACATGGTCTTTGCCGCACAACCGGTGACGATCAGCTATCTCAGCGGAGACGCATCCGAGCTTCTGATCCTCACCGCCGACATAGTGGAACGGCCCGAAAAGGGGTTTGACGGAACGCGCGGCTGGTTCACCAACTTCAAGCTGAACAACGAGGCGATCAGCGTCGCGGACCTGGTCAACACCCTTGTCGTTCGGGGTCAACAACACCACTACGCGGTGGCTTCGGCCACTTTGGGTTCTGAACTCCTCGAGGTCGCGGCGTGGGCCGACCTTGAGGTTGTAACGAAGGTCCCCTACGGCGACCACATGCAACGTAACCAATGAATTCGATTAACAACGGGAGAGAGTTATGAGGAAAACTAAACGATCACTGCCAATTCTGCTGATGGCTATTGCTTTGTTGGCAGCCGCGTGCGGCGACAGTGACGACGACAGCAATTCCGGCCCCACTGCGGAGGACAGTACAACGACGGCGGCCACCGTTGCCCCTGAACCGGCAGATGAGCCGGCGGACGAACCCGAGGCTCCCGCCGCGCCAGGCGAAGAGTTGATTGCCGGGTACGCCGACTGGGATGCCGTGTTGGCTGAAGCCGACGGCCAAACTGTGAACTTCTACCTATGGGGCGGAAGCGACAAAATCAACGCCGACGTTGATAACGACATCGGGGCACAAGTCAGTGAACTCTTTGGGGTAACGCTCAACCGCGTTCCACTCGGCGACACCGCTGATGCCGTGAACCTCGTTCTGAACGAGATCGAGGCCGGTCAGACCACCGGTGGGTCCGTCGACATGATCTGGATCAACGGCGAGAACTTCCGCACCCTCAAGGACGCCGACGCGCTGTTGGCTGCATGGTCAGAAGCGCTTCCCAACGCGGTATTCGTAAACTGGGACGACCCATCAGTCGCGAACGATTTCGGAGAACCAGTCGAGGGAACCGAGTCACCCTGGGGTCATGCCCAGTTCGTGTTCGAGTTCAACACTGAGCTGGTTGGTGACGTTGCCCCTGATTCGTTCGAGGACCTCCAAGCGTGGATCCACGAGAACCCAGGGCTGTTCACCTATCCTGCCGTGCCCGACTTCACCGGTTCGGTGTTCCTCCGTCACCTCTTCTACTGGGCTGCTGGCGGCAGCGAAGCGTTTGCGGGCCCCTTCGATCAGGAGGTCTTTGACCAGTACGCCCCGACTGTCTGGGAGTACCTGAACGACATTGGACCAAGCCTGTGGCGCGGCGGTGATACCTACCCGACCGAAGCGGCGGTGCAGCAGGACCTTCTGGCCAACCAGGAAGTTGCCTTCTCGATGTCGTACAACCCGTCGAATGCGACGACCCAGATCATCGATGGTGTCTATCCCGACACCATCCGGACGTTCATCCCGGTCACCGGTTCGATCTCGAACAACAACTACGTGACGATCCCATCGAACGCCGGCAATGCTGCCGGTGCGTTGGTCGTGGCGAACTACATGTTGAGCGAGGAATATCAGCTGAAAATGACGGACCCGAACGGCTGGGGCTGGTTGACCGCAACTGACCCGAACCGCTGGAGCGATGAGGCCCAAGCGACGCTCGCTGGATACGAGGCTGGCGTTGCCACCCTGCCACAAACCATCCTGAACGCGAATGCGTTACCGGAGCCTTCTGCTGACTGGGTAGAGGCAATGGAACAAGGCTGGCTCGACAACGTCCTGTAGGACATGAAGCAGTAAGGCACTTCTGCCTTCCGCCAGGGGGTGGCGTCGATGCATCAAACATCGGACCACCTCCTGGCGGCACTGACCCTCGTTGTCGGAGCCTCAGACCGACGCGACTGCCACCGGCCGCCGAGCACTGAACGGAAAGGAGTTTCGTGAGGCTGCGTTACCTGCAATATCGAGAGTGGCTTCGGGTGCCGCTGATGCTGACGCCCGCCGTGCTCATACTTGGCGCGCTGTTCGGCTTTGGCATGTTTCTTGGCGCGGCTCGAAGCTTTGGGTATTCGCCTTATCGTGACGACAACCTGCTCACCTTGGAGCACTATCGGTCCGTCATCGAGAACGACCGGTTTGTCTCTTCGTTCGTATTGACCTTTCAGATCGCATTGATTTCGACGGTTTTGTCGATGATCATTGCGGTTGCAATCGCTCTTGTCCTACGCAATCGGTTCCGTGGGCAAGGGTTCGCAACGTTCGTATTCCAGGTGCCGTTGCCGGTTCCACACCTGGTTGCTGCGAGCGCCATGTTGCTGTTGGTCACTCAGAGCGGGATCATCTCTCGTTTGACAGTTGCGATGGGAGTCACTCAAACGCCGGCTGATTTCCCGGTGCTTACCTTTGACGCCTGGGGGATTTCGATCATCTTGTCGTACCTCTGGAAGGAGGTGCCCTTCATCGGCCTCGTTGTGTTGGCGATACTCAAGGGCATTGGGCCACAGTTCGAAGAGTTGGCCATGTCGTTGGGGGCCTCGAGGTGGCAGCGCTTCCGCTACGTGATCTTGCCTCTGATAATGCCCGGATTGCTTTCGAGTTCGGTCATTGTGTTTGCGTTCGCGTTCTCCAGTTATGAGATCCCGCTGCTGCTCGGCGTGCCGGACCCAGCGGTGCTCTCTGTGTTTTCGTTCCGCCTCTTCAACGATCCCGACATAACTTTGCGCCCTCAAGCCATGGCTGCATCCATGGTCTTGGCGATCTCGGCTCTGCTGTTCCTGCTCCTGTATCGCAGGCTCGCTCGAAAGACGTTCGGATGACCAAGCCCGCTCCGAGTCGAGACGAGCAACGGTTGGTGTCGACGGCTGTTCAGCGACTCGCCGTCGCGTCGATCATCTTCGCAGTGGTCGTGCCGCTGATTGCGCTGTTCATCTGGTCATTCGCCTTTCGCTGGTTCTTCCCAGACTTGTTGCCAGAGACTTGGGGGCTTGGGTCGTGGGAATACGTGAGATCGCCAAGTTCCAAGGTGCTGTCGAGCATGTGGAACAGCATCACCCTCGGCCTTCTTGTCTGTGTTATGGCACTCGCCGTTGGGTTGCCCGCGAGCCGCGCCCTCGGGCTCTATGAGTTTCGAGGCAAAGGCGCCGTTGAGCTCTTCTTGATGGCCCCCATCATCGTGCCTCCGCTGGTGTCGGTTATGGGCATCCACGTCACCTTCATCAAGCTCGGGCTCACGGGTTCGTTCCTTGGCGTGGCGCTTGTCCATCTGATTCCCTCGATTCCGTACTTCGTGCTGGTCATGTCGGGGGTGTTCGCCAACTACGGGACAGAGTTGGAAGATACGGCCCGATCTCTGGGCGCTGGCCCGATCCGTGTGTTCTTCCTGGTTACCCTGCCGGCGATCGCGCCTGGGCTTTCCGTGGCGCTGATGTTCACGTTCCTGATCTCCTGGGGCCAATACATAACCACGTTGCTCATTGGTAGTGGACGCGTGACAACGTTGCCAATTGTGCTGTTTCCGCTACTCACTGGGCCGAACAAGGCCAACGCGGCCGCAGTTAGTCTTGTTCTCATTGCGCCGGCGCTCATCGCTTTGGTACTCACTTCCCGTCAACTAAGTCGGGATTCAACAACCCTTGGGGGGTTCGGCCGACTGTGACTTCGGTAAGCATCCACTCACTCACGAGACGTTTCGGCCCGACGGTGGCCGTGGACGATCTGAACATCGACATAACCAGCGGCGAGATGATAGCCCTGCTGGGTCCGTCCGGTTGTGGCAAGACAACCACGCTGAGAATGTTGAGCGGCTTGCTCACCCCGACAGAAGGAGATATCACCTTCGACGGTAAGTCCATCCTTGGCGTACCGACCGAGAAACGCGGGGCGGTGATGGTGTTCCAGAAGCACCTGCTGTTTCCGACGATGACAGTCGCAGAGAACATCGGGTTCGGTTTGAAGATGGCCCGCAAATCGAAGGCCGAGATCTCTGAGACCGTGGGGGAGATGCTCGAACGGGTTCAGCTCGTCGGATACGGCGGCCGTGGCGCCCACGAGCTCTCCGGAGGTCAGCAACAACGGGTGGCGTTGGCGCGTGCGTTGGCGGTTAGGCCAAAGGTGTTGTTGCTCGACGAACCGCTGGCCAACCTCGATGCCAACCTTCGTGTCGACATGCGAGGCCAGATTCGCGACATGCAACTCGAAATGGGTATCACGGCAATCTTTGTCACTCACGATCAAGAGGAGGCCGTGATGCTGGCCGACCGTGTCGCACTCATGACCGATGGTCGTCTACGTCAGCTTGGAAAACCAGAGGACTTCTACCGGCGACCGGTTAGCGCCGAGGTTTCAGGCTTCTTCAGGAACACGAACTTCCTGCCCGGAACGCTCTCTGGCAACACTGTTGCCACCGAAGCCGGGCCACTACGGATCGATGAGGTGAGTCCGGCTGTGTCAGACGGACCGGTGCTGGTAACTGTGCGGCCTGAGGCCGTTGAGGTTGGGCCGGGCGACAATACTGTTAGCGCGGTCGTGCGCACAGCGATCTTCATGGGTACCTACACCCACCTTCAGGTCGACATTCGGGGCAACAGCTGGGACATTCATTCGCGGGTATCGAGCCGTGTCGTGGTGGGCGACACCATCGATGTACAACTGCCTGCTGAGTCCCTCTGGGCCCTGCCAGACGACCCTGGGCGTGCGTCTAAACCAAGCTCGGATTACCTGACAGATGTCGGGACCGCCGAATGAACGAGTCGTCGATCGACCTTCCACTTGGTCCGGTGACCCTGGCAGTAGATCATGTCAAAGCGATGCGTGCTTGCCTCGCTGGTGAAGTGTCGGCGGTGCAGCTTGGGCAGATCAAGAAACAGCTGTCAGCGGCTGGCGACGTTTCAGTCCTGACCGATCCTGAGCATGGCTTGCAGGCCGTCAGAGAGACCCTGGGCGCGAATCAACGCCTGGTTGTGTCGATCGAGGATGGTGACTACGCAAGCCCTGAAGTTCCACCTAGAAAACTCGATGGCTGGGATGTTGGAAGGATTACCGAAGCCGGAGCCGACTTCATCAAGTGCTTCTTCTGGTATGAACCGGGGCCCGACGGGCTCCGCGCGCGACAGTTCTTGGCCGAGGTCGTCCGCGAGTGTGAGGTCAACGGCATCCCGCTCATGGCCGAGCCGATATTGATTCCGTCGGACGGCGGCGGTCACTCTTCGGGCCAGCATGGCGAACGACTGTTGGAGATGGTGCGGGAGTTGAGCGATTCGGGAGCGACCGCGTTGAAGCTCGAGTTTGCCGGTGGAGCGACGGGTCCAATGGCGTCGGGCGCCGAGGTCAGCGCTGCCATCACGGAGTTGTCGTCGGTGCCGTGGTACCTGCTGTCGCAGGGTGTTTCGTTCGAGGTATTCCAGAAACAACTGGTGGTGGCCATCGCCGGTGGAGCGTCGGGATGTGTTGTCGGGCGGGCAGTGTGGTGCGACCTGATCACCGCCGACGGCCTGAACGACCGGGCGGGCGGTATTCTGCGCGATCGGCTGTTGGTGCTTCAAGACATTGTCAAGGGTCAAACCGACGAATCCTTGAAATTGGGGGAAGTGCTGTGAGGTTTCCAGCTATTGACGACGTGACGCGTCTGCAGAGACTCGAGCCTCCGACGGGCAAGGTCTCTGTCGTAATTGATACTGACACCGCCAATGAGATCGATGATCAGTTCGCCATAGCCTGGGCACTGCTGCGCTCCGATGTCATCGACATCAAGGCAGTCATCGCCGAACCGTTCTCCTTCGCTCATCACCGTGATCCGCTAGCGAAGGCGGACGAAGCTCGCAAGTCCGCCGGCTCCTCGAACGCTGCGCCTGTGCCCGGAAGTACCGGCAGTCGCGGCGACGATGAGAGCCAACCGTTCCTCGAGCACTACGACGAATGGCTCAAACGGCTCGATCAGCAAGGCACAACCATCGATGAGCTGAAGTTCACCTCACCGGCCGAAGGCGTCGATCTAAGCGTGGCGGAGATCAAGCGGGTCTACGAAGCCGCTGGAGTTGATGCAACCGGTTTGGTTTTCCGGGGTGCTGACCGTTACATGACAGAAGCTGAAGGCGCCGTGCCATCGGCCGGTGTGGATCGTCTGATCGAGCTGGCCAGAGGCAGCGATGACCTCCTTTATGTGGCTGCGATCGGGTGCATCACCAACGTCGCATCTGCACTGCTGATCGCCCCCGACATCGTCGACAAAATAGTGGTGCTCTGGACGTCGGGGTACCCGTCAAACGATGAGCGCTCGAACCGGCCGTCACTTAACCTCGTGCAGGACGTTCACGCCACCAGGGTTGTGCTCGAGAGTGGCGTTCCGTATGTGTACATGCCCGGCTACCTGGTTGGACAACAACTCTCGATCTCCCAGCCAGAGATGCATCAATGGGTCAAGGGGACCGGTCGCCTCGGTGATCTCCTGGTCGACCTCTACGACAACAACCCGCTGTACCCGCTGATGGGCATAGGCGATCACTTTGTGCGGTCATGGGTGATCTGGGATCTGATTTGTCTGGCCTGGCTGATTGAGCCGTCTCTCGTTCCGACTGTGATCCGGCCAACGCCGAAACTGGCTGAGGATCTTCGCTGGGACCTGAACAACGCCGGCGAGCGTCACGTGATGCGCGAAGCAGTAGACGTCGACCGAGACGGGATCTTCCGCGACCTCTTTACGAGGCTCGCCTCCGCTGGAACCTGAGCGCTCGCCGACACCGAGGATCACATGATCGACCTGAACAGTTTCCAGTCCTACGCCGACATATATGAGAACTTCAAGTGGGAGATACCCGACGAGCACAACATCGCGGCCCGCATTCTGCAAGGCCGCGAGAACGACCGGAACTCGATCGCGATCATCCACCATTGTGAGGCGGGTGAGCCCGACAGGGTTTCTTTTGCCGAACTCGCGATGCGGACGCGCCAGATTGCCGACTATCTGAGATCACGTGGGGTGGGGAAGGGCGACAGGGTCGGGATCTCTGTGCCGCAGAGCCCCGAAGCAGCAGCGATTCATTTGGCCGTCTACTCCATTGGCGCCGTCGCTGTGCCCATGTCGCTGATCTACGGTGAGGATACATACCGACACATTGTCTCCGACAGCGGCTCCAGCGTTGTTTTCGCAGGTACCAACGCCACCAAGTTCATTCGAGAAATGCGCCCACTCCTGTCGGATCTTCGGACTCTCGTGGTGATGTCGCCAGAGGATCATCCAGCCGAGGGTCGCGCCGCCGACGTTGGGCATCCAAACGAGGAGTACTTCCACGACGTTGTCAGTTCGGGTGGTGATACCGAAGTAATCGAAGTGGCCTATGAGCCGACGTTGGCCGACGACCCTGCGATGCTGTTGTACACGTCGGGGACGACGGGGCCGCCGAAGGGTGCACTGCATGGCCATCGGATCCTCGAGGGCTACATGCTCACCTTCCTGTTGTTTTTCGATATCGAGATCGACGAGCAAACGGTGTTTTGGACACCATCGGATTGGGCTTGGGTTGGTGGGCTCCTCGACATCTTGTTGCCCGCATTGGCCCTGGGTCGCCCAGTCGTCGCTTCTGATGAACGGTTCTCTGCAGTCCATGCGTTCGGCCTTGTTCGCCGTCACCGAATATCCCACACGTTCCTGGCGCCCACGGCACTCAAGATGATGGCCCAGGTGGACGATCCGGTGCTGACGGCCAATCTGGATCTGCGGGTGATCGCCAGCGGCGGCGAGGCTGTGGCCGCCGACCTGCATCAGTGGGCCGACCAGACTCTCGGAGCGACAATCAACGAGTTCTACGGGTTGACCGAGGTCAACCACCTGGCTGGGAGCTGTGCCCGCTTATGGCCGTCGAAGCCGGGAAGCATGGGTTTGCCATACCCAGGGCGCGAGGTAGAGGTCGTTGCGAGCAACGGTGACCCTGTCGTAGCCGGCGAGGTCGGCCAGATTGTCGTTCGGCCGGGTGACCCCACGCAGATGCTCCGTTACTGGAACAACACCGAGGCCACCGTTGCTCGATACGAAAACGGCTGGATGGTCACCGGAGATCTGGCCTACCGAGACGAGCAGGGGTACATCTACTTCCAGGGCCGAGATGACGACATCATCACGAGCGCCGGATACCGAATTGGTCCAGCAGAGATCGAGGAGCTGCTGATCGAGCATCCCGCGGTTGCTGATGCCGCAGTGATTGCCAAACCCGATGCCATCCGAGGTTCGGTGGTGAAGGCAGTCGTGCAGCTTGGTGAAAACGCAAACGGTGATGATGCCCTTGTCGAGGAGTTGCAGCAGTTGGTTCGGACTCGCCTCGGCGCCTACAAGTACCCGCGGTCTGTGGAGTTCATCGATGAGCTACCAAAGACGGTGACCGGCAAACTGAACCGCCGCCAACTGACGTTACGCGAGGGCGAGCTGAGCTGAGTGCCGAAAGGGGTCAGACCCCTTTGGCCGACGGGTGACACGCCACGCCGTCAGATCCGGGACTATCTCCCGCTGTCGATTAGCGGCGCTCATCGGGCCGCTCGGGACCAGCCTCCGATCCGCTCGTCGCTGACGCTCCTCCCCCTTCTCGCGCGGCTCCTCATGGCGTAGGGCTGTTGCTCAGCTAGCGTCCAGCCATGGGACGTTTCTCTCAGGCACCGGTAGCGCGCGCCGCGGGCGGGGTTGTGTTGCGTCGCCGCTATGTAGCTGAAGTACTCGTTGTGCATCGGCCTCGTTACGACGACTGGGCCCTGCCGAAAGGTCATGTCGACGACGGCGAGAGCTGGATACAGACAGCACGACGCGAGGTTCTCGAAGAGACGGGCGTCGAAGCCGTCGAGGTCGGGTCTCCCCTGATCGTGTCTTACCCATTGCCCGAACCACACAGCTCTCCGGGGTCATTGAGGGTCAAGGTGGTGGCTCTGTACCCGATGAGAGCCATCGATCAGGCCGCCCATGGTGATACGAACCTGGCAAGCCTCGATGACACCGAAGTCGATGCCGTGCAGTGGTGGACACTGGTCCGCGCTCGCCGCGAACTCACCTACGACGACGAAAGAAGGGCCCTCGATCAGCTGGTCGAAATCGGGGCATGGAGTGCCGATGTTCGCTGATTGGCCTCCCATTGGGTAGCGTTATACCCTTCACCCCTTCAGAGGAGATGCAATGAAGAGCTGGGGTCCATCAATCTTTGGCGCAGCGGTCATAACCGCCGCGCTGTTGGTATTTTCCATTGTCACCAATGTGGTTGTCGAAGTGGTCGGCGACCCCTATGACGGAAGCGAAGAAAAGAGCGAACACGAAGGCGCCGAAGAGGGCTTAGGCGTCATATACGTCGACTAGCCAGTCCGGCGAGAGCGGTTCGACGGCGAGAGGATCTCGATGGCAACAACCATCACAGCCGACTTGGTTGCTGGCACGAACGTCAACATCACCAACGGGCGCCATGTCTGGGTGGCCGACGAGCCGTCCGAACTTTCAGGAACCGATCTGGGTCCGAATCCCTACGAGCTGCTGCTTGGGTCGGTCGCGGCCTGTACGGCTATCACGATTTCGTTCTATGCGAAGCGTAAAGGAATCGAACTCGACTCGGTCTCGGTCGAGTATTCATACGACCGCATTCATGCCAACGATTGCGCCGATTGCGAAGACGACGCGTCCGGGATGCTCGACCACGTGACCAGCCAGGTCTACATCGAGGGCACTTTTACCGACGACCAACGCAAACGCATCGCCGACATTGCCAAACGATGCCCCGTTCATCGAACTCTGGCATCTGGTATTCATTTCACCGACAACGTTCACGTCGGCTAGATCAGCCAGTAGACGAGGCCAGCTGTGAACGCGGCGCGACACAAGGTGCTTATCGTCGACGACGATCGGGCCATACGCACATCGCTCGCTCGGGCTCTGACCTTCGAGGGTTACGAGGTCGAATCAGCGGTCGATGGTGTTGTTGGCCTCGACATGGTCGAAGACGGCTTTGCGATCATGGTTCTCGACGTCTCGATGCCACACATGGACGGGCTCGAAGTTTGTCGCCGGGTTAGAGCCAAGGGCCTAGACATTCCAATACTCGTCCTCACGGCTCGCCATCACACCCGAGATCGAGTTGCCGGCCTCGATGCAGGTGCCGACGATTATTTGGTCAAGCCGTTCGCTCTGGAAGAGTTGCTCGCCAGGGTTAGAGCATTGCTTCGGCGATTCAATCCGGCCGAGTCGCCAGCACCCGAGCAGTTGATCTTCGAAGACCTCACTCTCGATCGCGGTTCGAGGCTGGTCCATCGCGGCGACCTGCGAATTGAACTTACGAGGACCGAATTCTCGCTCCTTGAGTTGTTGCTGGAGCGCCCCGGTCAGGTTCTGACCCGCGACCAGATACATGAACACGTCTGGGGTTACGACAGTACGACGAGCAGTAACTCACTAGAGGTGTATGTCGGCTACCTGCGCCGCAAGACCGAACAGGACGATAGGCCTCGGCTTGTTCATACTGTTCGCGGTATCGGGTATGTGCTGAGACTGTCGTGAAGCTGCGCACCAGGGTGGCTGTTCTCACTGCGTCGGTTACTGCGATCACTGTGGTTCTGGTATCGGTATCGGTTTGGGCCATCGCCAACCGTCAACTAATCGGCACTGTTGACGACCAACTCGACGAACGAGCCGAAGCGATTGGACCCAGTGGGCAGCGTGGTCCGGGTCGTTTCTTGGCCGGCGATGTGGCTCAGCAACTCATTCTTGACAACGGAGTTGTGTCGACCGGCGAACTTGTCATCATTCCCAACAACGACGACTTCGCCGTGGCCAACGGTCAGGCTTTAAGATCTCGCAGCACCACCACCGGGGTTACCGACAGCGGCGAAGAGGTCTCAGTTCGAGTCCTCACCGTACGGGCCCACGGCCCGCAGTTTCGCGGGTCAGTTCGGGCGGTGATGCTGGCGCGTCCTCTCACCGAGGTCGAGGAGTCGCTCGACCGTCTGCGCCAGGCCCTGGTTGTGTTGTCTGCTGTCGGCGTAGTCATTGCTGGGGTGGCGGGGCTTCTGATAGCCGACCGGGCTATGCGTCCAATTGGACGCCTCACCCGCGCTGTCGAAGGAGTAGCCAGAACAACCGACCTCGACGCCGAAATCGATGTTGAGCGATCCGACGAGCTTGGGAGCTTGGCTGCGAGCTTCAACGCCATGCTCGGCGCGTTGCGAACGTCGAGGGACCAGCAGGAGAGGCTGGTCTACGACGCCAGCCACGAACTCCGTACTCCCTTGACCAGCTTGCGAACCAACATTGAGGTTCTGCAACGAATCGAGCATCTGTCTCGCGAGGAAAGGGCACCGGTCCTCGACGATGTGCTGTTCGAACTCGACGAGCTCACTTCTCTCGTTACCGAACTTGTCGACCTTGCGACCGATCAGCACGAAGCAGCAGATGTTGAACCCATCGACCTGGCACTGCTGGTCACCATGGTGGTTGAGCGCCATCGTCGGCGAACCGATCTGACCATTGAGCTATCTTCGTCCGACTGCGAGATCATGGGAACGCCGACTCTCGTCGAACGCGCAGTCAGCAACCTCATCGACAACGCCATCAAGTTCTCGCCAGAAGATGGCACCGTATACGTATCGGTTGAGGGCGGCCGGGTCGAGGTCGCGGATGAAGGACCTGGCATAGCTGTTGTCGATCGCGAGTTTGTTTTCGAGCGCTTCTGGAGGTCCGACGAAGCCCGTGCGATGTCAGGTTCTGGGCTTGGGTTGTCGATAGTTGCCCAGGTGGCGCAGACGCATGGCGGTTCGGTTGCTGTGGTGGACGGTCAGACGACAGGAGCAACCATCGAGCTTGTGTTCCCGCCGTCGGCTGATGGGTAGGGCTTCAGTTGTTGTGGAGTTCGTTAACCAGGCGCACAATCGGCACAATGACAATCCCGATGAGGGCGACTGCTGGGAACGTGAACGAGGCGGCGCCTAAACTCATCCACTGTTCGTTCGTTGACAGGCGGTCTATCCACGAGACGCAGCCAACGAAATAGCCAAGAGCCATGAACCCAAGGAGTACCGTTCCCGCGTTTCGGTCCGTCTTTCGAAGGCCAATGCCGACCGCGGCAGCGCCTATGCCTATGGCAAGCGTAAGAGGCCATGGTGCGTACCAAGCCTCGGCCTGTGACCCGAGCCCGAGGTTGCTGTAGCCGAAACCAGAGAACAGACCCGTCTCGGCCTCTGATGCGAGCCCGAGCTTGATGTAGCCGAATGGGAAGAACAAGCCGGCAAACACAACCGCGAACGCGAGAGTCAGATTCAGCAGGAGCCTTGCGGTCATGGGCGTCGGGGCCTTAGGCCGGTGATCATCGCAGAAAGGCCAGGACGACGGGTTCGCTTGTGCCTTGCCACTCGCCTGACAGAAATCTGCCGACTTCTGGTGCGTCTTCATCGAGGCGATGGCGTACAACCAACTCAAGCCCATCGGCGTGAACGACGGTTGACGAGACGCCTGAGGTGCAATCAACAGTGTCGATGTCTGGGACTTTGGCTTCAGCCGTACCGCTGCCGACTACCGTCGCCGACGGGTCGCGCCGTACTGGGCCCTCTTGGGTTTCTACGAATTGTTCGACCTGGGTGTCACCGGTGAGGATCGTGCGCGCAAGCTCGGCTGCATAAACCGGGTCACCGCACGCGTTGTAGATCCACCGAGTGCCAAGGACGGAGTGCTCCATGGTGCCGATCAGCGATACTTCGGCCTCGCGCAGGTCGTCGTACTGCGGAATCGAGCGAAGGTGGTCGGTGATTAGCTCGAGCTTCGATGGGCTAAGGGTCGCTTGATGAAGGATCGCCATCTGCCCAGACTAGAACTGACGAAGACGCATCGTTTCTAGGTGTCGCACGGCGGGTCTACTTTCGCGTGCCGGTTCTGTAGATGTGCCCTCAGCGAAACGAGGCGTTCCCTGGGACGAAGTTATTGCTTCGACTCGTAAGGTTCGCGCCCGACGCTCCGTGTGACTGCATTTGTCGATACGAACATTCTGGTTCGACATCTGACGAATGATCCGCCGGACATGGCGAAGCGAGCAACAGCATTTCTTGGCTCAACCGATGAGCTGCTGCTCGTGGATCTGATTCTGGCAGAGGTCGTCTATGTGCTGGAGTCGTACTACGAGGTGCCTAGGCAGACGGTCGCAGCACTTGCGAGGTCAATCCTCGCGTTTGGGGCTATCCGAACCATCGATCCAGCGCTGCTCCTTCGCACGATTGAGGTGTACGAAGTACATCTGATTGACTTCGCCGATGCGTATCTGGTTGCCAGCGCCGAGGCTGCTGGCGTCACCGAGATCGTGTCGTTCGATCGGAGCATCAGTCGGGTGGCCTCCATCAATCGAATCGAGCCCTAGACCGCCTGTCGCATGCCCCCGCGGTTGTGCCAAAACCACCTTGAGTGATCAGTGAACGCTTCCAGTGTGGCTGGAATCGAACCTCTACTCCGTTGATACTGCCATCCTTGACTGCGGTCTAGGCTGTCGATCGTTGCTGGGCTTGGTCGACAGCCTACCTAGGGGGTGGGACTGCCAAATCTGAACCTGAGCTGCCACTGCGCGAGTTCTTGGGACCGGGTCGGCAACGAAGAGTGGTTTTGGCGCAACCGCGGTCGCGTGGACTCCACCACCGGTTGCTTCCAAGAGCCAAAGTTCTCGGCGGTCTGGTGTCCCCATAGGCTTGGCTTCCGACAGCAACGGAACCTGTGGCCGCGGTACTCGTTCCGTACGATTTCTGGGAGGAAGCATGCTCGACAACGGGACGCAGTTGCCGGTGATTGCTGGTAAGGATCTCGAAGGCAACGACGTCACCATCGGTGACTTGGCCGCCGATTCTTGGACGGCAGTTCTTTTCTATCGGGGCGACTGGTGACCATATTGCCGTCAACAGTTGGTTGACTTTGATACGAATGCTCTCCCGCTGATGGAGGCAGGCATCACGGTTGTGGCTGGTTCGGTCGATAGCGTCGAATCCACAGCAGAGCTGTTCGGTGCGATGAAGCTCCGCTACGTCAAGATGATCTCCGAACTCGACGGACCGAGCGTCTCGAGCTCGACGGGCGCTGCTCTTCAGACCGGTGACCGCACGTTCCTGCACGCCACTGGATTTCTTCTGAACCCCGCGGGCGAGATCAACCAGTCGTGTTACTCATCAGGACCTATTGGTCGCCTCACGTGCAACGACGTCTTGAAGAAGGTGGCCTTCGAGAAGTTCATCGAGTCTCGTCGGTAGCCCACGCGGGCCGCGAGAATCAGAATCGCGATCCTTGGTACCCCCAACGGGATTCGAACCCGTGTTGCCGGCGTGAAAGGCCAGTGTCCTAGGCCACTAGACGATGGGGGCAAGTGACCGATACAGCCTACGACGTTTTCGGGCTTTCTCGCACGTTGTTTTGCGAGCGTTCCACCAGACAACGTTGACAGGTGCCCCGACGTCGTTAGTCGGTGCTTGCCGCTAGATCTGGATCGTCGGGTTCATCGAACTCGACCACTTCAATCAACTCGCTTAGCAGGTGCCCTAGGTAGTGATACGTGGCAGCGGCGGCGCCAGATTCGTCTTCGGGGTCGACGGTGTCGTGATCGTCCTCTTCGCCCACGTCCAATCGGGTTCCGAGCACGAGGCGAAGATCGTTGACCGTTGCTATCCACGCACCGTGTTCGAAGTCGGTTAGATGCTCGGCCGAAAGAGTCGACTCGACCAGATCGAGCCGGTCGAGTCGCACCGCCAATAACCGATCGCGCTGCGACGTCTGGAATTCTGTCTCCTTGTCGACGTCCTCGGGATGGGCCGTGGGAAACAGCCGCCGCATGCCTTTGTCGACCTCGCCGCTGGGGCTAACTCCGACAAGAACGTCGCGCAGTTGCGGGATGAGATGGCCTAGGAGCTGACGTTCTTCGTCTTCGATCTTGATCGACACGCCCTTGCTCGATCTACGTATCCGACGCCTTAGCGAAAAGCTCATCGTCTACTTGTCCTTCTGCATGGTGGCCCACAGTCCGTACTCGTGGAGGCGGGCAACGTCGCGTTCGACATCGGCCTGAGTGCCGTTGGAGACGACCGCACGACCCTTTTCGTGCACATCGAGCATCAACTCGGTGGCCTTCATGTTGCTGTAACCGAACAACTTCTGAAGAACCATTACTACGTACCCCATCAGGTTGATGGGGTCGTTCCAGACCAACACGATCCACGGTACGTCCTCGTCGACGAGGGTTGTGGTTCGGCTCTCTCGCGTTGGCGCCTGCGCGGGCATCGGAGAGGGAGGAGGCGGGGAAGAGTTCATGACGAAGTGACCATGTGTTGTGGTTCGTCGGCATCTGGCGAGTCGACTGTCGGCACATGGTTGTCGGACTTTGTTACAAGTACAAGCCGTACGACTGAGATCCAAACAGCGCACACCCCGACGATGTGGATTCCTACGAGCAGCGCGGGAATGTCGGAGAAGTATTGGATGTAGCCGAGTGCGCCCTGGCCAAGGACGACGAATCCGAAAAGGCGAACATGACGGGCGAACTGTCGATTTGATTCGTGAGAGTTGACGGTGACAAGCAGCGCCACCACCAGACCGACTACCAACCACACAGTTCCTGCATGAATGGTGGCGGCCTTAGAAAGATCAACAGCGAGACGCGCCACGTCCTCGTCGCCTGCGTGGGGCCCGGCTGCGGTAACAACCGTGCCGGCCAAGATCGCGATTGCTGTTGTTGCACCAGCAGCCCAAGCAAGGATTCGCAAGCGGCGGGTCGCGGCGGGAGGCGTCGGTGCTGCCTCGACAAACCCAAGGTCGGGTAGACCGGCGCGGTGATGCAGGACAACTGCGTTCCAGAGTAGGACCATCGACAAGAGGAAATGAGCCATCACAACCTCGGGTCGCAAGCTAGTCAGGACAGTGATGCCGCCGAGCACAACCTGAACCACGACGCCGACCACGAGGCCCCACGACCATCGGGTGAGGTCTCGTCGGCGGGGGTTTCGTCTCATCGACTCCAGAACAGCTGCGACGACGGCCACAGACACAACTCCCGTGAACAGGCGGTTGACGAACTCGATTACTCCGTGCAGGTCGGCTTCGGGGACGAAGCTCTCTTCGGTGCAGGTTGGCCAGTCGGGACACCCGAGCCCAGAACCGGTTAGGCGCACAGCTGCACCCGTTACCACAATTGTCACGAGCGCAGCCAGGGCGAGTGCCGTCACGTGTCGATAGCGTGTCGGGCTGACTACTGGTTTGATGAACTTCGGATTCCGTTTCTGAAAACCTGCGCTGTCGTCTTCGCCATTCACGCCCTAAACGCTATTCGTCCGAACCGCAATCGGAAACAACAAATGAGTGACTCAAGTCATCGTCGGAAAGTTCATGCCCGTTCGGGCTGGAGTGTTGGTCGAACACGATCTATCGTTCCGACCGTGACCGACGTCAGCGTTACCCCGAGCGCATCGATCCAACAACCCCCGAACCGGCGTCGCGCGATGGCGTTCGTAGCGCTAACCAAGCCGCGCATTATCGAGCTCCTACTGGTGAGTACCGTGCCCACCATGGTCGTAGCCCAGCGGGGCCTCCCTTCGGTGTGGCTCATGATTTGGACGGTTGTCGGGGGGACCCTCGCGGCCGGCGGTGCAAACGCCTACAACATGTACGTCGATCGCGACATCGATGCCCTAATGGAACGAACCAAGGGTCGGCCGCTAGTCACCGGCGAAGTTGCACCCCGCGAAGCCCTCGTATTTGCGACCGTGCTCGAGTTTGCTGCATTCGGTCTTCTTTGGTCGGCCGTCAACTTCTTGTCGGCTGTGCTCGCCGCTTCGGCTTGTGCGTTCTACGTGATCGTCTACACAATCTGGCTAAAACGAACGTCCAAGCAAAACATCGTGATCGGTGGGGCTGCTGGGGCAGTTCCGGTTCTGATTGGGTGGTCTGCGGTCACGAACTCGATCGGCATCGAGGCCCTTGTGCTCTTCGCTCTGATGTTCATGTGGACGCCACCACACTTCTGGGCTCTCGCGATCAAGTACGCCGACGACTACCGCGCCGCCGATGTCCCAATGTTGCCCGCAGTTGTGTCGCCGAGAACTACTGCTAACCAGATGATCCTCTACACCGTTCCAGTTGCAGTGTTGGGCGTGGTGTTCGGGTTGGTAGCCAATCTTGGATGGCTGTATCTGATCGTTGCCGCAGTGAGCGGGGCGGTGTTCCTGTGGCACACGGTCACGCTCCGAAAGGATTTGAGCGTCGGCCGAGCGATGAAGGTGTTCAGTTACTCAATTACCTATGTCACTGTGGTGTTTGCCGCAATGGCGGTCGACATATTCGTAGCCAACGGTGTCTAAACGCACCAAAGTTTTGAACGGTGCTTCCCCATTGTTTCGGGGCCTGCCATGCTGCTGACTAGAGATTTTTACCGAATCCATTCGAACAACAACGCGTCTTTGTCAGCGTGCCTCGATTCTCGCGGCATAATTGTGGCGTCCAGCGTGCTGTGGAGCGAGTCCAAGCGATGACAGAAACAACCGAAACGTCCTCAGCCTTTGGCGGTGCACCTCAAGAGGACCCGTCCGTATTCGGACTTCTGAACACCGTTGACCATCGCCGAATCGGACGAATGTTCATGGTGTCGGCGGTAGCGATGTTGGCTGCGTCGGCGGTGCTCACTGCTCTGGTTGGCCTCGATCTCACCGATGCCGACGGATTTGTAGTGTTTGATTCGCAGAGCTGGGCTCAAGCATTTGCCCTGTCTCGAGATTCGTTCGTGTTCCTTGCCGTGCTCCCGTTCTTTGTTGGTATGGCGATGTTCATCGTCCCAGCCCAGATTGGTGCCGGACGCCTGATCTACCCTCGAGCCGCACTTGCATCGTTTTGGGCTTGGAAGATCTCAGCCCTAATTCTGGTGGGCTCCTACCTAGCTAACGGCGGCCCCTACGGTGGGTCCAGAGGCAACTCCGAAGCGGTCGATCTTCACCTCATAGCTCTTGGCATGATCATCGCTTCGCTGCTTCTCGGCATCGTGGTTGTGGTGACCACGATCTTGTCGATGCGTGCTCCTGGTCTACACATCGACCAAGTACCGCCTTTCACTTGGGCCACGCTTGTCACCGGCATAGGCCTGCTCCTAACGCTTCCGGTCCTGGTGGCGACGCTCAGTTTCCTCTACATCGATCATCGTTACAGCAGCCGCTTCGACGTCGACTTCCTCGGCGGCAACTTTGGCGTATGGGGCCACATCGAGTGGGTCTATCGAGCACCGACGTTGTTCCTATTGTTGGT
>CAZMUM010000025.1:68360-77597 GCA_964569385.1 uncultured Acidimicrobiales bacterium
CTGACTCTTGCCGAGGGTCGAGCCATCCCGAAGCTCAGCGCACCATTCTTAGCTGGTGCCGCAGCAGCAGCTCTGGCGACCCTTGCTGTTGTGCTCGGCACCGTAGGTGCTGGACTCGACTGGCTCGAATCTGTTGATGCGTTCACCATTGATCCCGACCTACCGCTTCGTCTCACCACCTGGAGCGATGCTCAGTTCTACCTCGTTGCTGGCGCGGCTGCGCTTGGCATCAGCGCGGCCATGGGCTGGTGGGCCCCTCTCGCGTATGGACGCCACCTCAACCCTGCTTTGGCTCGGCTGACGGCGTTGCTGCTGTTTGTGGGATCGCTCGCTGGGGCCCTCGGCTTCGCGCTCACGGGGTTCGTCACTGGGCAGCCGTCGGATCCGGCCCTCAACGCTCGGTACGACTTCTTGGTCGACCCCAGCACAGCCCTCAACACGTTAGGTGCTGTTGGGCTTCTGATATTTGGTGCCGGAGCAGTGTTATTGCTACTTGATGTGGCGATCTCGCTGATTGCAGGGAAGGGCGCCGAGGCCAACGACAACCCCTGGGGTGCGTTTACTCCCGAGTGGGATACACCCGCCGACCCAACCGAGTCGGCTTGGTTGCCCGCTCTCACGTCCGGCACTCCGCTACTCGAAGCCCACGAAGCCGAGGAGGTAAGCGTCTGATGTCCGACGCAACCATTGTTACCTATCCGGGGGCCACCACCGCACCACGAGCTCAGCTTGTGGCTACCGCCCTCGCGGTAGCGGCCGGTAGTTCGCTAATGGCGGGCCTCATTGGTTTCTACATGAGCCGCCGCCACGCTGTTGCTTCTCCTGGCCAGAACTGGCTGCCCGACGGCGTCGTCATTCCCAACGCTCCGCTTGTCATGACCGTCGTAACCGCGATCATGGCCGGACTTGTTGGGCACTGGGCTGTGTGGGCTGCCAAGCGCCGCGAACA
Organism: uncultured Acidimicrobiales bacterium; assembly: GCA_964569385.1. Lineage (GTDB taxonomy): Bacteria > Actinomycetota > Acidimicrobiia > Acidimicrobiales > Poriferisodalaceae > JAADHX01. The sequence continues at coordinate 69,310 of CAZMUM010000025.1, forward strand.
GGGCCACACCCTTTTGGCAATCGGCGCGACCGTGTTGCTAATGGTTGCTTTCTTGAACATGGTTCTGTTCTCAATGAACGAGATGGACATTGCCATAGGCACCAGCGAATGGCACAACCTGGTGTTCACCATCACGGGTTACATCATCGCCCTCACCATCATTTCGATCGTCTATTTGTTGCTTATGGGGCTTCGAGCCCTTGGCGGCGATCTTGGCGATGAGGGCGCGGCCCTCATTAATGCATCTGTTCTGTTCTGGGATTTCGTCGTAGTGGCCTGGGTTTGTGCCTGGTACGCCATCTACGTGGTGAAGTGAGGTAGGAAATGTTCGGAACCGCCACCAAGTACTTTCTTGGCCTAAGCGGACTCTTCATGGTCTTGGCCACGGTTTATGGAGTTGGCACTGCGGCCAATGGCAATGGCGACGTCGGGTTCTACGCGACCGTGGTGCTCGGCACCGTGGCGGTCACCGCCGGTTTCCTGAGCTGGATTGCCTTCGCAGCTGGCGATAGTGCATCGACTGACCGTGACCGCGAGAACGCATACACCCTCGTTCCGGCCTATTGGCCTGTGATGTCTGCGGCCGGTCTTGGTTTCCTGACGGTTGGTCTAGTGGTCAACACCCAACTCGCCATCTTTGGCCTGTTCGTTCTGATTGCGGCCGCGATCGAATGGACACTCACGGCCTGGGCCGACCACCGGTCCGCCGATGTCGAAAGCAACTATGCGGTACGCCGAACCCTGGCGCTGCCTTTCGAGGTGCCGCTTTACGGCGCGCTGGCGATAGCGGTTCCGGTGTATCTGGCGGCAGGCTTCCTGATGTCTATTGGACGCAACCCAGCTAGCTGGGTTGCGCTTGGGGTGGCCTCAGTTGTGCTGGTGGCAGCGTTCGTGTTTTATGCCAAACCCGACTTGAAACGACCAATCCTCATCTCAGTTATTGGTCTCGGCGCGGTGGCTGTCGTGGTTGGCGGAATCGTCGGGTTGTCGAACGGAATCCGCCCCATAGAACATCACGAAGAAGAAGAACCGGTCAGCGCCGAAGAAGAATCAGCACCCGGCGGCCAATTCGAAGTAGTAGTGGAGGCCAAGTGAGAGCCAGCTCCCCCCAGAGACCACCGATGCGACGGATCCTACGGCCCGCTGGCCTTGCCGTCGCTGTTGGGCTTGTGACGACAGGCTGCACCGAGGGAGGCGTGTTCGACACCCTGAACCCCAAGGGCGAGAACGCCCGGATCATCGACGATCTCACCAACTTTATTGGTATAGCGGCCCTGGCGGTTGGTGTCGTAATTACGGTTTTGGTCACCTACACCGTGTACCGGTACCGCAGCACCGATGAGACCTACGACGATCTTCCCGAGCAGGTTCACGGCCACACGGCGGCCGAACTCACCTGGACTGTCGTTCCGGCTATCGGTCTCATTGTTGTGACTGTCCTGTCGCTTCCTGCCATCTTCGAGTTAGACCGCCAAGACCCAGACGACATGACTGTCCTCGTCGAAGGTCAGCAGTGGTGGTGGCAGTTCAGCTACGACCTCGACAACGACGGCGTATACGAGATCGTCACTTCAGGCGACATTGTGTTCCCCGCCGGCCAACAAGTGAATCTCCAGATCACATCTAACGATGTGATCCACTCGTTCTGGGTACCAGAGCTTAACGGCAAGAAAGACGCGGTCCCCGGCCTACGTACTCCCCTGAAGCTCCATGCCGACGAGCCCGGAATTTTCTGGGGCCAGTGCGCCGAGTTCTGTGGTCTGTCTCACGCCGAGATGCGTTTGCGCGCCGTAGCCCTCGACGACGCCGACTGGGAGCGCTGGGTTTCTGAACAAACGACTGTGGGCGTGGTCCCCGATGGGCAGGATGTGGCCGCCCAACGGGGTTATGAGACATTTGGTCAGTTCTGCAGCAGTTGCCACGTAATTGATGGTGTGTACGAGGGCGCCTATGAAAACGAACCGCCCCTGTTGTCAGGGATTGCGCCGAACCTCACCAACCTCATGGGTCGCACCTCGTTCGCCGGGGGCATCTTCGACCTATACAACGACGACGGGACCGTTAACGAGGCCGATCTACTCGCCTGGGTGCGCGATGCACCTGGAGTTAAAGCTCTGGATCCCGCCAATCAACAAGGCATGCCTTCGTTTGCCGAACAGCTCAGTAACGAGCAACTCTCCGACATAGTCGCCTACCTCTCCACTCTTGGAGAGGCCCCGATACTTCCTTAACCAAACTCGACCCGCCGCCTCGCACAGAGGCTGAGGAGACGCTCACAGATGGCCATCACCGAGCACGAACCTAATGAGGTTCTAGAACTTGACGCAGGTGATCCAATCACCCCTGATCGGGGCATTGGCGTATTTTTGCGCCCCACCGACGACACCGGCTGGCGCAGCTGGTTGTTTACCGTCGATCACAAGAAGATTGGCATCATGTATGGCTGCGTCGCCATGTTCTGGTTCTTCGTCGCTGGAATGGAAGCCTTGCTGGTTCGAATCCAACTCTGGGGCCCAGACGCCAATGTTCTAACCGCGTCTCAATACAACCAACTGTTCACGATGCATGGCACCACCATGGTCTTCTTGGTCATCATGCCCTTGGCGGCGGCCTTTACCAACTTCATCGTGCCGCTTCAGATCGGCGCCCGCGACGTTGCGTTCCCTCGTATGAACGCCCTGGCCCTTTGGATCTTCATCTTCGGAGGGTTCTTTCTCAACCTCAGCTGGTTTACCGGTGGCGCCGCCGAGTGCGGTTGGTTCTGCTACGCCCCTAACTCGGGCCTCGCGTACAGCCCAGGCACTGGTGTCGACTACTACGCCTTCGGCCTGCAAATTGTCGGACTTGCCTCGCTCATCGGTGCGGCCAACATCATTGTCACGATTCTGAATATGCGGGCTCCCGGTATGGAGCTGCGCCATATGCCGATCTTCACCTGGATGATTCTGGTCGTTCAGTTCCTGCTGCTGTTCTCGTTGCCGATTATCACTGTTGCCCTAATCCTGTTGACGCTCGATCGCTCGTTTGGCGCCAACTTCTTCAACGTCGACCAGGGCGCCGATCCACTGCTGTGGCAACACCTGTTCTGGATATTTGGCCATCCTGAGGTTTACATTCTCATCTTGCCGAGTTTCGGAATTGTGTCCGAAACGTTGCCGGTGTTCAGCCGAAAGCCACTGTTTGGTTACACGTTCGTCGTGTTTTCTGGCATTGGCATTGGTTTCATGGGTTGGGGAGTCTGGGCTCACCACATGTTCGCCTCGGGCCTTGGCCCAGTCTCGGTGGCGGCGTTCTCGGCCACCACCATGTTCATAGCGGTGCCAACCGGCGTGAAGATCCTCAACTGGATCGCCACCATGTGGGGTGGAAACATCCGGTTCGAGATACCCATGATGTTCTCGATCTCGCTCGTTTCGATGTTCACCATCGGCGGTTTGTCAGGCGTCATGCACGCCGTGGCGGCATCGGACACCCAACAGACCGACAGCTACTTCATCATTGCTCACTTCCACTATGTGCTCTTCGGTGGAGCCCTAATGGGTTTGTTTGCCGGTATGTACTATTGGTGGCCCAAAGCATTCGGTCACCACCTGAACCAGCGCCTTGGCAAGATCCACTTCTGGTTAGTGCTCATTGGTTTCAATGCAACCTTTGGCCCCATGCACATTCTGGGGCTTCAGGGTCAGGCTCGTCGCCAGTATCGCTACCCAGAAGAAGCCAACTTCGACCTATGGAACAAGGTGTCCACCATTGGCTCGTTCATCATTCTCATCGCCATGTTGGTCTTTGCCTACAACATCTTGAAGAGTGCGAAGCAGTACCGAAACGGAGAGATTCCCCAGGCCACACCAGACCCCTGGGATGGTCGCACCCTCGAATGGTCAATTCCGTCGCCAGCCCCGGCCCATAACTTCGACTACACGCCCGTTGTTACTCAACTAGACGATTTCTGGCACAAGAAGTACGCCACCAACGAACACGGCAAGCTTGTGAAGATCGCCAACGGCGACGATATTGCCCAGAAGGGCGATCAGACTCCGCACCTTCCGTCCCCATCGTTCTGGCCAATCCTGATGGCTACGGGGTTCCCAATAGCGGCTCTTGGCGTTATCTACAACCTTGCTTTGTCGGCTGTTGGTCTGCTGATCATCGTCGGATCCTTCTACGGCTGGGCTCTCGAACCCGCCACCGACCCCAACGCCGGTCATGATCACGATGATCACAACGACGACCCACCCTCCGCTGGCGGCGACGATGCCTCTGGCTCCCAAGACGAGGCAACCGAAGGAGCTCCCGTTGTCTGATAGCGACACGTCGCAGCTTGCCTACGGACCAACCGAGCTCGACGATCACGACCACCTAGAAACTTCCACCGGCCTCAGCCACGAGAAGCTCTCCATGTGGGCGTTCCTTGGCTCTGAGTGCCTTCTGTTTGGTGCCCTCATCTCGACCTACTTGTTGCTGCGCAACAAGCCAGACGAGCTGTCGATCGACGTCGGCCCCAAGGCCTCTGAGCTCTTCGACATCCCGTTCACCTCGGTGAGCTCATTCGTGTTGCTCATGAGTTCGCTCACCATGGTGCTTGCGGTCCAGGCCATCGTGGCCGGCGACGACCGCCAGACCCGGCTCTGGTTGGCTACCACCGCCACCTTTGGTGTCGTATTTCTCGCAGGCCAGGTTTATGAGTTCACGATCTTCTACAACGAAGGCCTTGGCTTCACGACGAACATTTCCTCGTCGGCATTCTTTACGCTCACTGGTTTCCACGGCGTGCACGTTTCGCTCGGCATCGTCATGCTGGTTTCGCTGTGGTTCATGTCGCGCACCGGCCGGTTGACCCAACGCAACGCCGAAACCGTCGAAATCGTCGGTCTCTATTGGCACTTTGTCGACATTGTTTGGATTGTCATTTTCGGCATCGTCTATCTGATTCCTTGAGGTTGTAACGATGAGCACAGATACCGCAATCGCCGATCACGGCGCCGACACCGCCCCCGAACACGAGGGCGATCATCTGACCTTCAGCGGGGCCATCAAGATCGCCATCCTTTTGGCTGTCATCACCGGCGTCGAGACCGCTACCTACTTCGTCGACTTCGGCCCGACCGCCGAGCCGCTGATTTTGGTACTAATGGCCGTTAAGTTTTTGATCGTAATCGCGTACTTCATGCACCTGAAGTACGACAACAACATGTTTGCGCTGCTCTTTGCGATAGGCGTCGTTTTTGCCCTTGCTGTCTACGGCGCGATGCTACTCACGTTCAACTTCTTCTAAGGGGCTTCGGCGGCTAGTTCGGCGCCCAACGTATAAAACGTGCAGCGAGAGGCGGCGTCAGCACGGCCCACGCCACCAGCACCAGCCATGCCCTCGTTGAGGCGTCAGCCCCGCCAGTGGCCCCAGTTGTTATCTCAACCAGTGCGCCTGTTGGCAAGGCGTAGGCGATGGTTCGCAGGGTGGCCGGCAGTTCGGCCAGGGGGATCAGCAGACCGCTGATGAGCAGGGCCACGATGTAGATGGCGTTAGCGGTCGCTAGAGCCGCTACGCCAGGGAGTCGACCGGCCAACAATAGGGCTGCCCCTGTGAACGCAATGGACCCGAGGGCCATGCCGAGGCTCAAATCGCCGAAGTCGATCGTGCCGCTCCATCCGAGGATTCGGCCGACGCTCAGCAGCACTGTCGCCTGCGCGATTGTGACCGTGGCTACTACCGCGAGTTTCGAGCAGATCAGCTCGCCTCGACGGAGCGGAGATGCGCCTAGCCGCTTCAGGGAACCGTATTGGCGATCAAACCCTGTCGAGATCGCCAGATTCACAAACCCCGTCGAGAAGACGGCCAAGGTGACGATGCCCGGAACGAGCACGTCGACCGGATCCTGTGCCGCTCCGGTCGGAAGAACTTCGACGGTCGAGAAAAACACGAGCAACAGGATCGGAAGACCAGCAACAAGTAGTAGCGACTCGCCGTTGCGCCCCAGCAACCTGAGTTCGAACCGGTAGTAGCTGACGATGCGAGCAATCACAACTTGTGTGCTTCCTGGGCCAGCCTCGTGACCACATCGTCAAGAGATATAGCGCCGTCGTCGATGTCGCCGAGCTCGATGCCATTTGTGGTGCACCAGCCAAGCAGTCGCGCCAACAACTCGTTAGTTCGCTTGGCATGTACCACGGTGAAGTTGGCATCGTTACTGACTTCGGCGCCTAGATGGGCAGCCAGTGCCTCGGCGTTCGGCGGCGGGCTGGCCTTGAACCGAATTTGCCCTACTTGGGGTGTCAGCAGCTCGGCGATGGTTCCCTGCCCTACCACTAACCCCTGGTGCATGATTACGACCCGGTCGGCGAGTTCGGTCGCGAGTGCCATCTCGTGGGTCGTCATCAACACTCCGACGCCCGCGTCGCGTTTGTGGAGAAGTAGGTCGATGATGCTGGCCCGGCCTCCAGCATCGACTCCTGCAGTCGGTTCGTCGAACAGCAGCAGTTCTGGCTGGCCGACAAGGGCGATGGCAACTGCTAGCCGCCGGTGCTCGCCGCCAGACAGCTTTCGCACGGAGTTTCGGCTCAAGTGACTCAGGCCCATGAGTTTGAGAAGTTCGGCTGTTGTTGGTCCTGTCGAACCGTGCAGCCGTCTGAACAGACCCACTACTTCGCCAACCAGAGCGCCAGGGGCCATACCGTCGTCCTGAAGCTGAACACCAACTCGCCCAGACGATGTCGCACTGCGGGCGTTAGTTCCGAGAACGCGAACTGTGCCACTCGACGGTGATCGGTATCCCTCGATGGCTTCAAGGGTGGATGTCTTGCCTGCACCGTTGGCGCCCAACAAGACCACGATTTCGCCGCGCCTTACAACAAGGTCAACGCCACGGACTGCGGCCACATCGCCATAGTCAATGTGAAGCCCAACGACCTCGACCAGGGCTTGTGCATTGGTACTCATCGCAACGGGACCGTAGCGCCATGTCAGGCTAACCAGCGCTCTCAAGAAGAAATGAGGGCCAACGTGGCCCTCGGCCCTCTACTATTTGTGCCGTGATCGACCTGCCAAAACTGCGCAATGATGCCCAATATCGAGCGGGAGCTGTACTCAAGGGTGCATCCGAAGACAGCATCGACCAGCTACTGGCCGCCGATGCCTCTCGGCGCGAACACATGTATCAGACCGAACAGTTGCGAGCCCAAGCTAATGCGGCAAGCAAAGAGATCGGGCGTTCGGCACCCGACGAGCGCCAGGCCAAGATTGCTGCCGCCACAAGACTGAAGACCGAGCTCGGCGCCGCAGAAGAAGCACTGAAGGCTGCCGAAGTCGTCGCTGGTGGTTTAGCCCTCACCATTCCCAACCCGGCCCATACAAGCGTGCCTGCCGGTGGCGAGGACGATTCTGAGACCATCCGCGAGGTCGGCGAACAAACTCCAGCTCCGCCGATGGACCATGCGGCCTTTGGTGAACACATGGGTTTCGTCGATAGCGAAAGGGCGGTTCGCAACAGCGGTAGCCGGTTTGCCTACATTATGGGCGAAGCAGTACGCCTCGAGTTCGCGCTTGTGCAATGGACGCTGTCGAAACTCGTCGACGCCGGCTTCGTACCAACTATTCCGCCGGTGCTGGTGCGCGAAGAGATGATGATCGACGCCGGCTTCTTTCCCGCCGACCGCCATCAGGTCTATGAGATCGACGGCGACGATCTCTTCCTCATAGGAACAGCCGAGGTCGCTTTGGCTGGCCTTCACCGCCACGAACAGGTCGATGTGGCTAGCCTCCCGCTCCGATACGCCGGGTTCTCGTCCTGTTTCAGGCGTGAAGCTGGAACCTACGGGAAAGACACTCGCGGTATTTTCAGAGTGCATCAGTTCGACAAGGTCGAAATGTTCTCGTATTGCCACCCCGACAACTCATGGGACGAATTCGAAACACTCCGGGAATTGCAAGAAGAAATTGTGTCGTCGCTCGGACTGCCATACCGGTTGGTGAACATCGCCGCAGGCGATCTCGGCTCGGCGGCCGCAAAGAAGTACGACGTCGAGGTCTGGCTGCCATCGGAAGGTCGATATCGCGAGATCAGCTCGTGCTCGAACTATCTCGACTATTCGGCTAGGCGAATGAACACGCGCATGACGGGCGGCGAGAAGGGCCTCGTGCACACCCTCAATGGCACCGCCTCGGCGATATCTCGAACGCTCGTGTTTCTGTTCGAACACTGCCAATCGGCCGATGGCAACTTTGTAGTTCCAGAGGTGCTGCGGCCGTTCTGCGGCTTCGACGAGGTCTTCCCCCGCTAAGGAAGACCACTCCT
>CAZMUM010000026.1:0-76637 GCA_964569385.1 uncultured Acidimicrobiales bacterium
CGGCCACGAGATCTACTCGAAGCGGCCATCGACCGGCTTCGCTAGACGGTACTGCTATTGGTGGCCTGGGCAACCTGTTTGAGGGCAACTAGTAACCGGGATCAGGCCGCGAGTGAGTCGACTGATGCCGAACCCTTAGTGGAGATCTCGACGCTCGCGTCAGTCAAAGAGCGCTCTCGATTAGCACTCGCTACCTCTGTGACCTCGGGTGTTTCTCGAAACCACAACGTGTCGCCGAGCAAACCAAGAACCAGCATTGCGACCAACATCATCATGATGATCGTAAGTGTCAACATTTTGAGTCCTTCCGTCGGTTCACCTTGGGTGTAGCCGATTTGTGTCAATACATCTATAACTAGTAATACCGGCCCACAATGACATCGGATTGTATGGTGCCGACCTTGACATGAGTTCGTCACCTATTGGTCATGACCGAACCCAAACGGTCACACTCGCGTCATTTACTGGTGCCTGTGAGACACCTAGAACACCTGCGACCTAGCTCGATGCCAACACCGCTAAGAGTTCGGTGCCGAACTTTTCGATTTTGGCCGCGCCGATGCCGTGAATTCGGCGCAGTTGTTTTTCACTACCTGGTACATCGGCGACCAGCTCGTCGAGAGTCCGATCGTTGAAGATCACGTAGGCCGGAACGCCATCGGTCTTGGCTCTATCGAGACGCCACTCGCGCAGCTGATCGCGAAGCGGCCCGTTGGCCGGAGAAGTCGCTGACGAAGACCTAGACGGAGTTGCCGAACTGGGGCGGGACGATCGTGGCGGGGAAGGCACAGGCTCGTCGCCGGGGGATCTGGCGTGTTCCATCTCGTCTATGAAGCGGCTGGGCCTACGGCTATCGGCCACCACAACACAGCGATGCTCGGCCCGCGTTATTGCTACGTGGAACACGCGGCGTTCTTCTTCGACGTCGTCGGCCAGCCGGTGCGGGAACTGCCCTTCGTCGGCGCCGGCAACGACGACAACGGGCCATTCGCGGCCCTTGACCCGGTGAACGGTTGACAGCTGGATGCCGTCAGGGTCGCCGGGCGCGTCGAGTTCGGCTCGCAGCCATGGCTCGAATCGTTCAGGATCGGGTTGAAGCCCAGCCAGGCCTAGAAGCGCCTCGAGGTCGTCGCCGTGGGCTGAGCGGTCGACGGCCCGACGACTGGCGTCGAGGCGATCCAAAGCCCGGGCCAGGCCGATGTCGTCTCGCAGTATTGTGAGCAGCTCGGCTGTTGTTGATCGTCGTTGAGCGGCAGAACGCAACGTGTCTAGGTCGTCGACAAAGTCCTCGATCTTTTCGGAGTCTCGTTCGCGAACTCGCTCGGCCAGGCGACGTAGGTCTTGAGAGCCGCGCTGCTCGCCAATCCACTCGATCACGCGCGCCGATAGACCGCGAGACGGACGACGAGCCGCGATAGCAAGATCGGCTGGGTCGAAACGTTTTGCCTGAGCCAGCCTCAGCCAGGCCAGAACAGCCTTTACTCCAGAGCGCTCGAGGAATCGAGCATCGACGGCTTTGACGACCCGATGACCGGCCGATCGTAGAGCGACTTGAATTGGGGCGAGCGATGCGTTGACCCTTGTAAGAACGATTGTTTGGTCGGGGCGAAGATGCTCAATGGCTCCGGCGCACTCGGCAACGATGACAGACAACGGAGTTTCGGTAACCACGACCTCGAAGTCTTCGTTGGTGGGTCTGCGGTCTGGCGCCGCGCTTATGGTCTTTTCGACTCTCTGGCGATTGTGCGTGAGCAGGTTGGTGGCTGCATCGATGACCTTGGGTGGGCACCTGTAGTTGACATCGAGGTGGTGGCTGCCGGCGCCGGGAAACCACCGTTCGAAGTCGATGAGCCAGCGCGGTGATGCGCCGGTGAAGCCGTAGATCGTTTGATCATCGTCGCCGACGCCGAACACCTCAGCCGCCGGACCAGACAGGAGCCTGATCATTAGAAGGTGGGCCGGTGTGAGGTCCTGGAACTCGTCGACCAACAACGTGCGACACGCCATCTGGGCCGCGGATCGAGCCGCCGGATCGTTGAGTAGAACATCGATGGCCGAGAGGATCTGCTCGTCGAAGTCGACTAGTCGACGCTGGCGCAGTAGCGACCGGTATTGCGGAACCAACTCTGCGAGACCGTCAACGTCGCCGCTGAACGATCGCTCGACTTCTTGGGGGCTTCGCAAGCCGAGCCGCACCGCAGTGAGGGCTTCAATCCAGGCCGCGATCGGATCGGTATTGGCTCGACGGCGCACGTTGACCAGATCATCGAGCAGGCGACGCACGCGACCTTCATCGATGACTTCGACCGGGCCAGGCACCACAGTGGACCGAACGAATGGTGATCTTCCGGCAACGATTGCCAACCCAAGAGCGTTGAGCGTGCTCACCTTCAGGTTCGTGAGATCGGCGGTGCGTTCCTTCATTTCCTGTTGGGCGCGGCGGTTGAAGGCGACGAGAGTTAGCGCCGACGCTGGGTGATTGCGTTCTCGGAGCAAATGCCTAGCTCGCTCGGTGAGAACTCGTGTTTTGCCAGAACCAGCGGGCGCAACAATTCGGGCCGCACCATTTCGGTGAGCCACTGCGTCGAATTGATCGGGTGCCAGGGTCGCGATTGGTGCAGCTGAGCCCGCGGTCGCAAGAGACCCGTGTTCGAGATGCACTATTGGCACTACTGGTAGCTCGCCACCGTGGTTCAGGCCCATCGGGCCGCCGTCGAGCCACACTTCGGTTCCGTCGGGAAGGGTGACGTCGCCCGAGCCGCTGTCGTCGGCTCCCAACTCGATCGCGCGGTCGATGGCCCACCATCGTTCGCCGCCGTCTCTTGCGTCGATGCAGTTGGCTGTGAGCAAGAAGCTAAGCCGATCGAGGGGTAAGTCGAGCCCAGGGGTCAGCTCCCAAATAGGAATGTTCGGCCCGACCTCGGGCTCGGGAATATCGCCCCATAACTCGACAATCGTGCGGGTCCGATCGAGCCACGCGAGCTGCAGTTGTGCCAGGGCTTCTGTTGAGGGAGCGGCGGCATCTAGCTCGATTCGGTCGGCGTCGTGCCACGCGGCGGGGACCTCGGCACCCGGACGAACAATGATGCACCGGCCAAACTCTTCAGGACCAGCAGCGACGCCAGAAACGGTGGGCGCAGAAAGGCGGCGATTGGTCGGCTTGGCTGGTGACGGAGTGGAGTCGTTCTGCTGGGAATAGTCGTCTCCAACAGGTAGGTCTGAGGGCGCGTCGAAGTTGTCGTCGTCGCCCGCAACCGAAGGCCGGTCACGGTGACACTCCCGAACTTCGATCACCGATTGGTGTTGTTCGCCGCAGTTGCCACAATGGATGGTTGTCATCGCCTGTGCGAGGCTACCGAGGGGGCGTGACAGCCCAATGAATGCGACCAAACGAATAGGTCCGAGCAGAGGCCAATAAAGTGAAGGCAACTGAACCCAAGGCCGAGCAGAGCCCAATAAGGTGAAGGCAGTGAAGGCAGTTCTGTGAAACGTGTGCGGTCGGCTTTCTCGGCCAATGGTAGGGCTGGCTGGGTATTCTACCGTCTTGTCAGGTTCACGATTCGAACGGTTCTGTACCGATACCTTCGGGTCAACATCATTGGTCGGGAAAACCTCGATATCGCGACCCCGGCAATTATTGCTCCAACCCACCGATCTAATCTTGATGGTCCGCTTTTTGGTGCCGCTCCGGATTGGTTGTGCCGGTCACTAGCGAAAGAGTCATTGTTTAAGAACCCAGTTTTGGGCTGGGCCCTTGCCGCCCTCGGTTCGTTTTCTGTTAAGCGTGGCACGGCCGATCGCGAAGCTATGCGCACGGCCGAGGAACTCCTGGCGCGGGGGGAGCGTGTGCTCGTGTTTCCTGAGGGGACCAGGCAAACAGGTACCGACGTGCCCAAGATTTTCGACGGCACGGCGTTCATGGCGGCCAGGGCCGGCGCCACGATTGTGCCAGTAGGCATAGCCGGAACCGAATGGGCCATGCCGCCTGGTCGAAAGTTCCCTCGCCGCTCAACTGTGACCATTCTGATTGGCACACCAATGGCTCCGCCGAGAGCGGACGGACGGGTCAAGCGTAAAGAGGTGACGGCGTTCACCGCTGAGCTCCAAGCCGCTCTCCAAGACGTGATGGATGCCGCAGTCGCCGACGCTTCGAGTCGATCATGAGGTGGCGAAGGGCCCAATCCGAATCGGCCGGCATCGATCAACGTCGGCAAGAGACCGCACCCCATTGGTCGGGTCGTCTGACCGAAACCGAAGTTGTGGACGCAGCTCGGACGCTCAACGACGCCGACCGTCGCATCCGCGGGCAGATGGCCTCGGATCCGACTCATCTGACTCACTTCGAAGGATCGGTCTATTCTCAGAACGGCGAAGACGGTCTGATAGCGGAGATCTTCAACCGAATCGGATGCGGCCAGTCGACCTTTGTCGAGATTGGCGCCGCCGACGGTGCCGAGAACTGCACGGCATCACTGGTCGACGCTGGTTGGTCAGGTGTGTGGTTCGAAGGAGATTCGAACAAGGCCGACGCGGCGAGGCGTTGGGTCGCCGATAGGCCAGTACAGGTCGTAGCAGCATTCGTCGATTGCGAATCGATTGGGTCGTTGCTCGCCGAAACCGACACGCCAGCGCTGGTCGATCTACTGGTTATCGACATCGATGGCAACGACGCCTGGATATGGGAAGAGTTGGAGCGAACGGTCCAGGCACGCGTGGTGGCAATCGAATACAACGCGTCGGTCGGGCCCGACGACCGGTGGGTAATGCCGTACTCGGCGGCTCATCAGTGGGATGAAACATCGCGATATGGTGCCAGCCTCCAAGTCATGGCTGAGCTCGGAGCCTCATTTGGTTATCAGCTTGTGGCCTGTGACTCAAAAGGTGTGAACGCGTTCTTCGTGCGGCGGTCTGAGGCCGCCGCCTTTACGCAGCGGTCGGTGTCCGAGACTTGGCTGCCGCCGCGATTTCACCTTCCCTATGGCCACCCTGCAATTCCGATAGTGGTGCCTGATACCGAAGCGCTAACCGCAGAACAGGCGAGGTCGATTCAGCTCAAGACGATGGCATCCATCCCAGGCTCGGCCATCGCCGGGTCGACACTCCATGTGGGTGTTGTGGTCGTCAACGGTTGTGGCCAGCGGATCGGCGAAGGCAAAACGAGTCCGATCAGAGTCACCTCTCAGTGGGTCGGATCGCTGGACGAACGCATTCCCGCAGAGCCACACCGGTCGATTCAGCCATGGTGGGCCGATCCCGGCGAGACTGCTGCGCTGGTCGTTAGAACCGTCGTGCCAGACGAGCCAGGCACCCACCGTCTCGAGTTGCGACTGGTGCAGGAAGGCGTGCGGTGGTTGGACGGCGACGCCTGTGTTACCGACGCCGGGTTGGTAGTGGTGGCGTAACTCGGACCGATCGGCGGTGTTAGGTGTGGCTAGGTGGAAGCACCGACGTCGATGCCGGCGGCGGCAATGGCGTCAGCCACGAACTCCGAAATTCGTTCGGGAACGTTGCGGCGGTTGAACGTGCGAACCACCAAAACGTTTGCGCCCTTGTATGCGAGAAGTTTTGCGAACGCTCGGGCGACCTTGCCTGGGTGGATGGCGTGAGTTAGAAACCCAGCCACCGGGATGTCCCAGAGGTCTGGCAAGGCGTACAAGTTCTTGCGGCCACCTGGCATGTGACCGCCGATGATGAGTCCGTCGGTCCAGGTGCCGATAAAGACAAGATCGGCTGACGTCAGATCGTTCATTGGTGGCGATGCCACCGAGGCAATCTTCACATCGGCACCAGCGGCCGCCGCCGCGCCAGCGACGTACTCGGCGGCGCGCTTGGTATTGCCAGTGCGGCTTTCGTACAACACGACGATCTTCATTGCCGAACAGTGTAATAAATCCGCGGTGCCCTGTCGGCCCATCACCCAAGATTGAACGGCCAGACGCGAATTAGCCCCTGGCCAGACTTAGTGCTTCCCAAATCGCGAGCGGGCTGGTTGGCATGTCGATGTGGCTGATGCCAAGGTGAGACACCGCGTCGACGACGGCGTTGTGTAACGCTGGCGTCGAACCAATGGTGCCTGACTCGCCTATGCCTTTGGCTCCTAGAGGGTTCCGGGGTGATGGGGTTTCGGTGTTCGACGTCTCGAACATCGGGAACTCGGCTGCGCTTGGCATCAGGTAGTCCATTAGCGAGGCCGTGACCGGGTTGCCGTCTTCGTCGTAGCGCATCCATTCATAAAGCGCCTGGGCTGCTCCTTGGGCGATTCCGCCGTGTTGTTGACCAGTGACCAACATGGGGTTCAGGATTGTTCCGCAGTCGTCGACTGCAATATGTCGCAGCCAGTTGACCTCGCCTGTGGTTGTGTCGACTTCGACGACTGCCACGTGGGCGCCGAACGGAAACGTCGACGCCTCCCCATCGAAAACAAGCTCGTGTTCGAGGCCGGCTTCCATGTCGGCGGGGCGCTTGGACTCGTCGTCGGCAGCGGCCTTAAGGTCGGCCCAGTTCATGGCAGTAGCGGGTACACCGGCCACATGCAGGCCGCCATCACCAACGACGATGTCGCCTGGGTCGGCCTCAAGCAGGTGTGCGGCAAGAACTTTCGCTTTGGCCAGAATTTCGGTCGAGGCAACGTGCACGGCGCTGCCAGCAGTTTGAAGTGAGCGTGAACCCATCGTTCCCGCGCCTTGGGGAATCTCATCGGTATCTGACTGGATGAGAGTGACGTCGTCCATGTCGATGCCGAGCATGTCAGACACGATCATCGAGAACGCGGTGTCATGACCCTGGCCGTGCGACGACGTGCCAACTCTCATGTTTGCCGTGCCGTCGTCGTTGATCTCGACCTTGCCCCACTCGGTGTGCAGACCAAATGGCGCCGTGACCTCGACGTACGCGCTAACACCTATGCCGAGTTGCACTTCGGCATTGGATTCGCGGCGTTCGGCTTGTTCGGCTCGCAGATCTGAGTACCCCGACGCCTCCAAGGCGGCATCGAGCGCCTTTTCGTACTCGCCTGAGTCGTACTGGCCACCGGTTGCGGTCACAAGCGGAAAGTCTTCTGGCTGCAAGAAGTTGGCGCGCCTGACCTCGGCGGGATCCATGTCGATGGCTTGGGCGGCTATGTTCAGGATCCGTTCGACCATTTGAGTTGCCTCTGGTCGACCGGCGCCGCGGTACGCGCCGATATGGGTGGTGTTGGTGGTTACCGCTCGTGCTCTGAAAGCGATGCCGGGAATGTCGTACACCGCTTGCGACATCATCTGTGTGGCGGTCGGAAGTACCACTCCAATAGCTCCGTAAGCGCCAACGTCAGCCAGCACATCGGCATACATCCCGACGATCTTGCCGTCGGTGTTGATGCCCATCTTGACGTCCATCACCATGGCTCGACCTTGGGCCAGGCTAAGAAAGTCCTCTGACCTGGTGCTTGTCCATTTGACCGGACGGCCTAACGACTTAGCCGCTTCGGCGATGATCCCGAACTCGGCGTAGTAGCCGGCCTTGGGTCCGAACCCTCCGCCCACCCATGGCGCGACGACCCTTAGGTTCTCGGCCTCGATTGAGGTGACGCCGACAAGGTCGTCGCGCACCCCTTGGGGGTTCTGGGATGGAACCCAAAGGGTCATGTGATCGCCATCGGGCACCGCTACACAACCGTTTGGTTCCATTGGAACGCCAGCCAATCGTTGGCTAACGATGCGTTCCGACACAACGACGTCGGCGCCAGCGAGTACATCGACGTCGAACTGGTGTTCGGTGGCGAACACAACGTTGGAACCATGCTCGGGCCAGATGATTGAGGCATCATCAGCAATAGCGGCATCTAGGTCGATGACCGTGTCGAGGGGGTTGTAGTCGACGATCACCATGTCGGCCGCGTCCTGCCCAGCCGATTCGGTCTCGGCAATGACGACGGCGACGATGTCTCCAACAAACCTGACGCGGTCCTTGGCGAAGGTCGGCCGAAACATCGATGGATGGATGAACGGGGGCGCAGGGTTATCGGGCAGATCGGTGTTGCGAGAGGCTAGGACGGCGACCACACCTGGCATCGATTCGGCTTCGCTGATGTCGAGTTCGGTTATCTCGGCGTGCGCGATCGTTGACCGAATGAACGTGGCATGTAGGAGCCCCTCGACCTTGAGATCGTCGTAGAACTCGTTCGTGCCCCGAAGTAGGCCGGGGTCTTCTTTGCGGCGAACGGCGTTGCCGAGAATCGAACCAGTCATTGACATTGATGAGCCCCTAGTTTCAGTGCCTCGTAGACCGAGGCACCCGTGTGGCAGTTTCAGTGCCTCGTAGACCGAGGCACCCGTGTGGCAGTTTGCGATTAGCGCCCACCGTAGAGCAATGGGACCACAGAGTGTGAGCCCACCGCTGCTTGGGGGCCTAGCGGGTAGGTGCGTCTGCCTACCCGAACGGCTTCTAAGCCATATGGTGGGTTCATGATCACCGATATCGAACCTGTATCCCTAACTGTCTGGTCCGACTATTTGTGACCGTGGTGTTTGGTCGGGGCCGTGCGCCTCGAAGAACTCGAAGAGCAACTCGGCGACAAGGTTTCGATCACCTGGAGGAGTTTTCTGTTGCGGCCTGAGAGCGAAGAACGCGACATGGCCAAGTTCGCCAAGTACACCGAGTCGTGGTCGCGCCCGGCCGAGGTCGAACCCAAGGCTGGTTTCGCGATTCCGTGGAGCGAGCAACACGCGCCGCCAGGCGGATCGATGGAGGTTGCTGTGGCTGGCCGGTGTGCTCTCACTTTTGGCGAGGAGTCGTGGCGAGCGTTCCACCGGGAGATGCTCGATGCGTACTTCGTGAAACATCTCACCGTCTCGGACCGTGAGGTTCAGCTCGATGTGGCTGAGGTGGCCGGAATCTCCCGCGAGGCGTTCGGCGTGCGCCTCGACGATATGCAGGCCGAATTCACGAAGTCGGTCATCGACGACCATAACGCGGCCATCGAGGCTGGCGTTTCTGGCGTACCTGCCGTAGTGGTCGACGACAAGTACCTAGTCGGTGGTGCGGTCGATACGGCGCACTACGTCAAGGTCATCGAGCACGTCCTCACCGAACGCGAGGCTGGCTACACGCGAGATGGCTGAACCGAGTCGACTAGGTCGGCTTCGATCCTGACGTCCCGTTCGGAGTTCTGGCTAAGCAGATCGGATCGTTCGCGCGCCGCATGGAGTTCGAGTTCGCACCGTTGGTCTCTCAGAACCGCAGCCCTGACGGTGATGGTGTCTTTGTCGAAGCTGGCAGACACAGAACGAACCACCTGCCGCCCACCGCGATCAAGACCGATCGCAACCCGTAGCAGCCCGGCCAGTCGCCGCACGGTGTTCTGGTCGATGTGGTTCAGGGCCGCGAACGGGCGGTGTTTCGACTTCGGAGCGCTCTTGCGGTGATATCTGGCTACTTGGGCGATGAGCTCGCGTTCATGATTGGTGAACCCGGCGAGTTGTTCATCGTTGCTGATGAGGTAGTAGCTGTGTTTGTGGTGGGCACTGTGAGCAACGAACACCCCGATGTTGTGGATCAGGCCTGCGGTCTCAAGTAGGTCTCGTTCGGCGACGCCTAGCCGGTGAAGGCCGGCTAGCTCGTCGAATAGTTGGAGGGCCAGGTCGGTGATGTGTTCGGCGTGATCCAGATCTTCGTTATACCGCCTGGCCACGGCGAGAGCGCTTCGTCGTCGTAGGTCGCTGAGGTGATGGACCGTCTTGGTGTCACCTCGGCGGTTCAACGCATCGAGCACGATCCCAGAACGCAGCGCGTGATCTGAGATCCGCCATTCCTCGATCTCGAACTGTGTTGTGATTTCGTCGAGGAGTACAGCCCCGCCGGCGATGATGTCGGCGCGACGTTCATCCAGACCAGATCGTTTCATTCGCTGCTTCGGGGTCTCGGACAGCAACTCGATGGTTAGTTCGTGTAGGTCAGTTGCACGAAGAACCTCGGGGTCGCCAGCAAGAATCGCCAGGGTTTCGGCCGTGCCGGAAGTGGCAATGGCGACTGTTGGTTTCAGGCCGAGGGCGACGTCGCGAAAGCTGGCGAGAAAACTCGAAACGTGGCGTCGACAATCGTCGATCGCTCCGGGGGAGTTGTGCCCGCCGGGGAAGAAGCGTTCGGTGAGCCTGATGGCCCCAAGTTTGAGACTTCGCAGCAGCACCGGGGTTGTGTCGCGGCCGACGATGAACTCGGTTGATCCACCGCCAATATCGACCACTAAGTGGGTGGTTCCGGCCAAAGGAAGAGCCTGAAGCACACCGAGGTGGATCAGCCTCGCTTCCTCTGGTCCGCTGATTACCTCTACGACGACACCGGCCTCGTCGCGGGCTCTGTCGATGAAGTCGGCTCGATTCGATGCTTCACGAACCGCACTGGTGGCGAATGCCGAAATCGGAGCGTCCCAGTTGCTCGCAATCCCGACGAATCGTCGAAGTGTCGCCAAACCTCGGTCAATGGCCTCAGGGTCCAGGCGTTTCATGTCGCCGGCGCCCGAACCGAGCCTGATGGGATCGCGCTCGCGGGTGAGAACTCTGAAGCCGCCGCCTTCAACAATCTCGGCAACCATCAGATGTAGCGAGTTAGTCCCAATGTCGATTGCTGCGATGGCCGGAGTCACTTCGGGGACGGTAGTCGGCTGAAGCAGCGAATAGCTTGTTACAGCATGGCCAAGCCAAACGTACTTTTCATCATCACCGACCAACAACGCTCAGACCACGTCGGGTTCGCCGGCAACTCAACTATCTCAACCCCGAACCTCGATGAGCTGGCTAGGCGGAGCACAGTGTTCGAAAACACCTTCGTGTCGAACCCAATCTGCATGCCAAATCGGTCGACCATCATGACGGGGCGTATGCCATCGGCTCACGGCGTGATCTTCAACGATCGATCGCTGGCCCCGACGTCGAACACGTTCGTTAGGCAGCTTCGCAATGCTGGCTACCAGACGGCGCTGATCGGTAAATCGCACCTTCAGAACGGGATGAGCCGCAATGTTGTTGCCGACCTACCTGGCGAGCCCGGTGTGTTCGATCGCTGGCCGGCTGGCTGGGACGAGATCGAGAACATTGGTCGATACAAGGATGCTGATTTCGTCGACCCAGACGACTTTTACGGCTTCGGAACGATCGAGCTAACGCTGGGCCACGGTGCTCAGGTCGGAGGCCATCACTATCGCTGGGCCCGCGACCAGGGGGCGACGCACGAACAACTCGTTGCCGGGTTTCGACATGACGGCGAAGTGCCTCACCGTTCGTCGCTGTGGTGGCAGATTCATGGCCTGCCGTTCGCCGACGAGTTGTACTCGACGAACTTTGTGACCGACAGAACTATCGAGTTCATCGAGCAGAGTCACTCAAAGGGGCAACCATGGATGGCGTGGTGTTCGTATCCCGATCCGCATCATCCTCTTTCGCCACCAGACCAATGGTTGAATCGCCACGACCCAGCCGATATCGAGCTCCCGGAAACCTTCCACGACCCTGGCGACGACTGGCCCCCGCACCTTTCGCTCATGCGGTCGTTGCGGCCGAGCCGAACCAACTTCGTACGACCGTTCGGCCCAACGCCCGAGCAGGCGAAAACCGCTATTGCTGTCACCTACGGAATGATCGAGTTTGTCGACGAGGGTGTTGGCAAGGTTCTCGCGACGTTGCGGGAGCTTGGCATCGACGACAACACCATCGTCGTGTTCACCAGTGATCACGGCGACATGATGGGCGATCATGGTCTGATGTTGAAGCTCGCGATGCACTTTCAAGGCTGCATTCGAGTGCCGTTGCTCATTCACACGCCAGGTAGGTCTGCGGCGCGAACGTCGTCGTTCGCTTCGAGTATCGATCTACCGCACACGATTCTCGACTTGTGCGGTATCGATGAATATCGGGGCATGCAAGGTCACAGCCTTGTCCCGACGCTCGATGACCCGACCGCTTCGACCAGAGATCACGTCCTGATCGAGGAAGACTTTCCGCTATCGCAGTTCAGGCCGGGGCCACCTGTCAAGACACGAACTTTGGTTACCAACGAGGGCCGCTATACCCGCGACAACGAAGGCCATGAGCAGTTGTTCGATCTGGCGAACGATCCTGGCGAACTTGTAGATCTCACCAAAGTCGACCGCGACCCAGATCGGCGCCACGAAATGGTTAGTGCCTTAGCTGACGCTCTCATCTCAGCCGACGATCTCTGCCGGGTCGAACCCATACCTAGCATCCAGTACAGCTAGGTTCTCCAGGCGTGGCTCATCAAACGTCGTTCAGGGTTCGTTTTGGCGAACTTGATCCCTATCGTCACGTCAATCACACGGTGTATGTCGCGTGGCTCGAAGCTGGTCGGGTTGAGGCGTTGGAGGATCATGGGTTGGGGCTCGACAAGCTTCAGGACCAGGGCGTCCAGATCGTCATCGCCAACCTCGACATCAAGTTTCATCGCCCAGCCGTTGCCGGCGACGAAGTGACTATCGAAACCAAAGTGTTTGAGGTTCGGCGGGCATCGTCGACATGGGAACAGAGGGTGCTTCGCGGCGATGAGGTTTTGGCGTCGGCGACGGTCCGAATAGCGATTTGCAACGAGGCTGGCAAACCAACACGTCCACCGGCCGGTCTCATCGAACAACTAGCAGCTATAGGAGCCTGAGGATGTCAAAGCGTGTTCGTCGTCACGTCAATGTGGCAGGTACTGGAATCGTCGTCGCGCTCGTTGTCTACCTTGTACTCGGCCAAACGCCGGAGTTGTGGCAAGAGTTGTCCTTCGGGACCAAGGCCGAAGACACTCATTGGAAACTCAGCGTGGCGTTGGCGTCTGCGGCCTCGATACTGCTGGCAGCGACCCTGACGGTCGGACCTATCAGAGTGTTGCGCGGCGGCGCACCTGCGGTCCACTTGCCCATTCGGAGAACTCTCGGAGTGTGGACCGCCGTCTTTGCCTCGGCGCACGTTGTATTCGGGTTGACGATTCACACCGTAGGAATCAGAATATGGACGCCCTTTACCGTTGGCCTTGATTCTTCGGGAGCGCGGATCTTTACCGTCGTGGTTTGGTTAGGGCTGTTTTCGCTAGTGTTGCTCGTTGGGTTGGCTGTGATTTCGCGATCCGTCTCGATGAGACGATTCGGGTCCAAACGATGGAAGGCCTTGCAGCGAAGCTCGTACGCTGCTTTCATCGCAATACTTGGTCACATGCTCTTGATCCAACGACATGAGCAGCGGCTCTCCCGCCACATTGCCATAGCCCTTCTGCCCTTCGTGGTTGTATTCGTAATGCAGATCGCCGCCTTCGTTCGAACCCGCAAAACCACCCCTGTCACCGGCAAACGGTCGCCCGCAGCCGTTTCCCGGTGACAGAAGAGGTCTTTTGGGTTATCGCTCGAACGGAGTGAGGGGGAGAAGCCGGTTAGCAACCGATGGTTGCGGCGGTGTGGCGGAGTACTCAGACGATTCGACGGCGATGCGCCCAATCGGTTAGTTCGTGTCGATTCGACAGTTGGAGTTTGCGCAGCACCGACGAGGCGTGGGTTTCGACTGTCTTGACCGAGATCGACAGTCGTCTGGCAATTTCTTTGTAGGCGAATCCCCTAGCGAGCAAACGCAGTACCTCACGCTCGCGTGCCGTTAGCTGATCGAGTTCCGGGTCAGACGGCGTCGGAATTGTGTTGGCGAACGCGTCGAGAACAAATCCAGCCAGCCGTGGAGAGAACACGGCATCGCCATCGGCCACTCGTTTGACAGCATCGACCAGGTCGGCCGGGCCGATGTTTTTTGTCACGTAGCCACGTGCACCTGCTCTGATGACGGCGATGACATCATCGGCTTGATCAGATACCGACAGAGCCAAGAACGTGGTGTCGATGTCGCGCCTAATGCAGCCCTCAATGACAGCAGGTCCGTTGCCTCCGGGCAGGTGCACATCGAGCAACACCACGTCTGGGTTCTGGGACACGATCGCGTCGATGGCATCATCGACATCGGCTGCTTCGGCTACAACATCGACATGGGGTTCGAGCGCCGAGCGAATGCCGGATCGAACCAGTTCGTGGTCATCCACTATCACGACCCGAATTGGCCGCAACTGCTGGTCTGTCTTGGTGTTGGGCTGGAT
The DNA here is from genome assembly GCA_964569385.1 of uncultured Acidimicrobiales bacterium. Lineage (GTDB taxonomy): Bacteria > Actinomycetota > Acidimicrobiia > Acidimicrobiales > Poriferisodalaceae > JAADHX01. Next base: position 14,101 of record CAZMUM010000026.1, read on the forward strand.
CATGAGGAGGGGTTCCTTGGCATGGTCATCTCGACTTCGGTTCCGTTTCCGATCGATGCGTGGATAGAGGCCGAACCGCCGAGGCGGTGCATACGACCCTCGATCGAATCGCGAATGCCTCTGCGGTCCGCAGGGATTGCAGCAAGATCAAAGCCTGCTCCGGTGTCGCGAACGAAGACATCCACCGAGGCTGGTGCTACTTCGGCAAACACGTCGATCCGAGCAGACCCGCTGTGTTTGGCGGCATTGTGCATGGCTTCTCGGGCGGCCATGATCAGTCCGGAAATGGCGTTGTCGGCTTCGACATCGCCTACGACAACAACCTCGATCGGAATTCCGTGCAACTCCTCGACATGGGTCGCTGCCGTCTCGAGACCTTCCTTGAGTCGTTCGCTCAGTCCGACGCGGCCGTCTCCATGTAGCCACGAACGCAGCTCGCGCTCTTGACGGCGAGCCAGATTCACCATTGTCTGGGGGTCTTCTTGGTTTCGTTGGATCAGGGCCAACGTCTGAAGAACGGAGTCGTGCAACTGAGCGGCCAGCTCGCTTCGCTCTTCGGAGCGGACTCGGCGGCGCCGCTCGTCGAACAGTTCGTTAGCTGTTCGCCAGATCCAGGGCCCAAGCACTAGAGCCACACCAAGCGACAGCACCACGGCTGCCAAAAGAATGTCGCGGGCGGCGCCAACGTCGAGGTTGAAGGCCAGCAACGCCACTATTCCGAGGATGGCCAGCAGCAACCCGCCGCCGATTCGAGCGGCGATCCACGTTCGAGTTCCGTGTCCTCCAGTTACGCCGGTGGCGGCGCCCACGTCGAGGTCGGTCTGGTGGGCAGCCACTACGAAACTTGCAGCGAGCGCAGCAATCGGCCATACCAGCGAATCGACGAACCCGAACCCGATGACCCGCGCGCCCAGAAGCAGGCCGAGAGTCGCCAGCCCGAGCCCGATCGTACGTTCAAGCTCGGCCGACTCAGGTGGCGACAGCGGCGTCAAGGGGTTTCGTTTCGCGATCTGGCTAAGCACCCACATGGCGAAGTACAGGACGACCCCGAGGCCACCAGCGGTGCCGAGAACCACAAATGCCGCCCGTACGAACGAAACGTCAACAGTAAGCAGCTTGGCAATACCTGCTGCCGTGCCCGTCAGAACGCGAGCATCGACATCAGCTCGGTAGGCATGCCACCACGTGGGGCCATGGTTTCGACGGAACAACATTGGGTCAATGATCGCGCTAACTGGCGCGTTTGGCATCAGGGACGGACCCCGAACTAACCCTGAGACCAATCGCCAATCCCAGGGATGGTTCAGGGTGGTTCCCGATGGCGATGATCTAATTGGGTTGTCACCATAGGGACATGGAAGAGTCCCCACCAATGACCGAACCGCCAGCCGCCCCGATGCAGGGTCCTCCGCCGCGCCGTCTAACCAGAAGCGCCGATAGTCGCGTTGGCGGGGTTGCTGCTGGGTTTGCCGAGTACTTCGAAGTCGATCCAACTCTCGCTCGCCTGGCTGCGGTTGTGCTGTTAGTTGTTTCGTTTGGATCTGTTTTGTTGGCGTATGTGGTCCTGTGGGTCGTGTTGCCTTCGGCCGATGGCGACGCGGCTCTCGACCAGTTCGCGGCACGTCACCAGATGCCGCCGGGACTTACCAGCCCCCAGTGGGCGGGTGTCGACCGGAACAAGTGGGTAATTGGGGCCATCGTCGCCGTGTTGATCTTCAGTGGCGTGATCCTCGATGATTGGGTCTTTGGCTCGGTCTCGATCGGCGGAGCGTTTCTCCCGGTTCTGCTCATCGGTGTCGGGGTTCTATTGATGACCCGGCGGGGCGGACCGCCTGCGGCGACCACGTCAGCGCACCCTAGCGCGCGGCCGCCGCCCCCAGCCGTGGCCAGTCCACCCGAAGACCAACCGCCCTCGCCATCATTTTCAGCCGATGGCGGGGACCCGCCCGTGCAGTACGAGCGCCTGACAGATGGTCTTCCCCAACCCGCTGCTCCGCCGAAGCCCCACGGGGTCATCACCCCCGTTGTTCTTAGCGCGATGCTGGCCAGCGCGGGCGTGATTCTACTGCTCGACCAAACCGAGATCATCGACGCATCACTCGGGCTTGGTGGCGCTGTCTGGTTGTTCCAAATTGGGACCGGCCTTGTCGTTTCGGCCTTTAGGGGACGAGCACCGGGGCTGTTCTTGGTTGGTGTGTTGGTCTCCATAGGCACTTTGGCCGCTGGGATTGTCGACCCAATCATTGAACATGGATCTGCTGATCGAAGGATCGTTGTCACAGATATCGCCGACCTCGAGGACGAGTACCAGTTGGGAGCTGGTTCGTTGACGGTCGATCTTTCCGAGCTTGACCTGAACGGCCAGACCCGGACCGTGGATGTTGGCTTGGCGGTCGGCGAGCTCAGGGTCTACCTCCCCGATGAGGCCAACCTTGAGGTTAATCTTGAGAACACGATCGGGGATTTAACCTGGCGAGATTTCGCCTCCGGGCCTGGGGGGACTGAACGTTCTCAAAACGAGGCCGGAATCAGGAACGAGTTCGACGTGTCAGTAGCGGGCGACCCTGATGGCGGAACCCTGATTATCCATATTCATGGTGGTATCGGAGCGGTCGTGGTTAGCCGTGTTCGATAAGTCGCTTCCCAGACACAAGCTCAACTTCGGTCCGCTCGTGTTCGCTATTGGGTTCGTCACGATCGGCATCTTGGCCCTGGCCGACGCCTCATTCGACGAAGGTGTGGCCTGGCTGTGGGGCGCAGCACTGGTGGTGCTCGGCATTGCAGGCGTGGCCACGGTCATCGACCGCCAACGGACCGCAGGCTCGACTCGAGAACGCGACTCGTCGGAGGATTCCGAAAGGCCGTTAGCCGACTAGCGCTGCGGCTACGCGGTCGGATCGGTGATCTGACCAATAAACAGGGTTGCGCCACTTGTTTCGTCGATGATGCGGTAGAAAAACGGTCGGTCAAGTCTGACGAGAATGGGGGGCGCCGTCGTCCCGCTAACAAGTTTGAACACCGCCACCGTGCTGGCCGCGGCTTCGATTCCTTGCTCGTCCATCGCCACATAGGTTTGGTGCATAACTTGGTCGAGAACCAACTGGTCGACTGGTGCAATGTCAACCAGATTGCCGGGTTGATACAGATCTGAAAGGCCGAGGTCCTTCAAAGCGCCATCAAGTACGGTGCTCTTTCGAGTCTCGAACTTCGGGACGAACAATGCCGCACCAGCGGTTTGGTTCTCTGAGTATTCGTCAAATACCTCAGACAGCGAATCTGCGACCTCCTCAAACCGTCCGATATTGGGAAGTAAGAACTGGGCGGTCAACCCGCCAACGTAGGTCTTTGTTGCTCCGACCCAGCCATCGCCTCTCGCTGCGGAGTCACTGCGGCCATGCATCAATGGAACTCGCACCTGCGTTCCGTCGAGCAATGTGAACGGTGCATCGCGAGTTGTGGCCGAATCGAACGGTTCCAGCCAAGAGGCTTTCAAATACAAGGCATTGACAAGGGCCAGAACCGTTGCAGGGTCGATCGCGCCATCGTCGATTAAGTCGACAATCTGGTTGTTGGTCGCGTCGGCAACGAACTTGTTTATCTCGTGCGCAACTGCGTCAGGATCGGGCTCGAAGTCGACTTCGCGCAGCACAGGGCCATAGTTCGACCCTATTTCCTCGAGGTATTGCGGCCGAAACGGGAACCCGCGTTGGAGGTAGGCCGCGTTGGCGATTCCAATCGTGATGTCACCTGGATTGGTGTCCTCTTGGATTCCGAGTGGAACTCGGTTCTCAAGGTTCTGTTCAAGAGCATTCATAGAGGCGTGAAACGCTGCAGCGTCTGCGATGCGAAGTAACGCCTGTAGTTGGTCTGCGGCGGCACCGACCGCGCCCGGTTCCAGCATCGCCAGCGCGACCGCGACGCTGGTAGGGGACACGGTTAGGTTCGCGTTCGGATCCTCTAGGCGAAGTTGGGCGAACAGATCGAGCCCGAACGCCGTGATCGCCGCACCGGCAAGATCCGAAGCGCCTTCGGGAGGAAGCCGTTGAGCGACCAACACCACGCTCGACGGTTCCAACTCGACCGCACCGCCAGAAGAATCGACCTCTTCACCGTCGGCACTGGCAGTGCTGCTGCGATCGTCTTTCAAGCTCAGCGCGGCAACTGCTCCCCCAAGAAGAGCAACCGCTGCTGCTAGTGCTAGCACGCGACGAACGGTCGATGACCGCGAGGTTCGTGCAGAGAGCGCGGACCATGTGTCGGGTACGTCCATTTGTTTGATGGCCTCGAGGCCATCAGAAGCGCGTGTTCCGAGCTGGTCTTCAAGGCTGTTTTGTTTGGCGATGTCGTCATTGGTCATCGAGATTCTCCATATCATTTCGAAGGTGGGCATGGGCGCGGTGCAACTGAACCCGCACCGAACCGGGCGATGTGTGAAGAACCTCGGCTATCTCCGACGGTGTGAACTCGCCGATGCATCGCAAAGCCACGATTGAGCGTTGCTGGTCGGACAACCCCTCTAGAAGCGATAGGAACTCGGCAGTCGCGTGCGGCGCCGCCTCTTCTGAGTACTTGGTTGAACGCCTCAGATTCGGCATCGCTGGCGACATCAGGATCGCGTGCATAGGCGAATAGAGCGCGCCACAAACGAGGATGTATACGCCGATACGCGCCCTCGACTCTGTCAGCCGCCACAGTCTTCACAACACTACAGGGGTCATTGTGGGGCAATTCGTAAACAACGACCCCGTGTTTGAGTGCCGGGTTGGCGAGATGTCAGTCCGGCTGGATCGAGGGGGAGTCCAAGTGCGCAAGGTGAACAGTTGTTTGTGGGAATGGGATTTCGATGCCGACCTCGTCGAATCGGTCCTTAATCATCTTGCGAAGTAAGCGGCCTGTGGCCCACTGTTCGGCCGGGTCGGTCTTGACCGCTAGTCGGATACTGATGGCCGAGTCGCCAAGTTCTTGGACACCCCACACCTCAGGTTCCTCGAGGATCGTGGCCGCCTCGAGATTCTCGCGCCACAACACATCGGCGACTTCTTTCAAAGTTTCCATGGCGAGGTCGAGGTCGGTGTCGTAAGCGACACCGATGTCGAGAACACTTCTGGCCCACAGTTGCGACATGTTGCCGACTCGGCGAATCTCGCCGTTTGGTACAACCCAAAGCACACCGTGAACGTCGCGGACTCGTGTTGTGCGCATCGACACCGCCTCGACGGTGCCGATGGCATCGCCGACATCGACAACGTCGCCAACTCCGTACTGATCCTCGATGATTATGAAGATTCCGGCCAGGAAGTCGCGTACCAACGACTGGGCACCGAATCCAATGGCCACACCGGCAATCCCAGCCCCGGCAATGAGTGGTCCGAGGTTGATGCCGACTTCGCCGAGTGCGATGAGCAAAGCGAGTGTCCAGATCGTGCCAGCGGCAAGGCTCTTGAGAACAGCGTTGAGCGTCACGGCTCTTTGCCGGGAACGCTCAGACGATTGCGTCAGCTGTTCGAGGCGTTTCGCGGCCCGATGAGGCAAGAAGTCGGCCTTCTCAAGGCGATCCTTTTCGGCTTGGGTCGTTGCCGTTTCTCGGCGCGCGATGAGTTCGGTTATTGCCCCGTCGATGAATCGTTTGGCCAATCGGGCGAGAACCCAGGCCACGGCCAAGATGACAAGAATTGTTATTGGCTTCTCGACAACCCACTCCGATGCCTTGGCCGTCAGGTCAGAGTCGGTCCAGTCGTGCACAAGTTCACAAACTGTGCCAGGGTCACTACCGCACGCTGTCTGTAGATCGGCGAGGAGTTCGGCGCCAAGAGGTGTTGCCATTGAGTGATGGTCGCGCACCGATGCCGCTTCGGTTGTGATGGTCGGCCATAGTTATGAACCAGACCGAGGGGACTCCAGATGAACGAATCGTTGCCAATGAGTGCAATTGATACCGTGCTTACGAAACGAGATGTACGCCACTACCAGAACACACCGGTATCGGTCGAACATCGCGAGCGGCTCATTCAGGCCGCACGAATGGCCGGAAGCGCCAAGAACGCCGAAGTAAATCGTCTAATGCTCATCGATGATGCTGAGGTGGCCGGGCGTCTCGCTGGGGCTGGCGACTTCTCGGCCTGGATCGGGTCGGCTCCGCTGATCATCGGTTTCGTAACGCCCTTTGACTTTGACCGTCCATTCGACGTCGGGCGCATGGCTCAAAACATCATGATCGTGGCCCATTCCCTGGGTCTTGCCACCTGCCCGGTCACCTTGCACCACGAGGACACGACACGCGAGATCCTTGGCCTTCCCGACGATCACCACATGATCATGGTTGTCACCGTTGGGTACCCAGTAGCTGGCGCGCCGCCGTCGCCGTTGAAGCGCGTGAGGGTCGGGTCCGACGAACTAGTCCACGAGAACGCCTGGCGATAGAGCCGAGCGCGATCTCTAAGTCTCGGCAACGGTGCCAAAGACATGGTCCCACCACGGAACCGTGACCCCAAAGTTCGATCTGGTGGCTTCCTCGTGGTGCACCCGGTGATGCTCGACCCTGGCCTCGTTGACCGTTGCTGGCCAGTGGTGAATGCGCCAGTGCATGGTCTCATAGACCGAGTAACCAACGGTGAAACCGACCCATCCGGCCCAGATTTCGCGGCGACGGACCATCACTGGAACACCAGAGCTAACTGCGGCCACGGCCAGGTGTCCAACCAACCGAAGGAACAGCGACGTCTTTAGCGGCTCGCGATGATGCGACCGATGTTCAGCAGCAACCAATCGAATCGTTGCTCGGTGGGCCCGACCGCCTAGAACCGGACGGGTGCGTGCGCTCCTAGGGTGAAACGCGCCGCGGTGCACGACGTACTCGGTACCCGTCCACAGGACCCAACCCAAGGCGGTCGCTGCGATTTGTCGCTGTCGCATGGCCTAAGTGTGCCCTCTATCGCCGCGTATGTAGTTGCGCCGGCCGAGATGCACCGGTCGCGCTGGGCTGATGCGGTGTTTGGATCTAGGATCATCGCTGAATATGGACTTTGACGTTCAAGAACGCAGACGATCCCAGCCCAGGAGAACGCGAGCGCTCCCATGGGTCGTAGGGACAGTGTTGTTGGTGGCCACGCTTGGTGTAACGCTGGTTGAGCGGAACCACAACACGTCGGGACAGGCGGCCGGTCACGACACTGCCACCGCAGTGTTCTCGAACTCTGTAGCAGCGACAGAACACCGTCTTAGCCTGGAGCAAGCGAAACTTACCTTGTTCATCGAGGGTGTCGCCTCGTTCGCCAGCATCTCAGCGGGCAACGAGGCGCTCCTGCTCAACGACTACGTTTCGGCGCTTCCACTCGATCGCAAGATTCCAGCGGTTCGACTCGTTGTGGTCGCCGAGAACACTGGGCAAGGAACCATCCTCGAAGCATCATCTCTCAACGGTGATCTGCAAGCCGAAGTGGTGGGCTCGCCCACGAGCAGCTATCAAGGCCTCGATAGCGCCATTGCAAACTCCGAGACAGACGCGATGCCAGCAGTTGGAACGAGCAACGGAAGCGGCGTTGAGAGCGTGGACACTAGCGAATCGATATGGCTTGCTGTTGCGGTGCCAGGCGTCGACGATCGTTTCGTCGCGGCGCAGTTCGAAGCCGAGGTGTTCCTTAGCCCAGCGCTCGACGTGGGCGGAACTATGGCTTCGTTGCGTCCCTTCTCGGCCGACTTCGTGATATCTAGACCGTCGGCTTCGCCAGTGCAGGTCGCGGGGCCCGCTGATGGTTCCATTGGGCGTTCTCCATCGGGCGACAGGTTTACCTACGCTGGTGAGGTCGATGTCTTCGGATCTCCGTGGCGGCTCGACGTGCTCAGTTCGGTCGACTTTCTTGAGATCCCAAACTCGCACCACAGCCTTTTCTGGCCCATTGGCGGCACGCTTCTATCTATTGCGGTTGTCGCACTTTTGCTGATGCAACAGCGCGGCGGTCGACGACAGCTAGAGAACAGCGCAGCTCTGACGCGATCGAGCCGTCGGTTTACCACCGGGTTCGATAACGCTCCGATCGGCATGGCCGAGGTCGATGTGCATGGCCGCGTAATGAAGTCAAACGCCACGATGCGACTCCAACTCGGACGCGACGTTCTCGACGGTGTTGTACTGCCGAGCCTGCTCCATCCAGACGACTCTTCGGCACACGCCGAACAACGAGATCGCCTCGATAGTGGTGTTGCGCCAAGCGCCCAGCTCGATGTTCGCTATCTACGACCAGATGGCCGCCAGCTGTGGGTGACAGAATCGATTTCAGCTCTTGATCGAGTTGGCGACCCTGACCGTCACTACCTCATCCAGCAGTTAGATACGACCGACCGTCACGAAGCTGAGCTCACACTCCACACTCTCGCATTCAGCGATTCGTTGACCGGCTTGCCCAACAAGGCCTCGCTGATGTTGCAGCTCGAACAGCAGTTGGTGGTGAGCGAGTCGTCAGGCGATCAATTCACTTTGTTGTTCATCGACCTTGACCTGTTCAAAGTAGTTAATGACAGCCTCGGGCATGGTGCGGGCGACTATGTAATCAAAGTCATCGCCGATCGGATCACCGCCGGCCTTCCAGAGAAACACCAAGTGGCCCGATTCGGCGGCGACGAGTTCACCATTGTTTGCCCCGAAGTGTGCGATTCCAACAAGATCGAAGAGATCTCCGTCGGGCTGCTCAAGTCCATCGGCGAACCGATTGACCTTGCCGGGGTGCCTGTGTCGATCACGGCCAGCATCGGCTACACCTTTAGCTCCACAGGAGATACCCCAGAGACCCTGTTACGCGACGCGGATGCAGCCATGTACAAGGCCAAGGCAAACGGTCGAAATCGAGTGATGCAGTTCGTCGGACCGATCCGGCGCGAAGCCGTCGAGCGGTTCGATATCGAGACATCACTGCGCTTGGCGATCGATCGCGACGAGTTCGACATCTTCTACCAGCCAATGATCGACCTAGCCACCGACCGAATCGTGGGAGTCGAAGCGCTACTCCGCTGGCAGCATCCGGACCGCGGACTTCTCGAACCAGGGGCGTTTCTGGACGTCGCTCGCGAGTCAGGGTTACTCGACGAGATCGATGCGATGACGTTGGCGAAGGCATGGAAACAGCTCGATCAGTGGGTTCACCGGCGCGCCGCGGCCAAAGAGTGGCACTTGGCCGTCAACTGTTCGTCGCAGTGGTTCCAGGATGGGCGGTTGCGAACGTTGCTGCCAGAAGTTCTCGACTCGACGAGCCTCGACCCATCGCGTTTGTGGCTCGAACTTACCGAATCCGACTTGTTGCACGACACCAAACAGACCGCTGCCGAGCTTGATGCGTTGCACTCGATCGGGGTCAAGGTAGCCCTCGACGATTTCGGAACCGGGTTCAGTTCGCTTAGCTACTTGAGCCGCTTTGACATAGATCGCCTCAAGATCGACCAGTCGTTTATTCAGTCGCTCGGTAAGAGCGACGCCGACGAGGCCATCGTTGGCGCGGTAGTCGAGATGGCGAACGCTCTAGGAATTCCAACCGTGGCCGAAGGCACCGAGAGCGTCGAGCAACTCGAGGTAGTGCGTCGGCTGGGAGCCAACTACGCCCAAGGGTTCCTACTCGGCGAGCCTCAATCGGTCGCAGACCTCGACGTTGTGCTGGCTGGCCTCAGTTAGAACCCCGCAGTCGAGCCAGTGCCGCTTCGGTCTCGCCGACGAGATTGTTCATCACGGCCCGCACCGTCGTTGGCTTGTCGAAATAGGCGATGCTTTGCCCGGCGGGCGAGTGCATCAGGGGCTCGATGCGGTGCCGTTCTATTTGCCCGAGAAGGTCGCCGACCAAAATGTCTTGATACGGCATCTTTAGAGGCGTCGGTGCGTCATCGGTGCTCCAGACATCGGACCAAGAGGTGCGAATCTGGCGGAGAGTCTTCCCGCTGTCGGCGCGCGAGATGACCGTATCTGCGCTTTCAGCTGCAAGTAACTTGGCCAGAATCTCGGGTTCGGTGTGGGACTCTTCGCACACGAGCCAGGCCGTTCCGAGCCAGACACCGACCGCGCCGAGAGCCATAGCAGCGGCTATGTGGCGGCCAGTAGCAACGCCGCCTGCGGCCACAACCGGAGTCTCTCCGGCAACATCGACGATGCGAGGAACCAGCGAGTAGGTGCCGACCGTTCCGGTATGAGCGCCGGCATCGTAGCCCTGAGCTACAAGGATGTCGGCACCGGCTCGGAGGGCCCGTTCGGCATGTTTGGGCTGACCAACGAGGCTCACCATTTTGATCCCACGTTCTTTGGCTGGTCCGATTACCCACTCTGGGCTGCCGATCCCGAGGGCTAGAATTTTGAGTCCAGAATCGAGGGCAACGTCGACTTGTTCGCGGGCCATCTCTTCGCTGCGGACGAAGCGCGAACGCATACCAGGTTCGCCGTCGTCTGGAATGCCGTAGTCGGCGCGGATCTTGTTAATGAAGGCCCGGTGATCGTCGGGAATCGAGGCTTCGATCTCGGCTCGGTTGTCTTTTTCTGGCATGCCACTGGGTATGACAAGGTCGATCCCGTACGGCTTGTCGCCCAGTTCGTGGCTCATGCGCGACAGGCTCGACTCGATTTCTTCCGGTGTGCTTCGAGTCGCGCCCCAGATTCCGATTCCCCCGGCGTGGGTGATGGCAATAGCTGCATCGAGCGAATGCGCGAACCCGAAGATCGGGTACTTGGCACCGAGTTCGTCGCCGAGCTGGTTGGGTAGTGGGCTTGTCAAGGGGTTACCGCCGTTTCTCGGTGACACGTAGGTTTCTCGGCTACATGCGGCCGTAGGGGATGGGCTTGGATCCCATCCGGATGGCGTGCAGGCAGATGATGTCGTGGGCGATCGTGGCTGCGGCGATGGCGGTGATCTCGCTGATGTCGTAGACCGGCGATACCTCGACCACGTCGGCACCGACGATGTTCAGTCCCGTCAACGAGCGCACTGCTTCGAAGGCTTGAGATGTTGATAGTCCGCCGGCAACCGGAGTGCCAGTGCCAGGGGCGAACGCCGGGTCGAGGCAGTCGATGTCGAATGTGAGGTAAGCAGCCCTGTCGCCGACAACTTCTCGAACGACTTCGACAGTAGCTGGAATGCCCTCGCGGTGTATCCAAGGTGCGGTCAAGATCGTGAACCCGTGGTCCGAACTGTTTGGCGTGCGGATGCCGATTTGAACGCTGGTGGCCGGGTCGACGATTCCTTCGCGTATTGCCCGCAGGAACATCGATCCGTGGTCGAGCCGTTCGCCATCGTCTGGCCACGTGTCGCTGTGAGCGTCGAAGTGGATCAGCGAGAGCGGCCCGTACTTCTCAGCGTGAGCTCGGAGCAGTGGGTAGGTGACGAAGTGGTCGCCACCGAACGACAACATGAACACATCGTTGGCGATGATTTCTCGGGCGTGAGCTTCGATCTTCTCCGGGGTCGAAGCGGGGTAGCCGTAGTCGAGGAAACAGTCCCCGTAGTCGGCGATGGCCAACTCTGTGAGTGGGTCGAAACCGAAAGGGAACCCGGGGATCTCAGCTAGGCCTGTCGAGGCTTCGCGTACGGCCCTTGGTCCGAATCGAGTGCCCGGTCGTCCTGATGTGGCCATGTCGAATGGAATGCCAGTAACTACAACGTCGGCAGCGGCGATGTCGCGTGTGTAGTTTCGGCGAAGGAACGAGACCGCACCTGCATACGGAGACTCGTCGCCAGGTCCCTTCAGGCCTTGTCGTCGAAAGGCCTGGTCGCCGTCGACTGGTCCGGTCTCTTGCACAGTCACCCCTGGGAAGTTGGTCACGGCGCAGCGTAGTGTCTGACCCATGTCGTCCGTGGAGAATGCAACGCGCACAGCGTTGTGGCTCGATCGCCTCGAACTGCCGTTCGAACACCGGACCCGACTCCCAGGTGATGCCGAGGTCGACGTTGCGATTGTGGGCGGAGGGTTCAGTGGTCTGTGGACTGCCTACTACCTGATTCGCCACGATCCGACTCTACGTATCGTGGTGCTTGAGCGCGACTTCTGTGGCTACGGGGCCTCGGGTCGAAACGGGGGTTGGGCCGTTGGCGAGCTAGCTGGATCGTTCGCCAAGTACACCAAGATGTCGTCGAAGTCTGAGGCCATGCGCCTTAGTCGAGCGGTATTCGACTCCGTCGACGAGATCGGGCGCGTGGCCACACTCGAATCGATCGACTGCGACTACGCCAAGGGCGGGACGATCTATGTGGCTCGCAACTCGCCTCAGGCCAAACGACAGCGCCAGCACATCGACTCTGTGCGCGAGCAGGGCTTCACCGAAGACGAATTCCGGTTGCTCGATGCCAACGAGGCCAAGACCTATCTGAACGTAACCAACGTTCAATCCGGCGTCTTGTTCAGCCCGTCGGCCGCTATCGACCCGGCCAAGCTGGTTCGGGGCCTGGCTGATGTTGTTGAAGCGGCAGGGGTGGTAATCCGCGAGCAGACTCACGTACTCAGAATCGATGGACGAACGGTGCATACGGCTCACGGCGCGGTGCGCGCTGCGCACGTGGTCAGGGCTACCGAGGCCTACACACGCGATCTCAAAGGTGAACGACGCAGGCTGCTGCCTGCCTATTCGCTGATGATCGCGACCGAACCTCTCGATGAGTCGGTGTTCGACGAGATCGGGCTTCACGCCCGAACGACCTTCGCCGATGACAGGCACATGGTCATCTATGGCCAGCGAACCGCCGACAATCGAATCGCCTTCGGCGGGCGCGGCGTGCCGTATCTGTACGGGTCTCGAATCAACGCCTCAGCTGAGGTTCACGAGCCCTCGCATGAGTTGATTCACGAGTCCTTGGTCGATCTACTGCCGGCTCTGGAAGGCGCGGAAATCACTCACCGGTGGGGTGGAGTCCTTGGGATACCTCGCAACTGGGTGCCTGGTCTTACCTACGACAAGAGCACCGGCGTAGGAGTGCTCGGCGGCTACGTCGGCGAGGGAGTGGCTGCTTCGAACTTGGCCGGCCGGACCATGGCCGAGCTGATCACTGGCCAAGAGACCGACCGGGTAACGCTCCCGTGGGTGGGTGCCACTTCTCGTAAGTGGGAGTTCGAACCGTTGCGATGGTTGGGCGTCAGGGCTAGCCGTCGAATCTTGGTTGGCGCCGATCGTCGAGAAGACAAAAGCGATAACGAGGCGGCCTTGGCTTATCGAATCTCGCGAATGATCCGAGGCGCTTAAGTGTTCGGTCGGCGTACGATCGTTGCTGCCTGTCAAGGGCACGGGCCAACCGATGGGGGAGTACGTGACCGATCACGAGTGGGGTTTCGCTACGAGGTCGCTTCATGCTGGCGCACCACCGGACCCCACGACTGGGGCGCGGGCGTTGCCGATTTACCAGTCGACGAGCTTCGTTTTCGACGACACCCAGGACGCCGCCGACCTTTTCGCGCTCCAGAAGTACGGAACGATCTACAGTCGCATCTCGAACCCGACGGTTGCTGCGTTCGAAGAACGGGTGGCGTCGCTTGAGGGTGGTATCGGTGCTGTTGCTACGGCATCTGGCCAGGCCGCTGAGTTCTTAACCGTCACTTCGTTGTGCGATTCTGGCGATCACGTGGTCGCCAGCGCGGCGCTCTATGGCGGCACCGTCACCCAATTCGACATAACCTTGCGCCGACTTGGCATTGACACAACGTTCGTTTCTTCGCACGATGCGGCTGACTACGAAGCAGCCATCACCGAGAACACGAAACTTATTTACACCGAGATCATCGCCAACCCGAGCGGTGCTATCGCCGACATCGCCGGTCTGGCTGATCTGGCTCACGCCCATGACATCCCGCTCGTCATCGACTCGACTTTCGCCTCGCCATATCTGTGTCGGCCAATTGAGCACGGCGCCGACATCGTGATCCACTCGGCCACCAAGTTCTTGGGCGGCCACGGAACCACCATTGCTGGCGTAATTGTCGAGGCCGGAACGTTCGATTGGGGCAACGGCAAGTTTCCTCACTTCACCGAACCTGTACCTAGCTACAACAATCTCAAGTTCGCCGAGAACTTTGGCGAGTACGCGTTCTGCACCAAGGTCAGAGTGGAGCAGCTTCGAGACGTCGGCGCGTGCTTGTCGCCGTTCAATGCGTTCATGATCATGATGGGGCTCGAAACCTTGCCCCTGCGGATGCGTCAGCATGTCGCCAACGCCCAGACGGTGGCCCAATGGCTCGACGCCGACGATCGGGTCACATGGGTGAAGTATGGCGGTCTGGCCGATAGCCCTTGGAGAGAACGGGTGGAGACATACCTGCCCGAAGGAGCCGGAAGCATCTTCTCGTTTGGTGTTGAGGGTGGCCGCGACGGTGGTGCTCGATTCATTGAGAACCTCGAGATGATCAGCCACCTAGCCAACGTCGGCGACGCCAAGACGCTCGTGATCCATCCGGCCTCGACCACGCACCAACAACTCAGCGACGAGCAGATGGAAGCATCTGGCGTCGGGATCGACACTGTTCGCCTGTCGGTCGGTCTCGAAGATGTCGCCGACATCATCTATGACCTCGACCAAGGTCTCACCGCTGCCACCGGCCGAGGGCGGGCGTCATGAATGCCGTTTCCGGAAGTTGGGTACCACCTAGTGCAACCGAGCGGAAGGTCATCATGGATCGCACCACCACGGTGGCCATGGTTGGTGCATCTTCGAACCCGGCTCGCGCGTCGAACTTTGTGGCAACGTACCTGCTGAGTCGATCCGATGAATTCGAGTTGTGGTTCGTCAACCCGCGTGAGACCGAGATTCTGGGCCAATCGGTCTACCCAAGTCTCGAAGACCTGCCCGGTGCACCAGACATGGTCGACGTGTTTCGCCGGCCCGCCGATCTGCCGGCTGTGGCTGAGGAGGCCGTGGCCGTCGGCGCATCGTCACTATGGATCCAGCTTGGGCTGTGGAGCGACGAGGCCGCATCGATCGCGTACCACGGCGGCCTCGATGTAGTTATGGATCGATGCTTAAAAATCGAACACGCCCGATTTGCAGGCGGCCTGAACTTGGCTGGTTTCAACACCGGCGTCATTACGTCGCGCCGACGTCGGTAGGGCCGCAAGCTAAGGGGAGGTCAGTCTTCGACCGTCGGGGTCTCACGGGATTTCGGCAAGCGATCGGCCTCGGAACGGAGATCCAAGGCCGAGTCGATACCCAAGACATCGTGGAACGATAGGTCGAACGAAGTCAGCGCACCACCATCATCGACGCTCAGGAATGCGCTGGTACTCCAGACTCGGTAGCCGATGCCATCGATCCATTTCACGCCGACGACAAACTCATCGCCGACTCGATTCCCGTCGGCGAGGTCGATGTTGTTAACGATCTTCCGGCTCAGCCTCTTACCCGTCTCAAGATCGACGATGTATCCGGCCCAATCAACAGTGATCTGTTTCCTATCGACAGCTCCGAGGTAGGTATCCAACACCTCGAAGACGAGCCCCACGTTCTCAGCTCCTTCGCCCGAAGCGGTCGCCCACTCTTCATCAACCGGAAACCGATACCCGTCGACCACATCGAGGAGTCGTACATGAACCAGAGCATCAACGCGCTGATCAACCTGTTCCAAGCTCTCGATCGGTTCCTCGAAAGAGGAGACGTGGGTGACGTTGTCGGCGTCAGCGCCGCCTGAGCAGGCCGCTACAATGAGACATAGGCTGCCGATCGCCAAGCCGCAAATCTTAGATCGCATGACTCACCTCACTGATATCGCAGATTGATCTTGTCAATCTCGTATTGGCCGAGAATGCCGTTGTCTCCGCCATCCATGCAGGACGTGCCGGCAGTTCCCCCGTCCCTGAACCCCACAGTGTGACCAACTTCGTGACAGAAAACGTTCCACTTCGTCGCCCATGACACTCCGTTTACTCGCATAGCCTGATCGACCTTTATTCTCCATCTATCGCATTTGTCCGACCCGGCGGATCGCATGCAGCCGGTCTCGCCAGCTGCTCCGGTCGTCTCCATGTTTGAAGCGGCAGTGGCGTACCAGATGACGTCATCGTGCGTGCCGTAACTGGCGCAAGCTGGAGAGAGCTCAATGGTCTGGAGTGCCGTTGGGTTGTAGTCCTGGAGCATAGTGAAATGCATGAAATGATTGAAGTGTAGAAAGTCTGCATTGGTACATTCGATCGACCTATGCGTGTGATAGCGGTTATCGGCAAATTTGGGTAGAAACGGTGCACGATTGTCTGTGTGGGAGGCCTCAGCGCTATCGGTGCCACCGAACGCAAGGAGCAATACAAACAACAGCAGGACTTTTCGCGCAGATGATCCCTTGGTTGCCTCGGAGCTATTCCGTCCCATATTCACCTTCCCCAGCTCACGACCTCAATCCGAGTTCGTAAACACAGTGTCACCCCCCCCCGGACGGCAAAGTCAAGGGTTTTCTCGTCGGCGTCTACTCACTCGTTGGAAATCCGCGGAAATCGGGATCCCTGCGTTCGCGGAGGCTGGCCACACCTTCGCCTGAGTCTGGGCCCATAAAGCCGAGGAATTCATAGGCCAACGATGCGTCGAAGGCTGGTTCGTGCATGCGGTAGGCGTGATTGAGCGTTCGCTTCGTCCAGCGGATGGCCTGTTGGGCCCCCGCCGAAAGCTCGGTTGCGATGTCGAGTGCTTCTTCGAGGACCTTGTCGTCGTCTACGCACACCGATACCAGCCCGATTCGTTCGGCCTCGGCGCCCGACAGATCGCGGCATGTAAGTAGGTAGTACTTGGCCTTGGCCATGCCACACAACATTGGCCAACAGATTGCGGCATGATCCCCGGCGGCCACGCCGAGACGGGTGTGACCATCGATGATTCTGGCGTTGGTCCCCACAACAGACACATCAGCCAACAATCCGGCCACGAGTCCAGCTCCGACCGCTGGCCCCCACATGGCCGACACCACAGGTTTGGAGCAGTTGATGATGTTCATGACCAGATCCCGGGCCTCACGAATGACCCGTAGTGCTGTTGCGTAGTCGGTGCGAAGGTCGTCGATTAGATCGAAGCTGCCTCCAGAGCTGAACCCCTTGCCTGCACCGGTCAACAAGGCAACGTTGACGTTGGAGTCGCGGTCGATCGTTAGCCAGACGTCGGCCAACTCGCGATGCATCTCGCCGCTAACCGCGTTGAGCCCAGGCCCCTCGAGCGTTATCTGTAGAACCGCTGGAGCCGGGTTGCTGAACGTAAGACCCGGGAACTGGTCGGTGTAGGTATCGATCATTGTTGTGCCGTCCTTTACCTGCACGCTAGCTCCGTGGTCGATTGTGATCGGTGGTTGATTCGAGGACCACCGTTGAGGCGTTGAAATTGATGCGCTGAGCCACATTTGGTGTAGCTCACGTCACCAACTTGGTGTTGCGAAGTCGAGGGACAGAGCCTCGGTTTGCACTGGTTGCCCGCGTGGTGGGGTCGCTCCAGTCGATGCTGTGACAATATTGCTCCGATGAACGAACACCGGAGTGCGGGCCCACTTGAAGGTGTCCGTGTAATCGATCTGACAACGGTAGTGATGGGTCCGTTCGCAACCCGGATTCTGGGCGACATGGGCGCTGATGTCATCCGCGTTGAGAGCCCGATGCCCGACATGATGCGAGAGTTCGACCCGAAGCGATCTCCGGCGATGAGCGGATTCACCCTCAATCTGAATCGCAACAAACGCAGCGTCGTACTTGACCTGAAAAGCGACGCAGGACACCGTGCCATTGTGGATCTGGTTGCCTCGGCCGACGTGTTCGTTTCGAACCTGAGACCGGTTGCGCTCGCGAAACTCGGCCTAGCCGATGCAGACCTTCGAACCGTTCGGGCCGACTTGGTGTACTGCTCGGCGGTTGGTTTCGCGACGGGCGGGCCGCGCTCAGGGCAGGCCGCGTACGACGATGTGATCCAGGCTGTGTCGGGAACAGCCTCGATGTTCGCTTGGACGAGCGGTCAGCCAGCGTTGGCGCCAACGATTCTGGCCGACAAGATCAGTGCGCTACACATTGCGTACGCCATCTCGGCATCACTTCACCACCGGGCCGTGACAGGCGAGGGCGACACGATTGAAGTTCCGATGGCCGAGGTTATGGCAGCGTTCAACCTGGTCGAGCATCTCAACGGTCACACCTTCGAACCGAAACAAGGCGAGTTCAGCTACGCCAGAGTTCGCACACCGCTGCGAAGACCCCGACGGTCGGCCGATGGCTGGATTGTCATTCTGCCGTACACCGACGCGAACTACCGAGCGTTCTTTGGAGCTGTCGACCGTGCCGATCTCATCGATGACGAGCGCTATAGCAGCGTCAACGCTCGTATCCGAAACGTTGAGGCCCTGTACGGCTTGGTCGAAGCCTTCGCGGGTATGAAAACTACTGAAGAGTGGCTTGAGATTTGCGAGGCGGCGTCGATTCCTTGTGCTCCAGTTGTGTCGCTCGAACACATCGAGGACGATCCTCATTTCGCCGCGGTTGGCCTGATCGAGATCGACGAGCACCCAACCGAAGGTACCTATCGAGTCGTGCACGATCCGGTCAGGTTTGCCTCGCGACAAGGCAGCGAGGTTCGACGGCACGCCCCTCGCCACGGAGCCGACACCGCTGAGGTGATGTCTGCGGTCGGATGGTCTGGCGATGACATTGCCAAGCTCACCCAGAGCTAACTCTCGCGATCAATCGACGTCTGGAAGCAGCTTCCCTGGGTTCATCAGGCCCTGTGGATCGAGAGTGTCCTTGATGGCGCGCATGAGTTCCCACTCGATCGACGGCTTCTGACCAGCCACCCGGTCGCGTAGTTCGAGTCCGACGCCATGCTCGGCACTTAGAGTGCCGTTGAGGCTGAAGGTGAGTTGGTCGACGCGGCGAATTAGCTCAGGTTTCTTGGCCTTGAACTCGGCTACGTCTTCATCGGCGAGTGGCAAAATCATCATGTGCATGTTGCCGTCGCCAACATGGCCGAACCCATAACAAAGTGCGTCGGGTGTGACTTCGGCGGCTATTGATTGAACCGATTCGAAGAAATCCTTGATGCGATCGAGCGGCACGGCGGTGTCCATCTTCAACCCGACGCCATGATGTTTGTATGTGCGTGTTGGAGACAACTCGTCGCGGATCATCCAGAGCTGTGCTTCTTGAGTAGGGGTGGCGGCGATTACTGCGTCGCTGATGAGGCCCGCTTGTGAAGCGTCATCGAACAACTTGGTCAGAGTCTCGGTTACAGGCGCACCATCGGCGAGCTTAATTAGGGCGTAGAAGTCGGCGGTGGCCTTGATCGGCCGTCCGGTTCCAAACAGCTCGTCGACGCGGCTGAGCCCAACTTCGGGGACAAGCTCAAAGGCCGTAAGCGTCGGGCCCGCGATGGCCATCGACAGGTCGAATAGGTCCATCAGGTGGTCGAGGCCTGTTAGCGCTGCGAATGCTGACTGCACGTGCGGCGTTGCTGGCCAGAGTTTCAGCACGGCACGAGTAACCACTCCCAAGGTGCCCTCTGAGCCGACGAACAGTTGCTTCAGGTCGTAACCGGAAGAGTCCTTGCGAAGAGCCCGCAACCCATCCCACACCCGCCCGTCGGCGAGCACGACCTCGAGACCCATGATGTTGTCGCGCATGTTGCCATAACGAACAACGTTGTTGCCGCCGGCGTCGGTTGCGATAGCACCGCCTACCGTTGCCGAGCCTCTCGCGCCCCAGTCAGGGGCAAACAACCGATGGTTGGCGGCCGCCGTTTGTTGGACGGTTTCGATGATCGCCCCGGCCTGCACTGTCATGGTTGAACGGTCGATGTCGACCGATTCGATAGCGTTCATCCTCGTCAACGACAACACGATGCTTCGCCGGTCGAGCGGCGGCGATGCGCCACCCGATAGACCCGAGTTGCCACCCTGGCTCACAACTGCGACGTTGGCATTCGCACACCACTTGACGACGGCGGCGACCTCATCGGTAGTCAAGGGCCGGACCACGGCGAAGGCTGGGCCTGTGAAGATGGCGCGCTCATCGATGAGGAACGGCGCCGCGTCTTCGTCGGTAAGCACCGCACTGCGGCCAACGATTGCTCTCAGAGCAACGACTGCGTCCGAGTCTTGTGTCGCTTGCCTGTCAGTGTCGGCTTGGTCGCTCATAACGAGAGCGACGTTAGTCGGGAGTAATCGAGCAGGTAGCGCTAAGGTCCACTGTAGGGGGAGTCATGAAGCTGTTCTCGCATAAGAAACGGGCGGTGCACCTTGGCCCGTACCCGCTCGAACGCCTACCTCGCCACGACGATCCACTTACCAGTGTGGAACTCAAAGGTGCATGCTCGCCTGTCGAGGGTGGTAACGAGGGCGAGCTGAGCGTTGGTCACAGCCTTGGTGTGTATGTCGATCTTTTCGACGCACGAGTCGATGGCGATGTGTTCGAATCGGCTCCAATCCCGGAGTCTTTGACTGCTCGATCTCACCATCTCAAATCTGGTCTGTACTTCTTGGACGCAGACATGGTTGGCGTCGGTGCCATCCCCGAGAGCGCCTGGTTGTCGGGATCGCCGCGCGATCACCCGTTCTCAGTCGTGACGCTGATTGGCTTCACCCGCAAAATGTCGGGCGCCCAACCCGGTGATGCATGGATCGATGGCACCCGCCAAGCTGCCGCCGATCTGCGGGCTACTGAGCTTGGGGTCATTACTGCCGACTACATACGCAGGCTCGGCTTCGAGGCGGTGGCCCATATTCCAACTACGTCTGAGCTCAATCTCGACGCAGTCGCTCTTCAATGCGGCTTGGTCGAGGTGCACGGTTCGACACTGCGAGCTCCGTTCCTAGACGGCGGCTTCGCCCTTTCGGTGGTGTCGACGACCATGGCTCTCGAACCAGACTGCCCCCTCAAGAGCCGGAAGCTGGTCGACCGGCTTCGCTCAACATCGAGCCTTGGTTGGGCGCTCGGGCGTGGCGGTACGAGGGCCGGCGTTGGCCGCTTGAACGGCGACCATCGGGCCCTGCACATGGGCCGCTACCCCATGGAAAAGATCAAGCGGGTCGACGAATCGACGACGCTGATCATCGACGATGAGGTGCCCCGAGTGCCGGTGCGCGGTGGGGGGTTCCCTCGAGCCGCCAACGGCGACATGGGCCCCAAGTTCAAGTCCGACGTAAAGGTATTCGCGTTCAAGACGCCTCAAGCCCAGGGATACGTGCAACAGATCGCCGAGATGGTTCCTCATCAAGATGGTGAGGTAGCAGCCTCGCCTCATCGGTCGACGGCAGACGCGCAGGCCAACACCGATGCCTTAAAAGCGTTGGCCTATCACCTAGGTGGAGACATGGTCGGTGTGTGCGAGGTGCCAAACTACGCCTGGTACTCGCACCGAGGTAACGGCGAGGTCATCGAGCCTCATCACCGCAACGCTGTGGTGATTCTGCTCGATCAGGGTTACGAAACAATGGAAGGCGCTAGCGGCGACGACTGGGTCAGCGGGGCGCAATCGATGCGGGCCTACATGCGCGGTGCCCAGATCGCCGGCATCATGTCCGACCACATTCGGTCCCTTGGCTGGTCGGCGCGGAGCCAGACCAACCGCGACTCCGAGGTTTTGCACGTGCCGCTGGTGCTGAAGGCCGGCCTTGGCGAGCTGAGCCGTATCGGCGAGGTGGTCCTCAACCCATTTGTGGGGCCTCGGTTCAAGTCGGTCGTGCTCACCACCGACATGCCAATCGTGCCAGATCGCCACGTCGACTTTGGCCTCCAGGACTTTTGCACCAAGTGCACCAAGTGCGCCAGAGAATGTCCGTGTGGCGCCATCCCATTTGGCGACAAGGTCATGTTTAACGGCGCCGAAATGTGGAAGCCTGACGTCGAGAAGTGTACGAAATATCGACTGGGTAATCTGAAGGGCGCGGCGTGTGGGCGGTGCATGAAGACGTGCCCGTACAACATCGAAGGTGTTCTGTCCGAGCGGGCGTTCTTGTGGGCTGCGATCCATTTGCCGTTTAGCCGCAAGTTCATTGCCAAACTCGACGACAAAGTGGGCAATGGCTCGATCAACAAGGTCAAAAAATGGTGGTGGGACCTCGAGTGGGTCGACGGCAAGGCTGTCGAGGCCCAGAAGGGCACAAATGCTCGGGGCCTCAACATGAAGGGCGACCGAATGGCAACGAGGCAAAAGATTGCCCACTACCCGGCCGACGTTTTACCGGCGGGCGACGCCATCGGAGTTCCCGTCAAGCTGCTGCGAAAAGAAGCGGTGCTTCGGGGCCAGCAGGCGGAGAGCCCGGCCGAAGCTCGGATCCGCATGGGTCTTTAGGCTGGCACGCGTCTACAAAAACACTTCGCCGATAGTGTGGATACCCAGACCAACAAGGCCGCCGACGATCGTTCCGTTGATGCGGATGAACTGAAGGTCCCGACCAACCTGTTGCTCGATGCGATCGGCAGTTTCGGCGCCATCCCACCGGGCCACGGTCGACTCGATGAGCGAGGCCAATTCGGGGCCGGCGATCTCGGCTGCCTTGGTGGCCGCGGTGGAGAGGGATGCGTCGATGCGGTCTCTAAGGTCAGCATCCGACGTCATCTGAACGCCGAAGTCGGTCAAAGATCGGGCTGCCGTGTCGCGTGTTGCCGAACCACGTGTAGTGAGTTCGTTGACAATGAGCGCCCTGATGTCGCGGCCCATGCGGGTCGAGAAATCTCGAACGTCGGGGTGAGAGATGAGGTTCTCGACCGATGTCGACACCTTGGAGCGCAGGTTGTCGTCGTCGCGGAGGCGAACCTTGAGGCCGTCGAGTTGGCGGTCGAGGGCTCGTCGAGCTGGATGGTGGAGGTCGTGACGAATCTCGGTGACCGCGGAAATAGCGGCCTGATGAAGACGATTGAACACTTGGTCGTCGATGATCGATGGCACCCACCGTGGGCTTTCATCACCGAGCAGGCGTCGCAGAGTTGCCCGTTGGTCGGTCATGTAATCGATTGCCACACGACAGGTGGCGCTGACCAGAACCTCATGATGTCGGCCGCTACGGCTGATGTCGATGAGCTCGGCCAGCCCGTTGCTGTGATCGAGTTTGGCCAATCTCGCGGCCAAGATGTCGTCGATGGCACGTTGAAGCTGATCGTCGTCGAAGGCCTCGATGGCTCGAGCCGCGATGTTGGCTACACGGTCGACCATCTGGTCGACGTTTGTTGTGCTGCCTAGCCACTCGCCGATTCGGGCTGCTGGTTCGGCGGCCGCGATTCGAGCCCTGATGGTGTCGGCCGAGAGAAAGTTCTCCTCGACGAAGGAGCCCAAGTTGGCCCCAATGGCGTCTTTTCGGATAGCGATGATGGCCGTGTGGGGGATGGGTATGCCAAGCGGGTGTCGAAACAGAGCGGTTACGGCAAACCAGTCGGCAACACCGCCGACCATTGCTGCTTCGGCGGTAGCTCGCACATACCCCCAAACGGTCGACGAGTCTTGTTGAGTACGGGCGATGATGTACACAAGAACGGCTAGTACCAGTAGTCCCGAGGCGCGTCGGCGCATGGTTACAAACCCGTTTGAGGTGTCGGCGAGTTCAGTCATCTGTCGTCACTCTGATGCCTGGTAACGCCAGGCTCTGGCGCATCACTTGGGCCAATGGGTGAGGCCCAAAGCGTGTCAATCGGAAGAAGGTGAAGTCGATCGCCGACGGTGGCTGACTGATGTCCGGTGTGCAGGAGGATGCCACCACGAAACGCACCGGGTGCTACTGCATCGAGTCTGTCGCGGAACCAAGCTAGGTGTTTCGCTTGTTTTCGAGTTGGTGAAGTCGTTGTCTTGATTTCAATGGCAATTGTGGCCCCGTCAGCTCGTTCGAGCACGAGATCTACCTCGCGGCCGTGATTGTCCCGGTAGTGGCTCAGGCTGATGCCTGTCTTGGATGTGACCAGTTGGCGAGAAATCTCATTTACCACGAATGACTCAAGTAAAGAGCCGGTGGCTGGCGCGGTGGGGGCGGCTAGCGCTGTGGCTGAGGTTGTCAGCAGTTGTGCCGCTAACCCAGTGTCGCCAAGATGCAACTTTGGTCGGCGCACAGCGCGGGTTTCGAGCTTTCGCGACCAGACAGGAATCTGGTACACCAAGAACACGGTCTCCAGCCACTCGAGGTACGACGTGATTGTCGCTCGGTTGATGCCAAGGTCGCGGGCTGCGTTGGCGATGTTGATCTCGCTACTGGTGTTAGCGGCGACCCATCTGATTAGGCGTGGGAGAGCTGAGGTCTTCCGGATATCGGCTAGCGCCGCGATGTCGCGCTGAGTGACCGTCTCGACGTAGCTGTCCACCCACGCCCGGCGGGCTTCGACACCGAGGCCGATGACCTCAGGGTATCCGCCGCGACATGTGAGTTCGAGGTAATCATTGCGTGTCAGGCGTCCGGCTTGAGCAGATGTCGGGACCGTGTCGAACCAGCGATCGAGACTTGACGGGACCCCTGACAGTTCGGCCTCGGAGAATGGCCACAATCGTAGAATTCGAACCCGACCGGCTAGCGATTCGCTCATGGTCGGGAGTGTCAGAAAGTTGGTCGATCCCGTTAGAAGGAATCGGCCAGGTACCGGGTCGATGTCGACCGCTCGCTTGATTGCTCGAACTAATCGGTCGCCTCCCAGCTGAAACTCATCTATGGCGAGAGGGAACCGATGAGATGTGATGAGGGTGTCTGGGTCAGCTAGTGCGGCTTCGCGAATCGCGTCGTCGTCGAGTGTCAGGTAGGTGCCACCGCGCGCATCCGTTAGCTGTCGAGCAAGGGTTGTTTTTCCGCTCTGACGTGCCCCGTGGAGGACTACTGCCCGAAATGCGTCCATTGACGCACGAACGCTATGTTCCAAGTGCCGTGCAGTGATGTCCATATCGTGAGGATAAGCTCTAATCACAATTCCGTACAGCTCTAAATCGACGTTTGGTACAATCTCTGTTGATCAATTGGTACCGAGGGTTAGTGAGCGACTCCTGACGTTCGATATTCTGCAGGGGTCTCTATGATTGAACCCAAATGAGTTCTGACCCGCCCGTGAGTCATGTCTTGGCGGACTTTGCCACAATCGTCCAGTTCGGCGACATGCCAACTCGGGCCGTCGACATAGCGAAGCTGTCGGCGTTCGACTGGGCTACGTGTGCCCTCGCCGGCGTCGACGAGCCTGTCAGTAGGGCCGTCCGAGGACAGGTTCTGCGTGAACAAGGCATCGACGAGTCGGTAGTCATTGGAGGGGGTCGGGCCCCAGCCCGTGGCGCAGCGTTAGCCAATGGGGCCACCTCTCACGCCCTCGATTTCGACGACACACACTTCGCCCATATCGGCCACCCAAGTGTTGTGATCATGTCGGCAACGCTGGCTATGGCCGAGCGATGCGGGTCGACCGGAGCCGACTTCCTCGCCGCAGCCGTCGTCGGAATGGAGACGAGTGTTCGGGTCGGCAAATGGCTCGGCCGTGGTCACTACGACATTGGCTTTCACCAAACAGCGACTGCTGGCGCGTTCGGCGCCGCTGCTGCTGCGGGACGCCTACTCAACCTGACCACTGACCAGATGCATCATGGGTTCGGCATCGTCTCGACTAGAGCCTCTGGGTTGAAGGTCCAGTTCGGCACCATGGGTAAGCCGTACAACGCGGGCATCGCCGCGGCCAATGGCATCGAGGCTGCGGAGTTGGCCGGCGAGGGTTTCATTGCCAGGGCCGATGGTCTTGAGTGCGCGCTCGGGTTCGGCGAGACCCATCACGGCAGCGCCGACATGGGTGCCCTCGATGACCTCGGAAGCGACTATTGGTTCGAGGATGTGTCCTACAAGTTCCATGCCTGCTGCCACGGAACCCACGCGGCCATCGAGGCGCTGTCTTTGTTGATGGACGGACTTGTCGATGCTCCAGCAGTTGCGTCGGTAACGATTCGCACCAACCCAAGCTGGCTCACCGTGTGCAACATCGCCGAACCCCAGACTGGGCTTCAAGCCAAGTTCAGCTACCGGTACCTTTCGGCAATGGTGATGAACGGCTTGAACACCGGCGACCCTGGACTGTTTACCGATGATGCCTGTGGCGATGGCGACCTTGTCGATCTGGCCGCCAGGGTTGAGGTCATCGGCGATGCGTCCATCGGTGATACGGCCACCAATATCATCGTCGAAAGCACCGACGGAAGCCAGCGGATCGCTGAGTTCGACCTGCAAGCGCCTATGACAACGCCCGAAAAGGGCGATCGGCTCCAAGCCAAGTCAGCGACCCTGCTTGGTGGCGACCGTAGCACCAGGCTCTGGAATTCTGTTCAGAACCTAGGGACGACAGAGAACGTTTGGGAGCTTGCCGCAGAGTTGGATTCGCCGTCGGAATGACTGTTGGGTCTCTGTACTGTGTGATGCTCGGGAGTCGAATGATAGCAGTGCTAGCGATCGCCTGGAGCATTCGATAGTCTGGTTCCTATGGCTCAACTGATCGTTCGCAACCTCGAGGATGAACTTGTGCACTTGCTCAAGGCTCGCGCTGCCGCGAACGGGTTATCTGCCGAAGAGCAACATCGGCGCATTCTTCGAACTGCGCTTCGAACAAGGAGATTGGCTGATCACCTTCGAGCTATGCCCGAGGTAGGTGCCGACGAAGACTTCGACCGCCTCGACGAGCTGCCTCGAGATCTCGAGTTGTGACCGGGTTCCTCCTCGATACCAACGTCGTTTCGGAACTACGCAAGGGTCTCCGGGCTGATGCCAACGTCATCGAGTGGTTCGACGCCAACCAGACAAGTGAGCTTTGGCTTTCCGTAATTGTGGTTGCGGAGCTGCAGCGCGGGGTCAACCTTCTTGAGCGCCGCGATTCCTCTCAGTCGCGGCTACTCCAGATGTGGCTTGATGAGTTGGTTGGCGCCTATGACGATCGTGTCTTGCCAATCACGCTCGACGTCGCAACGCAGTGGGGGGCGATTGGAGTGCCGGATCCACTTCCGGTCGTTGATGGGCTGATCGCAGCCACCGCTCTCGAACATGATCTGATCGTTGTCACCCGAAACGTCCTTGACATCGGACGCTCCGGCGCTCGCGTTGTCGATCCGTTCAGCAGTCTTCCTTAGAGCGGGCGAAACCCCTGCTGCTCAGTGACTGACACGCAGTGGCATCAGTTGAAATGGACTTCGAACGTTCCAAGGGGGCCGTAGTCGGCGCGGAAAGTGTCGCCAGCCGAGATGATGACCGGGCGAGTAAACGATCCCGTTAGAACCAACTGCCCGGCTTCGAGCTGTTTGCCGATGGACGCGTAACGTTTGGCCAACCAAACAATGCCATTGGCTGGATGATCGAGTACTCCGGCGGCCAGCCCTGTTTCTTCTGGGATGCCGTTGCGGTACAAGATCGCCCCAACCCACCTCAGGTCGATGTCGCCTGGAGCCACTTTCTGACCGCCGGTGATGACTGCACCGTTGGCAGCGTTGTCGGCGATGGTGTCGTAGACGTTGCGGGTGCGGCCGTCGATGTCGACTCGGGGTGTGCGCGCCGCGATCAACTCAAGAGCAGGCACGACATAGTCGGTGGCAGCCAACACGTCGTCGATCGTGGTGTCGGCCGAAGCCAAGTCCGAACCCAACACGAAAGCCAACTCGACTTCAAGCCGACCGTCGAGATAGGCCGCGGCGCCGAGCGTGCAGTCGGCTTCGAACATCATCTTGTTGGTAAGGAACCCAGAGTCTGGGGTCGTGATGTTCATGGCCTGTTGCATGGCCCGAGAGGTCAAGCCGATCTTATGGCCAACAACGTGTTCGCCCCGACCAGCCTTGATGCGTTGCCACGCAGCTTGAACGCTGTAGGCGTCGTCCATGGTCATGTCTGGATAGACCGAGGTCGACTGGCGACACTGGCTTCGAAGGGCTTCGGCTTGGTCAAGCAGTTGAGCTTCGGCAACTACTTGGTCATCAGTGAGAGGCATCGAGTTCTCCAACGGGGGTTGAGACGAGGTCGGCGTCGAACCCAGCCAAGTCGCTAAGTAGCGGTAAGACTTGGGCTAGCCGCTCGGACCCGATATGGGCCTCGATCTGGTCGTAGATGGCTTCGGAGGCTGGTCCGACCGCGGCAACAATCGAGAGCCCCTTGGGTGTTAATGCCACCAGCGCACGACGCTGATCATGTTCGAGCGATGTGCGAGTGAGCACACCCCGATCGACGAGGTTGGCCACGATCCGCGACAGGCTTGGCCCAAGTAGCAGCGTGGTCTCGGCCAGCTCGCCCACTTCGAGCCCGCCCGTGGTTGTAGTGAGTGCTCGCAAGACACGCCACTGCTGTTCGGTCAGGCCGTGCTGGCCCAGCATCGGACGAAACGCGCGCATCATTGCTTCGCGGGCACTCAACAACGCCATAGGCAACGACTGGTCGAATGACCGCATCGACTGAGCGGTGGCGCTGGCTGAGGAACCAAGCGTCATCGAGGATCAGGCGCGGTGAAATGGTCGCCGCTGCCGTCTGGGAACTCGTCTTCGATGTGGTTACGAAGGGTGCCGATGCCGTCGACGGTCACCTCGACAACGTCGCCAGGTACCAGCCATTTCGGAGGATCGAACCGGGCCCCGGCGCCCACAGGCGTTCCGGTGAAGATGATGTCGCCAGGCCGGAGCGTGGTGAAGGTCGACAGGTAGTGAATCTGGTATTCGATTGAGTACTTCATGTTGGCGGTGGTGTCGTCTTGGCGAAGCTCGCCGTTGACTCTGGTCTGAACTCTCAAGTCGGTTAGGTCGCCGACTTCGTCCATGGTTACCATCCATGGCCCGATGGCCCCGCTGCACTGCCAGTTCTTGCCCTGGGTTACGTTGAACTTGGCGTGCCTGACCCAGTCGCGGATGGTGCCCTCGTTGCCTATGGATAGGCCGGCCAGATGTTGCCTCGCGTTGGCAATGGGTATGCGTCGGCCAGCTTTGCCGATGACAGCCACGATCTCGCCCTCGTAGTCGAGTTGTGGGCTTTCCGGGGGTCGGAGCAATGCCTGTTCGTGGCCAGTGAACGAGTCGGCGAATCGGGGAAACACGCTCGGATACGTTGCGTCGGGGGCGCCGTCTTTGTATTCGGCGTTGCGACCGCCGTAGTTGACTCCAATGCACAAGATGCGAGTCGGTGCAGTGACAAGGCGTTCGACAACGATGTCTTCGAATGACTCGTCGGCCGAAGCGCCTCGGGTAGATGCCGCAGCCTCGGACAATCGACCGTCGACCAACAATTGGACGAGGTCGTCGACATCGGCCATCCGGGTCGCGAGATCGACGACTCCGCCCTCAACAGCAACGCCGACCTTCAGGCCGAAGGGGGCGTCTGACCCGCTAGGTCGGGTGGATGACTCGGCGGCTGATGAGCTGTACGTCAGTATTCGCATGCCTGCACGCTACAGCAGATGCTTCACATGTTAGATAGTCTACAATCACGCGTCTCGACGAGGGAGTGTGGGTGCCCCACATAACTATCGAATACTCAGCCAATCTCGACGATCTGCACAACGTGCAATCGCTGGTTGATGCTGTGCATCGAGCGGCGCTAGACGATGGTCTACCAGCTCTGGAAGCGTTGCGAACTCGTGCTGCTCGCCGGGAGAACTACCGGATTGCCGATGGCGATCCTTCTCACCTATTTGTCGCCATCATCGCCCGAATCGGACCTGGCCGATCCAACGACGCTAAGCACCGGTTCATCAAGGCCCTTATCGACGCCGCCGAGGCCGAACTGGACCACCTTGGCCCGGCAAATGCCTGTGCTTTCAGTGTTGAGGTACAAGAAATTGACGCCGAGTTTCGGATCAACCGAAACCACGTCCGCACTAGGATCCTGGAGGCTTGATGGCCAGCTCTTCGCACACATTCGAACAAAACATGGTCGCGGCCGATACCCACCTCGCCCGGTTCAGCCAATCGCCGCTCCTGCACCTGATCAGCGGCGAACCTGTTGGCGCCGTCGGCGGTGAGGTGTTCGCCAACAGTTCGCCGATCGATGGCAGCGCGCTAGGCGACGTGGCTTCTGGCGACGAGGCCGATGTTGACTTAGCCGCAACCGCTGCGGCTGGCGCGTTTGGCGAATGGTCCCAGACGCCAGGTAAACAGCGCAAACAGATCCTTCACGATGTGGCCGATCTCATCGAAGAACGAGCCCACCAGATTGCGGTCACCGAATGCGTCGACACCGGCCAAACCATGAGATTTATGGGCGCCGCCGCATTGCGAGGAGCAGCCAACTTCCGGTTCTTCGCCGACCAAGCACCGAATGCTGCGAACGGCCAATCGCTGCCCGATGCCGACCACATCAACTACACGACCCGTAGTGCGCTAGGCCCAGTCGGTGTCATCACTCCATGGAATACACCGTTCATGTTGTCTACGTGGAAGATCGCACCCGCTCTCGCTGCGGGCTGCACCGTGGTTCACAAACCTGCCGAGTGGAGCCCGCTGACCGCAGCGCTGCTGTCGGAGATCGCCCTTGAAGCCGGCCTACCTCCCGGTGTGCTCAACACTGTCCACGGTCTCGGCGAAACGGCAGGTAAATCCCTCACGGAGCACCCGACGATTTCTGCGGTGGCCTTTGTTGGCGAATCGGTCACAGGCTCGCGGATCCAAGCCCAAAGCGCGGCCACCCTCAAACGTCTGCACTTCGAACTTGGCGGCAAGAACCCTGTCATTGTGTTCGATGACGCCAACCTGGAGCGGGCGTTGGACGCGGCCATCTTCATGATCTACAGCCTCAACGGCGAGCGCTGCACTAGCTCGAGCAGGCTGCTCGTCCAGGCCTCGATTTACGATGAGTTCACCAGCCGCATCGCCGAAATGATCAAGTCGATCCCGGTCGGTCATCCACTTAACCCGTCGTCGGTGGTCGGACCACTGGTGCATCCGCGACACTGCGAAAAGGTGAGGAGTTACGTTGAGTTAGCCGCCGCCGAAGGGGCAACTGTCAACGTCGGCACCAACTGGGTGGATGCTCCGGCAGGAGGTAACTTCGTGGCGCCAACACTGTTCACCAACGCCACCAACGATATGAGGATCGCCCAAGAGGAGATCTTCGGCCCGGTTCTGACTGCGATCCCGTTCGACGATGAAGCCGACGCCGTAGCAATTGCCAACGATGTCGACTATGGCCTGGCCGGATACATCTGGACTGGCGATGTCGGCCGAGCCCACCGGGTAGCTCGGGCCCTCGAAGCGGGGATGATTTGGGTCAACTCACAGAACGTTCGTCATCTACCCACACCATTTGGTGGCACCAAACGCAGCGGTATCGGACGCGACGGAGGCGACTGGAGCCTCGACTTTTATTCCGAGACCAAGAACATCTCCGTCGCTCTCGATACCCATAACATTCCGAAACTTGGAGGCTGACATGCAGACCCAGATTCTCATCGGCGGGAGGTGGCTCGACGGATCTGCTGGCGACCGCATAAGTGTCACCGATCCAGCTACCGGCGATGAGGTCGCGACTGTTGCCGCAGGTACTCCAGCCGATGCCACCGCAGCCGTCGATGCCGCAGCGACCGCACAAAAGCTGTGGGCCCAAACTCCACCTCGAGAACGAGCCGAAGTTCTCCGCAACTGTTGGTCGACTCTGCTGGCTCACTCCGACGAACTAGCCCGAATCATTGTTCGTGAACACGGCAAGCCGCTGGTCGACGCCAAAGGTGAAATCGCCTATGCGGCCGAGTTCTTCCGCTGGAACAGCGAAGAGGCCGTGCGTATCCACGGAACGATTGGCACTGCGCCTTCTGGCAACAACAAGATCATTGTTAGGCATCCGCCGGTAGGGGTGGTGGTGATGGTCACGCCATGGAACTTCCCTGCAGCCATGATTACCCGCAAGGTGGCCCCAGCGCTTGCTGCTGGGAACGCGGCGGTTATCAAACCGGCCCAAGAGACACCGCTGACAGCGTTGCGAATCGCCGAGCTACTTCACGAGGCTGGTGTGCCCGCTGGTGTGATCAACGTGGTTCCGACACTGTCGGCGGGGTCATGGTTCGAAGCCGCCACGGCCCACGATGCAACCCGAATGGTGTCCTTTACCGGGTCGACCGAGGTGGGCCGGGTGCTGCTGAAGCGGTGCGCCGACAGGGTGTTGAAGGTCGCCATGGAGCTGGGTGGAAACGCCCCCTTCATCGTGTTTAACGACGCCGATGTCGATGCCGCCGTCGAAGGCGCGATGACGGCCAAGATGCGCCACTCAGCCGAGACTTGCACCGCAGCCAACCGGTTCTTCGCCGAAAGCGAAATTGCTGCCGCCTTCACCGCCAAACTGGCCAAGGCGATGGGTGCCATCAAGACTGGCAACGGCTTCGACGAGTCGGTCACGTGTGGACCGCTCATCAACGCCGAGGCCGTGAGTACCGTCACCTCGCTCGTTGATGAAGCCGTCAACTCCGGCGCCCAGGTAGCCGTTGGGGGTTCGGCGATTGTTGGGTCCGGTTTCTTCTACGAACCAACAGTGCTCGGAAACGTGGCCCCGGGGTCGGCTATAACAACCCAAGAGATCTTTGGCCCGGTCGCCCCAATCATCAGCTTCACCGACACCGACGCCATGATCGATCAGGCTAACGACACCGAAATGGGGCTCGCCGCCTACGTCTACAGCGGCGACATTGGTCGAGGCCTCAACGTTTGTGAACGTCTCGAGTCTGGCATGGTCGGACTCAACCGCGGCGCGATGTCGGACCCAGCGGCCCCATTCGGTGGCATGAAACAGTCTGGCCTCGGGCGCGAGGGCGCCAGCGAAGGCATCTATGAGTTCTGCGAAACGCAGTACATCGCGGCGAGCTGGTAGGACCAACCCCGGTGAGCCTCTACTACGTCCAGAAGTTCCTGTACGAACTGAACCGCGATCCCCGCGTTCAAGCCGAATACGACGCTGATCGCCACGGCGCAGCTGCGGGGTACGAGCTCAGTGAGATCGAGCGAGAAGCGCTCGCCAAACCCGACATCGGCTTGCTCTATCACCTTGGCGTAAACGGCCAGATCCTCATGCATTTCGCCGCGTTTCACCAAATCGAATGGGCCGACTATCTTCAGTTGATGCGCGACGGACTAGACCAGCACGGTCCCGTCCGTGAAGGTGTGTATGCCGTTACCGGTTACGAGGGCACCGACGCACACTCGGCCAACCTTGGTCAAGTGCCGCCCAACACAAACGCGAAGGACGCCTGATGCCGCTTGTCTATGCAGGCGTGTGCCCTCACGCTCCTGGAATCACGGGTCGTCAAGATCAGGCTGATCCCGCCGTTCGAGATGCCTTGTACGGCGCGTTCGACGCCATGCGCCAGCGGCTAGAGGCCAGCAACCCCGACGCGCTTGTCGTGGTTGCCGCTGAGCACTTCGCCAACTTTTTCATGAACAACATGCCGTCGTATGCGATGGGAATGGCCGACTTCTATCACGGACCAATAGAAGACCCTGGCTGGCTTGGAATTGATCGCGTGCGCGTTCCGGGAAACCGCGACCTAAGCGAACGGCTCATCAAGAGCGTGATGGAAACTCACGACATTGCCTTTGCCGAAGAGTGGCGTTTCGACCATGGCATATCAGTTCCGCTGCACTTCTTGACGCCCACCTACGACCTGCCGATCATTCCGGTCAACATCAACTGCCAAGGTCCGCCTCTTACCCCGCTGGGTCGGGCATGGAACTTTGGTGAAGCCATTCGTCGCGCCGCCGATGCGCTGCCAGAACGGATCGCGCTCATCGGAACCGGGGGCATCTCGCATTGGCCCGCTACGCCAGATTCAGGCAAGATCAACGTCGAATGGGATCTTGAGTTTATGGATCGCTGGTGCCGCAACGACCGCACGCAGCTTTTGTCCTACACCGACGAGGAGACCTACCTCGACGCCGGCCAAGGCGGTTTTGAGATTCGCGCCCATATCGCAATAGCGGCAGCGGCCTCAGGCGCGAAGGGCACGCTTCACTATTACGAGCCGATCCCCATCTTTTCGGTCGGATGCGGAATCGCCGATTTCGCCCTGTAGAGCCAGCAGCCGTGCTTGTGGGTCTGCTGCTTCTCAGCAGCTGTGCTTGTGGGTCTGCTGCTTCTCAGCGGCCGCGTGGGTTGGCCTTTGGCACGGTCCAGCCGGTGGGCATCTTGTCGAACGTAAAGAACGGGCGCTCATCGCCCGCCGCGATGGCATCTTCGATTTGATCGTAGAAACCCTTGCCCGTTTCCTCGGCAAACGTGATGGCAACTTCGTCTTCGGAATCGCCGACCTGCGGACGCTGGCAATACTCAGGGAACGAGTTCTCGGCAGCATCACCCTCGCTGTAGCCGCGGGCAAACATCTGCTTGAGCATCCCGAAGCCGTCGTTGCGAACGAGCGTCTTGCCGCGAGGATCTCCACCCATCTCGCCCAGGTGGGCACGAAACTCGTCTAGATCGTAAGTATCGAATGCCACATGCTGAACAGCGTGGTCGCCGTGAGCATCGACGAACTTGGTCACCTGCGACTTTAGACCGCGGTCGATACCTTCGATCAGGGCCACGCCGAACTCGCCGTAGTCGATGCACCAGATCTTCATCGAAGAATCTGGGTCGTCTGGGCGGACATCGTCGATGCGGTTGATGAGAGTGCCACCTTCGACTTCGATGTGGAACCAGGCCCACTTTTCGATTGAGCCGTGCTCGCAGGCGTAGCTGATGTGGTCGACCTTCTTGAGATATGACACGTTGCGGCCCTTCGTCGGAGTGTCTGACTAGTTTGCCCAGAACGACAATAGAGATCAAGACAGCTATGCAATAAGCTATCGATCTAACCGAACGACTGATCAAATTGCTAAGCAATAGGCACCATGACCGTCAAAAGGACGACACAATGAGCACAACTCTCGACGACATCGACCGACGGCTGATCGGCGCGCTTAGCGAAACCCCGCGGGCTACGGTTACGTCATTGGCCAGTTCAGTCGGTGTCACTCGGAGCACAATTCAACTGCGGCTCGAACGGCTCATCGATCGCGAGACCATCATCGGCTTTGGCCCGGACCTGAACCCAGCGGCTACCGGCTTCAGCGTCGTCGCTTTTGTGTCTCTTTCAATAAGCCAAGGTGCACACGAAGCCGTGGTCGACAGTCTTTCCAAGGTTCCTGAAGTTCTTGAGGTCCATACCGTCACCGGCGGCGGCGACTTTCTCTGCAAGGTCGTGGCTCGATCAAACGACAACCTGCACGAGATTCTCCAGAGAGTTGTGGCGTCGCCCGAGATTGTAAGAACCGAAACACAGCTATCGCTCAGTAACCCCATCAACCAAAAGCTCGCCGATCTCGTCGCCCGGTCATGAAATGGGCGCGCCGCCATGTCTGGCCACTACGGTCGTCGTATGGGACGTCACGCAATCAAAACTCCGCCACATCACGCCGAGTGGAAAGATTTCCTCGACCTCTGGCGGGCTGCCGACGACATCGAACTGTTTGAGTCGGCCTGGAACTGGGACCACTTCTACCCACTGGCGCCACCGTATGACGGTCCGAATCTCGAAGGTTGGACGATGTTGGCCGCGCTCGCTCAGGCCACAAGTCGAATCCGCATCGGCGCCATGGTTAACGGCATGCACCACCGACACCCAGCGGTGACCGCCAACATGGCGGCCACCATCGATCACATCTCGAGTGGTCGCTTCGAGCTGGGCTTGGGCGCCGGCTGGAACGAAATGGAATCAACTGCCTACGGAATCGAACTCGGCACGCTGCGCGAGCGTTCTGACCGTTTCGAAGAGGGCGTGGAGGTCATCGTTTCGCTGTTAGCCAACAAGACCACTAACTTCCAAGGCGCCTACTACGACCTCACCGAAGCCTGGTGTGAGCCCAAACCGGTCCAGGAGCGAATTCCGATCGTGATAGGTGGCAAAGGAAAGCGTCGCACGTTACGAACCGTGGCCCGATTCGCCGATCAATGGGACATGACCTTTCCCGAGGCCCCAGCCGATTGGCTCGAACTCGACGAAATTCTGCGTGGTCACTGCGATGCCGTCGGACGTGACCAGGCCGAGATAGCCCGGTCTGTTCACTTGGGATTCGACCAAGACAGCTCGCCGTCGCAACTAAATGACCTAGCCCAGTCGTTCTTCGCTGCTGGAGTCGACATTGTGGTGTGGTCGATGCGTGGTGCCGTCGACGCCGGCCGCCTCGAACCACTCGCTTCGGCGCTTAGCTAAACGTCAGCCCTGGTCGACGTTCAGCTGCCCATCGATTAGCTCGCCGAACAAGGTCACATACGACTCGCTCCAGGTGATTCCTTGTTCGGTCACAAGCGCTCCGTCTTCTAGATCGACGAAATTGTTGATCTGGCTGAGATCTAGACCCACCACCTCGGCCACGGGGTTTCCGCACTGCGGCGGAAACGACTCCATCAGGACTTCGCACAGGAACATGCCGTCGGGGCCCGAAAAGAAGAATCCCTCTACGGCTTCGATCGGCGCGCCAATAACATCGGCGCTGTCATCAGGAAGCGGGACCGGAGGCGCTGCGACATCGCTGCCGGTGTCTTGGCAATCGTCGTCGCCAGCCAGGCAGGTTCCGGCCGCGGGGCCAGAAACAGCGGCGTCGTTGTCGCCAGCATTGGTCGGCGGTTCGGCCGGGGTAGCGCCGACAGCGGTGTCGGCATCTGATGTGTCGACGGAGTCGCCGCAAGCCGAGGCGAGAGCAACGATGGCAAACAGAACTATCAGGAATTTGAGAGGCACGGCCACTACTTTCTAGTTTCTAAGGGGTCGCCTGTTTAGACGTACGGCCGAGCCATGGCGGTTCCCGAGGGATCGACAAATCGAGAGCTAACGATCTCCCGGTGCCATATAGAACCAGACTGGAAACTTGACGTCATCGGCCTTCATCTGAGCTCTGGCCCCGAGAATGACCTTCCCGGCCTCGGTCTCGTCGAGGAACCAGCGGGTACCAGACCAAGCCGACGGCGCATGGTCGACCAAACCGAGCAGCGCAGTTTCGTAGTAACCGCGAATGTCTTGGCTGACACGCGCTGGAACCCCAGGAATTTCAGCTTCTTTCCACGGGACACCACTCATGACTCTGGTAAATGCCTCGATGGCATCGGCGATGTGATCAGCATCAACAACTCGACCCGCGCCGATCCGGTTGCCATGCTCGGCCACAGATCGGTCGTAGGCGGGTCGTAAACCGTTGGCCTCATCGACCGCCGGGTGGGCGTCGGGGTCCGAGCGCGGCGGCAAAGCGCATGACACGACATCGGACCCGTCGTCAATGATGGCTTCTTCGAACTCGGCGAGCACCGGTTCAGTAGCGTCGAGGAGAGCGAAGGCAGCCGTTAGTACCCGGTGTTGGAACTCGGGATCACCCGGCTTTCCGAGCGGGCGACCAAGCGGGAAGTCGCACCACAAGCCCCGCGGTGGAGCGGTATTGACAATCTGGTTGCGCTGAGACCCAAGTGCGATGGTGGACAGACCAGCAGCCTCAAATACGTGGGCGAGCGTACTCACGGTACGCGTGCACATGGGTCATATAGGCGTGAACAGAACGACGTCGACGCCTTGGGCCTTCAGCCACTCGGCGCCCGCCGGGCCTGAGTCCATACGGACGCCAGTTAGGTCGAACTGGTTGCCGGAATAGGAGAGATGCTGATCGGCCACCTTGCCAATGACGCCCTGAGCAGCCAACTCGTCCAAGCGGTCGAGCGGCAGAACGGTGTTCATGTCGTATGCGAAACCCACTGCGTCGAAGTTTGGGCTCCAGTGCCCGGTCTGATAATCGCGTCGCGAGCCATCGAGCACGCGGTAGCCGATGTCGGTTGGGGTGAAGTCCTCTTGGTCGGCGTGATGAAGCGAGGCCGTCGTGACGAGGGCGACGGTCGCCTCGGCAAGCGGTGGCGGTTTCGTGAATGCGGTGCTCTCGAAGGTAGGTGTCTCGATGTTGTCGGTCAGTGCTTTGACGTCGCTGTCTGCCATTGCGTCCCCTCGGTTCGGCCGTCGATTCTGTGCCGGCCGATGGCCGCAGCGTAACTTGACCGAACGTCAGGGACCTAACGGCTCGGTCTCTGCTTTACGCTCTTGGTTCGCTCTGCTCGCCGGGCCGCTCGGGCCACGCCTCGCCTAACGGCTCGGTCTCTGCTTTGCGCTCTAGGGCCTCGTTGAGGTTGGGCCCTTGGTTCTAGCTTCATCGACCGCGCTCATGGCCGAGCGCAATTCTTCTAGCCAGCTGGTTTCGTTGTCGGCCACCAGACGAACGCACCAGGCCAGGGCCTCGCTTCGACTTCTGGCCACGCCGGCGTCGATGAGCGTGTCGAGCGTGGCTCGATCGTCCATCAACAGCCTGGTCATGACCGGAACGTTGCCGACGGTGTAGTTGGAACGGCTTTTGCCGCAGGTTGTGGCCCATGAGACCTTGCGACGGAACGTCGATTGGGCCCGTTCGGCGATGCCCATTCGTTGGTCTCTGGTTTCTTCGCGAAATGTCTCGATCCGGGCCTCTTCGGCGATTTCGGTGCTCGGGTTGTTGCCCAGATCGGGAACAGGAAGCATGCCCGTCACGATGATCTCGTCGCGATCGAACTCGATCTCGATCGGCTCGGAGAACCAAGTATCGGGAAGGCTGCCAACGAACCAGGCCTCGATCTCGTCGGTGGTCGTTGGCGTCGGTTCTTGCTGTCGTCGGCCACCAGGCCCACGCCGGCGGCGAGGACCGCGTTCGTCTTGAGGTGATGATGGGAAACGCATCGTGTTTCTCTTTCGGTGTGGTCGGCGATTGTGTAACGAAGTAATAATGTAATGAAGTAATTGAATACCACTCTAGAAAAGATCTTGAGATACCGACGGTGACATCGGTCTCATTTCGCAGGCGTTGCTGTCAGACCGAATTGGACGTTGGCGTTCACATCGACAATCCTGAGTAGGTGACGGTTCGAAACTTGTTGTTCGTTATGGCCGACCAGCTGCGTTGGGATGCAATTGGTTGTGCCAATACCGACCTGCCGTTCGCTACGCCCAACATTGATGGGCTCGCGGGCCGTGGGGTGCGGTTCGATCGGGCTTACGCGCAGGGGGCAACGTGCGGAAGTTCTCGCATGAGCTTCTACACCGGTCGTTACGTCACTTCCCATGGGGCTAGACACAACGAGATACCCCTAAACCTCACCGAAGCCACCCTTGCCGATCATCTGCGACCGCTCGGCGTCGAGTCGTATCTCATTGGCAAAACTCACAGCGTCCTCGACCCATTCGGCGTGGCTGCACTCGGGCTCGATCCGGCCGGAGCAACAGCGCAGATTCGCGCCGATGCTGGCTTCAAACGAGTGGTCCGCTACGACGGAGTTTCCGCCTCCAACTCGCCCGAATCGGGTCAGACCGCCTACGACGATTTCCTGCGGTCGAACGGGTACGACATGGCCAACCCGTGGCACGACATCGCCAACAGCGGCCTTCGCAACGATGGGTCCAGCGCGTCAGGCTGGACGATGGAATCTGGCCAGTGGCCAGCCATTGTTCCCGATGAGTTATCCGAGACTGCATGGACTACAGATCTAGCGATCGACTTTCTGCGCGACAAAGGCGCTACGCCGTGGTGCCTTCATTTGTCCTATATCAAGCCCCACTGGCCCTACGTAGTGTCCGAACCGCACCACCAACTTGTCGACCAGGCCGACCTTCCGGTGGTGAAACGATCGGAGCGCGAAGTTGGCGGCCACCCGGCCTTGACAGCCTTTCAAGCGATGAGAATCTCGAAGAACTTCTCAGACGACACCAAGCGCGCCGGCGTGCATTGTGCTTACTACGGGTTGATCGCTCAGCTCGATTATCATCTGGGTCGGCTGTGGGGCGAGCTCGAACGCTTGGGCCGTTCCAATGACACCATGATTGTGTTTACGTCCGATCATGGCGATTACATGGGCGATCACTGGATGGGCGAGAAGGACTACTTGCACGACTCGGCTATTCGGGTGCCGCTGATCGTGGTCGACCCAAGTCCCGCTGCTGACTCAACGCGCGGGTCGACGATTAACGCGCCTATCGAGTGCATCGACGTTCTACCAACGTTCGTCGAAGCGGTCGGGGGTGATCCCGACACCAGCCTTGGCGGCGGCTGGCTCGAGGGAAAGAGTCTCAACCCGTTCCTGTCCGGTGTCGCTAGGGGGACAGGTTCGCCCCAAGTTGCCGTTAGCGAGACCGACTACGGATTTCGGGAAATGCGTGATGCTCTTCCTGAACTCGAGCCGCGGCTGCTTCGGGCTCGATCGATCGCGACCGAACGCTGGAAGTACATCGAACACGACATGTTCGAACCCCAGCTATTCGACCTCGACAACGATCCAGACGAGCTCATCGACCTTGGCCAACACCCGGGCTACAAATCGGTGCGTTCCGATCTGGCCGACGGATTGCATCAATGGCGCAACTCGCTAAAACTCGACCCTCGCACACCAGCGAATCGCTTCGCTCGACCAGGGTTGGGCGCCGTCGCCGCCAGAGGATTCCCGATCGGGTTCTGGGACGACGACGAAATCCAAGCCGCAAGGGATACCCGTGACCTACTTCGCTGACGAGACTCAACCCACCGAAACCGGTCCCGGCCGGTTCGAACTCACCACTACCTCGGCCTGGAACATCGGCACCAACGCCAACGGCGGATATGCCCTCGCCCCCTTATTGCGCGCGATGGCAGCTTCGGTGTCTCATCCAGACCCGATCACGATGACGACCCACTTCCTTCGTCCCGTTCAGGGCGAGCTACACACCGAACTCTCTGTCGAAGTAGTTCGAACTGGAAGGAGAGTGTCGACCCTGCGTGGTGAGCTCACCCAAGGTGGGAAGATCTGCCTAATTGCCACGGCTGCATTCGCCGATCTCGCAATGACGGCGGAACCCGAGTGGTCGATACCGGCACCAGATCTTCGGCCGCCAGACGAGTGTTTTCACCGAACGGGCCTCGAGCAAGGCATCGACCTGCCCATCCTTTCGCGCTGCGATGTACGTATACGACCCGACCTCGCCGGCGCCGGATCTAGCGATGAGGCGCTCGTCGATGGCTGGATACGTCTCGTCGATGGCGAAGAACCAACTGTGTTTTCGTTACCTCTGTTCAGTGATGCATTTCCACCGTCGGTATTTCCTCGGCGTGGTTTCAGCGGTTGGGTGCCGACGATCGAACTAACGGTTCACGTCCGTCGACGACCAGCCCCAGGGTGGATTCAAGCCCGATTCGAAGTTGACGATCTCGACGGCGGCCTCTTGATCGAAAGCGGCACTCTGTGGGATTCCACCGGTGCCGTGGTCGCCCGGTCTCGTCAACTCGGAATGCTCATCGAGTAACGAACATCACTCCAACCGGGAATGTCACGGTGGTCTCGGGTTGTTGTGATTCGTTGGGTCTGTCTGCTGGCAAACTCTACTGATCACCGCAGCTTCGAACTGCACTCCACTAACTGGGATTGGAACTTCCGATGGCTGAAATCCTCGACTCCATCATCATTGGCTCAGGGCCGGCTGGTCTAACCGCCGCGGTCTATACAGCGCGCGCCAGTTTGGCGCCGTTGGTCATTGAGGGCGAACCATCGTCTACTACCGACCAGCCCGGCGGACAGCTCATGTTGACCACCGAAGTCGAGAACTTCCCAGGGTTCCCCGAAGGCATCATGGGCCCAGACCTCATGATCAACATGCGCGCCCAGGCGGCCCGTTTCGGAGCCGACATTCGCACCGAGAAAGTAAGCAAGGTCGATCTATCGTCTCGGCCATTTGGGGTTTGGGTTGGTGACCCAGATGCCGCCGAGCCCACCTACCAGGGCCGAACTCTCATCGTTGCTACTGGAGCCCAGTCGGTAATGCTCAATCTCGACCGCGAGATCGACCTCATCGGTCATGGCGTTTCCACATGTGCCACATGCGACGGGTTTTTCTTTGGTGACCAGGAGATCATCGTTGTTGGCGGTGGCGATTCGGCCCTGGAAGAAGCAAGTTTCCTAACAAAGTTTGCGTCGCGGGTCACGATCGTGCACCGTCGCGACGCGCTCAGGGCTAGCCAGATCATGCAAGACCGGGCCAAGGCCAACCCCAAGATCGAGTTCAAGTGGAACAGCCAAGTCGTCGAATACCTGGGCGACACCAAGTTGGCGGGCGTAAAGCTCGAAGACACGTTGACGGGCGAGATAACTGAGATGGCTGTGTCAGGGCTCTTCATCGCGATTGGCCACCGCCCCAACACGAGCCTTTACAAGGGCCAACTCGACATGGAAGACAGTGGATATCTCATCGCTGGTCCAGGTACCAGCACCAACGTCGAGGGTGTGTTCGCTGCTGGCGATGTGGCCGATCACATATACCGTCAGGCCATCACGGCGGCGGGGTCCGGGTGCCAGGCTGCTCTCGATTCCGAGCGGTGGCTTGAAGCCCAAGAGTGAAATCGGGCGGTAAGTTGAGCTATGCCTACAGGCGGTTTAGATGTCGACACGTACCTTGAGCGGATCGGCTTCGATGGTCCGATCAATCACGACGTCGACACCATCGAGCGGTTACAGATAGCCCATCTCAGCACGGTGCCGTTCGAGAACCTTCACGTATTTCATCGGCTCGGAGTTAGAACAGACATCGCCTGGAGTGTTCCCAAGATCGTCGAGAGGCGATTGGGTGGATGGTGTTTTGAGAACAACGGCGCGTTCGCGGCGCTGCTGGACGGGCTCGGGTTCGAAGTCCGTCTCTTGGGTGCGGCTGTGTTGCTTGGCGGCCCGACCGACGTGATCGATCATCTGACTCTCGAAGTGCAGGCTGCTGGGTCATGGCTGGTCGATGTCGGTTTTGGCGACAGCTTCATCAAACCGCTCGACCTGAATAGACGTGGTCCCCAAGATGGCGGCACCGGAACCTTCGAGTTGATGCCAAGCCCCAAAGGCCTCACGCTCACCGTTCTCGACGACGATGTACCCGCGGCTCAGTACCGGTTCAAACGCGTGAGTCTCGAGCTAGCCGACTTCGACCCTGCGTCTCAGAAACTTCAGACCAACGAAACGGGCCAGTGGTTGCTTAAGCGATTTGCCACGCGCCTAATCGACGACGGCCCCAACCGAGTGACACTCCTGACCGATCGCCTGAAACTGAAGATCGATGGCGAGACGACCGAGACTGCGGTGCCGGCCGAACGGTGGGACGATGTCCTCTCCGAATGGTTCGGTATGCGCGTGCCGGGGTAGCCCGCTCCCTCACGTTGGTCAGGTGAGGTCGATTAGTCCAGCTTTGGCGGGCGAGAACCCGCAGGCCGAGTAGTAGAAGTCGGCCAGGTCGTCGTCGAAGTCGACGTGTAGCCATTCGCAGCCAGCTGCTTTGGCCTGATCGCGAGCATCAGCGACGATACGGACGCCGATTCCCTTCCGTTGGTGTGGGTTCGAGACCATGACGTCCTGAATCCACGCATGCACGTGGCCGTCCCACAACACATTGACGAACCCGATCAATCTGTCTCCGTCGCGTGCCGTAACCCAACCGAGACTGTGGTTCGCCGTTAGTTCCTCCCAGTTGAGCTCCGACTCGTCGAACACTCGGGTTTCGAATGCTTCGGCGTGTAACTCGTTGACTTCGGCGTTGGCGAACTCGCCGCGCCAGCTAACTGTGAGATTGTCGTCCACGAGGTCGACCGCCCGTTAGCGCTGACCGCGAACAGGGCCCTGGGAAAGGAAAGGCCATGGGTTAGGGACGGTGCCGATCTGACACACCACCAAAGACGGCCCATCGTGCCCGAACGCTTCGACGAGCGCAGCCTCGACACCCGCGGCGGTGTCAACACCTTGGGTGTGGACGCCAAAGCTCTCGCCGAACTTCA
Source organism: uncultured Acidimicrobiales bacterium (assembly GCA_964569385.1). Lineage (GTDB taxonomy): Bacteria > Actinomycetota > Acidimicrobiia > Acidimicrobiales > Poriferisodalaceae > JAADHX01. The sequence goes on from CAZMUM010000026.1 coordinate 57,795, forward strand.
CGAAGTCGGGGTTCTGGAGGGTTGAGGCGATGGTGCGGTCGGCGCCGAAGGTTTCGGTCTGGATGCGCTTTACGTTCCCGAAGGCGCCGTCCTCATACAACAAGATCGTGACTGGAATATCGTGCTGAACCGCGGTGGCTAGCTCGGTTGCTGAGAACATGAAGCCCCCATCGCCAACCACCCCAAGCACGTTTCGACCCCGAAGAGCGACTTGGGCTCCAATGGCGTGGGGGACGCAGGCTCCAAGAGTTCCGGCCGCACCAGTGGACAGAAACGAGCGGGGGTGGCGGTGTTCGAACAAAATGTGAGCGGCGAACCCCATTTGAGTTACGTCTTCAACCAGCACGCCGTTGTCTGGAAGAGCGGCCCTAATGGCCGCCATGTGTTCACGTTGAGGTACGAGGTGTTCGGTCGCGGCGTTGAACTCGGTCATCTTTGCGGCGACGTCGACGCTGAAGTCATAGCGGTCACTCTGAGGTGATAGCTCGGCGAGGAGAGCATCGACTGTCGTCTGCGCGTCGGCGTGAATGCCGATGGTGTCAAGACCGAACAGATCGAGGTCGTGGTTGTCGATGTTGATGCTGACGATCGTCTGGTCGTTGTCGGTTCCCCAGCGCGACGGGAACTCGAGCCTGGTTCCGATGGCGATGACCAAGTCGGCATCGCGCCAGAACTCGCGCCCGACCGGTAATGGGCACCAAAGAGGGTGGCGGCAGTCGACAACTCCATGACCTTGGCGCCTGGTGAAGACGGGGCACCGAAGAGTGTCGACCAAGGTCCGGATACTTGGCGCGGCGTCTTGAGCCCCGCCACCAACAGCAATCAGCGGTCGTTTGGCTTTGGCGACAAGGTCGGCCAGTGCGGCTATCTGGCCGGCATCGGGTACCGGCCTATCCGTTGATGGCTTTTTCAACTCACCGGTCACCGTCGCGAGCCACCGATCGGCCGGAACTTCGAGGCCGACGGGGCGAGGCGCGCCAGCGAACACATTGTCGAGAACACGCTGAAGAGCGTCGGTGGCAGTCTCTCCGTCGGAGATGTACTCGGTCGACTTGGTTAGCTGTCGCAATACTGCGGTCTGGTCTGGCAGATCGTGAAGCACACCGGCGGCCCGACCGCGAGAGTTGTGCGGAACTGCACCACTTAGGGCGATGACTCGCCCGCCGGCCCAATAGGCACTGGTAAGACCGGCGCCGGCATTGAGCAGGCCAGGACCAGGAACAACGGCACAGGCAGACGGCTTGCCCGTGGCTTGGCTCGCGCCGAGCGCCATGTAGGCGGTGCCCTGCTCGTGTCTCGCCATGATGGGCCTGATGTCGGTGGCATCGACCAAAGCGTCGAAGAAATTGTCGTTCTGAACGCCTGGCAAGCAGAACAACATGTCGATGTTGGCGTTACGAAGAAGCTCGATTGTCTGTTGGGCGACTGTGGTCATCGCTGCACGATAGTCATGAAGCCGGCATCGACAAGCAAGGAGCAGCCAACTTTTAGCCCTAAGGTCGGCACCTCACGAAGGACACACCTCGATGACCAACATCTTGCTAACGGGATTCATGGGAACCGGAAAGTCGTCGATCGGGCGCGCTTTGGCCGACGCCATCGGGCTCGACTTCGTCGACACCGACGAGTTGATCATCGAACGACATGGGTCGATCGAAGCCATCTTTCACACTCTCGGCGAGCAAGCCTTCCGGTCGATGGAACGCGCAATCGCGGTCGAGCTGTCTGGCCGCCACAACGTTGTCGTGGCCACCGGTGGCCGTTTCATGCTCGACGACCACAACGTCGATCTCCTCGTACCCGAGTACGACGTGATTGCGCTTGTGGCCGACGCGGCCACAATTGCGAAGCGGGTTCTAGCCGACGGGATTGCGATGAGGCCGTTGTTTGCCGACGCCGCGGATCCGGTCGGTCGCATCGATGAGCTACTGGCAGAACGTCGACATGGCTACGAACGGTTCAGCACCGTCGACACCGTCGGCCGTTCCATAGCCGAAATCGCCGCCGACCTCGCCACCCGCTTTAGCGGTGGGTAATCCCCACCGAAAGGCTTGCGGGCCGAGTTGTGCACCGTGGCGGTGGGTAACTCCCACCGAAAGCAGTTTGCTAGTTGGCGAAGTGGGTGGGGATTTCGACGCCGAGGTCTTCGGCCAGGTTGGCGGTCGGGCCCATGGGGCCGACGCCTAGGGCGTCGAGGAGGCGATTCATCATCTCGAAGTTGCCTGCCACCGCAAATGTCCTAGCGGCGGCGGCTTCACCAAGTTCGGCGACCAGTTGGGCTCTGGCGTCGACCAGTTCTACGTCGTCACGAAGCACCGCTGCGTCGGCCGCGGCCATGATGTAACGAGCGCCGGCAACGCCAACATCGACAGACAAATCTTTGATTCCGGCTAGCTGGGCCTGGACACCGAATTTGGGCGAGCTCGCACGGAGCATCGACGAATGGGCGAGCATTCAGAAGAAGCAATCGTTGATGAGCGACGTTCGGGCCGCCACGACTTCCATCTGGTCGCGCTGTAATCCGCGCACGATCTCGAGGTCGGCCATCTCCTCGATCGAGATGTAGAACGCGGCAGCGATATCTTCCATGCCCTCGTTCTCGGGCGGGACCGCCGACAGAGCAGTGGTAGGAAACGCGGCGCCGACGGTTGGGGCCCAGCCGCCAGCGAGTTTCGCTTCTGCAACCACAGTTCGAGATGGCTCGCCCTCGATCGGTAGAGGAAGGGCGCGGGGGAAGGTGCCCATACCGAACTCGAATGTGTCGACTGCGCAGAGGCGAGCCACTATGCCCAGAATTTCGATGTACTCAACCCCCGTTAGACCCTGCTGGAACAGACCTTGCACATCACTTGATCTGATGTCCGATGGCGTGGCCGCGATGGCCCTGGCCGCGGTGATGATCGCCGCGGCGATCTGCGGAGTTTCGATCTGTGCTTCGGCGACTGCGGCGCGAGCTTGACGAGCGATGGCCAAGCGCTGCGGGCCGGTGAACCATGTTCCTGGCCGAGCCAGTCGGCTCCATTCGCGCTCGATTGCATCTTCGTAGGAGGCCTCGATAGCGAGCGTCGTCATGTCGCGAACCTACCGTCTCCTATCGTGAGTCGACGATGTTGGCTGCTGGGCGGCTACTCCCTGTCAATTTCTTGCTCCAGATTAGTTCGATCCAAACATAGCCAACCACCACTCTGAGTGGCTAAAGTGTCACCGTTGTGAACGGTCGATCTTTTTCGCGTCCTACCCGCCCGTTGGTTGGGTTCATGAGCCTTGCCGTTTTTGCGGCATCGCTCGTAATCGTTGGCGTTGCCGAGGCCGACGAACTTCCGGCGAATGGCTACCTGATAACCACTGAATCTGGCGAGGTCGGCGCCTTCGGTGTCGACGCGGCGGTCGCATCGCCCGAGGGCACAAGCGTGGTATCGATCGTCGCTGCCGACGGCGGCCGGTCCATCTGGTTGCTACAGGCCGATGGAGTCGTCACCTACAGCGGGCCTCGTGCAGCGTCGGCGGCGATCGATACTTCGAGCTGGGCGCCAGACGAGCGGGCAACCGTGCTCGTAGCTGATCCCGACGACGATGGTCATTGGATCGTTACGAACCTGGGCCGGGTTCATTCGTTCGGACGTTCAGCCGTAGTTCAAGGAGTCGAATCGTTGGCCCTCGGTGCGCCGATCGTGTCGGCCAGCGCATCTCCGGGCGGGGGCCTTTATCTACTCGGTGGCGACGGCGGCATTTTCAGCCTTGCTGGAGCAACTTTCCACGGGTCGGTCCCCGGGATACTTCCTGGGGTCGTCCTCAACCAGCCGCTGGTGGCAATCATCGCGACCAAAGGCGGCTACTGGCTGGCGGCCGCTGATGGAGGTGTCTTTGGGTTCGGCGACGCGAACTTCAGGGGCTCGCTCCCACAACTGTTGCCCGGAGTGCAGCTAAACCGGCCAGTCATTGGAGCTGTACCGTTCGGCGATGGCTACCTCATGGTTGCCTCCGATGGTGGCGTGTTCAACTTCAGCGACCAGGAATTTGCCGGCAGTTGGGGCGGCGTCGACAGTGATCCTGTGGTCGCTATTGCCACTGCCGACATTGCGAATCCGAATGCGACCGGCTCAACCACCCCCACATCGCACCCGACTGTCGCTACGCAGACGCCTCCCACCAGCGATCCGACTGCCGTTGGTTCGACCACCACACTCGCCGCAACGACGTCGACGTCAACCGCTACAACATCGCCAACAACAACAACGCCTCCCACGACTGCGACCACCTCGGCCGCGACGACGACCACAACCACCACGACGACCACAACAACAACAACAACTGCCAATGGTGCAGCGACTATCGCCATCTGGCACGACGAGAGCCCAGCGTTCGGCCAGCGTGGTCTCACCCAGCCGTTCGTGAACATTCTTGGCAACGTCAGCGACCCAGAAGGCGTCGACGTTGTGCAATACCGACTTCGCAATGGGTCGTGGGTGACAATGGGGGTCGGCGAAACCACTCGTCGGTTGCATGCCAATGGCGACATCAACATCGATCTCGCCGTCGACGACCTCAACTCGGGAAACAACAAACTCGACATTCGTGTCACCGATGACACCGGAGATCGCACCACCAAGACGATTCAAGTCAAGTGGACATCGGGCCAGACCTGGGCGTTGCCGACCACAATTAACTGGTCGGGCGCAGTAGTGAACAAGGCTCAGCCTGTGGATGGCGAGTGGCGCACGACGGGTGGCAGGTTGAACAACATCGACGATGGATACGACCGGTTAATCGTGGTGGGCGATCGGTCCTGGACTGACTACGAAGTCGTGGTACCTATCCGCATCGGAGCAATCACCCCCAATGCGAACGCGTCGCCATCGAATGGCCCCGGTGTGGGTTTCGCCCTTCGGTGGCGGGGTCACAACAACAGCGTGATTCCTGGAGCGCAACCGCTCGTCGGATTTCTCCCCGAGGGCAACGAGGCTGCCTTCGGAGCTCTTATGTTCTGGCGAGATGCCAAGAACCGCCCGCCGGCGTTCGAGATGTACGACGAACGCAACTCCATCATTGGTACCGACGCATCGATAACGATGAACCCAAACACCGACTACATCTTCAAGGCTCAGGTTGAGGGTTCGCGGCCGACGACCTATCGCTGGAAGGTCTGGAAGGCCTCCGAGCCCGAGCCGAACGATTGGATGATCGAGGTCGACACTACGATTTGGGCGTCTGACCCCGAATCAGGATCCGTGGCCCTTATCGCCCACGAGCTTGACGCCAGGTTCGGGACGCTGACGATCCGCCCCTTGTAGCTCTCAGCTCGCTGGCAGCTATCAGCCGGTTACTCCTAGCGCGACGGCCGGGGCGATCTCGGCTGCTCGTTTCGCGGGCCACGCCTCTGCCATCAGCGAAGCGACGATGGGCCCGCCGCCGAGAATGGCACCTTGGCCAGCGATGAACAGAGCCTCAACATGGACGAATTCGACATTGGTGCCATCGGGGACCACCCTCCAAATTTCCGTGATATAGCCCTGGCGGGTGCCACTGCGCTACTCAAACGAAATGACTTATGTCACACTGGTGCGATCGGGTGCTGAGACGATCGGTCTGCAAAGCGCTACACCCGTGAGGCTGGAGGAAACATGCACGTTGCTCAGATACTCGCTCACAAGGGGAACGACGTGGCGTCGGTGCGACCTGACGACACCGTGGGATCAGCGGTTGCGATGCTCGGCGAGCTTCGAATCGGCGCTCTCATGGTGTCATCGTTGCCGGGCCGGATCGATGGCATCGTGTCGGAGCGTGATGTTGTCCGTCGTCTTGCCAGCGACGGACCCGCTTTACTGGAGCAGCCGGTAAGCGAGATCATGACCCCCGAGGTCTTTACCTGCGCGGTCGGCGACACAGTTCAGCAACTGATGGAGCGAATGACCGAGCATCGCATCCGGCACCTGCCCGTGTGCGGCGACGACGGTCTGCTGGTCGGGATCATCTCGATTGGCGATGTCGTGAAGTGGCGAGTGAACGAACTCGAAGACGAAGCCCGCCATCTCCAGGGCTACATCTCAGGAACCGGCTACGCCTAGCGAAGGCGGTGGCAGCCGGAGCAATTGAGGTAGCGAAGGCGGTGGCAGCCGGAGCAATTGAGGTAGCGAAGGCGGTGGCAGGTCTCTTAGGCTGAGACAGGTTGGGGTCTTGCAAACCAGAAGAAGATGAGCGAGGCAGACCCGTACAGCGTGTAGCCGATGGCCATTGGCGTGACGCTTAGATTGATTCGATTGTTGAACACCGTGGCCAAGGCGGCGCCGCCCGCGAGGCCGAAGAATCCAAGGAGACTTGCGGCGATCCCTGCCTTGTCGCCCATTGGTTCGAGCGCGAGTGATGTGTAGAGAGGCGTCTGAACCGTCGACAGCGAGTTGACGACGACGAGCATGCCGAACCACACGGCAAACGGTGGTTTCCCGCCGCCCATCTCCGATAGCAAAGTCCAGGCTGCCGAAATGGCCACCATGGCGATGCCAGCAGTTAACACGATGCGTCTGGCCCCAACTGTCTTGACCAGGCGTTGAGACACAGTCAAGGCAAGGATCGTCGGGATTGAAGAGAGCGCGAACCAGACGGCGAACTGATCGCCGCGGTCGTAGATCTCGTCGATGATGGGCTGGGAACTGGCCAAGAAGATGTAGAAGGCGCCAGCGAGCGAAGTTAAGGCCAGGATGTAGCTCATCGTGGTGCGATGGCCCAGGACATGTCTGAATGTTCGAAGGGTCGCTTTGGGGTTGATGGGTCGTCGCTTGTGTTTCGGCAGCGTCTCTGGGAATCGGACGGTCCATGCGCCGAGGACGATGGCCATGGCAATCGCGGCGACCACGACCGATCGCCACGGAAGAAATCGGATCATCAGATCGCCAAGCAGTGGCGCGAGGATTGGTCCGAGAAGGAAGAAGGCCACGACTATTGAGATGACTCTGGCCATCTCGTCGCCTTCGTAGAGATCTCTGGCAATGGCGGTGTACAGAACTCCCATGGCCGCGCCCCCTAGTCCCCAAACCAGCCTGGCGCCAAACAGAAGTTCAATGTTTGGTGCGACCAGTGCCGTTACACATCCGCCGATGTAGATAATCAGTCCGGCAAACACTGCTGGCCTGCGGCCGAAACGATCTGAAACTGCTCCGTGAACGAGTTGGCCTACTCCGCTCCCAACCAGGTACCAGGTCACCACCGGGGCGACTTCGCCAGATCCCGAGCCGAGGCCGAAATCGGCACGAATGTCGTCGAATGCCGGCAGAACAACGTCGATTCCGAACGCAAAGACGGTCGCCATAAAGGCGAGATAGGCGATGGTGTGCTTCTGCGACGGCCGGTTTGGGGAGATCGTCACCTGTTTCTATACATGTGGCGCAGGGTCCGGCTTGCTGTTGAACGGTCGAATTTCGTAGGAGCAGCGCTGATCGCCCGCCAGCACATGGGTGGTCCGTTCGACGCTGACGTGTTTGCCAAGAACCGACTGGAAGATCTCGAGTTCTTCGCGACACAGGTTTTGGCAGCTGGCCGCTGCGTCGCAGATTGGACAGTTGTGTTCTACGAGTAACAGAGCGCCGTTATCGAGCGCAGTGACCTCGGCTAAGTAGCCTTCGGCTGTTCGCTGGCCTGCCAGAGAGTCGACACGATCCGTAAGCGGGGTGTCATCGCCACCAACGATGCGCTGGTACGCGTCGAGTTGCCGTTTGCTCCGAACCCGAATTACTTCGTCTAGCCCTTCCTCGCCTGTTGCCTCGCGAATTGCGTCGATCAGTTCGACGGTGAGGTCGGCGTGACGATCCGGAAACAGTTCGGTGGCAAGATCGGTTAACTGCCATGCCGAGCTCGGACGTCCGCGGCGGCCTTCATTGGGGATGGTGCGGCGGCTAACTAATCCGCTCGCTTCGAGGTCTTCGAGGTGCTGACGTACCGCGTTGTCGGTTACCCCTAGTTTTGCGGCTAGATCACTGACCTTGTTTTCGTCTGAACGTTTCAGTAGATCGACGAGGCGCCGTTTGGTTTCGTTCACCGGTGTTGCTGGCATAGGTGCTGACGATAGCGAATTATTCAACGATTGACTTGACAAATCAGTACAAAGGTAACAATATTCAAGCTATGCCTTCGGAAAATGTTTCCTCAACAGCTGTATTCAAAAACGCAGCACTCGACAACCCAGCGCCCAGCAATCCGGCGCTTGACCGAACTGTTACCGAAAAGATCGGTGTCGTCGACGACTTCGAGCTTGGTGCTATGAAGATGATCAAGGCTGGCGGACGACGTTTGCTTGTCGCCAAGACCGAGTCGGGCATTCACGCCGTCGACAACGCCTGCCCCCATCAGGGTTATGGGCTAACTACAGGCCAGCTAGACGACGGCGTTGTCACCTGCCAGTGGCATAACTGGAAGTTCAACGTCGACGACGGCGTGTGCACTCGTGGCGAAGAAGATGTCGCTTCCCATCCCATAACTATCAGGGGCGACGAGGTGTGGGTGTCCATCACCGAACCCACCGACGAAGAACGTCGCGCCGATCTGTGGCCAAGCCTCAGACGTGGAATCGAAGCCGACTACCGAGGCCAGATAGCTCGGGATGTAACCCGGTTGCTTGATGCGGGTGCCACACCAGAGGACATTGTTTGGAGCGGAGTACAGGTCGGTGCACCGAAGGCCGACTATGGCGTTGGTCACGAACTACCGGCTGCTGCTGATTGTCTGTCGATGGTGGACATGTTCGATGGGCTCGAGCGGGCATTGCCACTGACGCATGCCCTCGCCGGCATCGCCGAGGAGACTCGTGACCGACCGACGTATGTAGCAGACCCGGCCGAACCGGGTGACTTCCAAGTGGCGGTCGAGACCGAGAACCGAGCCCAAGCCGTGGGTGCCTTACGAGCTTCGTTGCAAGCAGGAGCGAGTTCTGACGAGATAGCTAGTGAGCTGATCACCGCGGTTTCTCGTCACCACCTTGGTTATGGTCACTCGCTCATCTACACCCAGAAGGCCTGCGAACTGCTCGATAGGGTCGGGTGGGATCGGGCTGACGATCTCTTGCCTCACCTGGTGACCAGCATTGTTTGGGGTACTCGCGAAGACACGCTGCCATACATGAGCAAGGCCATTCGTCTCATTGACGAGGCGCCGCTCGACAAGATGGCCGAAGCACCCGACCGCCGCGATACTGGCTGGGCCGACACTGATGCGCTCGTTGCGACTCTGCTTGACTCAGCGCTGGCCCCGATTGAAGAAGCAGTCGATGCTGTCGTCCATGGCGCTGGCGTCGAGGGTCTTCTCGATGCCGTGAGTCTCGCAGTCTCGACTCGAATGTTGCGATACGACACCAGCCTCGAAGCAGCGAAGGAACGGAACTTTGCGTGGCTCGATATTTCCCACGGCCTGACTTATGCGCGGGCGGCTCGCTGGGCGTGGCGAACCGACCCAGGTTCAGCGGCGGCTCGGCTGGCACTGTTCACGGTGTTCCTGTGTTTCGACACCGGTCGCCAAGAGCGTCGGACAGGTGTGATCGATGTGGCCGATCGTCGGCTCTCCGACACCACCAACCTCGCCACCGCCGTCATCAACCGCGACCCAGTTGCAGCAGTTGAGATTGCTCGAGATGGCGACGTCGATGACATCGGCGAACAGCTAAAACACCTGTCGCTGACCGACGCTGCTGGTTCGTTCATCGTTGCCGCTCACCTGGTCAAGATGGCCAAGGCCAGCCACGAGGAAGCCGTCGAGATCGGCTCCAACCTACCTTTGATGGCGACTGCCCGACTGGCCGCGGCCCCACGTCGAGAACGATTCGTGTCGAGTGCCGTAACCGAAGCCATCAACTTCATCCGCACCGGAGCCCCACCAATCCGCTAAACGGCATGCCAACGAAGGCGCTCGTGGGAGTTGCATTCGCCCCTCTGATACGAACGGGTGCTCGATCCACACATGATCACAGTCGCCCTCTGGTTTCAGCGTTCGAGAAGGCGATCGTGCTTGTCTTGCTCGAGCAGCGGCTCAGGTTGCCTCATGCTGGTGTCGAGCTAGCTCGGTAGAATTCGACTGAGAACCGGGTTGGTCCGGTGATGGCGACTTTGTGGGAGCGCTGGGGTGGGATGGCGATGGATTCACCGGCCCCTAGGGAGCGCGGTTGGTCGGGTTGATCGTCGAAGATGAACTCGAGGGATCCTTGGGTGACCCTGAGTAGACCCCAGGTCCCGGCCGCGATTTGATGGTTGTCGAGTAGCGCCGCGGGGATGGTGTGTTCGTCGAATTCTGGTGTGACACGTCGGAATTCGGCACCGTCGGGGATGTCAGCGTCGTTGGAGTGGCTGCTCATCGGCCCTCTCCCTTACGGTGCGTGGCGACGAGTCCGGATACTCCGTCCGCAGAGATCTCGCAAGCCAGCTCCCTTATTGGTGGCGGAGACCAAGAGTCCTTGGTCAGCGGGTCAAGACGAACATCTGGTCCGCTGGTCCCGGCTCGGGTCGGGTATGGGTTGACTTTCTCGTTCGTGGTCATGTTCAGGCGTCCCCGAGTTGGTGGTCGGTGCGGTCAGACGTCGGTTCGGTCCGCCCGGCGGAGGCGGCTGTTGGGAGGTTGGTGTTTGGCTCACCCTCGATGTCGAGGTGGGGGAGGATCCGGTCGAGCCATCGTGGTAGCCACCAGTTGGAGTCGCCGACGAGGGCCATGGTGGATGGGACGAGGACCATGCGGACGATGGTGGCGTCTACCGCGACGGCGGTGGCGAGGCCGATGCCCATCATTTTGACGACGGGGTCGTCGCTGGCGACAAATCCCAAGAACACGCTGATCATGATCAACGCGGCGGCGGTGATGACTTTGGCTGTGGCGCCCAGGCCGATTACGACGCTGTCGATGTTCGAGTGCCCCTTGTGGTATTCCTCACGGATGCGGGAGAGGATGAAGACCTCATAGTCCATTGACAGCCCGAACAAGATGGCGAACATCATCATGGGCACGAACGAGGCGATCGGGACTGCTTCTTCGAGTCCTATCAGTGAGCGACCCCAGCCCCACTGAAACACGGCGACGACCACCCCGTAGGCCGCGCCGATAGACAACAGGTTGAGTAGCGCGGCCTTGAGAGGAACGAGGAGCGAGCGAAACACGACCATCAACAAGATGAACGACATGGCCACGACCGCCGCAATGAACCATGGGAGCCGTGCTGAGATCTTGTCGGATTGATCGATGAAGCCCGCGGTGGGTCCACCCACGAGGGCCTCCGCGTCGGTGTCTGCTGTGGCTTGGGGAAGAGTGGTGTCGCGAAGGCGGTGAACCAGGTCGCTGGTGGCTTCGTCTTGAGGTGTGGTTGTTGGTATGGCGGTGATGATCGCGGTGTCGCCTGCGGCGTTGATATCCGGAGGCGAAACGGCCTGGATTCCGGGGTCCGCGGCAACGTCGGCGGCGATCTTGTCGAGCACCGCGGTATCGCCGGACGGGCCGAGGTCGACAACGAGCAGGAGAGGTCCGTTGAACCCGGCGCCGAAGCCCTCGGCCAGAAGGTCATAGGCCCGGCGGTGGGTGGTGCTGGTGGGGTCTGTGCCGGCGTCGGCTTGGCCAAGACGCATGTCGAGAGTCGGCACAGCCAACACGAGCAGGACGACGGTTGCCGCGATGCTTGAACGCCAAGGGTGGTGGGCCACCCAATGCGCCCATCGAACCCACCCGCCAGCGCCTGCCAGATCGTCAAGATCGCCGGTGTCGGCGACGATCGTCTCGGTGACTTCACGAGCGGCCGGCGTGCGCTCTTGTTTGGTGAGCACGCGGGGCCCGGCAAAGGAGAGGAGGGCTGGGAGAAGCGAGATAGCAACGGCCACGGCAACGGCCACAACAAGGGAGGCTGAGTATCCGAGTGCGGCAACGAAGGGGATGCCGGCGAGTTGCAGGCCGAGAATGGCGACCATGACCGTTCCGCCGGCCACGAGCACCGCCTGGCCAGCGGTGGCGTTGGTACGGCCGATGGATTCCTCGTTCGAGACTCCGGCTTCGAGGTTGTCTCGATGGCGGCTGAGGATGAACAGCGCGTAGTCGATCCCGACACCCAGCCCGATCATGGTGCCCAGTCGCGGGGCCACCGAAGGGATATCGATCAGCGCGCCGAGAAGCCCTACGATCGATAGGCCGACCGCCAGTCCGAGGATCGCGGTGCCCAGGGGCAGGGCGGCCGAGTAGAAGCTGCGAAAAGCAAAGAACAAGATGAGCATCGCCGCGATGATTCCGATGGCTTCGGCGGGGCCGGTGCTGCGTTCCTTGAGGATCGTTGGTAGTTCACCTCCGTATTCGACCTGCACGCCGACCGCTTCGGCGGGAGCGGCGGTGGCGAAGAGGTCGTCGAGAGTTTCCCTGCCGAGTTCGGCGCTGGAACCTTCGAACTGGACTGCCGCGAAGGCCGTGGACCCGTCGCGCGAGATGGAGCGCTCGCCGGCGAGGGGGTCGGTTATGCCCAGTACTTCGGGCAGCGACTGGACCTCGGCCACGGTCGCGGCGATGCCGGCCGCGGTCTCGGTATCGGTCACCAAGCCGTCTTCAACGTGAAAAACGACTGCGGCGGTGGCGCCCGCCCGTTCGGGGAAGCGTTCGTCCAGTAGGTCGATGGCCTCTTGGGACTCGACGCCTGGGACTTCGAAGTTATCCACGGTGCCGGCATCGACAGTGCGGTTGGCCATCACCGCGGTGAACGCCAGCAGGATCCATCCAGCCACCACCCACCCGCGATGGCGGGAAGAGAAGATTCCGACTTGGTAAAGCCAATTCGACATGACACACTCGCTTTCAAGAGACCGACATCAGAATATCGCAGACACTGCAAGATTGCACTAATCGTAGAAATCTGTCAAGGTGGCCACATGACTGAACCGACCGGCTTGCGCGAGCGCAAGAAGCTGCAGACCCGGCGGCGCATCGAAGCCGCCGCTCTCAAACTCTTCGCACGCGACGGGTTCGACGAGACCACTGTCGAGGCCGTAGCGGCCGCGGCAGACATCGCGCCGCGGACGTTCTTCTACTACTTCCCTGCCAAAGAAGACGTAGTCCTGGCCGACTACGCCGGCCGCCTCCAGCGCATCGTGGACCAACTCGGTCAGCGACCCGATCACGAGCCGCCGTGGGAGGCGTTGAAAGCCTCGTTCCTGGTAGTCGCCGCCGACTACGACAGCGAACGTCAGGAAATCATCCACCGCTTCCGGATCATGGCAGCCACGCCCTCGGTCTATGCCCGCAGCCTTCAGCTCCAGGCCGGCTGGGAAGACGCTGTCGCCGCAGCTCTCGCGCAGCGGATGAGCTGCCAGCCCACCGACCTTTACCCGAGGCTGCTCGCCTCCTGCGCGCTCAGCGCCATCCGATCGTCGCTACAGCACTGGATCGCAACCGGCCTTGACTCCTCCCTGCCAGAGTTGGTCGAGCGGTGCTTCGACCAGCTGGCCAAAGGACTTACCGACATCAACTGACCAGCGATAGTTTCTCGGCACCCTCGCCACCCGGCGTCACCGATGAGCAGGGTCGGTACCTTCATCGAGACCCTGGCCGAGTCCCTCGAGTAGCTGCCGGATCGTCGACGATTCCCAGCAGATCTCTCAGTTCGGTCGTAATCAGTTCCAGAAGGACTCGTATTCGCAAGTCGGCTTGCTGCTCGGGTAGGGAGGCCGCCTCGACCTGAAGGGTCGATAGAGCGGTGTCCCCGAGCCGTCTGAGGTCCCCGTCGGCTCGTGGTTGTTCGCCGAGGAAGGCGGGGAGGATTCCTACTCCGGCTCCTTCGAGCAAGGCGTCGCGCACTAAGGTTCGGTCATCGACGACCACGGCCGCCGGCAGCAGTGCCGGCATCGTCTGTTGTAGTAGGGCCTCGTCTCCTGGGGCAACGATGAGGCCTCCGGCCTCGACCGCCGACCCGATGGTCTTGCTACCGGCGTAGAGCCAGAGCGGGACCTCGGCCAGGTGTTCGGTAACGAGGTTTGAATCCGACGAAGGTCCTCGGCGTATGGCCAGATCAACGCGATCGCGTATCAGGTCGACCTGCTCGTTTTGTATGAGAATCTCGAGGCGTACGCCGGGGAGCCGGCGGCGGTACTCACCGATGACCGATCCGCCAACCAAACGTCGCAGGGGGAGCGGGACCGAGACCCGAACCGTGCCCTGCGGGCGTTTGTCGTTCATCGTGGCCCGGAGGGTACGAATGGCTGGCATCAGAAGCTTGATCTGGCTTAGTAGGGCCTGGCCATGGGTAGTCGGTACAACCTGCCGCGATCGGCGAAACATCAATTGTTGACCGGTTTTGCTCTCGAGAGATGCCAGCCAACGACTGGCGGTGGGCTTCGGGATCTCCAGCTCTCTGGCCGCCGCGGTAATTGTGCCCAGTTCGGCGAGCAGGTCGAAGAAGATCAGATCGCGCAGGCGTATGTCATCAAAGTCATCCAACATCGAAAGTCCTTCGGTAGCCCGGCGGTGTCGGTCCCAACATAGCTCTATGTCTCATAAATTGGACCCTTCAGTTGCGAGATTAGGGCTTTTCGTCTCAATAGCCTGACCCTAGAGTGAAGAAATGATCGAGGAGAACCTGATGAGTAACGAAACGAACTCGCCGCGGATAACCGAAGACACCCGCGTTTCAGAGATCCTGACCGAGTACGGCGACATCGCCGAGGTCATCGAAGCCTTTGGCGTCAATCGGGTCGGTGGATTCGCGCTACGCAAGACCATCGGGCGGGTTCTCACCGTCAAGGGAGCGGCGCGGCTGCATCGGGTTCCGTTGCAGGAGTTTCTTCCCATGGTGCAGCGAGCGGCCGGCCACCCTTCGTCACCGGCTACCGCAGGTCCGGGACCGACCGAATCGGATACCGCCACGAACCGCACCGACCTCAGCCACGACGAATTCTCCGGTACCAAGGGCCGGGTAGCAGCATGGTTCTTGACCAGCCCGCTCCGCAGGATCCTGGAATGGAAGATGGGCAGGCCGGAGAAACGTCTGCTGGAATTCCTCCAGCTGTCAGGAGCCGAGGTCGTGTTGGACTCGGGCTGTGGTTCTGGTTTTCACACCCTGCTTCTGGCCGAAGAGCTACCGACCGGCAGGGTCCTGGCGGTTGACCTCTCAGGTGAGATGCTCGGCCAGCTTCGGAAGAACGCCCGCAAGCGAGGTCTCGTCGACCGGATCGAGGTGCTCCATGGCGATGGTCTCGATCTCGACATGGACGACAACTCGGTCGACCGGGCCCTGAGCGCCGCGGTTTGGCATCACCTGGACGACCCGCAGGAAGCGTGCAAGGAGCTGGCCCGAGTCGTCCGGCCAGGTGGGCGTGTGGTGGTGTCGGATCTGAAGATCGAGCCTTCGACCAAGGCGGTTGCAGGCCTCAAGGGGCACGATCGGGCTTTCGGGGCCCAAGACATGAGCCGCATCATGACCGATGCTGGCCTTGATGAACTGCAAATCGAAGCTGTCGGACGGTGGCTCGTCGGGGTTGGGGTCAAGCCCCTCGATTGCCGCGAAGAGCAGCAGGAACTAGCCCGGCCGACCCCACAAGACTTGTAGGGGCCGGAACTCGGTCGTCGCGCCTTGACCAGCGGAAACGGCTTCTTCAGGCCGCGGCGAGATCCACCCACCCCGGATCGGGTGCGGTGAGGGTTAAGGGTTGCATTCCCCCCTCCGACACCACAGGTCCCGTACCAGGATCCCGCAGGCCGACCTCAGCGAGGGTGACGAGCAGCGGCGGGGCGCCGGCCACGTTGACTTCGAGTCGGTCGGCGTAGATTGTTACCGATTCGATGAGTTCTTCGACGATTACTCGTCGCTCAGCGGTCGAGGCGTGGTCCCAGATTTCGCCCAGTTCGAACGCTGGGTCACGAAGCATCGCTGCGGCTCGTTCGAATGCTTCGGCCGAGGCGTTGTGGTGGCTGTGCATTTGGAGCGCATCGGACTCCTCGGCTTCGAGTGCGTTGATTTTGCCGGTGAGAAGCCGTTCTTGCTCGGCAAAGTAGTCGTCAGTGATCTTGTCATTGAGCATTAAGTCGAAGAGCTTCCGTCGCTTGGCTCGGAAGGAGGCGAGTGCGCCTGATCGGGTCGGCTCCGCCGCCCCGGTTGCAGTTCCTTCGGCTTTGGCATTGAAGTGTGCACGGATTGCTTCGAGGAGTTGATCGTCGGTGCGGAGTAGTTCGATGCCGAGTCGTGCTGCCCGGTGGAGCCCTGCGGCTGATCTTCCTGGTATGCGGCAGCCTTTGCCCCGGGATGGCAGCGGTAGATGGGCTTTCCTCTGCCGTTTGTATCGATTCGCGTGATCTTTCCGCACTGGCCGCAGCGAACTCGTCCGCTGAGTAGATCCTTGCCTCGACGCCGACCTCGGACGTGGCCACGCTGCGAAGCATCGAACTCTGCTTGTGTGACTAAAGCTTCGTGTCTTCCCGGATACCACTCGTCTCGCAGTCGAGTGAGTCCCAGGTAGACCCGATTGTCGAGGGCGTAACGGACGGTTGAATACTTCAGCCCAGTTGCTCGCTCGATCTCGGGGTAAGACAGGCCCCTCGTGCGCAGAGCGAACGCTCGGCGAATCAGGTGGGCATCACCGTTCGGTATGAGAGTCCGTTCGACTGTGTCGTAGCCAGTTGGCGCTCGATTGATCCAGTATCCGCACCGTGCGTGCCCGAAACTCTGTCGTCGCAGGTCATGCTGCCTTTCTGTACTCATTGATGAGGCCGTTGCACCGCGTGGTTCTGACGACTTGTATCGGTGGCGGGGGAGTGTCTGCGCCGGTTTCTTGGTCTGCATGGGGAGGCCGTTGATGGAGTGAGCGGTGTGGTCGGTGAGTGTTGTAATGCTCGACGTAGTCGGTGATGAGTCCTTCGAGTTGGCGTCGGTTCCAGATGAGCGTGCGGTCGAGGAGCTCACGACGAAGTGAACCGATCCAACGCTCAGCGAACGCATTCGCGACGGGGGTCCGAACCGGGGTCTTTACGATCTTGAAGCCTTCGGTCCGGAAGACCTCGTCGAACGTGTCGACGAATTGACTACCGCGGTCACGCACCAGCGCTTTCGCCGCCGTGAGCCGGTCGGAGTGCCGAAGGAATAGGTTGCGGGCGGCTTGGGTGGTCCAGGGTCCGGTGGGATTGGGTGTGATCCCGGCGAAGAATACTTCGCGACTGGTCACATCGACGAAGAAGAGCAGGTAGTACCGGCGCAACATCACGGTGTCGACGCTACGAGGAAACGGTACAAGATACGAAGCATGGAGCTTCCCTGATCGGCCCGCGTCGTGCCTGGTCAACGCCCGCGACCGAATTTCGGGCACGCACAAGATCGCATTTCATGCGGCAAGGCGCCCGCTGTTCTCTTGGTCCTAATTCGCGGTGGGACTGTGCCGGAGCCACATTGATCTGAGCAAACTGATCGGTCTGATGCCAGTCCGGATGGCGAGATTGTTCAGTTGTTTATGCGGTGAGGAGTGCGGCGGGGATGACCGCGATCCCGTCGTGGCGGCGGTACGCGTCTTTGCCGGTGGTGATGATGGCGGCGTCGAGGAGGTCATCGCCGATGGTGTCGGCGAGCCATCTGAGGTGTCGAGTGTCGTCGTCGCTGACTGTGGCGGAGAGTTTGACTTCGAGTGCGACGATTCGGCCGTCGCCTCGTTCGATGATGAGGTCGATCTCGTGCTCGCCGGCTCGGGTGCGGAGGTGGTGGACGCGTGCTTCGTTGGCCTGCGCGTAGGTCCGTACCGAGAGGGTCACGAGTGACTCGAAGAGTGCCCCGAGGAGGGTGCCGTCCCTCGGCATTGTCGGGCCGGCCGCGGTACCGCCGATGAGGGCTTCGGTGTCGACACCCAGCAGTCGAGCAGCGAGGGCGGGATCGGCAAGCTGGTGCACGGGCGATCGGGCGAGGCGTCGAAGACGGTTCCGCGATGGCGTCCATGCGGTCACCTCTTCGATCATCCAGAGCTGTTCGAGGGTGGCTCGGTAGGGGAGGGTCGTGGACTTCGCCGGTTTGTCGCTCTCGCCTGATGAGGCCGCGTCTCTGATGGTTTCGAAGGAGGCGGTCGTTGACGACGCGGCGGCGTAGGCGGTCATCCATCGCCGCAGGGCGCCCTGGTTTCGCACGTTGTGGCCGGCTTCGGTGAACTCGCGTTCGACGATCCGGTCGAGGTAGCCATCGAGTTGGGAGCGAAGGAGCCGCCCTGAGAGTTCTCGAATGGCAGGAAATCCCGATCTGGTGATTTCGTCGGCGTAGTTCTCGAGGCTGACCGAGGTGTTTCCAGAGACTTCTGGGTGGTCACCTCGCAGGAGATCCCCGAGGCGAACAGTCGGGGTCTCGATGCCGCGCTCGGCGAGTGACATGGGGCGCATGCGGACGGTGACGATCCGGCCCGCGCCGGAATGGGTTGGGGTGTTGGTGGGGGTGGCTGAGCCGGTGAGGATGAAGCGTGCTGGGCTGGGATCGGCGTCGACGGCTCTGCGCACGAGGTCCCACGCGATCGGAAGCCGCTGCCACTCGTCGATGAGGACGGGTGGATCTCCTGAAGTCAGACGCTCCGGTGCAGCGCTGAATAGGTCATGCTGGCCAGGGTCGTCGAGTCGGTGTGTCGTAGCTGCACGACGCTGCGCGGACTCGGTCTTGCCGACGGCCTTCGGCCCCTCGAGCGATATAGCAGGCAGGCCGGTGAGCAGCTCGTCGAGTTCGAGATCAACGATCCGGGGGCGATACTTCATACAGGGACACTACCAAACGGACGGTGATCAGACTCCGCATTGGACGCTAGATGTCGAACGTTCCGGACGGCAGTTCGCCATCGTCAGGCTGCTGCAGGCAGCGGCATCCAGTCGCTCTCGGCCTGTGGAGTTAGGGTACGAGTCCCC